>NZ_CP011070.1:1202060-1803090 GCF_000956175.1 Nitrosopumilus adriaticus
ATTTTCAGATTCAAACAAATTTCAATAGTTAATTGCCAGCAACAAACTTTTCACATTCACTTTTTGCTAAAGCATCAGAAGTTTGTTCTATTGGGTGCTTCATCAAATAAGCACTAGCAGGTTTAATTGGACCACCGACGCCCCTATCAAGTGCAATCCTAGCTAATCTAATTGCATCAATTACAATTCCTGCAGAGTTTGCTTTATCATCTACTTCCAAACGAACTTCCATGTTGTAAGGAATGTTTGCCCATTGACGACCTTCAATTCTCATAAACATTAACTTAGTGTTACCTAAAAATGGAATAAAATCAGATGGGCCAACATAGATTTGATCATCATCTAATCTTTCTCGAAGCTGGCTTTGAACACTTTCTGTTTTAGAAATTCTTTTTGAAGCTAATCTATCTTGTTCTTTCATATTTAGAAAATCAGTATTTCCACCAACATTGATTTGGTAGGTTTTTTCAATTTTAGTTCCTCTGTCACTACATAATTTTGCCAGTGTTCTATGTACAATAGTTGCGCCAACTTGACCTTTAATATCATCACCAATACATGGGATGTTCTTTTCTTCAAACTTTTTTGCCCATTTTTCATCAGATGCAATGAATGAAGGAATACAGTTCACAAAAGCAGTGTTAGTATCCAGACAAATTTGAGCCCAAAATTCAGTAACTTTGTCTGAACCTACAGGCAAGTAAGATACGATGATTTCAACTCCTTTCTCTTTGATAATTTGTTTAACCTCTTCAGTGATTTGTTCTACAGATTTTGGATTTTCAATAGGTTTAATTCTATTTTCAACCCAAACCCCCACTCCGTCTAAAATTGGGCTTTCATACACCATAGCATCATTATGTGGTAAATCTTCTTTAGCAATCCAATCAACCATATTTGGAAATGCATAGATTGCTTCATGAAGGGGTTTACCAACTTTATTTTCACCAACATCAAATCCACAAACAAAATCAATATCATGAATTCCATATCCTGCTAATTTATCATGAATAATTCCAGTAACTTCTTGAGAAGGATTTTTTCTATAATATTCAATTCCTTGAATTAAACCAGAAAAACAATTTCCAATACCAACTAAACCAACTTTTATTCTATCAGACATTTGAAATTTGGTATTATTAGGCGGGTTTAAAGTTTTCTTACTCGACAGAATGAAATTGTTTCTTGAAGGCAGAATTTTATACTTGGCATCAACAACCAAACTAATGGTAGAGCCGGGTCGTCCAGTAAAAGACATAGAAATAGATTCCAATACATCTTTAGTGGAAATTTTTGAAGAATTATCTCAATCAGGGGGATTTGAATCCGTAAACCTATCAGACGGATTGGAAATTTTGTCAGAGATGATTTCAGATAAACAGTGTTTGCGATTTGTTTCATTTGTTGGTGCAGTAGTATCGACCGGACTAAGAGGAATAATCAAAGATATGATAAAAAACAAATGGTTTGATGTTGCAATCACAACATGTGGTGCATTAGATCATGACATTGCAAGACATTTTTCACATTACAAAGAAGGAACATTTACGATGGATGACATGGAATTGGCAGATCAAAATATCCATAGATTAGGAAATGTGCTTGTTCCAATGGATAGTTATGGTCCACTCATCGAAGAGAAAATGCAGGCATTTTTAGAAGAAGAGTATCAAAAAGGAGTAAAAGAAATGACCACTGCAGAGATTTGTAAAATGATTGGAAAACATCTAGGTGAAGATTCATTTCTTTATTGGGCACAGAAAAACAACGTAAGCGTAGTAGTTCCAGGAATAATGGATGGTGCAGTAGGGAGTCAAATTTGGCTTTTTGCACAAAAGCACAGCGATTTCAAACTTAACATGACGGGAGATGCAGATTTACTTTCAGGATTTATTTTCAAAGCCGAAAAATCAGGAGCATTTATGATTGGCGGGGGTATTTCAAAACATCACACATTATGGTGGAATCAATATAGAGAAGGGTTAGATTATGCATTTTACATCACTACTGCACAAGAATTTGATGGGAGTCTTAGTGGAGCCTTGGTCAGAGAAGCAATTTCTTGGGGAAAAGTAACGCAAAAAGCTAAACAATCAACACTACATGCAGAAGTAACAACAATTTTGCCATTTATTTATGCAGCATTAATCAAAAAATTACAAAAATAGTTTTGAATCTAGATAAACCCTCTTATCTAATCACTACAGAGATATTCTATTGACTTCTGAAATTAAAATTAAAGAGATAAAATCTGTGAATCTTGAAGGAGGGTACTTAATTGATGGATTTCCTTCAGTAGGATTTAGCAGTGCAATTGCAACAGAGTCAATGATACACACATCAAATTTTGAGTTAGCAGGTATTATTGATTCAGAAAAATTTCCACCAATAAGCGTGATAAAAAATGGGAAGCCAAATTATCCAACTAGGATTTTTGTTAATGAGGATCTTAAAGTTGCAATTTTTTTATCATATCTAACACTTGAACAATCTTTACACAGAGTTACAGCTAGAACTATGTTTGAATGGGCAAAAAAACACAAGATCGAATTAATTCTCAGTAGTGTAGCAGTTAAAGATCCTAATGGAAATGAAGAGATGATTGGAATTGGAAGTACTGAATCAGCAAGAAAGAAAATAAGAGATGCGGGATTAAAAGTATTAGAACACGGTACAGTTCCAGGAATTCCCGGAGTTTTGTTAAATGAAGGAAGTGTAATAAAACAGGATGTTGTAGTAATAGTCTTTCACACAAAGGGGGAAGGTCCAGATTTTAAATCGAGTGCAAATCTTTGTATGGCTATGTCAAAATTAATCCCAGGTGCCTCATGCAACATATCATCATTACAAAATGAGGCAGAAAAAGCTGAAGAAGTAATAAAAGAAGCACAGGTAGAATCAAGCCAGATCAAAGATTCAATGTATAGATAAAATTTTTCAATTAATGTTTAATTCAGATTTTAATTTCTTGTAATCAGTAGAAAATGGAACAATTTTTAGAATTTGCAGTACTAGTTATTGCCATTTCAGCATCAGGAGTAATGGCACCAGGTCCATTGTTTGCAGCAAACATATCATATGGATTAAGAGACGGTACAAGATCGGGAATTAAGATGGCCGTTGGCCATTCAATTGTAGAATTTCCATTAATCATACTATTAGGAATAGGAGTGTTTTCTTTAGAAATATTTCCTGAATTTAGAACAGTAATTTCAATTTTAGGCGCAATAACACTTTTCATTTTTGCAATTCTTCAAATTAGAACAGTTTTTTCAAGAAAAGAAATTTCAGAGATTAAACCAAAACAGAGTCCACTAATTGCAGGGGTTTTACTTAGTGCATTAAATCCATTTTTCATAATATGGTGGCTTACAATTGGTTTTAAATTAATTTCAGATGCAATGTTGATTTGGGCATTTGCCGGAATTGTAATTTTGTTCGGTTTACATATATGGATGGATTTTGTGTGGTTAGGAGTAATATCATTTCTTGCTTCAAAAAGTTCAAAGATACTATCGAATAAAAACTACAAAGTATTGATGGTTTGTTTGAGTTTGGTATTAGTGTATTTTGGAATAGTGTTCTTGACAGATTCGATATATTAACTGCAATCCAAAATTTCTATTTCAGGTTCACATGAATCATTAAATGAATCAATTTTTTCAACAATTATTTCACACAATTCAGGATCAAGTGATTTTTCATACGAGAAAATATCATTTAGTATCAACATATGTTGAATCCCACATGAATTTCCTGTAAAACTAAGGAGTACAAGAATGAATAAAATCAATAATGCAAATAGAAATAAATTTTTTAAACTAATTTTTTGAAATATCAATTTCCATTGTAGAAACATTTCGTTGTTTCCCATCTTGCGAAGTAAGAGAATCAGAAGAAATTCTTACATCACTAATAACATACCCAACTGAATCCATTCTTTTTACAATCATTTGAGAAACATCAACTGCTTGCGTAATTCTTTTACCTCTAGCTTTAATCGTCACAGTTGGCCTAGTAGAAAGTTGAGTTAAAGTTGCAGAAACATATGTCATTATAGGTTTAGTACCAACAAAAATCACATCACGCTCTTCAGAAGGAGGATGAGTTTCAGCAGCATCACTTTTTGGTTCTGGTGTTGGTTCAGGTTCTGGTGTTGGTTCAGGTTCTGGTGTTGGTTCAGGTTCTGGTGTTGGTTCAGGTTCTGGTGTTGGTTCAGGTTCTGGTGTTGGTTCAGGTTCTGGTGTTGGTTCAGGTTCTGGTGTTGGTTCAGGTTCTGGTGTTGGTTCAGGTTCTGGTGTTGGTTCAGGTTCTGGTGTTGGTTCAGGTTCTGGTGTTGGTTCAGGTTCAGATTTAGTTCTAGAGTCAAATTCGGATAAAATGTCTTCAGCATCTTTTGATTTTTTAGGGTCGCTCAATTTTGAATTCCTGTCATTACAAAACTTTCTCCGGCGTTTATTAATTTTTCAGGTTTTGCCCTTTGAGATAGTCTTCAAGTAATTTTTCAAGATCATCTTCATTACTAGCTTTTCTTATTTTCTCAACCAAATCCTCTTGTTCAATCTCATAGCAATTTAAGACATCTTGAGAATCTTTGAAAACCAGCATTGCTTTATTTTTAAAAATACAATGATAGAGTTTTTCTTTTTCCATTTTCTCAGGTTTTAAATTGACTCCGTTTTCATCAGCAGAAACTGGATAATCCATAAAATTATGACATGGCATCAGTATTTAGATGAATACACAATACAGTAATAATCAAAACAACATTGAAAAATATTGGAAACGAGAGTAGTTTTCCACATAGATTTTGATTATTTTTATGCTCAGTGTGAGGAGACAAGATCACCAGAATTAAAAACAAAGCCAGTATGTGTTTGTGTTTTTTCAGATAGGGGAGGAGATAGCGGTGCAATTGCCACGGCTAATTATGCTGCAAGAAAATTTGGTGTAAAATCAGGCATTCCAATTTCATTTGCAAAGAAAAGATTAGAAGATAGGAAGGATGCAGTATTTTTGCCAGTAGATTTTGAATTTTATTCTGAAATGTCACAAAAAGCAATGGAGGTTATGAAATCTAACGCAGATATTTTTGAATATGTTGGAAGAGATGAAGCATACCTAGATGTAACAAAACGAGTAGATGGAGATTTTAAAAAAGCAAGTCACCTAGCACAGCAAATTAAAAATTCCATTAGAGAAAAAATCAAACTTAGTTGTTCCATTGGAATTTCACCTAACAAATTAATTTCCAAAATTGCATCAGATTTTAGAAAACCAGACGGTCTTACAGTTGTAACTCCAGATAACATGAATGAATTTTTAGAACCATTAAAAATCAGGTCAATTCCAGGAATTGGTAAAAAAACTGAACAGAGATTTAGTGAGATGAAATTAGAAACTATACAAGATTTAAAAAAATTGGATGTTTTTACCTTGAATAAAGAGTTCGGGAGAAAGAGTGGAACTTACATCTACAATGCAGTGAGAGGAATTGACACCGAACCAGTCAAAGAAAGAGAGGCAAGCATACAATATAGTAAAATATCTACATTGAAAAAAGATTCTAAAGACTATCAATTTTTGTATGAAAATATTGTTGAATTATCTAAAGAAGTACATAATGTGTTAATGAAAAATAATAGAATGTTCAAATCGGTCGGAATTCATATTGTTCAATCAGATTTATCAATTAAATCAAAATCTAGAATGCTCAAAAATCCAACAAAAAGTCTGGAGGAACTACAAAAAAATGCTGATCAATTACTAAAAGAAGCTTTAGAAAATCAAAAAGATACAATTAGAAGATTAGGAGTTAAAGTTTCGGAGCTTTCAGAAGTTCAAGGTCAAAGCAGCATTACAAATTATTTTTAAATTAGGAACTCATTGTTCAAGTTTTTTCATTCTTCTTGATTCTATCAATATGACCACCAGAATAAATGCAAATAGCCACGGCAAAAACATAATTTCGCCTGCAATTTTGTGGTATTCTTCCCAAGCCACAGGATCTGTTGTTACCTTAAGAGCATACCAAGATAATGAAAAGATTCGAATCAGATTAACAGTGATTGTTCCAATTATCCCTAAAACAAAATACATTATTTTTCGGGGTCTTGGAATATTCAATTTTAGCATGAATGCTCCAATGACTAATGAAAAAATGATAATACTATGAACACCTGCAGATGGCCAAAATACTTGTAAAGCCATAGAACCATGATCACCCCGAAGGAACATGACATTGTCTTTTGCCACTGCAGTTCCTAGATCAAGAACTGTGATAATCCACACATTTGCTTGAACAAAGTATGGAACAACATATTGTAATGGACCCAAAGTATCATATGGGAAAAATGCATCAAGGGAAAGAATAATTGCAGTGCCAATTAAAAAGATCGGTCCAGCTGGTGCAATTCTAATCCATCGCTTGCCAAAGAAAATAGTCAATGCAGCAACAACAAAAATTGCCATTACAACAAAATCCCACATCCATGTCCAGGAGTAAATTAATTGCACATCAAACTGCTCGGCTGATTCAACAAGATACTCTCTTAAACCATACTCTAATGAAATTAAATATCCAATAGTTAGAATTGCCATAGGAATAACTGTGAGTAATCGTTTTTTTGATAGGACAATTTTAAGACCAATTAATTCAGCTACTACGAAAACAAGTGCAAAGAAATAACCTCCCCGACCTTCATTCCAACTCCATGCTATAGAATCAGGATATGCAATCATCGAGAAAAGAATTGGACTTGCAATTATGATAATTCCGAAAATAAGATTCCAATTCTGCATTAGTTAAACCTAAAAAATGGCAAATAAATAGCTGAACTTTGTAAGTTTTGAAAATTTATTCATAAATTAAAATTGGAAAAAGAGCCACTAATCTTCGGCATCTTCAATTTCATCTGCCTCAGGATCTCTCCTACTTGGCCTGATTGGAACATAAATGAATGTCATAAATTCTATTCCCAAGACTCTAACATACATTCAAAGGTTGTAATTATTTGCCTAATTGGTAATTTCTAGTGCATTAAGATGAAGGATCAAACTTGCATTCAATTTTCAGGGATTTTATTGTTGTAAAGTATGTGATAGTCAAAATTCCAATGGCAATTATTCTAATTGGTATTTCATAATTTGTTAAAAATGCAGTTGCAGTGGCCCCTACTGATCCAAATGTTGAGATTACAGCAAATCCAATTGGCCCACAACTACATGCACCTGCAGCAGCACCAATGACAGATCCAAATATTCCGCCGCTAATTTTTTGTTTAGATTTTTTAAGAATATTAATTCGAAATATGTTCATTGGTAAAACTAAAGCAGATAAAAAAGAAATTGTTAAAATTAGAATAAATCCAAATTCAGTACCAGAAGGAATGTGGCTTACTACATATGGCTCTAAGAATATGTATTCAGATAAAATTAGCAGGCCCACCATCATAGATGAAAAAATAATAATTGCTAAAAGAAGATATTTGAAATTTGAAAATATCAGAGTTGTTACAGATGTCATCTATGCCATTGTGTCCAATATTTGTTTGAACACTGAAAATGGTTGTGCACCACCAAGTTGCTGCTGTCCGTCTGGTCCTACAATAAAGAATCCAGGAGTTCCACGTACACCATTATCTCTTGCTTGTTGTGTATTATACTGCACACGTTTAGAATATTTTCCGGAATCAAGACAGCTTTCAAAAAGTTCCATGTCAAGACCTAAACTAAATGCAAATGCTTTTAGTCGTTCAGAATTTGCCCATCCTCCATCAATTTTTGATTCTTGTGAGATGTAAAGTAAGTCATGGTAATCCCAATACATCCCTTGATCTTCAGCACAGTATGATGCTTGAGCTGCTTTTGGAGAATCTTTTCCTAAAAAGGCCATGTCAACAAAAACTAGATTTGCTTTTCCAGTTTCAATGTAATCACGTGTTATCGCAGGCTTGGTATTATGAAACCAATTATAACATTGATGGCATTGATAATCACCAAATTCAACAATAGTTATTGGAGCAGAAGGATCTCCCAAAATTGCAGAACCCATAGCTGTAGAAATGGTTCCGTGTGTTCTACCCATATCAAGATTCACAGATTCTGAAGGAGAGGATGAAAGGGATGCTGCAACACCTGCAATAATTCCAATAACAATTACGCCTAGAATTACAGCTTTTTTGTTCATATTTCAAAACAGAGTTAATTGGTTAAAAAAACTTATTCCAAATTACGGGATGACTTTCTTTTAAACAAATTTACAAATTTTGCAATTGCAATATCAATTGGACACATCTCACATACCATCTTTGATGAATGCTGATCAAGATGTTTTTCAAATTTTTCTCTAGATTCTAAAACTAGATCACATTTTTCACAATAGACTTTTTTGGTATTATTCTTTGATGGATTGTCCACTATTTTTTTGGGTAACTAGTGCTTATAAAGATCCTGTTGAAAATCAAGATGTGCTAAAAAGTCTGGACAAATTTGTTACAGGATTTTTTGTAGTAGTATTTGGTATTTTATGGTATTGTAGTTCAAAGTATCAAATCAAACAGAGTCACTACACAATCGTAGTACATGATATTTTTGGAAAAGAATCCAAGATTAACGGAATAAGAACAAGTTTTAGAACATTGGAAGTTACACAAAGTTACATTTCAGAATATCAAAAACGTTTTGAAGGATATAGTTTTTCACTTGCACAAGAGATTCCAATAATCAAAAACCCAGCATTTAAAATTTTTAAAAAAATTCAAAGATAGTGAATTCTCATGTGAACATTAAGTTCAACTTCATATTTTGTAACATACCCACAATGAGTACACGAAAACATATCAGATTGCTTCACAGTTTCTCTTTCTATCACTCTTCCTGAAATTGATGTTATGTTAATTCTCTCATTATTTGAGATCACAGCAAAATTTTTTCCTTCATCAATAGAGTCCAAGTATTCTTTAATGGATGAAATCACCAAATCAACATCAATAGGATCATCATCAAAAGTAGAAAGTGTGAATTGATGTTGTTTTATTGTGGGAATAGCTTCCACTTTATCTGCAACATACACTAGCAATTCATTTTTTATTGAAGAAATATCCTTGCAATCAATTGTAAGCATAAGATTTCAAGAAGTTGTCAATATTTTAGTCTAACAATAATTGAAAATGATTATTATGGTTGGCAGTGTCTGTGAATAGAATGGGAGATTCAGAAACATTTGGAGTTGAGAAAGGTCATGGCGAAGAGGTCGTGTCATGGCTAAACAGTCAGGCCAAGAAACAAGGGGTAAAACTTGAAGCAAGACTATACGGATATGAAATTTCTACAAAAAATTTTGGAGATTTTGAAATGTTTTCATGGATGGGGGATGTTCAAATTGCTAGAAAAATGATTATCAAAGCCAGTAAAAGATTCAAGGTACGAGTTATTGAAGGAGGGTACAAACCAAAAGAAAAATTACTGAGATTAAAAAAATTTGATTTTGCCAAAGTCAAAAAAGGAGAAAAGACAATAGGTCAATTAGAATTTTCAGCACCAAGATTTGGAAATAGTCAATGGGAGATACAAAATGAAGAACGTCATTGAGAGATTAATTCATAGGAAGTGCAATAAGTGAAAAAGGTAGGAATTATTGGATTAGGAATGTTAGGGAATGCAGTAGCACTGCATTTGTTGGATTCAGGTTTTGAAATAACAGTTTACAACAGATCAAAAGAAAAAACATTACAAATCAAAGAGAAAGGTGCAAGAGTTGCTTCATCGCCAAAAGAGGTTGCAGAGCAAGTAGAACTGCTAATAATTGTAGTAAAAGATGCAGAAGCAGTAAAACAGGTATCTTTTCAAAAAGATGGAATTGTTGAAGGTAAAAATGAAAAATTAATTGTTGCAGATATGAGTACGATAAATCCATCAGAATCAAAAAATATTTCAGAAAAATTTCTTGGGCACAATATAAAGAAATTAGATATTCCAGTGATGGGAGGACCAAATGTTGCAATTACTGGAGACTTAGTAATGATGGCATCAGGAGATAAGAAAACATTTGAAAGTTGCAAAGATGTTTTTGAGAGAATTGCAAACAGAGTATTTTTCTTAGGGGAAAGTGGAGTGGCACATTCAGTCAAATTGGCTATGAATCTTCAAATAACTATGCTAGCACTTGCTCTATCAGAAGGAATTACACTTGTAAAAAAATCAAATGTTGAACCTGAAAAATTTCTTGAAATTTTAAACTCGACTTATTTTAAAACAGGGATGAGTGAAAAAAAGGCATACAAAATGGCAAAAGGCCAATATGAAGCCACATTCACTCTTGCAAATCTAAAAAAAGATATCAGTACGATTACAGAGACTGCCAAATCTTTAGGAGTGAAATTACCAATGACTGAGAAGGCTGAAGAAGTTTACGGAGATGCCCTAAATGAGGGATTGGGAAATGTAGACTATACAGGAATAATCGAATACATTAAAAGAATTAATGATTCAAAATAAAACCAAAATCACGAATAAAATTAAACAAAAATTCTATAAGTTACGGGTTCTTTGTGTTAGTATGAGATTAAGTGATAAAGTTGCCATAGTAACTGGTGCATCAAGTGACATAGGCAAAGGGATTGTGAAAAGATTTATCGAAGAAGGGGCAAAAGTAGTTCTAGTTGCAAGAAATCTAGAAGGCTTAGAAAAAGCAAGAAAAGAGATCGGAAATGAAGAGTCAACAGCTTCAGTTACATGTGATTTGACTGATGAATCCCAAACACTACAGGCAGTAAATCAAATCATGGACACTTATGGTAAAATAGACATTTTAGTAAATAACGCCGGAGCAATAAATGACCCAGTACACTTTCATGAAATGAAGGATATGGAAATTAAAAAACTCATTGATGTGAATTTGTTAGGAGTCTTCCATATGACAAAGGCAGTGCTTTCAAAAATGTCAGATGTGAAAAAGGGTTCTATTGTAAATATTGGTTCAATATCAAGTGAAAGGGCAATACCAAGAGTTCATTTGGCAGTTTATTCAGCTACTAAAGCCGCAATTTCCATGTTTACAAAATCAATTGCAGTCGAATATGCTAGAAGAAATATCAGATGCAATTGTGTGAATCCAGGAATAATTAATTCAGGAATGATTAAACCATATTTAGACGATCCCCAAGCAAGGAAAGTTCTCGAAGAAAGATTACCACTTGCAAGAGTTGGAGAACCAGTAGATGTTGCAAATGCTGCACTCTATTTAGCATCAGACGAAGCAAATTGGGTAACAGGCACCATTCTCAACGTGGATGGTGGTAAGACTGCCTCAGAAGGATAATCCTTTTTCAAACAATCTTTTTGCAAGTAGTTGTGAGACGCGAATAGGTTCTGGAATAGAACCATGTAATGTTATATCATTAAGAAGATGCTTAACGTCATTTAAGGTACAACCTTCCTTTCTAACAAAAATATCATGAGAGGTATGCAAAGTAATTTTCTCTCGTTTATTCAATTTATTATATTCAAAAATTTTGGATTCAGATGAATTTGGGAAATGATGTTTAATAGCATCTTCAATTCCAAGAGAATCATTGTATGAAACTCCAATGATTGGAATTTGTAGGGAATCAAATAATTTTTTGATATCTATAATGTTATACATCGAAACTATCAAGCCAGAGATCAGCACATAACTTACATCAGGTCTATCTAGTTCACCATACATTTTAAGAATAGAATCAGTGGCATCATCACCACCCAATGTTGCACTTCCAAAAACAAAATCATCAATAATGAAATCTCGTCTCATTACAATTCCAGATAAAATAGAATTTGATGAATTAGGGGCAAAGCTTTCAGCTATTGCAAGCCCCCTTAATCCCTTTTTTTCAAGATGGAGGGATCTCATTGTTTTTTGTCCTCAAATATGCACGGTAGCTCAATCCCGTAATTACCATTACAACGCCAGTAATTACAGACCACATTACAAAAGATGAGATTTGAGATTCATCCACAAATAATTAAAAAAATAGTTACCATCTAAAGTTTCTGTTGGAATAAAAAATAGATATTCAAGCAGGGCATGAAACATCTAAATAGATTTGATGCAGACGAAAAATATGCCCGAATTCATATGTCCTGACTGTGGAAAACGTCTTTTTCATGAAAATGAAACAACCCTAAAGGTTGAAGAGACAATACACTCTAAATTCTGCAGAAAGAGTGAGGGAGAAACTCATAGTTACATGCACAGAGATCCAGCACATATGGAAACATTTGATTCAGAAAGAGAAAACGACTCAACAGGCACTCCAGTTTTAAAGAAATAAGGTTCAAAAAAATTCCTCAAAATTATATCCTAGCTGCTTTAGATTTAGTTAAGTTGGATGAAGAACATCATTATGACTTGGTTGTGGTGGGAGGAGGCCCAGCAGGCTCTTCAGCAGCATTTGCGGCGGCAAAGAATGGAATCAAAGTTGCATTATTAGAAAAAGAAAACTCGATTGCAGAAACAGTCAGAACAAGCGGAGTCACGTGGATTAAAAATATCAAAGAGTTTGGGATCCCAGATGATTGTTTTAATCCGATTAAAAATTTCTCATTTTGTTCACCAAATAATGAAGTTATGATTAGTGACTCAGTTCCACGAGCAGCTGTTTTAGACGTTAGAAAATCATACAGGTGGTTAGCACAACAAGCAAAGGAATCAGGGGCAGATATTTTTTTAAAAGTAAATGTTAATAATGTAATTAAAAACGAGGAAGGAGATATCGTAGGAGTTACAGGTATTGGACCTAATGGAAAAATTACATTTCATTCAAAAGTAGTAATTGATGCAAGCGGATTTCCATCCACATTATGCAAGGCAATGGGGTTTGTATCCCAGTGGAAGCGATTTGGTGCAGGAGCAGAATACGAAGTAAAAGCAGAAAATGTAGAGTCAGACACATGGTGGCTAATGGTAGGTCAACAATACTCACCAGCTGGATATGCCTGGATTTTTCCTCTAGGCAACAACATTGTTAGAATTGGAGTAGGAGTTGGAAAACCAGAATCAGATGTAGACCCAACTCAAAGACTCAAAGAACTTATGGATTCCAAGGTTGGCCCAATAAAAAAACTAGGAAAGTTAACACCAATTGAATTTCATTATGGATTAATTCCAAATGATGGTTTATCAAGAGACACTGTTTTTAATAATTTAATTTTAGTTGGAGATTCTGCAGGTCAGGCAAACCCATTAGTTTTAGAAGGGATAAGATACGCAATAAAATTCGGCAGAGTTGCAGGAAAAGTTGCATCAGAGGCAATAAAATCAGGAAAAACAGACAAAGATGCATTGAAGCCATATGAAGAAAATTGGAGGAAAGCGATTGAATCAAAAATAAATTCAGCAGGCAAAGTACAAGACAGATGGATTGGACTATCGGATGAAGAGTGGGATAAAGAATTAGACATTATCAAAGAATTGAATTCAGAAGAGTTCATTGATTTTATTAAAGCAGAATTTGGATTATCAAATATGGTAAAATTAGCAACGCATCATCCAAAACTTGCAGTAAGACAGCTCTTCAATTTAGTAAAAGGGAAAAAATAATTACTTTACATTAAAAAAATCAGTTACACGAAGATCGTGATATTCTAATTGTATAACATAAAGACCTGGATCAAATGGTTCAGATATTATTTCAGAGAACAACCCTGAAGAATTATCCTTCAGAGCAATCGCCTCTACAAGATTCCCTCTCTGATCAAAAATGTCAACAAACAGGTCCTCTCTAAAAGAAATTGTCTTCTGAACTGCACCTGACACAATCAATTTATCATTTTCATAGGATGCTTCAATGACTGCGGTTCTGGAGCGAATTGGAAGATATCGTTCTATTATTAGCTTTAATTCATCAATATTTTCATCTACACTTGCTGCATCTTTGTCAATAAAGCCAGCTTTAATTTCAGTGATCACAGATGAAAAGCGAGGATTACTAGCGAAATCATCACCGCCAAATTTTTCGGCAAATGATTCAAGTTCTTCAAACTCTCGAGCTAATTCAACTAAGTTCAAATCTGATGCACTGTATTTGTAGTCAAATTCTTCTTCAACATGAACAATTTGGGTCGCCTTTGAATCCTGGTACTGCAGCATCACCACATAGAGACCAGGATCAGTTGGAGCAATCCACTGAGTGTAAAAATTACCTTGTTTTGTATCAGTGAATTTTAAACTACTATGAGTACTACCATCCATATTGAAAATAGTTACGTATAGATTTTCACGTCTATCAAAAACAGATTTTTCAGTAGCACCATTTAGAACCCAGATATCTTTTTCAGCATCAAAGGAAATATCATAAATGATTTTTGGATTTTCTAAAACCAAATACTCACTAAGGTAGTCCCCAATCTGTGAGATTTTAGATTCTGCATCAACAAAATTTGCAATGCTGATTAGTTCATTAGCATCATCCATCATTTTATTATATTCATCGACATATGCAGAAAATTCACTGTTGTAAAAAGTAGAAACCATATTTGAGAAGGCATCAAGTTTTTTACGGAATTCAATTCGCTTTATTTCATCTGCAGTATATCCAACATCAGAACCAAGAGGATCATTTGCATATGCTTGTGAAACATCAGTCCATTCTACAAATAATTCGCGCACTAAGAAATCAGCTTGATCAAGATCATTTTTGATTACAAGGTCTCGTACATCATCTATTTTCTCATTAAACTTGTCAGTGAATTCAATATAGTTTGGTAAGAAACGATTCTTTGTCAAACTAAGTTCAACTAAATTTTCAAGTGATTTTGCACGCTGTAGAATATCACTTGCACGTACTTTGAATGCATCTTTATCATATGAATCCAAATCAGATTTTATTTGAGGGGCCTTTTCACTCACCCAAGTTAGTAAAACTTCAATTCTATCAATTCGGGTAATTGAGGGGTTTCCTGATTCCATTTGTTTGGCCGTATCCAAAATTTTGAGCGCATTATCAATCAAAAACAGATTTTCATAATCTGCTTGAAGTTCAGCTTTTTGTTTCATAGTATTATATTGAAATTCTAAAACTAACAATGGGTTTCGTTTTTCTCTTAATTCAGTCATGGATTGATCAAATTCAGATACAATTTCTAAGATCTCATCAGCAGATTCAGCATTTTCCACCCTTTCTAGTAGTGATTTCCAATCTTCCACAAGAGAAGAATCAATTCCACTTGATTGTGAAATCTCAACACTCTTGTTAATTCTGGATGATATGTCAATGATTTGAGCCATCTGTATTATTTCAGATTCTGAATCCAAAATGTTTTGAACTGACGTTGCCAGAGCTAAATCAGTTTCTAAATTATCCCAATCAGGTATGATCAGATTAGCAAGATCACTGTTTTCTTCAGAATCATTTGAAATAAATCGTTCAACATTATCTAATTCTCGCAGTAAGACTGCAGCTTGGTGCAATTCAGAAACACGGGTTTTTGATTCAATTAACTCAGCAATTGACTCTTTACTCATCAAAGATGGTTTAAGGGACTCCCAATCATTTTGAACCAATCGATAAAGGTCACTTTGTTTTCTTGATACAACATCAAGATATCTTGATTTTGAAAGAATATCTATTAGTTCACTTAGTTCATCAGAGTAAATTGGAGCAGTGCCCCGTGCAAAAATAAATCCCACTTCATTTTTCACAGGTTTGCTCATTACAGTGTCAGATTTTTTCATCAAGTTTAACAATGTCTCCTCTAACTCATCAAATGTAGGAGTTTTTTGATTGCTTGTCTTTTCAGGATTTACATTTCTAATATCCACAAATACATCACTTAACAAATCGATGGCTGTTGTTTTGTCACCAATTTGATAGTAAAATATTGCTGTATAGGTTGTTTCATCAATGGACTTTGCAATATCAAAAGAAATTTCATCATCATCTAATAATTGTTGAACAGAATCAAGCGAAGAGGATACTGCGGGTCTAATTAACGGATCAACATCAAGAATTAAGTCATCTGCAAAAAATTCAGTCCATAAATTAACATATGTTGATTCTAATTCAGACAGATTATTGGATGTTTGATTAGATATTGGGGATGAAACATTAAACAAATCACTGATTAATGATGCTTGATCATTTACCAATTTTTGCGCCATTGAAATTTTTTCATCGTTATTAGGTTCTGAAAAAGTTGATGATGATACAGTAAATGTTGTTGATTTGGCATAGTCACCATAAAACAATTTAATTTCATATTCACCAGAAATGCCACAAATCCTTCCTTTCAGTGGAATTACATCAGTGATGAAAACCCCATTTGATAAAGGCATGAGTTGCTGGATTTGACATAAATCTCCTTGAGGATTAAAAATTTGCATAATTAAAAATGAGTCGTCAGTAATACTTGCAATAGTACCATAAATGAAAAGAGGTTCACCACTCTCATAACTTCCAAAATCATCAAGAATTGTAATCCTATCAGGGCTCTGAGCAGTCGCATATACAGGCATCAGCAATATTACCATTAGGCTCAGAACTACTGGAAATTTCCCCATAAAGTTACAAACCGAGATTAATCATACTTAAAACTTGAGTAGCTATGATATGCGAATCCCTACTCCACACAATCAAGCCATGGCAACTACAGTAAAGTAGTTGCCAGACTTGATTTTTGGCACAGTGTTGGCATGGTTGGTATTTTTCGATATACAAATTGAATGGAATTGCTCGATTGTGCACTTTGTACAATTTTTACAAATCATGCTATTTGGCTTCAAGCAATAGGAGCATTTGGTATGCTCATATAATTTTCCACCACAGTTTCGGCATGATTCATCAGGCAATTCTTTTCAAACAAAATTAATTTAAATAAAATATAAGAAGCACGTAGAAGTCGTTCATATCAATCATCAGTGAAACGAAAACTAAAATGAAATAACAAGTCATGAGAGTTATGGATGGAGTTAGAAAAACCTTTGATGAATGGGCTCAAAATGGAAGAGCGGAATTGATGGAGGTAGAGCACGGAAAGAATGTTTCAAAATTTTTACAAACCATATCATTTGAGAAACCATTTACGTTTCTAGATGTTGGTTGTGGAAATGGATGGGTAGTAAAGAAAATTTCAAAGGAGAAAAATTGCAGAAAGGCAGTAGGCATTGACAAAAGTAAAAAGATGGTCATACAGGCAAAACAAAAAAAAGAGAGTAAGAAAGAAGAATTCATCCATACCAATATAGAATCAATGAAGTACAAAGGGAAGTTTGATTTTATTTTCTCAATGGAATCAATTTATTATGCAGATTCAATTGATGTTGCCTTAAAAAAAATATTTAAAATGTTAAAACCCGGGGGAAGTTTTTTCTGTGGGACTGATTTTTACTCAGACAACAAGGCTACAGCAAAATGGGCAAAGATTATGAAAATACAAATGCATTTGCATTCAAAAAAAGAATGGAAAGAGTTTTTCAAGAATGCGGGGTTTATTACAAAAACAAAGCAAATCAAAGATTTGAAAAGTAAGAAAAAATGGAAACGTGAATTTGGAACATTGTTCATTATAGGCACAAAGCCTCAAAGGTAATATTCAAATTCAATCAAGATACCAAACTATCATGTGAGCTGGAGCACGACACGCTGCTACGGCAGAGGAAACTCCTCCCTCCATACAGGAAATGTGATCCGGAGATGGATAATCAGAGATGATTGGCAACGGAGCAGAAAAAAATCCAATATGGCGTACTATGATGGCAAAACCTGAGGTTTCCATAGAAGGAATGAAAAAAGCCGCCCCACATGGAGCAAGGCCAAACAGAACTTAAAGTTCCTGTACTAGGTTCAGGTAGGCTGCAAAGCGAAATATCGTGAAAACAGAAGGAGGGTTACTCCCAGCACACATTTTTTTAATTTTTAAAATTTTAACTCATTGATTGAGCATTTTCTTTACAAATCTCTGCTGCACATCCGCATGATGCATCACATAGACATGAGCCCTGCATTTCACAATCACATTCAGAGCCCATTTCAGCAGATGCAGCACATCCACATGCTGCCTCCTCACGGTTAGCCATTGTTGGAGGAGGGGTAGTTGTTTCTTGAGGTGCTGTATTTTCATAAACACTTCTTGTTTGTTGATAATCAGTTTCATCTTTTAGTTGGGCCTCACCTCTATTGGTTTGGTAACCACCAGATGATGCACTAGTTTGGTAACCTACTAATCTACTAGGATCAATTCCTTGTTGACCAACTTTTTCGTTTTTAAGAGATCTGCTACTTACAAAGAAAAATGCAATTCCTGCAACGGCTGCCAATCCAGCCATTCCGTATACAATGTAAATTGGAAAGTCACCAGTGGATGTTGTTCCATAACCTTCAGGAGTAGTTGGCGTAACACCAGCAATTTCAAGACCATCAAGAACATCTATTGAACCAAATCCAATCAAAGATAATGTAGCTGTATCTGATGATTGTACACTTCTAACAACATATCTTTCATCAGCATCAATTTCTGCAGTAAATACTCTTTCTACTTGTCTGCCTTCTCTAATACTACTTTCACCCATAGTCCAACTAGATACGACAAATCCAGAAATTGACTCATCCAATCCAAATGTTCCAGCATCTACATTGATACCAGTTGGATCAAACAAAAAGTGCCAATTTGTAAGGGGTTGTTGTAAAATAAAATCAGCATTAATTATAGGTCTATGAAGAACTTGTTCTGCTTCTGTTCCAGCAAATACAGCATAAACTTCAGGCTCTTGGTCTCTTAGCATGTTAATTGGAATGTTAATCTCGACACCATCAATGTTAATTTCATCATTTACAGTCATTCCTCTCCAGCCCAAATCAACTAAACTTCTTTGGGAATCTTTTGTAATCACATAACCAGAAAGGGTTCCTTCAAGGAGGACTTTGTAATCTATTGAGGTATTGATGTTTCTTCCTTTAAGAAAGAATTCATAAGCCACATTCAAATCGGTAATTTTTGCATGACTTCCATCATCAGATAATTTTTGATTTAGTTTATTCATTAAATCTTGAACGCCAGGATTTGAAGAATCTGCAACTCCGGCAACAGTCCATTCATTTCCACGTAGTACATCAAAGAGTTGCCCGCCATTAGGATATTCAATAAAGACAGTTTTTAGATAATTTATAGCGAATGGAGATTCGTCAGCATTTGGATTAATTCGTGCATCCAATTGTGCAGCCCATGCAGGACTAGTAGTACCAAATACAACAAGCCCAACAAGCAAAACTGTTAAAATTACAGCCCTAGACACGAGTAAAATCCACAAAATAACAGTAATAAACTTATCCTAAGTTAAATGATCGCAATCTTTTGAAAAAGTAATATGAGGTAATAAAACAAAACTAGATAGTTTTAGGGGAAAATGGTATGATCACAGTATTAGCAGGAGGAACAGGTTCAGTCAAATTAGTAAGAGGACTGGTAGCTCAAGAGTCCAAAGTTAATGTGATCAGCAATGTCGGAGATAATTATTGGCTTTATGGTCTCTATGTTTGTCCAGATATCGACACCATCGTTTACGGTTTAGCAGATTTACTTGATCAAGAAAGAGGTTGGGGAATGAAAAAGGATACCTTCAACTTTTTACGTCAAATGGAAGTTTTTGGAGAAGAGACATGGTTTAGAGTAGGAGATAGAGATGCTGCAACACATTTGATTAGAACTAACATGCTAAAAAATGGAAAAAATCTCAGCGACATTACAAAATGGATGTGTGAGAAATTTGCAGTAAGTGCCAACATCATTCCAGTTACAGATAACAGTATTGAAACTAGGATTACAACAGACAAAGGAGAATTACACTTACAAGAATACTGGGTAAAGCATAGGGGAAAAGATCCAGTTTTAGGAATCCAATATATCGGGGCCGATAAAGCACGACCAAACCCAGAAGCAGTAAATGCAATCCATGATGCAGACATGGTTATTTTGGCTCCAGGAAATCCACTTACATCAATTGGGCCAATGTTACAGATTAAAGGCATTAGAAAAGAATTATCAAAAATTAAGAAAAAAGTTGTTGCAGTAAGTCCACTAATTGGAGAGAATGCAATAAGCGGACCCGCAGCAAAATACATGCAAGCAGCAGGAATTGAATCTAATGCTTATGGATTGGCAAAAATGTATTCAGATGTATGCTCCAACATAATCTTAGATTCAAAAGACAGATTACTTACAAAGAAAATTCAAAGTTTAGACATGAGAGTTTTTGAAACTAAAATCACTATGAAAAATAAATTAGCTGAAGACGCATTAGCAAATTTCATTTTAAAACAAGTCCACGTTTAATTTGAAAATAGCTGCAATAATACCTGTAAAAACTTTCTCCAATGCAAAGACACGTTTAGATTTATCTCCAGCAAAAATTGAAAATTTGTGTGAGATAATGCTAGAAGAAATTCTACATACAATTTCAATTTCCCCTCAAATTGATAAAACAATCATAGTGACAAAAGAAGAAAAAGCAATTGAGATTGGAAAAAAATTCAACGCAGTAGTATTGATTGATGAAAAAGAGGAAAGTGTCAATAGTGCAGTATCAATTGCAGACAAATACCTTTTAGAAAACAAATATGATGCATCCATTGTATTCCCTCAAGACATCCCATACATCAAAACACAAGATATTGATTTTATGTTAAACTACAAAGCACCACCTAATTTTGCAATAATTATTCCTTCAAGAAGATTTGATGGAACAAATGCCCTTGCAAGAATGCCAATTGATTTAATGGAAACCCATTATGATGAAGATAGTTACAAAATCCATATGAATACCGCAAAAGAGCACACGCTAAATGTTGCAATGGTTTTCGTTAAAAGAATAATGTGGGATGTAGACAATATAGAAGATTTGAAATTTTTATTAGAACAAAACGAAAAACCACATATCGCAGAAAAAATTAAAAAAATCCTAGAGATTAATTGAAAATATTATTTTCCTAAGATCAAAAAAACCAGTTGAGATCACCAACAAACTTATAAACAATAATTTAGAAAATTTTAAATAGTATCATTAAAGGTTTTGTGAGAAATAAAGATGGTTAAAAAAGTAAATCCAAAAGACAGATGCCCAAGATGCGGGCAAGGAACAGTTGTTACAGATGCCAATACAGGGGAGAATTTTTGTGGAAAATGTGGATTTGTAATTACAGATAAAGTTGAAGAGTCAGGACCAGAATGGAGATCATTTTCAAATGAAGGTGAAAACAAAAGCAGGGCAGGAGTTCCAACATCACTGGCAATGCACGATATGGGTCTAGCCACGGTAATCAATCCACAAAATCGAGATGCAACAGGAAAACCATTAACTGCTTCAATGAAGAGCACAATTGAGAGATTAAGAACTTGGGATAGCAGAAGTCAAGTTCATGAGCCAGTGGATAGAAATTTCAGACAAGCGTTTAGTGAATTGGACAGATTGAAAGACAAGCTTGCAGTAGGGGACGCAGTAATTGAAAAAGCAGCATACATTTACAGAAAAGCATTAGAGAAGGGCCTGGTAAGAGGACGCTCAATTTCAGCATTAATCGCATCTGCACTTTATGCAGCATGCAGAGATACAGAAACACCACGAACTCTAAAAGACATTGGCCAAGCAAGCAACATCAAAAGAAAAGACATTGCTAGATGTTACAGACTATTACTAAGAGAATTGAATTTAAAAATGCCAGTAGTTGATCCAATCAAATGTATTTCAAGAATTGCAAGTAAGGCAGGACTATCAGAAAAAACAAAAAGAAAGGCAACTAAAATTTTACAAACTGCTGAAGAAAATAAAATTTCAGCAGGAAAAGATCCAATGGGATTAGCAGCTGCTGCACTCTATGTAGCATGTGTCACAAACGGAGAAAACAAAACACAAAGAGATGTTGCAGAAGCTGCAGGAGTGACCGAAGTCACAATTAGAAATAGATACAAAGGCTTGAAAGTAGCATTAAATCTCTAAGGAAGGCTCTTTTTTAGAATAAAAACGATTTACAAATAAAATTGAAACAGAGACAACTCCAGATATTAGCAACAATATTTCCAAGGAAGACATTAGGGGGTAAGAGAATGCTTCCTCAATTGAAATGGAGTTTAATTGTGAAATGAAATTTGCATAAGAGAAGACAAAATAATTCATAGCCCAATGAATCAAAAGAGAGGCCACAAATCCATACCTCAGATAAACCCATCCCAATACAATGCCACTAGCAGCGGCTTGGGCAAATTTTCCTTCAGTCCAAGATTCAGCAAATGCAATATGAGCAAATCCAAAGAAAATACCTACAAAGGCAATTAGCAAAAATGCTTTTTTGTAATCATAAATTTTTAGTGAACTAGGAGCCCATAAACATTTGATAAAATATTTGGGAGAAGATTTGTGTGAGTATAACGCAAACAGTGGAATGCCTATCAAAATTAGGCGAAATCCAAATTCTTCAATCAAAGGTGCAAGTGAGACGTAAAAGAACTGAATCAGATTATTGTCATCGAGAGGAGGTACAGTCACTATGCCGAATGCCTCTTGGACGAAATTAATTACTACAGAAACCAGGATTAAGATTGAAAACCATTTTGTAATTCCAATCATATAGTTTGTCGAGGTGTTAAATTTTCCAAAAGAGATTATCGATGAAATTGATTTTAAAAATCCATGTTTTGGACCTAAAATTGCAATTGTAAATAGCGCAGCATAAAAAATCCACAAAACAACAAATGCATCTCCAATGGTCACATCCAGTGGAGATTGATAAAAGTCGGTACCGTCAAAAATACTCAGATGTGTTATAGGATATTCAAAATTAATATCATCTCCAATGTCGCTTTCAAAAACAATGTAGATTCCCATAGGAAATGAAACCAGCAGTAAACCAAGAATAATTGATTGTAATGCAGTAAACGGAATTCCAAGGAATTGAAGAAGTCTATTGGAATGTTCCAATGTATTCTAATGTAATTCTATAGTGTCTGCAGCAAAACCCAAATTAATCAAAGTGTCTTTGATACTATCTCTATGATCACCCTGTAAGAAAATGTAACCTTCTTTGGCAGTACCACCACAAGCATATTTGTTTTTTAGTTCTTTGGCGACAGTTTCTAAATTATTTAGTTTAGGATCTAGCCCTTCAATCATAGTACCTTTTTTCTTAAATCTTCTAGTTTCTAATCTAATAATTATTTTAGTGCTATCTTTGGCAAGTTCACCACATGCACACAAGTCTTCTGGTAGACCACAAGTATTACAAATTACTGCCATTCGTTCGAAATAAATTCAATTGTACGCACTATTAAGCCTTGTTTGAATTATTCATACAAATTAAAAATAAACGGATTTTTTAGATAGAAAATCAAAGAACAGTAATGTCAAAAGATCTTACAAAAAAAGCTGCTGAAATGCTGTTAAATGGTGCAACATTACTTGGAGATCCGTGTCCATATTGTAGAGGAGTTAGAGTAATGAAAGAAGGGCATGCATTATGTATCAATTGTGGACGGGAGCCAGAAAAAAAGGACATTAAATTAGAAGAATCACCTCAGAGCAAAAAATCAGGACTAGAAGAAACTCTTGAAAGGAAATTGCAAGTACTCTCAAAAGAACTTGAAGGAGAAGCAAACCATGAAAAACAGCAGGAAATTCTAAAATCAGTTAATTCAGTGCTAGAAACATTAGAAAAAATCAGAGGAAAACAATAAAGTTTTTATGTAAAAATTCGGATGTCGAGGTATAATGAGTAGCAACAAGAAATCAGCACCACTTCCAGCATCAAGTGGAGGATTGATGAGATTCTTTGAAGATGAAACAAAGGGATTCAAAATAGATCCAAGAATAGTAGTATCCATTCCAATTAGTTTAATCGTAGTTTCATGGGTAATTGATCTTTTCCTAGCTCCGTGAAGAAACAATGGAACAAGAATCAGACGATGTTTCAAATATACACAATAGGTTCTCCCTTACTCTAGTTAATCCATCATCACATTATTTTTCATTAGTTGTATCATTAGTAGTAGCCTCAGTGATGGTTCTTGCAACATATTTTGGTTATTTGGGCAATCTAGGTTTTGAGCAAAATTGGTACAGGCTGCCAATTGTGTTAGGAGTACTAGTTGCAACCCAGTTACTAGATACAAGATTTTCAAAGAAAAAAGAATTTTCAAAGTCACTGCATTCATCACTTTTTGGAAACATGTTATGGACAGTAACTGTTCTGATGGGCATACTGTCAAGTGTTGTTTTAGCAAAAGAGATAGAATTATTCTTTATAGTTTTTGGATTATTACTTTTTGCAAGTTTCAGAATAGGAATTTACACTACAACGCTTGGAGCAAGTCTCAAAAAAGCCTGGGCAATTTGTTTCATCCAGCCATTGGCAATGTATTTTGTATTAATCCCACAAGATATGTGGCTCTCAATACTTTACGAGCCAGTAGGATTAGCATACGGGATTTCATTTATGATAATTGCCAGTGTATGGTCAGTTCTTACAGATAGAGCTGGTAGGCCAGGGATGGAGAGCACACATAAAACAATTCAGGCATATCTTGCATCACAAGGAAATGATTTCGAGGATGCCGAAGAACTAATGGAGCAACGCTCAAGCGAAACCAAAGTCACCACATCACAATTAAGATTGTCATCACCCAATGGAAAAACAGACTTTAGAATGGTGTTACCAGAGATACATCCAGGACCATATCACCCAGTAGGAGGAAGTAACATCCCATATTTGATTTACAAAAATTTATCATCATCTGCAATGGTAATGCACAGCATTTCTGATCACTCGTTGAATTTGCCATCAAGAAATGAAGTGGAGAGTTATTTAAAAAAAATAGAAGACAGTAAAGTCAAAGAAGAAGGATTGCATTGCACAGAACCAGTAACAGTTCAAATAAACAAAGCAAGAGTCACAGGATTACTATTTGGTAATAATCCATTGTTGTTTTTGTCCCTATCACCACATGGTATGGAAGACATTCCAAGTTACATGAAAACAGAGATTGAGCAGTATGCTGAGAATAGAAATTATGCAAGAGCGATGATAGTGGATTGCCATAATGCAATGGGCGAGGAGATTTCAAAAGAAGACGGGGAAGACATGTTAAAAGCTGCCAAGTCTTGTTTAGATTCTCTGATTACAAAAGAAAGTTACCCAATAGAGTTCGGTTATGCCAATTCTGATGACATGGATGTTTGGACAGAGGATTTAGGAATGGGTGGATTAGGAGTGGTATGCTTGGTAATTAATTCAAAAAAATACTTTCTAGGTTGGGCAGATGCAAACAATATGGAAAACGGAATCAGAGAGAAAATTATAGATAACTTTTCCAAAAGAGACTATAATTTGTTAGAAATTTGTACATCAGATACTCATTATGCACCAGTAAAAGCTAGAAACAGGAATGGGTATTATCAATTAGGATTAATCACAAGTGCTGACAAACTTTCAAAGTGGTTTTTAGAGATTGCCAAGGTTGCAGAATCAGAAACAACAACTGCAAAATTTGAAATTTTAGAAAATGAGGCAAATGTCAAAGTCATGGGGCAGGGAATATACGAAGACTATTCAAAAGCACTAGATAATTCATTAAAAATTACAAAAGCATTTGTCATAGGCGGAGTACTGTTTTTCATAACTAGTTTGTTTCTATAGTCTTCATCTGATCAATATTTCCATAAAATTCATCAATAAATGAAGAGAATTGAAAAATTGGAACGATTGGGACATTTTCAATGAAGTTTATTTTATCTTCATATAATGTAACAATTACAGGTACTGCCATCGAACCGGGAGTTTTTTCTACATAGTGTTTTGTTCTCTCAATTTGTTTTTTAACTGCAGTTTGTAATGCTGAAGAACTGTATCGTTTCCAATGTTTGCAATCAATTAAAATTGCAATACCCAATCTAATTCCAATTACATCAATTTCCATACGAGGTTTTGTAAGAATCATATTTTTTATGACTGCAAAATTTTTAGACGATAATATTTCCCCAGTTAAACCTTCAAAATCCCTCCAATCAAGAGCAACGGAAATTTCATCTATAGGATGGCCTTTCTCAAGTAATTTGACCGCAATTTTTAATTTGTCACCATCTTCAAAATAATAATTTTCATCTTTTTTTGAGCCAATATCATTTTTTATAAATTCTTCAAGAATCATTTTAGAATCAGCAAGACTCATTTTTGTAACAGCTGAAAAATCCTCAGCAGATACACCACCTTGAATAACACCACTCAATCCATTGACCATCTTAGGGTAAATTTTCAACTTTATTTTTTGACTCATGGAGTGATATAGGTTTTAAGAACTATTAACTGGAAGTTATTATGATATAGATTTTATTACAAGCTTTTAAAAATAATAGCATGAAAAAATTGCTAGTCATACTGCTAGCTCTTTCAATTATAACTTTGATGAATAGTGAAGCATGTGCAGAAAAAAATACATTTTTTGATTCAGTTAAATTCATTCAATATTTGGATGAAAATACAGCATTAGAAGAAGTAAGAAATGGAAATCTTGATGTGTATTATTATAGAATTGCATCAGACAGATTAGAAAATCTTCAATCAAGAGAAGGGTTACAGGTTTTTGATTCTACAGGAGGATCATATAGCATATTAGTGAACCCTGCAGAATCAGAAAAATTCAATCCGTTTTCAAATAGAGACATCAGATTTGCATTGAATTATTTGGTAGATAGAAAATTAATTGTAAATGAATTGATGGGCGGGTACGGAGCCCCGATTATTTCTTACTACAGCCCATCAGATCCAGAATATCTCACCATTATCAAGCAGTTGGAATCATTTAATTTTAAATTCAATCCTACCCTTGCTAATGAAATAATCACCAAAGTCCTAGAAGAGAAAGGAGCCCAAAAAATTGATGGAAAGTGGCAAATTTCAAGCAATCCTATAGAAATTACGATTTTCATAAGAAGTGATGATCCTGTTAGAAAATCAATTGGTGAAATATTATCAGTTGAACTGGAAAAGATTGGATTTACTGTCAAAAAAGATTTTGGTGATTTAAACAAAGCATTTGTCGTAGTGTATGGCTCCAATCCTTCAGATTTGAAATGGAGTTTATACACTGAAGGATGGGCTCGCTCTGCATTTGTAAGATATGATTCAGTGGGACTGGGGCAGATGTACTCTCCTTGGTTTTCAAACATGCCAGGATTTAACGATATGTCATATTGGAATTACAAAAATGACAAATTAGATTCATTGACTCAAAAAATTTACACAGGTGATTTTGAATCATCAGAAAAAAGATCCGAATTAATTCAAGAAGCAGTTGTTGAAGGGATTAATGAGTCAGTCAGGGTTTTTTTAGCAAGTAAAGTTGATCAATATGTAGCAAATGAGAAAGTTTCAGGAATTGTAAATGACTTTGGTGCAGGAGTTCCAAGTAGATTCACACCAATTAATGCTAAAAGTAACAGTGACGAATTTGTAATTGGAGTCAAACAAATCTATCAAGGAGCTTGGAATCCAGTTATGGGATTAACAGATAGTTATAGTAGACACATTTGGGGAATCATATCAGATCCTGGAACATTCAAGCATCCGTTCACCGGTGAGACAATTCCTGTTAGAGCAAATTGGAAAGTAGAAACGGCAGGGCCTAATGACAAACTTGGCATTCCAATCGAATCAAAAATATGGAATCCAATATTGCAGGAATGGTCTAATGTAAAAGAAGATTCAGAGGCAATAAGCAAAATAACATTTGATTTTAAATTTAGTAATTGGCACAATGGAGAAGAAATGGACATGAATGATATTCTTCATTCATTATATTTTACAATAGAATGGGGCACACAGACGGATGAAAATGATAGAACATTTGATACAGAATTCACTCCAAGAGCTGCTCAGAGTATTCAGACAATCAAAGGAGTGAATGTGATTGATGAGGATACCATTGAGGTTTACGTAGACTATTGGCATTTTGATAAAGGAGAGATTGCAGAATGGGCATTATTGTGGAGTTCAATGCCATGGGAAATAATTGATGCAATGGAAAAAGCAGTAATTGACGGAAAAGCCTCATTTTCAAGATCAGGCGCTACAAGTAAAAATGTAAGCTGGCTATCATTAATCATTCCAAAGGATTCAAATACCATCAAAGGTTATTTGCAAGAATTCAAAAATACACACTACATTCCAAATGCGCTCAAAGACTCTAGAGATTCAGAGTATTTTCAAAACAGATATGATTCATCAATTAAATGGGTTGAGGCCAATAATCATGCAGTAATTAGCAATGGTCCTTTTTATCTTGAATCATACTCACCAGAATCAAGAACAATAACAGTTAAAGAATTCACTGATGAATCATATCCATTTAAAATTGGAAAGTGGGAGCAATTTGAAAAGGCAAAGTTTCCAGAAATCAAAAAAATAGATATGAAAAACACATTACAAAAAGGAGCAGAACTTAACATGATTGTAAATGCAGAAAATTCAGACAGTGTTCTTTACTTTTTAACAAATAGTGATGGGAATATGATTTCATCAAAGAAGATTGAGATAGATGGCGGAGACATTACAATTAGCATACCATCTGAAACTACAAAAGATTTAGGAGTGGGGGCAAGCAACATCAAAATATTTGCAATTTCAAATTCTGTGCTAAAACCGGATTTTTATGAATCAAGTTTTATTGTAACAGAAAAGGAAGAAAAATTACCCACAAACATTCCTAGCAACAAAGTTTTTGTAGAAAATGAATCAAACATGTGGTTTTTGATAATCCCAATAGTAGTGATTTTTCTAAGCATAATTTTCTTAAAGAAGAGACTTCAAGCCAAACCATAATCCTTTAGTATAAAGTCTATTTGCGACTCATTTTCAAGTTTAGAGTATTCTTCAAAGAGATTTTGATTTAATTCGTAAAAGGTATGGCCCCATTTGAATTTGTCAAGTAATTCTAAACCTTGCTCTTTATCACCGAGAATTATTAATGATGCAGATAGTGCTTCAGCAGTAGTCAGCTTGTTGAGTTTTGAATAATTTACAGGATTACCTGCAAGTAAAGGAGGAAGTTTTCTTTTAATCCCATTAAATTTTTTTGAAAAAGCCTGGTCTGCAAGATTCCACGAACAATCAATCCCAATTATAGAATTAATCAAGAATTTATCTTTGGGGAGAAGTGTCTTTTCTGAGAACGGATCTAAGACCAATCCTTTAGTTCCAATTTTTTTTATGTTTTTAGCAAGACCAAATTTGACCATTTTAGCAGCCGTGCACTTTTTTGGATCATCCTGATAAAACATTAAAACTTGTAATTTCATTTTAATCAACAATACAATACAGAGTATTTTGGATTTACTCTAGAGTTTTGTATGTGATTTTGTAATAGAAACGAGATGCCTGATCATCTTTGATAATCTCAACATTCCAATTTGTGTCAGACAAAAATGCATCAGATGATACAGGCAAAATACTGAATTTCTCCAATCGAACATCAGGGCCACTATACCTTACATTCAAAGAAACTCCATCAACTTCAACAACATCATAGATTTGTCCAGGTTTGCGTGTAGATTCACTCACAAAACAGTCAGCATCAGGTCCAATAATACAAATTCCAGTTTCACTTGAAATTCGGAGATTGACATTTGATTCATCTCCTCTGGTAGGAGTAATCAAAGAGCCTGAAATTACACGTGGTGCAACTGTTTGGTCATTTACAGTTTTTTCAGCAGTAAAAATAGAAATTGCATCTTCAGAAAGTCTATTTTCTTTCTCAATTAGCGTATCTAATTTCGGAGTTTTTGGTTTTTCAACTACATTGAATTTAATTGATTTTGCTTCAAAATCAGCATCAACTAATGCTTCGTATGAGCCAATTGCTGAGGGGGATGAAGGAATGGTGAATTGGTATGTAAAGGTACCAGAGGAACTAGGGCGTATTGTAGTTACAGGGCCATGACTTTTACCACAAATAAAAGAGCCACAAGATATTTCGCTACCTGTTTTTTTAGCAACGCTTACTTCAAATTTTTCAAGATAGATTAGTTTGTTAGGTTTTCCAGTAATTACCACTACATCCCCTGGATAGTATTCAGATTTATCAGTGAATAGTAAGAGAGACAGTGGTGCATCAAGACCAAAAGTGAAATCATTTACAACTGAAAACGTTGTTTCGGTTCTAGTATTTCCATACGATGCTTTTACAGTATAACTTCCTTCAGCAAATATTGTTGCAGGAAGTTCAAAGAGGCTTGTAAAATCACCACCTTGTGTTGGATAAACAGAGGATTCATGAATCTGTTTGTATGGGAATTTTCCATCAACAACTTTAATTGATACTCTCTCAGGAACAACAAGACCTTGATCACCTTGAACACGTTTGATAATATTTCCTACTACCTTTAGTTTTTCACCAGCCTTGTATAATGATTTTTCAGTTGTTACAAAGATAGGGGTTTTTGACAATGTGTCGTTTTCAGGATCAGGGGATACTTTGAAGAAAAGAACATTGTTTTGAGAAGCTGTTGATACTTTGATTTTATAGATTCCAAAATTAGATTTTTTAACATCTCTTTCCTTGTCATCAATCTTTGAACTTTGAGTTTTTTCAGAAATTGGAGTTCTCCAATCAAATGAAAATCGTTGTTCATTTACAATTGCCCCTTGATCAGTTCTTGTTCCATCAGGTCTTGTAATTGTAATGACTACAGAATTATCACTAGTAGGAGGCAATATTCCAGTAAGACGAACTGTTTCGCCTAGACCATAGACTTCTTTATCAGTAGAGATAATTGCCCCGTCTTTCAAATCAAGAGAATTTGCAGTTTCAAAACTAGTAGAAGCTGATAGTCCTTCATACTTTGCTTGCACAAGGTATTTTCCTTCAGAGAAAATAAGTTTGCTCAACTCAGTTGTCACAGAAAATATTCCAGAGGATTCAGGAATTGCAGTAAAATCATACCCTATTGAAACACCACTGGTAGATAGTTTTCCTGCATCAGCTGATCCTATAATTTGTAAGGGTTTGCCATCTTCAGTCAAGATTTTTACTTTAACAGGTTCTGTTTCAAAACTGGCTCGAGATACAGTATTTGCTATTTGTCCTGTGATAATGATTTTTTTATCCAAACCAAATTCATAGATGGATTTATCAGTGAATACAGTAAGAGGAGTGGTTGATTTCACATATGTGGATGGATCTTTTACCACTTGAATAAATTTAGTTGCAGAGCCAATATCTTTACTGACCTTTATAGAATAACCCCCTAATCGAGTGTCACTTTGTGGGATTTTAAAAGAATATTTGAATTTGCTATCTCCATCCAATCTCACAACGTCGAGGATTTTCAGTGTGGAGCCACCACCAGTACTTCCACCCAAAGAAAGATTCTTGGTCTGAATAATTTCTAAATTAAAGGAATCTACCCATTTGTCATTTAAACGACCAGTAATGTTTACAGTTTCACCAAGTCCATAAACTTCCTTATCAGTCCAAAGTGAAATAGGCACATTTTCTTTGACATCCGTGTTTACATCAAAATAAATCAGTGCAGATTTGTCAAAATATTCAGCGTACACCTCATATGTACCGTAGACAGGATTTACTGTAGTCAAAAATAAGCTAGTTGAGAATTTATCTTTTGTAGGATACAGATTGCCACTAGAGACAACTTTACCCTGAGGATCTTTTACAGTTAATTTCATTCCTTCAAATGGAATTGTTTCAGAAGTAACACCAGTTATTGAAACTAGTTGCCCTGGAATGTATTGTGATTTATCTGTAATAATACTTAGAGAAGAATCATCTTTAGTTTTTTGCTCTAATATTTCATAGCCTACAGAAAAATTTGTTTTGGTACTTGCGCCAGCATATGAAACAGATACGGTATATTCACCCTCTTTGATTCCCAGAACTTGATGTAAATTCAGAGTCGTTTTGTAATTTAGTTTCAGATCAGGGTATAATTTTAGAGATTGGAAATAGTTGGGGCCAGAAATCTCCACGTTGATTGGTTCAGATTGGAAAAATGGCTTTACAATAAAAACTTCTTTGGATACACTTCCAGATATTTTTGCAGTTTGTCCAAACAAATAAGATGATTTGTCAGTAGATACAGTTACAGTTATTTCATCAGATGCTTTAGTTTCTAAAATTTTTCCATTTGATGAGCCAGCAGTGGATGTTGCAAACTTCCAATCATCTGAACTATCAAAATCATATCCATCAAAAATTCGCTGCCATGATTTAAAGTCATTTTGAATATCTGCAATAAGAGGAGTCTTATCAACTACAACTCCATTCTTGTCTCTTAGTTCGACCATTTCATTTGAATCAGTAAACCAAACACTTTGATAAGAATATGTCAAAAATTGTCCAGGCTTTATGATGGTTCCATCAGGTATTGTCATTGTTTTTTTCAGAACGGTAGTGGATGCAATTTTCCAACCACCTAAATCAACATCAGAGTTTGTGGGATTGTAAAGCTCAACCCACTCTGAGATTGATGTTGCATCATTTCCAGGAGGATTGATATCCACTTCATTAATTACAACATGATCAGTATTTGTTTGAGCATATGCGGGAACAATTATTCCTACAAGTAATACCAAAGATAAAACTAGAGATAGATTACGAATCATTTTTGTTTCCTATTTTGATTGAATATAGGACTCTTTTTAGAATGAAATTGAGGAAAAGTTGAGCTTGTTGTTAAAGTTGACCTCAAATATCCGACTTTTTGTGGCTTTTTCATGCATATTTTACAGATTTTTGGTATTTAGGGTGTACGTAGAAATCATTCCAGTGAAAATAGCAGGAGTAATGATTTGATCAGTTTTATTCCAAACTTAAACTGGATATTGAACCTTAGCTCAATAACTCATACTCGCCTTTCAGAAAATTAGCACTTACTGCTTTTATTTCAATCAAATTTCCTTCAACATCAAGTGTTTGTCTCCCATACAAAGGTCCAATTTTCACATTATCCACATAAACTAACAGACTGGAATCAAGAGTTGGTCCATAAAGTCGATATAGCTTATTTGTTTTACCGTGATAAATTTTGGTTCTAAAAGTTCTCTGTGCAGACCATTTACCTACTTTTACCAATAAATGAACACTAATTTTTGAACTTAAGTATATTTCTGTTATCCATAAAGATACTTTCTACAGCATATGCAATTTTAGATAAAAAGCAAAAAATCCTGATGGGTTTTTCTATCTAGAAAAGATTCTCGCTAGGAATGTTTTCTTTTTTCTTGGAGATGAAGATATCTTCGAACTCTTTGTAAACTGCCTATCTATTATTGCATCAAGATGTTCATCTGAAATCAAAGTTTTTGGGTGGCTAACTTTAGGCTTTTCTGTCTTAAACGTACTTTTCTGTAGCATCTGTATTTTATCATCAAGCTGCTTTGTTTTTGATTCTAAATACATTTTATCAGTGTTGTAAAGAGGCTTGTTCTTTTCCATACATTCTAAAATGAATTTTAATCTGCCCTCATCCCCCATTCCAGAATTAAGAAGATCAGTTGCCATCGTTTTGTAATCACTATACATTTTTTATCTAATCACAAAATTGTTAATAATTCTTTCATTTTTGTAGATTCATTAAATGGTATTTGTATCATTCAAAATTAAGACTAAAAATAATTCACAATCAATAAATTACAACATTATTCAAGCTACCGTGACTTTGCAAACCCTGGGAGAGGTTCGCGAGCTTTCAGGTAAGGCATTGTCGTTAAATTATTAAATTTTCTCAATTCAATACCTGAATCCTAGTTGTAACATCATCTTGTGTAAGCAGTTTTGCATGTAATGTACAAAATCTCATGATACATTTTGCAAACGGTCTTCTTATACCTTCTTCAAAATAATAGTGCATTACCTGAGTAAATGCCTCACTATCACATCCTAGCATATTACAAATCATGAGAGAATCTATGAAAAATTGAGCCTAAAAGGGCAGGTTATTGTGAAAATCACCAGCAGCTATCATAGGTATCTACGGATTCCTTATTTTTCTGATACTCCAAAATTGCATCATACATCTGATTGAGAAGTTCATCATCTATTGGAATGCTCGTACCAAATTTCTCCAACTCTTTGACCATCACTTCTTTATTTTTCATCTGAATCTTCCTCCATGTTTGATTCAAGAAATGAAAACCCATCATACCACTTCATAGAAAAAATGCCAAAAAATTCATTATTTAACAATTATCCCATAAACGATCATCAGATGGATCTTAAGGTATTGCAATAAAATCTTGAATTATTTTCTATTCTTCATAATTGCCTCATATGCAATTTTAATTGAGATAAGCATTTTTTCTGCATATTTTGGTTCATTAGGATTTTTGTCTGGATGCCATTTTAGAACTAAACTTTTGTAAGCTTTTTTGATTTGTTCGACAGTAGCATTTTCTGATACTCCTAGTAGACTATAGTGTATTGCAAGATCTGGCGCTTCAAATATTTGCTCTGTTTGTTGATAACTCTTTTTGTGCTTGTTCTGATTTCTTTGCCAAAACTCTCTTTTGAATAGAGATTCAATGTATCTTTGGTGTGTCTGTGATTCTTCAGTGGATATGTCTGTCCAATGTGCTTGCTCAAACTCTTGAATTATTTGATCAAACTCATCATCGGAAATTCTATTCTTACTTGTTTGAAAAGTTGCTTCTTCTGGAACATAGTCTTGTCTTTCTCTGAATCGCCTGAAATTACTTTCAAAAGATTTTTGTTTTTTTAATCTACGATTTTTCTGGCAATTCCTACAGACAAACTCCTCAGAATTTTCTGGATGAGGCCACAAATCAATTCGGTTAAATGTTCCCTCACAATCCAAACACAAATTTTCACCATCATGTAGTTTACTTTTTTTCTTTTTCAATTTTTTTTCAGATTTTTTCTTTTCATACGTTGCATCTTTTTGTTCTGAATCATGAATTTCATGTGCTAATCCCATTCTATTCATTGCACATCGTGGATCATTACACGGATTCTCTACGGGTTTTGATTCAATGGATTCATGTATTTCATGTGAAACGCCCTGTCTGTTCAGGGGACATTTGGGATCATTGCACAAACTCATTTCTTTTGGTAAAGTTTAAGTTTGAACTTAAGCATATTGGAAATTGACATTTGATCTTATTTTCGAGTTATTCTTCGTCTTGGTCTTCGTCTTAGTGATTGTTGTCGATTAAGAAGTCTTTTTGTAGGCAATTCGTACTCATACATTATTTTTCCTTGATTAAGTAAGGTGATTCGATAGCACATCCCATTTGTTTTGATATCATAGTTTTGCAGATAATCCCAAATCTCATCAAATTTGTGATGAATGTCTTTCATTGCAATAGTTGCATGAAATTTGAATTTATCTTTGGAATCTTGATCAAAATTTACTGAATCTGTAATTTTGAGAAGTTTTTTTGCTAATGTATGCCTAAATTCTTTGAGTTCCTTACTTGGTTTGATTTTCAAATAGATTACATTTTTTCTAGACGATGTGGTAATGAAGAGAAATTTTTTCTTTAATTCAAAATAATCGAAACCATCAATATCATATTCTAATTCTGAGAACTCTGAACCTACTTCACCTATAGTGTGAATGACTTCTCTGAGAGAATGACACCTAAATGGACCAAATAATGACATGTGTGGAACTGGTCTATGTTTTACTGCTCCGTGAACTCTAAATTTTTTATGTATGTCATAGATTAACTGGCGTGCTGTATGTTTTGGTTCTCCCATCATTCGAATTTCGATTAAATATGGTTTGATCATAATTTATCAACAAAAGTTTTGTGTAGAGTATACTACTTCATCAGAATTTATCGAGACCCCCACTCCGATTCTATCATATTTCTTTTCCAGTATGTTTGCTCTATGTCCTGGACTGTCCATCCAACCATCGATAATTTCTTTTGCAATTGCTTCTTCATCTGCCATCCATGTATATGATGATTTGATCCCTTGAGTCATGTAAGATGAATAAGTATAACTCTGGAAAATATTTTCAGCTAATCCATATGTATAGTATGAACCATAATTTTTCTGGCAGTTATAACCTGCACTATTACCCCTATCTGTTGGATCTAGTCCTTCAGGAGTATCATGGGAAAAGAAATTACGATTTGACATATCTTCACTATGATTTCTTGCAATAGAATCAATTAATGAAATTCTATTAAGTTTTGACAATCCTTGTTTTTGTCTTTCATTGTTTGTAAACTCATAGATATATTGTTCAATTAAAGTACTATCAAACCCTGATTCAACTCTAAGAGGAGAAGTTATTTCAATTTCATTAATATCGACTTTAGGTATTTTTATTTCTGAAATAGTATCCCTAGCGTCTCCTACAAAATTCTCAGGAAGTGAATCCGGAATTTTTTGTAAGGATTGTTTTAGTTCATCTTGATTTATTTGAAAAATTCCATTAGAATACGCATAAACTGCTATGACTAAAACTAATCCTACTAAAATCCCTCCTACAAGTTTACTTCGTTGTTTTTTCTTGTATGCACGACCATAGGAACGTTTACCGCATTTTGTGCAAACAAAATATCCTTGAGTGAAAACATAGTTATGACTGCAGCCCATATCTAATGATGTGAAAAATAATGATGTGTTATGTAAGCGTCTTTATCTAAAAATTTCTGTAGGGGTCTGCAGTGTGCACAAATCCATAAATCTCCACCATCTGAAGAAGGATTTGTTTTTCTAAGAAATTCCTGAAGACATGTTCTGCATACATGACGTTTTTTTAACCAAGATTTCTCTACGGCAAAAACATCGATTCGATTAAATCTTTTTTTGCATTCAATACAACGTTTTTTCATTCTACACCCTCTAAGAATACTTTTGAGCCATCACAACTGTGTGTCTGAATGTGCGTTTCTCTTTCTTTACCTGCAAAATCAATTAATGAAAAACCTGATTGATATCCACATTGATCACAGACCACTTTGTATTGTCCACTACTAATGTTTAGTTCGTATTTTCGAAGCCAATTTTTTCTCAAATATTTTACATGAATAGTCTTTCCACATTCATGATTTTCAAGTTGTATGTGATCAAAGCAATACATATTATGACAAAATTTACATTTTTTACTATTGAAAAAATCTACCTCAGTATTACATCCTAAATAATTACATATTTTATCAGAGCTCATTTTCTATCAACACCACAACCAAGTACATTGATTTTTAGATACTTTTTCAGCATATTCTAGTTCCTGAGAGATGTACTTCATATCAGAACCAATCTGAGAAATCTCCGAGCTAACTTTTGAGAATTTACTTGAAAACTCTTTAAAATGATCATATGAAGAAGTCTTGGTTTTACTTTCTAGTAACAAATAGATGGATACGTTATCCTCAAGAATTTTCTGTAATTTTACTCTTTGATCATATAGTTTGTTGTATAGATCCCATGCTTTTTGTACATGGTGTTTTGATTGAGATTCAGAATATTTTGCATCTGCTTCTTTTAGATACTTCCATGTAGTATCCATTCCTTCTTCAAGTTTGAGAATAGATACTGAGGCAGTATCAATTTTCTGTGTCAGTGTTTGTTTTTGTTTTTCTGAAAATATTGGCATATGTGACTTGGAATTTGGTTTAGTGTCAGGGCAGCCATCTGAATCTTTGTAGCCATTTCTAGTCTCCTTTTGGTATTTACATTGATCATATTTGTCAACCATTCCATCCCCATCAGAATCTGCAGTCATTGTGTTTTTAGATGGTGGAACATATGCTCTACAACCCATCCTGTCTTTTGTTCCAAAAATTTTAGGACATTTGTCCTCTGAATCAGGAACGCCATCTCCATCTAAATCTGGTGAGAACTTATGATTTTGAGATTTTGATGACTCTTTAGTAATGTAAATTTCTTTTTTATCAAACTCTTTGCCATCAAATACTAATGAGATTTTATATTTTCCAGCAGGATAAGAATAATCCAGAGTTAACGGATATTTGAAAGTCTTCAGAGTCTTTGATACTTGAACAGCATTATGTTCAGTCACACCATTTGGTTTGTAGACTACAACATCCAGATACATGCCTCTTTTGTACAACTTGTCTGGAACATCACCTGAAATCATGTATGTCGCTACGGAGTTTTTGTTCAGATAAAAGGAGGATCTGTCGGAAGTTTGGATGATTGGTTCAGGGATTATTCTTTCATTAAATATGGTTCTGGGATTTTGTTTTTCTCCAAACCCCTTCACTCCATAAATTTCTTGAATTTTTTCAACATCTATTTTTGAAATATCTCTCCATTCCTCATTTGGTTCAATCCATGCCATAATTGATGGAGCTCCAATACCTGTATCATACCAACTTTGAGTTACACTATTGTCATATCCTCTATAATGACCTAATCCAATAATATGCCCAAACTCATGTTTTACAGTGTTGGCCATTTGTTTAGAACGAAAGAAATTATTTGTTAAGCAATATGAATTTACAAAAATTTCTAGTTCAGAATCATACACTTCATCACAAGCATAAAAAGACGAATAAGCTATTTCGATATATCCATTTCCCACATAAGCAATCCCAAAAACATATCGTCCATCATCAACAACAATTTTTTCAACATATTTTATAGAAATATCACAAACATTTGGTTTTAGCAAATCTAATTTTTCTAAGGGTACTTCAACTACAGTAATATCCCAATTTCCATTTCCTCCTCCTTGTAATTCTCCTCTCCAACTAATTATTCCATTTTTTGCATCTGAATACCATCTTTCCCATGTTTGTTTATCAACTCTAGAATCAGAGGGTTGAAAAACACAAACAGTTGGACTATGGGAAATTTGTTTCCCAAAAGTTTCTACGTAATATCCATTTGCAGCAAAAGCTGTTGTAGGAATTAGTAAAGTAGACAATAACACTAGAATTATGATACTTCTCATTTCATATATTCATAAAAAATTAGAAAATATATGATTTTTCTCAAATAAGCTCCAAAAATTATTCACAGATCAAATCAGGTTAATGTTTAGAACAATAATACAGCATTTTTGATGGTAAATTGTTAAATTTAACCTCAAATATCCGACTTTTTGTGACTTTTTCATGCATATTTTACATTATTTCGGTATTAGGTAGAACGTAGGAATTATCCTAAACAAGATATTCAGAAAAATTCCTCATTTTAAAAAAGCACTCTCTTTCAATCAAAGTAAAATCTAGGGAAAGATTAGTTTTTTAAAGTTTAATTATTCAAAGTATGATTTTCATATAATTGGTTAAAAATCAATTATCGCAATATTCAGCAACAGAGTCAGGGTTGGGGTTTCTTTATCAATTCGAAGTAGCATTTCTCACATTGCTTAAGAATCCAGGAAATGAAATTTCCATTGAAACAATTGATGATGTGGTTGTTGAAAAAAATGACAAAATATTAGAAATAATTCAATCCAAACATCACGTATCAGAAAAGGGGTCGTTACATAACACTAGCCAAGATATTTGGAAAACATTAAACATATGGTTAGATGGGTTTAATGAAATAAAAAAGAACAATCCATTTGTAAAAAGGATTTTGTTAACAACGGATGAATCAAAGACTACGCAAGCCGCATATTTTTTACAACAAGATGAACAGGTAAGAAACCCAAAAAAAGCAATGGACATATTAGAAAATATTGCAAAAACATCAGACGCTCTAAAAAATAAAAAAATATATAAAAAATTCCTAAGATTTAATCCAGAATTAAAAAAGGAGTTGTTTGAATCAATTTATGTTTTTGATGGTTCATTAAAAATTCAAGATGCGAGAAACAAGATAATGAATGAGATTGCGAAGAGAGGTAGAAAAGAATTTGAAAAACAGTTTTTTGAAAGAGTATGGGGACTTTGGATAAATATGGTAACAGACATTCTAGCTACAAAATCTAAATCTACAATTAGCTATGATGAATTTCACTCACACATTCAAGATATCAGAGATGAGTTCAATAGAGAATCATTACCAATAGATTTTATTTACAAAGATCCAACACAAAAACAAATAAAAACATACATGGATAAAATATTTGTTCAGCAATTGAATTGGATTATGGCAACAGAACCAATTATCGAATTAGCAATAGTGGATTATTGGAAGGCATATCAACAACGTTCCAAATGGATTAAAGATGAATTGTTATTTGATAAAGAATTGATTCAGTATGAAAAAAGGTTAGTAGATGCATGGAAAAAACAATTTGAGATGAAAAAATGGGAATTGGGAACTTCTAAAGAAAACTCAAAAAAGATTGAAAAAGGAAGAGAAATTCTAAATTGGGTCAATAGCACTACATCCCTTTGCATAAGGGACAGATGTACTGAACCATATGTAACCCAAGGTAGTTATCATATGCTAGCCAATAGGAAAAAAATTGGATGGCATGTAGATTTTGAAAAGAAATTGAAGAGCATCATAAGACATGCCACGGAGACTCCAGCATGATAGAATGGGAAGAGAGACCAATTGAAGTACAATCACTCTTAAATCCTGCATTTTGTGGCGAAATAATGTTAGAATGTATTAAAACATATAATGTAAAAAGCGGATCTTTCCCAATCACTTTAGCATTTTTAATTTTCCCTTTAGTTCTACATCAACCTACTAGAGAGATTCTACCTTTTTCATCAAAATATCTTCATAGTGCTCTAAATCAAAATAAGGAAGTCCTAATAGGATTTTCACAAAGAGCAAACCATATGATTTCAATTACTATTGAAACATTATTCTTTTTACTTCAAACAGAAGTTTTGAAAGTTGACTCATATGGAAAAATAACAATAAACAAAAAAGTAAAACTTAGTAAAATTCCAGAATCAAGAGATTCAGAAATTCAAGATTGTCTAAATAAATCTCATCAGCTTGGAAGATTATTTTCTAAAGGGGGAAAACCCTCAACAATCTATGCAATGTTTGGAGTAAGACCCTAATGCAGATTAAAGAGATTGTCATTTATAACAAAAAAGGACAAAAAAGAATTTTAAAAATCAAAGAAGACGAAGTGAATATAATCACAGGTAAATCTGGAACTGGAAAATCATCATTGATAGATATTGTAGAATATTGTTTGGGAAGAAGTTCCTGTAAAATTCCAAAAGGAGTCATCAGAAATCATGCTAGTTGGTACGGAGTTCTATTAACACATAGAGAAGAAAACATTTTCGTTGCAAGAGAAAACCCACCAGGGATACAAAAATCCACACAATTTGCATATATTGAACGAGGCAAAAATGTAGAATCGCCTGAGAATATACCTCAAACAAATTCAACTAATGATGAAATAGCAGTAACATTAAGTGAAATTTTAGGAATATCGCCTAACAAAAATTTCCCAAAAATGGGGCATACTAGGAACCCATTATCTGCAAATATCAAACACTCATCCTTCCTATGCTTTCAGAAAAAAGAGGAAATTGATTCTAGTCAAGTAATGTTTCACAGACAAGCTGAACAAGGTAGAATTCAAGATATCAAAGATACATTACCATATTTTCTAGGTGCGATACGTGAGGATGAATTAGCACTAAAACATGAATTAGAAAAAGAAGAAAGACTTCTCCGAATAGCTGAAATTACATTAAAAGAGGCAGAGATGCTAAAGGGGGATGAAATCAGTCAATCTATCAGTTTAGTTGAAGAAGCAATTGATTGTGGAATTATCAAATCTGAAATAAAAAATGAAAGTCAAACGGACAGAACAAAAATTTTAGAAAAAGTTTCAATATGGAGACCAGGTAAACCAACGCAATTTAATGATAATTTAGAAATTCTACAAGATGAGGCGAATGAATTAACTAAAAAATTATCATTACAAGATAGAAAAATAAGAGCAGCAGAAAGTTTTGCAAATGAATTAACTGGATTTTCAAGTGAAATGCTTCATCAAAAAAATAGATTAGATTCAATTGGAATATTTGAACACCTAAGTCAAAAAAATAAAGAGTGTCCTTTTTGCAAAGGAGAATTAGAACATAAAATTCCAGAAATCGAATCGATAAAAAACACATTAAAAGATCTTGATGAAGATTTAGAATATACGATTAAAGAGCGCCCACAATTAAGGAAAAAAATCTCCAATTTAAAAAGAGAAAGAGAAACCATACATTCAGAAATACAACAAAAATTGAAAGACATAGAGGGAGTTATTCAAAGTAGACAGGGGTTACTTGAAGAAAGAGATTTGAGATTTAGACAAGCACAAGTATCAGCTAGAGCAAAATTTTGGTTAGATAATGTCAGATTAACGGATGAGACATCACAATTAAAAATAGATGTCAAAAAAAGATCTGAAAAAGTTCAAGAATTAAGGAGAGAATTAGATGAAGAGAAAAAGCAACAACGTCTGAACTCGATTTTAAATAGAATCGGTGAAAAAATGACAAGATGGGCAAGAGAGTTGAAGTTAGAACATTCTGAATTCCCTGTTCGTATAAACATGTCTACAGCCAACATTATCATAGACTCTGAAGAAGGATCTATAGCACTAGATGAAATAGGAAGTAGTGAAAATTTGCTTGGATATCACCTAGTAACATTTTTTGCACTACATGAATATCTAAGAAATCATAAAAGACCTGTACCCGGATTTTTATTTTTAGATCAACCATCACAGGTCTATTTTCCAAAAGATACGGAATTCGATGATATGAAGGAAGTTCTAGACGAAGATAGAGAAAATGTTTTGAAAATATACAAATTCATTTTTAAACGAACAAAAGAAATCCCTGAATTCCAAGTAATTATCACTGATCATGCAGACATAAATGATAAAAAATTCCAATCAGTAATTAATGAAAGATGGCGAGATGGCATGGCACTTATTCCTAGAGAATGGATAGAAGGATAAATTCAAAAATTGTTTGAATAGAAAAAGAGAGAGAGTGAGACATTATTCAATGATGGAAGTTTCTTCAAATTTCCACATCTTTTGTTTTTTATCATATACAACTTGAAAACTAATCTCTTTTTTGGTTTCATAGTTTTTTCTTTTACATATGCTATAGCGAGAGCGCTCAATGAATTTGGATTTCCATACCTTCCATGTGTGAGGAGTGAACCTTAATTCCTCCATCAATAAAACATCAGGCACATTATGATTTTCAAAAATTATCTTTACAAGATAATTCCATTTAGAAGTAAAATTAATCTTCGAACTCATCATCACTCTCTCTCTTTTTTACACTCATGTCTATACCAACAACACATATCATCAAATGGCATAGTAATTCCATTTCTTGTGTCAAAATAGATAATTTTGTAACAATGATTACATTTAGTCATGATTACATTTCCTCTTTTGAGGTTCTTGCCAAATCCAAGGCAATTCTTCGTATTCCTCAAAATCTTTTCCAGATAACAGATCAATACCAAACACATTTTCAGAAATTACTATTTTGATTAGATCTTCAACAGACAAAGTTAGATTGTCAGCTGATTTTTTCAGCATTTCATATGTTATAATATCAAACTTTAGTTCGATTTTCTCACCCCAATTCATTGTAGCATTGCCTCTTCGTAAATCAAGAATTGTCTATCTTCTTCAGAATTACATTTTTCACATAAAGAAATAGAGTATTGGCCTTGTTCCCCACCATCAAAAATTAATCGATGTTTCTTTGGAGCAATACACATGCATTCTCTCTCCATTATGCGATACCTCCTTTTTCAAGAAGATTGCAAATCAAGTCATCAAAAGTCTGACCTTTTCTGCCTAAATTTTGTAATCGATTCCTCGTTGTTTTTTTCAGAGGAATCGAAGTTGTTTTAGATTTTTCCATAAGAATGATAGAAACAATCAGGCTTTGAGAAGTAATTTTGATGATTAATCTCATATTCCGTAACGGAATTCAAAATAACTATGATAAATTGTAAAAAATGAGCCTAATATGGCATATTTCATCCATTATGAAACCCAATAATAATTGAATTTTATAGTTAATAAACCAAATTTTCAGGATTTGGTGTCAAGATAGGAAGAGTGTTTTGAAGTCTTTCTACCATTTTTGTCAATTTGGCAATTTCTTGTTTATTGGAGGACGTTTCCTTATCATTTAGTTCAAGATCTCTTCTATATCGTTCACTTTGGTCAACTGTTAATTCAGGTTCAACCTTAGCAAACCATTCAATTTTCTTCTCTTCACTCATCCTATCATATTGAGGGAGATACCCACCATGACCAATCATCCTATGTGCATATCCTTCTCTATTAACATCAGCACATTTTCCAAAGAAAAATGATCTGAACGAATACAATGTAATTTTTCGATAATTGTTTGAATGATATCTATCTGTGAATCCAACCGAATCACAATATCGTGAAAATGTTTTACTTTCATTTTTTTCTGCAATCAGGGGATCTTTATGCTTTGCAAACACCAGATCATCATCCTGTAATTTTTCCAAAATTGGTAAAATGTGTCCATATGCTTCTTTTGTAAGATAAACAGAACGTCCAGAACGAGTCTTTACACCCTCAGGATGGATAGTTATTTTTATTCTAGAATTAGTTAAGTCAAAATCCTTTTTTCTTGCTTGTAGCAACTCACTAGGTCTTGCTCCAGTTGAAATTAGAGCCAAATAAAATGCCTTTTTCTGAGGTTTTGCTACAGCAAGTATCTTTTGTATTTCTTCCATTTGTAATGCATGTAATTCTTCACGAATTTTCTTTTTCCACACAAGGTTATCTTTGATATCCTGAGGGTGAATTTTGAATCCACGATAATGAAACAATACTTTGAGTTTTGAGAAATATACCTTTAATGTAGATGTAAGAATATTTTTTTGATAATTCCAATCAATCCAGCTTTGTAAAATATCAATTATGGCATCAGTTTTTTCTTTTTCAGAGATAGAATTTAACTCATCAAATATTTCATTACTGGTTCGTCCAGCATAATATTCGTGACAGAATTGATCAAAGGATTTTTGAACGGTTTGGAATATTTCCTGAGTTCTTTTTGAACGATTAGATATCTTTTCTTCAAATGTCTTTTCTTTGGATTTTTTGATGAGGAATGAACTCATAAGAGTAGAATGGATTATCAGAAATTAAGGAAGTAAAGTCCAACATTTCAGTCCGACTTCGTTGTTAAAGTCATATATCTTAAAAACATGAATATTTTTGGGATTTATCTCTATTAAGGCACACGTAGGAATTATTCTTTAGAATAGTCACAATTTGGGCATTTTTTATTAAAAACTTGAGAGCCGCATTCCATGCATATTCCCTCACCCACATCTTTTTCGATAGATTGTTTTCTTTTTCCCACATACACTTTGATTCCAAAATACATGAGAATTACAATAATTGCAGCATACACTGGAGCCATAAATGGGATAAGTCCTATCATGAATAGCAAAAGACCTACAATCAGTAGGATATCACGCCGCTCAAATTTCAATAAAAAAAACACTCAAAGAATTCATAAAAACATGCCGGAGCTCAGAGCCAATTAGTTTACTTCATATCAAAGTCAATTCTCTAACTCTTCTTCATTGCTCGGCAAATAGTATAGGCAATAATTTGATAATAACATAATGATTGATGGTGGGATCGGCGAAATTTGAATTCGCGACCTCTGCGTCCCAAACGCAGAATCATACCAAGCTAGACCACGATCCCAGCGAATTTCCAAAGTCGCCCAATTTAAGCTTCACAGATATGAGGTTTTCAGGGTAAAAATTATTCCCAAACTAAAAATCCATACAGGAGCATATTTGAAATAAAGAAAAATAAGAAAAAAGAGGTTTGTTTTATGTGAACGTTAGTTCCAATTGCGGAATGTTTGCCTGAGTTTCTCGTGCTGCAATATTGATTCTACCTGAAGAGTCCTCATCACTTTTCATGATTACCCAACCGTAGTTTGGAGTACCATCAAGATAAGCCATGATGTCTTTGGTAACATCAAACTCTATCCATTTTCCAGATATGTCATTTGATATCACTACCGTATCAGTAACAGTTGCCATAAAGCTACCACCATCCCAATTTTCACATGCATTCTCATCTGAGCAATCCCATGTTACACCCTTTTGTGTTCCAACAAAATTTGCAAATGGTGCATTAGAGCCTACTCCTTCTTGCCAAGGTTCAGTTAAACTGCGAACAGTAACTGATTGTCCTTCTTGCCATCGTCCATCATTGTCAACTACAAAAATTTTCAGTTTTGCAGAGTCCAGTGTTTTATCACCTATGGCAGTTCCCAATTGTGCTTCATCAAAACCAACTAGGACTCTGTTATTTGTTGGACCAGAACCCATGACACGCAAGACTTCGCTTGCGCCTTCATTTGATTGCTGTAGTCCTTCTCTAACAAAGCTGTCTTTTGATGAAAAGAGAATGGCTGAATTTTCAGTGAATTGAATGTCAGATACAGAAGTTTTTACTGCTCGGAATGCCGAGAAGCTTTCAGTGTTTGTTCCCATCATTTGTGAATCAAAACCTTGGCTTTGTTGAATAAATATTCCAGTAGGGAATGATGCAGATGAAGGATCAAAACATAATCCAGTGTTGCAAAGCATTTCGTAGTTTTTATCAGAAAGCAAAGACGACGTGAATCCATCACCTAGCATAAAAAAAGTCATGCCAGAAAAGACCACGCCAGCTATTACCATCACACTTAGAAGTTTAATTCCAGAATGCTCAGTTGTCGTCAGCGTTTTCATTACTTTATGATATACTATTGTATTAGTATAGACTTGTTTGTAATCCAATTACACACATTTTTCAAATGTATTCTAAAACCAAAATATTCAGAATGTGTTTTGGCAGCAAACAGGTATAATTGATGAAAATTTTAAAGATTAGTTTTTAGATGCAATGAATGATGCATCAACAACACCATATCCATATTCATTGAGATTACCACCTTGTGAGGAATTAGGTCTTGCATTTTGTTCAATTTCATTTAATAATTGTTCAGGAGACAATTCAGGGTTTGAGTCAATCATAAGTGCAACAATTCCTGCAACATGTGGAGTAGTAGCCGATGTTCCATAAAACAAGTTTCCACCATATGCAATTGTGGTGACACCATTTGGACCTACAACGCTTGGAACAGATTTACCATTATTTGTAGGTCCATGAGAACTAAATGATTCTAATTTTCCGTCCATGCTGTTAACTGCGCCAACTACAATGACACCTTTAGCATCAGCTGGAACTACAACACTACCTGAGGATACAGGGTATTCTATACTGTTGTTAACTGAAAATAACTCCATAGAGGAATGTTTTGGTACGTCTGATGGAGATTTCAGATCACCCACATAAGATATTCCCAAAGCATACAATCCGGCCATTTGTGGCATAAAGAATACACTTTCAGTTTTTTCAGAGTCAGAAGTCTGAGTGTTTGCAGAATAATCTACAATTTGTCCTAATGGGTCTACAAGTACCAAATCAAAGTCAGATGAATCACCAAGTCCATCATTCCAGTTCAGATAAATCATAATTGGGACTTTATTGTTAATTTGAGATTCAGATACCGATAGAGATAACCCTTCATCACTTTCTGCAAACTCATGCCATGAATTTAGATCACTATCAGAGAATGAACCCTCCCAGTGTTTTTCTGCAAAGTTACCTGATGGTACAATTACAGAGATTCCATGATTGATTGCTTCTTCAACTTTTTTAGTTATATGACTGGAACCATCAGTTGGTAAGTTTGGCCATCCTGCTGCCATTGCAATTACATCAACATTATTTGCAATTGCTTCATCAATTGCACGTCCAAATTCAACATCAGTGTTCATCTCATATAGATAAAGCCCAGAGTTTGGAGCAACATCAGATATGATTTCAGCAACTGCTGTTCCGTGACTTTGACTATCTCCTTGTTCAATGGATTGGAGAACCATAGAGTTTTCAAAAGAATTTCTAAATGATTTAAAATCTACAATATTATCAGATATTTTTGGATTTTCAGTATCAAATACAATATCAAGTACTGCAACTTTTACATCTTCACCTGTAATTCCAGAACCGTGAACGATATCCACATTTGTTGAGAATACTCCTTCTGAAACTGGATAGATAGTTTTTGGTTTGGTTGGTGTTACAGGAGCAGGGTTTGTTTCAGATTCTATTGAATCAGCATCATCTAAATCATCAGATTTTTTATCTTCGGAATCTAAAAGTCTATCAGACTTTTTATCATTACTGCTCTGTTGCGCGAAAGTATTGTCTTTGGTTTCATCATCTTTAGTTTCATCTATTTTCTCTTTTTCATCATCAGAAATTTCTAATGATTCTCTATCGGATTCTCTATCGGATTCTCTATCGGATTCTCTATCGGATTCTCTATCGGATTCTCTATCGGATTCTCTATCGGATTCTCTATCGGATTCTCTATCGGATTCTCTATCGGATTCTCTATCGGATTCTCTATCGGATTCTCTATCGGATTCTCTATCGGATTCCATAGTAGATTCTGAAGATTCTTTATCGGATTCCATAGTAGATTCTGAAGATTCTTTATCGGATTCCATAGTAGATTCTGAAGATTCTTTATCGGATTCCATAGTAGATTCTGAAGATTCTTTATCGGATTCCATAGTAGATTCTGAAGATTCTTTATCGGATTCCATAGTAGATTCTGAAGATTCTTTATCGGATTCCATAGTAGATTCTGAAGATTCTTTATCGGATTCCATAGTAGATTCTGAAGATTCTTTATCGGATTCCATAGTAGATTCTGAAGATTCTTTTTCTGAAGATTCAGATAATTGTATTAGATTAGCATATTTTACATCCCCAATGGTTTTCACCACATCAACAGAATTCACAAATGGAGACTGTACAGATTCAAATCCACCTCTAGCAAAGTCAGAAAGATTGGTAGTCGCCCTAGTTTTTGTTACATCTTGTAATGCATTAAGACGAGGGATATTTTCAACACTAGTACTAATTTGAACTATATTTTCACCTTGTACTTCTATATCAGAAAGACTTTGGATTTTCTCAATTGTTGCAGGATCAGTATTGGATAACTCTAAAACAATTCTTGTTTTACCTTGATAGGAGTCAACCCCATATTGCCATGCATTTTCATCAGGAGTTTCATCTTTCAAAAGTTCTCTAATTTGATTATCTGCTTTCTTTACCATAACACCAGGATTCTTTTGTTGCTGGATTTCTGAAGATATTTCTTTCACTTTATCCTTTACGTTTTCTACTTCAACAGTAACCCCAGGTTTAACTTCTAAAATCTTTTCAAAATATTGTAATTTTACTTTTTGAGTGTCTTTGATTAATTGTTGTTCAATCTGTTCTAATTGATCTCGAAAATTTTGATCAGGGGATTTTCCCTGATACTCTTTGTTAAGAGTCTTTATTGCTAATTTCGAGAGAACTTTTTCAACTAAAATTCCTTTTTTAGAATCTTTTTGAGCCTCTTTAACGGAGAAATCAATTTCGTCAGATTCATCGTCTGATTCGTCTTCAGATTCATCAATTATTTTATCAACTGCTTTTACAACAGCCTCCTTAATTTTCATTTTAATTTCAGATTCTAATTTTTTTGCTTTTTCCTCATTCTTTTTTGCATTCTCTGCTACTTTGGCAGCATGTTTTGCTGCATTCTCTGCTGCTGATTCTGCGTCAGATGCGGCTTGTTGAGCTGCTGATTCTGCGTCAGATGCGGCTTGTTGAGCTGCTTGTTCTGCGTCAGATGCGGCTTGTTGAGCTGCTGATTCTGCGTCAGATGCGGCTTGTTGAGCTGCTGATTCTGCGTCAGATGCGGCTTGTTGAGCTGCTTGTTCTGCTGCTTGTTCTGCTGCTTGTTCTGCTGCTTGTTCTGCTGCTTGTTCTGCTGCTTGTTCTGCTGCTTGTTCTGCTGCTTGTTCTGCTGCTTGTTCTGCTGCTTGTTCTGCTGCTTGTTCTGCTGCTTGTTCTGCTGCTTGTTCTGCTGCTTGTTCTGCTGCTTGTTCTGCTGCTTGTTCTGCTGCTTGTTCTGCTGCTTGTTCTGCTGCTTGTTCTGCTGCTTGTTCTGCTGCTTGAGTTACAGTCTCAGTTTCAGTCTCAGTTTTGTCTTTATCATTACCACCCAAATGAGTCACTTTATGATGAGCAAATGCGGGTTCGGCACCTGTAAATCCCCAAGTTAATAATAAAATCGATAAAGACAAAATTAGTATCTTAGAGTTAGTCGTGGCACCTGATTGAGTCTTCAATGTAGATATTATAGGATTAATTTAGATTATGAACTTCTGTTTGTAATTCAATTACATACATTTTTCATCAATATTGAATTTTTCAAAAATCATTCAGTTGAGGCAAATTTAGAACGTGATTTAGCATGTTCTTTTTTGATAGGGATTTGATAATTTGCTGGTTTTTTTGGCAATTGGATACTAAATGTTGTAGGATTATTTCTTACAGAGATTTTACCTTCGTGGGCATCAATTATACTCTTACAGCTAGACAATCCCAGACCGGTTCCTGTCTGCTTTGTAGTGAATAAAGGCTCAAATATTTTATCCAAGTCATCGTCTGAAATGCCTTTTCCAGAGTCCTCAACTTCAATAATTACATCATCATCAGTTTCAATAATTCTAAATATGATTTTTCCATCATCATTAATTGCATAGCATGCATTAATTACCAAATTTGTAAGAATGATCTCAAGCTTGTAAGGATCACATAAAATCATACAGTCATTTTCAGGAATAGTAATTTTTACGCCATAAGGAATTTTGTTATTTTTTATTGTTGATTTTATTATAGACAACAAAGAGCATTTTTCACGTTTTACTTCTGTAACGCTAACATAATCTAAAACATCATCTGTTTGGTGCGTAATTCTCTCAACGGCTCTCCCAATACGTTCAAAATTTTTCAACAAACTATCATCAAGAGTATTTTTAGTTTTAATTTCAATAATTTCAAAACTATTTTTTATAACAGATAAGGGATTTCTGATATCATGAGCAAATCTAGTAGCAAGGCTTCCAATTGAAGACAATCTTTCTTTTTCAATAATTTTTTTATGTAATTCTGCAAGGTCTTTTGACATAATATTGATGTCCCTTCCTAATTCAGAAATTTCATCATTTCCTTTTTCAGGATACAGTACAAAATCGCCCTTTGCTATAGAGTGAGTAACTTTTCTGATTTTATTAAGAGGGTTAGAGATTGATCTTAAAATCAAGAATCTGATTACAAGTGCAGTCAACACAAACAAATTTAATGCAATTACAATACTCCATGTGACTTCAGTGACTAGCAAATCAATGTATTCTTGTCTTTGATCAATGTTACCTGATGTCAATTCAATGGCATGATCAATTTCAGCATTCATTTTATCAAAAGAAGAATTAAAATCTTGATTTAATTGCAAGATTTGAAGTCCAGATACACCTGAAGTTTTCAATTGTATCATATTATTTGAAATGAATAAAAGATCATTCCATTTTGCAGCTAATTCCTCAGTAGTGTTGATATCATCATCATAATTTTTAATCATAAGACTAGAATATTTCGAGAATGAGTCATTGAACAAAGATTTTGCTTGCTCAATTTTATAGAAATTAATCTCAAGGATTTCCTCTAATTCACGATATTCATTTTCTCCAGTATTACGAGTTTCATCTTCAATTAACACAATCTCCATTGTTATTGCAGATAGTTGTGTGGATGCATAACGCATATCCTTTAAGGTATCTAAAACAGGCAAGGTCTCAGAACTGATACTAGAAAATGAATCTTGCAGTTGTTTTGTATTCATTATAGAAACAAAAGAAATCATACCGACTAGGGCAAATAAAACTACAACTTCCAGTACCAGTTTAGTCCTAATCTTCATGAAATTAATGCCTGATTTTAAAAACTAAAGAGTAGCTTGTCGAAAGTAAGCTGGCATAAATAACATATTTCATAAAATAATAATGAATTATAGGCATGAATATTTGAAGAAAAGCCTTGATTGTTTGTGAATAATGTAAACACATCTAATGATATAGCAAAAATGACGTAAAAGTTCCATATGCAGGTTCAAGATATCTCCCTAGACGATGATTTCAAACAGAGTGAAGAGCATGATGAGATTACAATTCTCAAGGATTTTGGTTTGGAGGAAGACGAGGCTCAAACATATGTAGGATTGGCACAGTTAGGATCAGCAAAAGCTAGTGAGATTAGTGCATTTACAAAAATTGATAGAGTGAGAACATACAAAATATTAGAAAATTTGAAAAATCTCGGATTTGCAACCTCAACACTTTCATCACCAATCAAATTTTCAGCAAATGAGCCAGAAAGTATTCTAAAAGATATAATTTTAAAACAAAAACAAAAAGTTGAGCATTTAGAAAAAAACAGTTCGCAGTTTTTAAAAATTTTGTCACGCTTAAAATTAAATGAGCCACAAATTGGACTTCCAAAATTAACTATAGTTTCAAACAGGAATAATATTTATGATCAAATGGCAAAAATTATCGAAGAAACCAATGATAGATTATTCATTGTGGTGACATTATCAGATATAATTCGAATGTATTATACATCAATTCCAGAAGTAATCAAAAAAGCAACAAAAAATAATACAAATATCAAATTAATGACAGGACCAGAACTTTTAACGAAACTTGAATACATCAAAAGGCTAGGAATAAATAAATTCAAAATTGTTACCCTTCCCTCACCAGGACGATTGCTTTGCAGTGAGACACAAGTGTTGATGTCAGGAAATACGTCATCTCAAGAAAACAAAAACATCAATGATGAATCAGTCATGGTTACAAACTCAAATGACATTATCAAAAACATGCAAAGCTTGTGTGAGTTTCTTTGGGAATCAGGAGAAGATATTGTAATAGAGGAGAAAAATAATAAAAAAGGAAAGAAATCGCAAAAGCAGTCAACGATTCTAGTAGTTGATGATGATGCAGACGCAGTGAATATTTTTGCAGATTATTTGGAGATAAAAGGAGTTTCAACGGTGGAGAGATGCACATCTGGTAAAAAGGCAATTGAGAGATTCAAAAAGATTCGTCCAGAAGCAGTATTTCTTGATATCATGATGCCTGATGTGGATGGATTTTATGTACTAGATGAGATTCGCAAGATTGAACCCAAAGCAAAAATCATTATGGTTACAGCAGATAAATCTCCTGAAACAACAAAAAAACTAAAAGAGGTAAAACCCGCAGACGTCATCTACAAGCCTTACGACATTGAGCAAATTACAAGGTGTTTAAAATAAAGTTCAATCAAAGAATTCTCCTCTTACCGTTGGCCATCACATTATTTGCAACATTAGCATCCAGTCAAGGGTATTCTCAATCACATGAAAGCGGATTAACTTGGCAGTTAATCTATCTATCAGATAAAGGATGTAATGTTTCAGAAGAACGTAAAGTAAAAGACATGACAGAGATTGTGGAAAAGTATTTTGCAATTTATAAAATAACTAATCAAAAATTAGATTCTGAATGCTTGTTTCAGGGGGAATTTTTTGACAAAACATTTTCAGACGTTGATTTGAATATCATAGTTTTTGATGACAGAATTGGACAGGATTTATTTCTAAAATATGGGTACAATGGTATGTATGCGCATTTTGGTTCACTTAGAATAGATAACCATGTAATTATGGCTACAACCCCTCCACAATTTAGCTCTGCATATGACCATACTGAATTTTCTTGGTCAATATCAGAAAAATTATCTCAATTCATTTTATCCTATCACGGATATAATTCTGAATCAATAGTAAGAATTCTTGATTTTAAATCTGATTATGATATCTGTGTTAAGAGAATTGTAGCTGACGAAAAATGTAACAGCATGGTTGCAGAAATACATTCAGATGTAACAGGAGACGATCATTCAGTACTTGCGCCAATTCCTGAAATATTTAATCAAAAATCAATAAAATATTTGCCAGAGGATCTATATTCATCACATGTGGTCAAAGAAGTATTACGTAAAATTACAAATTGGTGGGTAAATGGAATAATCGATGATCAAATGTATTTAGATTCAATTAAAGAGATTGTAGATGTTCCAATAAAAAATAATAAACAAATCAATACTATAGAATTAGAAATTCCTAATGGGTTTTCAATTCTAAGTTTTTCTAATAAAAAGATGCAAAAAGATTTCAACGAATCTCAAGTCATTACTGCAGAAAATAAGATACACAGTGTTTTAGAGTACGTTCCATTTAACACCGATTCACTATCACCTGATTCAGAATCAACCGAAATTCCAATTTGGTTCAAAAACAGAGCGACATTATGGGAACAAGAGAAAATAGGCGATAGAATATTTTTTGATGGGATGACAGCATTAATTCAAAATGGCGCCATAAGAGATTAACCACATCATCATATTTGCCAGCAATTTTGTAAAGATCCTTTCAACTGAGATAATCATTTTAAAGGCAACTAAATGAACAAAAATGTGCAACTAGAAGACTACCTCAAAGCAGGAAAGATTGCTGCCGAAGTAAGAGAAATGGTCAGAGTAAAAGACTGGATTGGAAAATCAGTATATGATATTTGTGAAGAAGTGGAAAGTGAGATCAAAAAGCGAGGAGCGAAATGTGCATTTCCGGTAAATGCAAGTATTAATGAAATTGCAGCACACTACACGGCTGAACCAAATGACCCAATTACAATCAAAGATACGGATTTGGTAAAAATTGATCTTGGGGCTCAAATTAACGGGCACATTGCAGATACTGCAGTTACTGTCTGCTATGATGCTCAATTTGATGGACTAGTTCAGGCAGCCGAAGAAGCCCTAGGCAATGCAATGTCGATGATCAAAGTAGGGGTAAAAGCAAGCGATATTGGACGCACCATCGAAACTACAATAAAACAAAGAGGATACAAACCAATTGCAAATCTCAGCGGACATTCATTAGAACAATATACAATTCATGCCGGAAAATCAATTCCAAACATTTGGTCAATTGGAGGGTTTTCACTTTCAGATAATTCAGCATATGCATGTGAGCCATTTGTCACCACAGAGCAAGGGGGAGGGTTTGTAAGGAATGGACAAATCAAAAATATTTTTGCAATTAATACACGAAAGAGAACAAAAGATGCAGAAGCTGACAGACTACTTGATTTCATCTGGCAGGAATTCAACATGTTGCCATTTGCATTAAGATGGATTACAAAAGAATGGGAAGAAAAGCAAGCAAGGGAATTACTAAATATTTTGATAAAAAAGAAAGCAGTTCAAGCATATCCCATTCTAATTGAAGTAAATGAACAAAGAGTAGCTCAAGCAGAACATACATTCATCCCATTAGAAGACGGAGTGACCGTAACTACAAAAGCACCATAGAGTAAATTGAGTGAAGAAGTAAGACCATGTCCTAAATGTGGCGGATTTATGTTCAAAGAACAAGGAGAGACAGTATCATGGTTTTGCCCATCATGTAACCTAAAATTTAGAACAAAGTAATTAGAATTTATTGTTCTAGAGATTCACCAAAAATTTTCTCAATCATCATCATACCATCACAAGAAGTACACTTTGAGCATTGAGAAAATAACACATCGCCTTCAGAATATTTTCTTTTTTCTTCTACTCCACATTTAGAGCATTTTTCAACAGTGTATTCTAGAGTAATTTTTTTCTTTTTGAAAATCATTGTGGTACACCACCAGTATTTCCCACACCTATAATTACAATTGAATGGCCTTGAGTTGTATTTTCTCGAATCATCTCATTTACTTGTTCACGCACACTATCAGCAGTATCTGCAATTTCTTTTGTCATCAAAGTTATTGCTTCTTTTACGGATTGTTTTACAACAATAGAAAATACAGGAATGTTCTTAGATGTAGCAATTGCTTCAATTTGAAATTTTTCTGTTCCAATTCCACCAATTGCAGCACCAAATCCTCTGGCAACAGTTGCAGAATCTTCACCTTCCATCTTTAATGCAGCATCAATCATAATTATTGCATCAATTTTATTTTCAGAAACAATTTTCTCCAAGCCATCAGCAGGACGCCCAACAGTCGAGCCAGGACCCTCAGCTTTTACAAGAAATAATTTTCTTCCTTCAAATTCAGATTTTACAAGAGTTGTTTGAAATGCAATTGTTTCTTTTTCTCTCTCTAACATCATTTTTCCAACAATCATCGGACCAATTCCATCACCTACTGGTTGGCCTTTCTTAAATACAGAAATTGCTTCTTTCATTGCCTCAGATTGCTCCATAATAAAAGGAAGAATCATCTGTAAAGGCAAAATTAATGGATAATTGTTTTGTTTTTTTGCAGTAAGATACATGTGATTAATTATTTTGTAAATCATTTGTAGCGATGAAGCAATTTCAAGCAAAGTTTGAGCTTTGCTCAATTCAATATCACTCATTTGAGGAGAAAGGGATCTAACGTGTTCTCGAGTGTAGTCTTCTCTTGACCTAACAATATGTTGGACTTTATCAACAATCCCATTAGGATCCATTTCAACTGGCATTATTGTAAAATAATCTATAAAGCGGTCAATTTTTGGAATTGGATCATCTGCAGGTTTCAAATTTTTATTCACATAACTGATCAATTCATCTCTTGATTCATTTCGAAATTCATCAAGTTTTTTAATTCCTTTTTTAATTTCACCTGATGTCACATAGAGTTGAATTCGTTGACCATAAAACACAAAAAAGAAAATTGGTAAAATCCAAATCAACATCATAAGTGGGTTTGTATCATCACTCATCGCAAATAGCTGTTCAAAATCAAAACTGGTAAAATTCACTAAACTCATCGATCGTCAAATCTAAATTAAATGATTCGTCTCATGGTCAAAATCCATCCAAAAATTAGAAAAAATAGTAAAGTAGAGTAAAAAATTGGCGAGTGCTTTTATTATAGTTCAAATACAAAAAACCTGAATATGCCACAAACAAAACCTATTGTAAGCGTGGAAAATGTTGTAGCCTCGGCTTCTGTAGACCAGAAGATGGACTTGAATGAAATCACAAAAACATTTCCAGATGTAGAATATCATCCGGATCAATTCCCAGGACTAGTTTTTAGATTAAAGACACCAAAAACGGCAACTTTGATTTTCACTTCAGGTAAAATGGTATGTACTGGTTCCAAATCTGAAGATATGGCAAGAAAAGCAGTAAAGACAGTTGTTCAAAAACTTCGAAAAGGCGGAATTAAAGTAAAAAAAGATGCAACAGTACAAATTCAAAATATTGTAGCATCAATCAATCTGGGTGGAAAAATCCATTTAGAGCAAGCAGCACGAACATTACCTAGAAGTATGTACGAACCAGAACAATTTCCAGGTCTTATTCACAGAATGCTTGATCCTAAGACAGTAATTCTATTATTTTCATCAGGAAAACTTGTCTGCACAGGAGCAAAGCAAGAGCCAGACGTATACAGATCTGTCAACAACTTGCATGCATTGCTAGAAGAAAAGAACCTAATGATTTATGATTAATCATAAATCAAATCTATTTTCATTAATTTTTCCAATTTGCTTATAAAGAAATTACCTTTTATACAAATTTTGTAATAACAATCATCCAATTCTGAAAAAATGGTTCCCAAAGAACCTACTTTAAAAATATGGATGAAGTGGAGGTAATTTGGACTCCTCTTCAAAAATTATTTGATTGGACTTCCCAATGGAACATCTTCATTGACTGTTAACCAAAAGGGCTTGTCATCAACATCAGCTGCCAACAGCATTGCATTTGATTCAACACCTGCCATCTTTTTTGGTTCTAGATTTGCAATTACAATCACAGTCTTTCCCACAATATCTTCAGGTTGATAATACTGAGCACCGCCAATAATTACGTCTCTCTTATCATCATTACCCAAATCAATCAAACCCTTGATGATTTTTGATTTACCCTCAATAGGCTCAGTCGAAATAATTTTTGCAACTCTAATGTCTAATTTTGCAAAATCATCATAGGATATGTTTGGCATGATAAACACTAATTATTCCTGTTAAAATAAATTCGCATTTACTGTAATTCCTTTTTGTCTATTCCACTAGTTTCAATCTCATATCTTAAAGCAGCTGGAAGCTCCATGTACTTTTTGTTGACCAGTGCAATTATCTGATCTTCTGGAACATTTACTTTTTTCAATAATTTCCCACGCTGGTGAGCATAGGAATTTTTCCAAAAACCAGCTCCGTCCAGTGTTCCAATTTTTGGCATGTATTTTGTGGGTTTCATTTTTTTTCAAATTTTAAGTGACTGTGACGGAAGAATGGCAAACGCCATTGGAACTGGAGTTACTGTTCCGGATTTTAGGCATGTTGCCCATCACAGTCTATTTGAAGTGTAGTTGGAATCTAATATATTTAATGCGGCAGTAATGATTTTGTACATGGCTACAATTGATGTCAAAGTAGAGATTAATGCCACACCTGAGAAAGTTTGGGAGATAGTCTCAGATATTGACAATGAGCCGAAATTTTGGAAGGGGACAAAGGAAGTCAAAAATTTATCAAAAGAAGGAGACACTATCAAACGAGAAATTACAATAGCGTTCAGGGATCAAAAATGTCTTCAAGAAGTAAGACTAGAGCCTAAAAAGAGAATAGAGGCCAAATTCACAAAAGGCATCATAAATGGTGAGAAGATTGTGTCAATCATTCCAAATGGAGACAAGACAATCCTGCAAACTGCATGGGACATTAAACTAACTGGAATGATGAGCATGTTCACAGGCATAATTAAAAATCACATCAAGAGTGGAACAGAGCAAGCAATGCAGAGTATCAAAGAAGAGATAGAGCGATAAATAGATGGAACTAATTTTTGAGATTATCAATTATTCTTTAACTGCAATTTTAATTGGAATTTGCGGCGCATGGATTTTTCTAATCAAATCCATGGTGGACTCATTTAGATTAACTCCATATCTTGATAAATTTGAAGATATATCAGTGTCCAACCCCAAGGTATCAATTATCCTTCCAGCAAGAAATGAAGAAGAGTTTATCAGTAAATGTCTGGACTCGTTAATTGATCAAGATTACAAAAATTATGAAATCATAGTAATCGATGATTCATCAGAGGACAATACACAAAAAATTATTTTAGAATATGCAGAAAAACATTCTAATGTAATTCCAGTTATTGCAAGACCAAAACCTAAAGGATGGATGGGAAAAAATTGGGCTTGTATGGAGGGATTTAGGAAAGCAACAGGAGAACTTTTGTTATTTACTGATGCAGATACAAAGCATTCTAGAAGTGTGATATCGTTATCAGTTGCACACTTAATTTCATTTAATTTGGATGCATTATCTGCAATTCCCAAAATGCTCACATTTGATTTTTGGACAAAAATCACACTTCCCATGATATCGACATTTTTACACAGTAGATTTTCTGCATTGAATGTAAATAATCCTGCAAAAAAGACAGGCTATTTTTTTGGTAGTTTTTTCATTTTGAAAAAAGAGACATACGAAAATGTAGGTATGCATGAAGGAGTCAAACATGAAATAATTGAAGATGGTGCACTAGGCAAAAAAGTCAAGGAGGCAGGGCATAAGATGAAATTAGTTAGAGGAGATCACCTAATTGATGCAGTATGGGCAAGAGACAAAAGCACATTATGGAATGCTCTTAAGAGACTAATGATTCCACTATATTTACAAAGTGGGAAGATTGCAATTGGTAGTTTTTTTGCAACTCTATTTTTGTTGTTTGTACCATTTCCAATATTTGCAGTGTCGATATCCCTACCAGTCGAGGCAATGTCTACAAAGATTCTTTGTATTTCTTCGGCAATTGCATCAAGTTTCATCTATGCAGCAGCAATTATCGAAGTAAAGCTTGGACTACATCTTAGATTAATTCATGCATTGTTTGCACCATTAGGTAGTTTGGCAGTAGTTTTGGGATTTCTAAGTGGGTTATTGCAAGCAAAAAGAAGCGAATCAGTAATGTGGAGGGGTAGAAGGTATTCTATGAAAGATCACACTCAAAGTTCAATCAGCATATAGCAAACCTTTTAGATACAAAATAGAAAAATAAAAATCTCATGGACAAATCTGGAATTCTTGCAGGCAGCGCAATAGGGGCTGCAATTGTACTGGTAATAGTTACAGTGTTATTCATTTCCCCTCCTGAATCAATTAAACCAGAGATCATAGTTAGCAACGGACATTCACCAAGTACAGTAGGTGAAGAAACTCCACTTTATGCAAAAAAATTATCGTTAATTGAAATTTTTGAAAGATCAGAACCGGGTGTAGTTAGAGTTAATGTGCAAAGAAGTGAAACAGCAGACATTACAAACGGGGTAGGCTCAGGATTTGTTTTTGATAAAATGGGGCACATTATTACAAATGCTCATGTTGTACGGGATGCAAACAAAGTCGTCATCACATTTCTAGATGGAAGATCATACAATGCAGAGATAATTGGTTCAGATGAATTTACAGATATAGCAGTAGTTAAGGTCAATGCAGATTTACAACTTTTACATCCTCTATCACTTGGAGACTCTTCAAATCTCAAAGTGGGAGAGCAAATAGCTGCAATTGGAAATCCATTTGGACTTTCAGGTTCAATGACTGCAGGAATTGTGAGTCAGCTAGGGAGATTATTACCATCAGGAAACGGGTATTCCATTCCAGATGTCATTCAAACAGATGCGGCAATCAATCCAGGAAACTCTGGAGGCCCATTGCTAAATATGCGCGGAGGCATAGTCGGAATAAATACAGCAATTCAATCAGCTACAGGTGAATTTACAGGAGTCGGATTTGCAATACCCTCACAGACTGTAGCAAAAATTGTACCAATTATCATTGAAAAAGGAGAATACAAGCACCCATGGATTGGAATTTCAGGAAGAGATATTGATCCAGACTTGGCAAAAGTTTTGGAGTTAAATGATGCAGTGGGATTCATGGTAGTCACAGTAGTCGAAGATAGTCCCGCATCAAAAGCTGGCCTAATTGGATCAGATAAAACAATCGAGGTTGACGGAGTAAGTTATGCAATTGGAGGAGACATCATTCTTGCAGTGGATGGAAATGAAGTTAGGAAAATTGATGATATTTTGATACATCTTCAAAGAGCAAAAAGCATTGGTGATGAGATGGTTTTAGAGATTTTAAGAGATGGTAGAACAACAAATGTAACAGTTGTTCTTGATGAAAGACCAAACGGCAATTAGGATAACACAAGAATAAATACTTCTAGTCAGGAATGATTCTGTTGAACAAGCTTGTCTTAAACTCTGAGAGTTTAAACAAAGTTTTAGAGAATAAAACCATATCTCGTGAAAATATTTCTGAAATCTATCAAAATGCAGTAAATGATCCTACCGAGCTTTTTTCAGCGGCTCAAAATCTAAGAGAGAAATTCAAAAATAACACAGTAACATTTTCAAAAAAAGCATTTTTCAATATCGTAAATTTATGTAAAGATACTTGCTCTTATTGCACATACAAATCAGAGCCAGGAGAAGAAAAACTATCTTTAATGTCAAAACAGCAAATTTTGGAATTAATGCAGTTAGCAAAAAAATACAGATGTGTTGAAGCACTCTTTGTAACAGGAGAACAACCTGAGCAAAAATATCAAGAAGCACGCGACTGGTTAAAAGAAAACGGGTTCAAATCAACTGCAGAATATTTAATTCATTCATCAGAAATTGCATTAGAGTTAGGACTATTCCCACACACAAATGCAGGAAATCTTAGTTTTGAAGAGATGAGAGAATTGAAAAAAACAAACGTGTCAATGGGAATAATGCTTGAAAATATCAGTGAAAGGCTAACTGAAAGAGGGATGCCACATTATCTTGCAGCAAGTAAAAGACCAAAGGCTAGGATGCAAGTGCTTGAGAATTCTGGAAAACTAGGAATTCCGATGACTACAGGAATTCTAGTAGGAATAGGTGAGACCATCGAAGAGGTAATTGATTCAATTTTAGCAATTAGAGAACTGCATGAAAAATATGGAAATATTCAAGAGATAATTTTACAAAACTTTCAACCAAAATCAGACACTATAATGAAAAATGAACCATCAGCTGATGAAAAATACTTCAAAACGATTGTTGCACTATCAAGAATAATAATGCCTGAGATGAACATGCAGATTCCCCCTAACCTATCACCAAAATCTTATCAGAGTTTTTTGTCTGTTGGAATAAACGATTGGGGAGGAATATCACCGTTAACTCCTGATTTTGTCAATCCAGAATTTGCATGGCCAGAAATTAACAAAGTAGATAGTGATTCTAAGAATGCAGGATTTGAATTGAAATGCAGATTCCCAGTATATCCAGAATTTGTGTCTTTTATTAGTAAAGAGTTAAGAGATAAGATGGCAGTGATTGAAAATGAGGAAGGATTGGTAAAGGAGGAGTATTGGAGATGACCATTAACATAGAACCGCTTTTGAAAAACGCTGATCCAATCGTATCTGAAATTCTTAACAATGCATTGTCAGACAAGGAAGTATCTGCTCAAGAGGGTTTAGAACTATTCAAAACAACTGGAATCGATTTTCATTTAGTAGGACTAGTTGCAGATGAAATTAGAAGGAGAAGAGTAGGAGATATTGTATCATATGTGGTTAACAGAAACATCAATTTCACAAATGTATGCATTAAACAGTGTGGGTTTTGCGCATTTAGTAGAGATTTTCGTGAAGAGGAAGGGTATTTTCTTCCAACAGAAGAAATAGTTCGTAGAGCAAAAGAGGCCCATCAATTAGGGGCAACCGAAGTTTGCATTCAAGCAGGATTACCCCCGGACATGAAAGGAGATCTTTATGAGAATATTTGCAGAGAGATTAAAAAAGAGATTCCAGATATCCATATTCACGGATTTTCTCCCGAAGAGATTCTTTATGGGGCATCAAGATCAGAAACATCAATTGAAGAATTTCTAAAAAGAATGAAGGAGGCAGGAGTAGATACGCTTCCAGGAACATCAGCTGAAATTCTTGATCAAAAACTAAGAGATGTTATTTCTCCTGGAAGAATAACAGTTGAGAATTGGGAGAAAATAATCAAGAACGCTCACAAAATGGGAATTAGTACCACATCAACTATGATGTTTGGTCATTTAGAAACACTTGAGCAAAGAGTAAACCACATCGCAAAATTAAGGGAAATTCAAAAAGAGACGGGAGGATTCACAGAATTTGTTCCGCTTAATTTCATCCATACAGAAGCACCAATGTACAAACACCAATTGCATGAGGGAATAAGGCAAGGTGGAAGTGGAAACGATGTATTACTAACACATGCAGTTGCAAGAATAATGCTAAACAATTCAATTGACAATATACAAATGTCATGGGTTAAGGAAGGACAAAAAATGTCACAGCTATTGCTAATGTGGGGAGCAAATGATTTTGGCGGCACACTCATCAATGAGAGCATTTCAACATCAGCAGGATCAGAGCACGGGCAATTATTAAGACCAAAAGAAATCAGAAGAATGATAAAAGAAATAGGAAGAATACCTGCAGAAAGAAATACCAATTATAAAATTCTAAAAAAGTTTGATTCAGACGAAGAAACAGATGAGGAACTAGACAAAGTATCAGATGCATCACAATTTGGCTCTTATGTAGAATTGATAAAAATAAACAAATTCAAATACAAAAATCCAAGAGAAAAGTAAATGTCTGCCTTAGATGAGGCATTAAATCATTCAAAGAATATTGGAATCGATGAATGTGAAGTAGTTATTTTGAAAAAAAAGATTACAACGGTACGCATTACAGATTCTGAGATTGCCGAAACAAAACAAAACTTTGATGAAAGTTACGGCATTAGATTAATTCACAAAAAGAAAATAGCATCAATTCAAACTACAAATTATCATGAGATTAAGGATCTAATTGATGAATCATTAAAAACACTGACAAATCTTAGACCAAGGGAATTTTGGAAAGGATTGCCCTCCAAAGCGCAATCAGAAAAATTAGATGGCACATATGATGAAAGGCTTGAGAAGATTTCAGGATCAAAATCAATTGATATCGCTGAATCCATGATAAATGCAACTAATAACGATAAAATTAATTCGATTACAGGCTCACTCAATATTGTTTCAGATGATTTTGAACTTGAAAATTCTAATGGATTAAATCTCAAAGAAAAGGCCACATACATTTCAGGAATAATTAATGCAGAATCAGAATTTGGGAGGGCACCAGTATCAGGAATTGGACACGATAGTTGCAGAACGTTATCACATTTTTCAGCTGAAAGAATTGGCATGGATGCAAAAAAAATGTGTTTAGAATCAATAAACCCCCAAAAAATTGATTCAGATGTTTATTCAATAATCTTTGAGCCATATTCAGTAGGAGAATTGCTGGCATTTGTTGTAGCAGCAAATTTTAATTTTAAAACATTTGCAGAAAAGAAAAGTTGTTTCTCAAATAATTTTGAAGAGCAGATTGCAGTAGAACAGCTTAGTCTCATCGACGATCCATATGCACTAGAAGGAATTGGAACAAAATCAGTTGATGATGAAGGAATTCAAACAAAGAAGCAAAGTTTGATAGATAAAGGGATTTTCAAGAATACTTTTTCGAATATTTTTGATAGTTACAAAGAAGAAAGACATTCCTCTGGAAATGCATTACGTTTAGGATCTCCATTGGGAAAAAGTTCAGAGCCAATCCCAATTGCAGCACCACACAATCTAAAAATCAATGCAGGTAAAAGTTCTCAAGAAGACATGATCAAAGATACCAAACGGGGATTGTTAGTGGGAAGATTATGGTACACATATGCGGTAAATCCAATCAAGGGCGATTTTTCATGTACTGCAAGGAGCGGAATCAAAATAATCGAGAACGGAGAAATAAAAGGTCCTGGAAAATCAGTTAGAATAATTCACAATCTCGGAGCAATGCTAAAAAATATTTCAGAGATTGGAAATAACCAAAGAAATGTGATTCAATGGGCATCACTGCCATCAATCACACCGTCAATAAAGGCCGAAAATATTTCAGTAAAATCAATTTAGTGCTAAAAAATAGGCACAAATTAATTAAAAAATGCAAATATCAGATACGCCACGTAGCCTACAGCAATACAACCACCCATTATGCGATTAATCACTCCAGTTTTCATGGCAAGTAATAATGAAACGCTAAAGATTATCATGATAGCATAATCAATGAAAACATCAGGTGCAATCATTACACCGCCAAGTGTTGCACCAACACCCATGATCATCAAAATATTGTATATGTTGCTTCCAATGATATTGCCAATTCCAATATCCCCATGCCCTTTTTTTATGGCAATTAGCGAAGTAATTAATTCTGGAAGAGATGTTCCAATTGCAATTACAGTCAGGCCAATTATTTTTTCAGACAAACCAAATTCTTGCGCCAAAATTACAGCATTGTCTACCGTTAGAATTGCGCCAACATACAAAAAAACAATCCCAATCCCAATTAATCCAAAAGATTTCAGATAAATGTTATTTTTGATTTGCTCAGATGTTTCTATTTTTTCTTCTCTATGTTTCATTGCATCTTTGAATGTATAATATCCAAAAACTCCCAATCCAGCAAGTAGTAAAACTCCATCATATGAAGAGATCTCCCCATCAATTGAAATCAAAATTAACAAAATAGAAACACCAAGCATTATCGGAATTTCTTTTCGTAAAACAGATTTACTTACTGCAATCGGAACAAGAATTGCAGAAATACCAATAACCATCCCAACATTTGCAATATTACTTCCAATGATATTTCCTAAAATTATTGCACTGTGTTCGCCAGCTGCTGCAACACTGGCAGCTAGTTCAGGAGTAGATGTACCATATGCAACAATAGTCATTCCAATGACAAGATTACTAATTCTAAATTTTTTGGCAATTGAAACACCGCCACTAACTAACCAATTCCCCCCAAAACACAGCATTACTAATCCAGCTATAGTCAATACAGCACTGATCACTACATCCATAGTTGGATTTCCAAGTATGATGGTTTAAACTCAATGATTTACCATAATTTCACAATTCTAACAATTCAAGCTAATTTTCAAAGTCATTTACAGGCTTAAAACGATATGAGAGTTTTCAGAATTAGGCTTCTTTTTGCGAATCTAGTGCAGAGCGTACATGATCAATGATCTTCAAATAGTCAGCCCTAGGTTCCGTACTAACCATAAACAATTCACTAGAATTAATTGGAATGCTAATCATTGTCACTTTTTCATATTCTGTAATAGAAGATGTTTCTTTGCCAATTTTGTAGGCCAAGTTAGTGTAAAGCTCTCTTTTTTGTAATGCATAGTGAATAGACATTTTTACCTCATCTTCAGATAACATGCCCTCAACATTCTCATTATGGTCTCCAGTTACTAGCTCACCTTTGCTGTTTGCAACCCCCGCAAATCTTACTTGTGAATCTAAAGCAAGAACTTCTTTTGATAATTTTTCATAATTTATCGCCATATTTCATCGATCTTTTTTCTTTTTGAATAAGATTTCATCTTTTTCTTGCAACTCATCTGTATAGTCATCCATATCCAACATGAACTCCTCTTCATCAGAATATGCAGATTCAGCATGCTCACTTATGTCTAGACCGACATCTTCAACTTCAGGTGAAACTCTAATGCCAATTAGATGCTTCAACACTTGTAGAATTATCCAAGTACCACCAAAGCCCATTGCAGCCGCGACCCCAACACCTACGGCTTGAATCCATAATTGATCAGGATTACCAAATAGTAATCCATCAACACCTCCAGGGTTAATCGCAGTGCTTGCAAAAATTCCTATTGCAAGTGCACCTACAATTCCTGCAACTCCGTGGACAGAGCTCACGTCAAGTGCATCATCAATCTTCAATCTTTCTTTGAATAGCACTACACCAGAATACGAGATAACACCAATTGCAATACCAATTACAAATGCATGTTCTGCGCTTACAAATCCAGATGCAGGGGTAATTCCGGCAAGACCTGCAATAGCACCATTAATTGTAGCTACAACAGATGGCTTTCCGGTTCTAATCCAAGAAAGGCCAGCCCAAATTAAAGCAGAAACAGAAGAGGCCATGTGAGTAACTATTACAGTGTTTCCTGCAACACCACCTGATGCTGAAAGTGCACTTCCTGCATTGAAACCAAACCAACCAAGCCACAATAATGAAGAACCAAGAACTGCAAGTGGAATACTATGAGGAATCATAATTGCGGGGCCATAATGCCTTCTTCTACCAAGTACAAGTGCGGCAGCAAGAGCTGCCATACCAACACTAGTGTGAATTACAATACCTCCTGCAAAGTCAACTACACCTAATTGTGCTAGCCAACCGCCACCCCAGACCCAATGGACTAGAGGATAGTAAATCAGCATAGACCATGCAGAAATGAATATGATAAAAGAACTGAACTTCATTCTTTCAGCAATTGTTCCTGTAAGTAATAGAGGGGTAATTGCTGCAAACATTAACTGGAATTTTACAAACAACACACCCGGAATTGTTGGAGCGTATTGTTCTAATGGAGCATCAGAAGGAACGCCTTTGAGAAAGACCCAATCCATATTTCCAACCAGACCCATTGTAGAGTCACCAAATGATAAACTAAATCCAAACACGAACCACATTACACTAAGTAAAGCCAAACCAAAGAATATCTGCATGAAAATTGATGCTGCATTCTTTTTTCTTAAGAGACCAGATTCAAAGAGACCTAACGCAGGAATCATTAAAAGTACAAGACTGCCAGCTACGAGCATCCATGCTGTATCCCCAGAATCAAGTACCATTATTGAAAGGATTTAATTCAAAACTAATAACAATGTCTAAAATCGATTACCAAATGATTATCATTTAGTTATCAAAATCAGAAATTATATTTGTGTAAGGGACAATATGATTACTAAATGCTCAAAATCGAAGTCATATTAGGCGAAAATGATGTAATGGCGATCAGTGAAGGACTAAAAAAGATCGGCATAGGAGGCCTCACAGTATCCAAAGTCAGAGGAAGAGGAAAGAGACCAGGTCCGGAAATTCACGCATCAAAAGGAAGTGAGATTTTCACACCACAGTTCAACGACAAATATAGAGTCGAGGCAATTATCACAGATGCCATGGAAGATGAAGTTATAGGAATTATCAAAGATAATGGAAGAGTTGGGAAAATTTTTGTCTCTCAGATTTTACGTGCAGTAGATATTGCAACCGGTGACGAAGGGGAAAATACAATTTAGAATTACAATGGATTTACGTAAAAGTAAATTATTTCGCAGAGAAAAGATGCAACCACTTCAACGTAAAGATTACCTCAAAGTTGCCGTAATGTGCGGAGTAATTATAGTACCATTACTTGTCGGTTTAGTTTTATGAAACTCTCAAAAATTTTTATTGCAAAATTAATTCTTGCAGCAGTTGGAATGACTTTGGTAGGATTAGCTTTGTTTGGACCTTATATCTAATAGTCGCCAAAAGTATTTTCATAAACAACAGTTGGGTTCTTCAATTGTTTTTCCAAAGTTGGCAGTGATTTTACAATACAGTAATTTACAAAGTCACTAAAAGATTTTATCCTATAATCATCTCTGAGTTTTTCTTTGTTTATCTCATAAACTGTTTGCAGTTTATGTAAAGTAAATTTCTGTAACGGAACAAATCTACTTCGTTTAGGTAATGCATTAGATTCTATTTTTTTTTCTAAAGAAACCTCCAAGTCTTGTTTTGCATCAAGTGTTTCCATATCTACAACTTCTTCCATCTCAGAAACAAAGATTTTTCCACCATGATCAGATGAAAGACCAGAATTTTTTGAAATCATCTCTACAACTTTTCTTGCATCTTTGTCAGATACAACAATCTCAATTTTTGCCAAAGGAACGGATTTTATTCCCGTAGAACCAATTCGAGAACCTTTTACCTCATCATAAATATCACTATCATCCAAATTTCGTTTATCAATTACATATGTCCCCATTACACTCAGATTAGTCTTAATTGTGGTGAAAGTTTTTCGCTTGATTATTGCCTCTATTTTTTTCACAAATAATTTCAAAAAAAGGTTCTATTTATCAGGATTGTTTATGTTCACAATTAAAAATTAGATCGCAGTAGAATTTAGAAGAAAAACAGGCACAATTAAGGTGTAAAAAAACCAGCTAGAAAGACAAGCAAAGCTCAAGTTAAAGACTAATAAGGTAATGTACCGTACGATACGGTATGATGCGAGCAAGACTAACATACGTACCACTAGAAGTGGCAGACCAATTTGGAGATTTTATCATACAAAGAGACGAACAAGTTCTCGATGCGGTAAAAGCAAGAACACGAGATTTTAGCACACTGTCTTTGATAAAGTTGCTATATCAATTAAGAGGAAACCCAATGACATTTTCTGATTTGTATTCAAAATCAAAAATCAGAATGAAAAAGTCATTTCTAAACTATCTACATCTATGTGTGGATTACAACTTTATCAAAAAAGAAGCAGTAGGTCCAAACATGATCTATACAATCACAGACAAAGGACGAACTATGTTGAATCTGTTTATGCAGAAAAGTAATTAGACAGAACAAATCGACGTAAGCAGTGCAGAAAGAATTTCCAGAAGCCGAAGTCTTTGAGATAAAGAAAGTAGAACTAAACAGTCCAATAATTTTTGCAGGGTTTGTAGGAGCAGGTCTGGTAGGCCCTCTTGCAATAAACCACATTATTGAAAAATTAGAAATGAAACAAATAGGAGTGATGAGATCAAAATACCTACCACCATCAACAGTATTCATGAGAGGAAGGCTTCGACATCCGTTCCGATTTTATGCAAATCAAGATGGAACGATTTGTGCAATAATTTGTGAAATAACTTTGAGAATGGAAGGATTGTACTATTTAGTGGAATCAATTTTAGACTGGGCAGCGCAAAAAGGATCAAAAGAAATTGTGATTCTAGATGGTGTTGCAAGTACAGAGCACGACGACAAAGCATATTGTGCAGCAGAAGAAGATTTGGTAAGAACCATGGCAGAAAAAGACATCAGTATGATTCCTCAAGGATTCATCACTGGAATTCCAGGAGGAATACTAAATGAATGTCTAGTAAGAGAAATCAAAGGAGTAACACTATTAGCAAAAGCAAACAAAGTGGCACCGGATTCAGGAGCAGCTGCTACGCTAATTGAAGCCATAAATCGATTTTATGACATGGATATTAATACAAAACAACTCCAAGATGAAAAAGATAGAATTCACACAGAATTCAGTGAATTGTCTCAGAAATATGTTGAGCATAGAGAAGAGATAGCTGGAATGTATATGTGATCGAAATAGCAGGCAAATTCTTTTATTCACAGCAAATAGGCATCAAACTATGACCCTAACCTACAAAAAAGCAGGAGTAGACATTTCTAAAATTAAACAAAGCCAGCAGGCAATTGGGAAATTAATCGCATCAACTCACAAGCTTCAGAAAAAAGCAAAGATAGCACATGGATTTGGACATTACGCAGGAATTGTAGAGATTCCAGGAGGAAAACTTTTGGCCACACATACAGATGGTGTCGGAACCAAAGTAGTAATTGCAAACATGATGAAAAAATACAACACCATAGGAATTGATTGTGTTGCAATGAATGTTAATGACATAATCTGTATTGGAGCAACACCAATTTCGTTTGTAGACTATATTGCTGCAAACAAAAATGATGTAACAATATTCAAAAAAATTGTAGAGGGATTAGTAACAGGTGCAAAGAAATCTTCAATGCCAATTGTAGGTGGAGAGACTGCAATAATGCCCGATGTAATTGAAGGGAAAGGATTTGCATTTGATTTGGCAGGAATGGTTGTAGGGCTAGTAGAGAAAAAAGATCTGGTGTTGGGAAATAAAATAAAAACAGGAGATGTGATTATTGGTGCAAATAGTTCCGGAATTCATTCAAATGGATACTCACTTGCAAGAAAAGCACTATTAACAAAATATTCAGTAAAGGACAAAGTTAAAGGAGTTGGAACAGTGGGCGATGCATTACTAAAACCAACGGAAATCTATACAAATCCAGTACTTGAGATAATTCAAAAATGTAAAGTGAATGGTTTAGCCCACATTACTGGAGGAGCATTCACCAAACTATTACGCCTCAAAAAAATAGGATACAAGATTGATTCTTTGCCAAAAATTCCACCAATCATGGGATTAGTTGAGGAACAAGGAGTAAAACCTGAAGAGATGTACAAGACATTCAACATGGGAGTAGGGTTCTGTGTAGTTGCACCAAAAAGCCAGGCAACTAGAATCAAATCAATATTCAAAAAACACAAAATATCAAGTCAAGAGATAGGACGAATTATTCCCAAGAAAGGTGTTTTTGTCAACTCTATTAAAATTGCATAAGAATCAATTTCCCAAAAGATAAAGATAAGAAATTAATTTGTAGGATTCATCAATGCGGCACGTTCCTTTGTTTTTTGATCTACTAGAGCATTAACAAATTGACCAGGTTCTGAATTACAATCACCAATATTTACTGCAAAACCATCCATAGTTTCTCCAATACAGCCATCTTCTGTAACTGCAATTATCTTAACTAGTTCCATAGTTTCTGCAGGTGCAATATAGAACATCAAATATGCAAAAAGAAGACCTGCCCCCAAGGCAATAATTCCAGCTATAATGAAAATAGAGTTCTTACTTGACGTTGGATTAGATTTTCCACCTACAGATGACATATTGGTATACCATGAATTTAACTAAAGAGGTATTCGGTTATTTCTCAGAATTGATTTTTAACAATACATGTTATTCGTGAAAGCATTTGGTAGATCTAGCACATTCTCAGCAAATTTACATAAATTGCTTTATTTACTAAAAACAAAATTATTTTCAACCTGATTTAGCTTATATGATAGATTCTCAGAAAGTAGTAAGATAGGAATGGCAGAGGCGCATCTAATTGAGACAATTATCGGTATAGGAATTCTTCTTTTTGCAGCTAAATTAATGGCAGAACTTTTCCTCAGATTAAAACTTCCAATTGTTTTAGGTGAGCTTTTGGCAGGAATGATAGTAGGACCATTTGCATTAGGAGCATTTTTTGTTGTTGACGGTAGGCAATTACTTCAGATCAACGACGAGATTAGAATTCTCGGAGAGATGGGTGCAATCGTAATTTTGTTTATGGCAGGACTTGAGATGACACCAAAAGAATTTCTCAAAGGGGGGAAAGCATCGTTTACTGTTGGGTCGCTGGGAGTAATAGTTCCATTCTTTGCAGGTCTTGTGGTTTTTCAAATGTTTGGCTTTGATGCATTACAATCAATGCTTATTGCAACGGCACTGACAGCTACCAGTATTGCAATATCAATTCAAGTTCTAAGTGAATTTGGTAAAATAAAAACACCCGAAGCAAGACTCATCATCGGTGCTGCAGTGGTAGATGATATTTTAGCAATTGCAGTGTTATCAGTAGTATCATCTATTGCAGGATCCGGTGGAGGAGTAGAAGATATAGAGATTAGTCAAGTAGTCATCACAATATTACAAGTGTTGGGATTCTTTGCAATAATGCTCATAGTAGCAGTAGTCATAATTCCAAAAATCATCACACCAAGATTATGGAAAGCAAAGGGCAGTGTGGAAGGTATTGCGACTGCGTCATTCTTCGGTGCAGCAGCGCTTGCAGGATCCATAGGGCTATCACCGATTGTAGGAGCATTTGCAGTCGGAATGGCATTATCAACTACCAAAGTATTTGAAAAAGTAGAGAACTACATTGGAAAAGTTGGATTAATTTTTGCACCCCTATTCTTTGCAATTATCGGCGCACAAGTAGACCTAAGGGCAGTGGATTTGAATGTGTTAATGTTAAGCGGAATAGTGATAGTAGTTGCAGTTGTAACAAAATTATTTGGTTGTGGCCTTCCAGCAATCCTATTTTTGAAAAACAAACAACAAGGTATGCGAGTGGGAATTGGAATGATCTCAAGAGGAGAGGTAGGACTTATTGTTGCAGGTGTAGGAGTAACGGCAGGGATTTTGACATCAGAAGTTTATTCTACAATCATCATCATGGTAGCAGTAACAACAATCATCACACCATTATGGTTAAAGATGGAATACAGAAAAGAACAGAAAAACAATACTGGCGCTACCGAGCAAAGTATAGAGCAAAAACCAGAATAAACAGCGAGTACCTTAGATTATATAGAAAATTCTTTATCGCAAAGTATGTTCTTTGAGAAAAGATGTGGTGAAAAAGTTGGCTGCTAATTACAACGATTTAACAAAACAAGTTCTAAATTTGCAACCACAGGTAAAATTTGCGGCAGTTGTAAATGTCAAAGGGGAAATTGTTGCTGGAGGACATAAAGAAAATGTGGAGCAATTACTCGTCGGTGACAATAGTAAGATGTCAATTCATTACGCTTTGCAAAAAAGAGACATCTACACTAATTTGACTTACAGAATAGGCAAAGAAAGATCTGCAATTACAGAATTTGAAAAAGTTGCAATCATCAGCATTCCAATAAATTCCAATGAATTGTTTTTAGTCCGTACAGATAAAGGAGTAGATTATTTTAAAATTGTAGAATTTGTTTATTCAAAATTAGATCCTCAAAAATATATTCGCGAGGAGATGAACGTGATAAAAAATGAGATCGAGAAATTAAAAAATCTCAAAGAAATCAAGACTGCTGCAAAGAAAAAGGTAGTAAAGAGAAAACCAGCTAGAAAGACTGCTGCAAAGAAAGAGGTAGTAAAGAGAAAACCAGCTAGAAAGACTGCTGCAAAGAAAAAGATAGTAAAGAGAAAACCAGCTAGAAAGACTGCTGCAAAGAAAAAGGTAGTAAAGAGAAAACCAGCTAGAAAGACTGCTGCAAAGAAAAAGGTAGTAAAGAGAAAACCAGCTAGAAAGTCTGCTGCAAAGAAAAAGGTAGTAAAGAGAAAACCAGCTAGAAAGACTGCTGCAAAGAAAAAGGTAGTAAAGAGAAAACCAGCTAGAAAGACTGCTGCAAAGAAAAAGGTAGTAAAGAGAAAACCAGCTAGAAAGACTGCTGCAAAGAAAAAGGTAGTAAAGAGAAAACCAGCTAGAAAGACTGCCAAACCTAAAAGAAAAACAAACAAAAGAAAATAGACAGCAAATAAGCCAAATTATTTAACGAATTTATGTCCAAATTAAGATGAGTAAACCATGAGTAATCTAGACCCAGTATTATCAAAGGCATGTAGTGAAATTACTCAGAATCTTCTAACAATCAATGAACCAAGTAAGAAACAAGTGAAAGAGGAAATCATAAAAATTTGTACAAAATATGCCCTAGAAAGAATTCCAAGAAATTATGAAATTCTATCAATGGCTAAAGAATCAGATTTTAACAAATTAAGAAAAGTATTGCTAAGAAAACCAGCAAAGACTGCATCAGGAGTATCAGTTGTTGCATTGATGCCTAAACCATATGCATGCCCACATGGCAGATGTACATATTGTCCAGGTGGTATAGAGTATAATTCTCCAAATAGTTACACAGGAAAAGAACCATCATCACTTAATGCAATTGAAAACGAGTTTGATCCTAAATTACAAATCACTTCAAAAATTAAAAAACTAATTGCTTTTGGACATGACCCATCCAAAATGGAAGTGGTGATTGTTGGTGGAACTTTTCTTTTCATGCCAAGAGACTATCAAGAAAATTTCATAAAATCATGTTATGATGCACTAAATGGTACAGATTCAGAAACTTTGGATGAGGCCAAATCAAATAACGAACATGCTGCAATTAGAAATGTAGGATTTACAATTGAAACAAAGCCAGATTATTGTAAAAAAGAACATGTAGATTTAATGTTAAACTATGGAATTACAAGAATAGAGATAGGAGTACAATCACTACAGGAACGAGTTTATGAAATAGTGAACAGGGGGCACAATTACAAAGATGTAGTAGAGTCATTTCAAATTTCAAAAGATGCAGGCTACAAAATTGTGGCACATATGATGCCAGGGTTGCCTACAATGACCCCAGAAGGAGACATTGCAGATTTTAAAAAACTATTTGCAGATTCACAACTACGTCCAGATATGCTCAAAATTTACCCATCATTAGTTATTGAGAATACTCCACTCTATGAAGAATACAAACAAGGAAAATACATTCCATATTCAGATGAAGATATGATCAAAGTTTTAACAGAAGTAAAAAAGAATGTTCCAAAATGGGTCAGAATAATGAGGATACAAAGAGAAATATCCCCAAAAGAAATCATTGCAGGACCAAAATCAGGCAACCTAAGACAAATTGTCCACCAGAATCTAGCAAAACAAGGACTGTCATGCAAGTGTATTAGGTGCAGGGAAGCGGGACTATCAAACAAAAAATCAGACCCAAATGATGTGAAACTAAAGAGAATCGATTATGATTCATCAGGAGGAAAAGAAGTGTTCCTATCTTATGAGGATAAAAATGAGTCAATTTACGGATTTTTGAGATTGAGAAAACCAAGCAGTGAGGCTCACAGAGACGAAGTTGGCAAGAACAGTTGTATCGTAAGAGAAATTCACGTTTATGGGAAGTCATTAAAGCTTGGAGAAAAAGAAGAAAATGAAATACAGCACTCAGGTCTTGGGAAAAACCTAATGCGAGAAGCTGAGAAAATATCCAAAGAAGAGTTTGATGCAAAGAAGATTCTAGTAATCAGTGCAGTTGGTACAAGAGAATATTATCAAAAGTTAGGGTATTCGTTATATGGGCCATACATGTCCAAGACATTGAATTAGTGGAAATGTCAGAACAAGAAATTATTGGTAAAGGGACCTGGATAGATAAGCTAGCATCAGAATTACTTGAACGTGAAAAATCACTTGGAAGAAATCTAGATATCATTAGAGTAGAAAGTGGTCTCGGAGCATCAGGTGTCCCACACATCGGAAGTCTAGGAGATGCAGTAAGAGCTTACGGGGTTAAACTTGCACTAGAGAATTTCGGTTACAAATCAGATTTAATTGCATATTCAGATGATCTTGACGGATTAAGAAAAATTCCTGAAGGATTTCCTGATTCTCTTGAAGAACATTTAGCAAAGCCAGTATCGCTAATTCCTGATCCTTATGGATGTCACGACTCTTATGGTATGCATATGAGCAGCATTCTTTTAGATGGACTAGACAAAGTTGGAATAAAATATGAATTTAGAAGAGCAGTTGATACCTACAAGAAAGGATTACTACAAGAGCAAATCCATACAATATTACAAAACAGTACAAAGATTGGAGATAAGATATCAGAGCTTGTAGGACAAGAGAAATATCAAAAATACCTACCATATTTTCCAGTTTGTGCAAATTGTAATCGCCTCTACACAGCAGAAGCTACAGAATACATTGCAGATGAGAAGAAAGTAAAATATCATTGCCATGATGCAGAAATTGGCTCAAAAATGATCAAAGGGTGTGATCATCAGGGGGAGGCAGACATTACAAAAGACCTTGGAAAACTAGCATGGAAAGTAGAATTTGCTGCAAGATGGGCTGCATTTGATATCAGATTTGAGGCATATGGAAAAGACATCATGGATTCAGTAAAAGTAAATGATTGGGTTGCAGATGAAATTTTAGGATTCCCACATCCACATCATGTAAAATATGAAATGTTCTTAGACAAAGGGGGAAAGAAAATTTCAAAATCTCTTGGAAATGTAATTACAGCACAAAAATGGTTAGAGTTTGGCAGTCCCAAATCAATTCTATTATTACTATACAAAAGAATCACAGGTGCAAGGGAATTAGGATTTGAAGATATACCATCACTAATGACTGAGTACAATGAATTAGAAGACATTTACTTTGGACGAATCAAAGTAGACAATAAAGCAAAACTTACAAAATCAAAGGGGCTCTACGAGTATGTCAATCTCCTCAATCCCCCAAAACAATCAACCACACATGTAAACTATAGACTATTAGTTGAACTTGCAAAAATATTCAAGGAAAATAGATCTGAAAGAGTAATGAAAAAATTACTAGACTATGGAGTAATCAAAAACCCTGAACCTGAAATAGAGAAACTCATAGAGCTTGCAGGGAATTATTCAAATGAGTTTGATGAGCAAGAAAAGATTCAAGTTGATTTAGATGACACTGCAAGAAAAGCACTAAAGATTTTAGTCGATGCACTTGGTGCAGAAGAGGAACCAGAAGATATTCAAAATACAATATATCAAATTGCAAAATCAAACGATGTTCAACCAAAAGATTTCTTTAAAATATTATACCAAATAATTCTCGGAACATCAAGAGGACCAAAAATAGGACCATTCATTTCAGACATTGGAAGAAAGCAAGTTGCAAAAACACTGTCAGAGTATGTTTAGTAATGGTTCACGCTGATCACAATAAATCAAAAAACAGTGGTGGATTTGCCTTGATAATTTTAGGGGCATTAATGCTATTTCTGGCACCCAATATCTATCCAGAAATGCCAGAATTAGGCATAATGGGCTTATTTGGAGGCTTGATTATTGGAGGAATTGGATTTTATCTGAAATTTATCAGGACACGAGTAAAGAAGGAATAAAGAAACGTTCATCTCTTGGAAATAATGGTTGAGTATCATGGGGCTTTTTGGTAAGAAAAAAGAAGAAGCAGAGACAATATCTCAAAACAGTGAAGAGTATGTACTAAAAGAGGAATTAGAATCCGAAGTAGAAAAGTTACAGCAAGAATACAGAGCAAAACAGGCAGAACTTGATTCGATTACCGAAAAAATTCAATCAGTAAAAAAAGAGTATGATTCTACAGTCGGAAATTTAATGCTTGTCAAGAAAGAACTTAATCAAAAAAAGATGGAGCATGACATCATTCAAAGAGAATGCAAAGAAATGGATGAAAGAATAAAAAATGCAGAAAAAATCAAAGATTCAAAATCAATTGAAGAGTTCAAACAGACAGAAGAGAATTTAGAGAAATTAAAAGAAGAATTAGCAGAATTTACAAAAAAACAAGACGAGATAAAAGATGAAATTGAACAAAGTAAAGTAGAACTACACAACATAAGAAAACAACAAATTGATGCTCAAAAGGAATTAGACGAAGCAAATTCAAGATTGTATAATGCAAAAGAAGAACTAAACAAAAAAGATCAATTCCAAGATACTGAAGTTTTAACACCTAAAGAAAAAGAATTCATTGTAGGTGAAAAAGCAAATGACAAGAGTTCTGCAGGAATCATAGAAGCTGCAAGTGCAGTAGTAGGATCTTTAAAATCAAAACTTAGTATGACAGAAAAAGAATTAGAAACAGTTCAACTGCTTTTAGAGAAAGAAAGAGAAGACCATCAAGAGACAAAAAAAGAATTAGATGAAATCAAAGCATTGTCTAAAAAACTAGAAGAATCATAAATTTGCAAAATGTTTTTTCCATTTTGATTTGATTTCTTGCTCTGAAACTCCCATATCATACAAGGGGGATATAACATTAGAAACATCAGTGACTTTTACTAGAACTATTGAATTGATTGGGCTCTTGACACCATTATCTCTATAATGATTGAGGATTTTCTCAAAGAGAGACTTGTCTTTGATAATTTGAGCCTCGCCCTTAAACAGATACCCCTTTCTAAGCAGAGGATCTATCACATTAATCTCCACATTAGGGTTTGTCTGTAAATTATTCATTGTGTCAGGTGAGCGTATATCAGCAAAAGCCAGTGTTTTGTCAGTCCATCCAATAATAGTTCCCTTGGGTGAAAGATTTGGAGTCCCATCAGAGTTTACTGTAGCAACATATCCAAGCTTTTGAAGGTCTAAAAATTCCTTAATTTCTTGTGTAATCACAAAGACTGTTACTCTGAATAGATATAATGTATTTAGTTTTGAAAATTATCGCATGAATTCAGCCATTTCTATTGAAAAGAAGAAAAACGCAATTCCCCCTCCAATAATTCCAATCCAAGCGGCAATTTGTTTAATTTTGGACATATAATAGAAATATCTAAACTCATTATTGAATCTAATTGAATTTTTTTAGACAATTTAATTAGACTGATTACAAAATACCAATATTGGCAAGTATCAAAGATATTGGAGGATTTTTTATGTTTATAGTTGGAGGGTTGGTAGCAATTATTGTAGGGTCATTTATGATTAGAGGAACTATGCATATGTGGGATAATCCAGATAATGAAAAAACAAAGGGCAAGAAAAAGGACTAAAAAGCAAGTAATATCAATTGAATTTAGAAGTGCTTCAGAATTCATCAATTAGAAAATCACTTGACGAATATATCAAAAGAAGGATTTTAGAAATTCCAACTGAAATAAAACAGACATTTCCAAACATCAGACAAATTTGGAAGTGCAATGACGAACTTGATTTTCTTTATGGGTATTACGTAGGAAAAATTGAAGAAGGCGCATTACATTATTTGCTTAAAGCCACACGAGCCTCAGCTGGAGGTTACGTAGACACATTTGAAATTAGAGGAATAATTGAAACACGGAAAATGGAATTGCATGATGCAATAAAGGCTGCAATCAATTAGTGAAGTAGAAATAGGACATCATTCATTCAATATCATGGTAGGACCACAAGATGGAGGATTTGGATTTGACCAATCAAAAAAATACACCAAGGTAGATAACATAGATGAGGTATGTGTGCAATGCCAAGCAGGTCAACACAAAAAATGTCTGAAAAAAGCAAAAGAACAAGATGTTTGCGAATGCGAGCACTGTATGATTTACGGATAGAAAGACAAGTTAATCGGTTTAAGAATAAAACAAATTGATATGAATTGCAATAATAAAAAAATTGGATGTTATCATGATAATTCCATTCACGCAGATATAGATGGAAAATGTCTAGTAAGAGGATGTAAGTGTGAAAAATTTGAACATTAAATATCGGCTAACTTGTTTTCAAGTTCTTTAATCTCTTTTTGATACAAGTCAGAAACATTTTGTGCAAACTCTTTGTGTGCTGAAATGATTGCATTCAAAGCTTCTCGATAATTCGGATGACCTTTTTTGAGAACATCACATGATTCCATGGATGTGATATGACCAGTTACAGTGGCGATTGCGCCTTTTTGGTTAAATTGCACAATCCCCCCAAATGCCTCAATTAGCATGTATGAAGAATCGGCTTTGCATTTGTACGTCACTCTTCCAGTTTCAGTGTTGAATAGTTGTGTTATTCCACCAGGTTTTCGGGTTACACTAACGGTCATGAAGGAATTTGAAATAAAGTGATATTAATTATTTTAGAGATCCTATGCTGCAGGATCAGCTTCTGGTGCCACTGTTTCTGCTGCAAGATATTTGTCAATTTCATTAATTCCTAGTTTATCTCTTCCAAGAAGATCAAACTTTTGTAGAATTGTTTCAAATTTTGTTTCTTCTTGAACTTGTTCATTTACGAACCATTCTAGGAATGCATATGTAGAGTGATCCTTTTCTTTTTGTGCAATCTCCACCATTTTGTGAATTGCAGCAGTTACTGTTTGCTCACTTTTCAGTGCAGTTTTGATAAGTGCTTCAAGTGATTTGTATGAACTAACTGGTGCTTTGATTGCAGGAATTGTTGCAGTTGCTCCAAGATCATTTAGAAAATGAACGAATTTGAGCATATGAGTTCGTTCCTCATCAGATTGTGCGTAAAAGTAATTTGCTGCTCCCTGATACCCTGTAACTTCACACCAGGATGCCATTGCAAGATAACTGTTTGATGCAAAGGCTTCTAATACAATTTGATCATTTAGTGCTTTTTTCATTTTGGGTGAGATTTTCATGACTAACAAAATTACATGGTTTTTTCTATTAAAAAAACTTGCTAAAGCGCAAAGAGAGACTAGTTCCTTGCACACAACTCATTATTGTAAAAATTTTATAAATAAAAAGAAGATTGCAAATCCGCTCAGAAAAACTATTCCCGAAAAACTCAAAATTTTCAACAAAGTAGATGGCTGGTGCTCTTTTTCAAGATATTTACCGGTAACTAATCTAAAATTAAAAATTGCAATTATTGGCGCTATTACAAATGACAAAACAGTTGCAAAGTCAACTAATTCCTTGAGATTACTTCCAAATTGAAATATCACCACAAGGGCGCCAGTAGATATTACAATTAAGAAAATTACATAAAATGTGCGAAATTTTGTGCGTATTTTGTCCTCTTTTTTGGTAAAAATCAACTCCACTGTTCTCTGCAATGACCTTGAATATCCATCGAGTACTGCAATGATTGTTCCAAACATTACAGTAAATGCAGATGCTGCAATTATGATGTAGCTCCAATCACCAATAGTTTCAGTGTATAGTGTTACAACTTTGTTTGCAAAATGAGAGTTATTGTTTGGTAGTTCTTCACCAGAACCATAGAAGATAAAAGAACCAAGTACCACAAACATTACTGCAAGAATACTAGTAATGATATAGGCTAAACGAAATTCAAGTAGTGTTTCTTTTAGTTTTGGTTTATAGCTTGTTTGTTTTATTCGCTCCAAAGTCCACAAACTATTCCAGCTTGAAAGATCAACAGCTGTTGGCATCCACCCCATTAATGCAAGTAAGAAGAAGATTCCAGTAATATTCCAAAGTTCTTTTGGCTCAAACCCAATTACTGGATCTATAGGCCCATTATACAATGCAAACAAAAATGCAGATATTGTTGAAATCAACAAGACAATTGCAATAATCTTAATTAGGCTATCAAGTACATTGTATTTTCCTATTGCTAAGGTTCCAACACACACTGCAAATAAAATAATTACAGTCCATTCTCCAAGAAAATCTATTCCAAATAAATTCTCAAAAAATCCAGCAGTGACAAATCCCACTGCACCTGTAACAAAGAACATTGATGAGATTGTTAGTAGAAAATACAACCACAATGCAGGTTTGCCAAGTTTCTTGTAGCCATCAATAATACTTGTTTGCGTAGAGTTTGCATAACGAGAACCATACTCAAAGAAAGGATACTTTAGTAAAAGCACCAAAATTACAAATCCCAAAATCAGTAAACCAAAATCAGCACCAGCCCTTGTTGATTGCACTAAATGGGATACACCGATTGCAGTGCATGCAAATAAAATTCCGGGTCCTGCAGTCTTTGAAAACTGAGATAATCTCTCATTCATGGTGTCCCAAATGGCCTAAAATCTAAACAGGCACAATATTCCAGGAACCATCAACCCAAACACCAATGACTTTGGCACCCAAATTCCATGAAGAAATAACTTCAACTGCATTTTTTATTTGAGCAATGTGTTCTTCATCAGATACAGGATTTGCAGCGCAATCATAGTGACCTGACACTACAATCAATTCAGATTTGTGGGCATTAATTGATATGCCAACTTTGGTTTTAATTGATTCAATGACTTGTGTTATGTTTTTGTCCACACCTGGTTCAGTTATGGTATCTACATAGTCTGCAGAATAATTTTCTTTAATCCATTTGTTTAATGGAATTTGAATTCGTCCATCCATACAGGATACAGATGTTGCAAATTTTCCTTCAGCCATGATTAAAGCAAATCATACTACCTTAAAAATTATTTTTGATACAGATAGCATTCAGAGGTATGGTCGTTTACCATCCCAATTGCCTGCATTAGCGCATAGCAAATAGTGGGCCCCACAAAATTAAAGCCACGTTTTTTAAGATCGAGGCTTAGTTTTTCTGAAATTTCAGTGGATGCTGGCAAATCAGAGTGTTTTTTGAATTTATTTTTGATTGGTTTGTGGTTTACAAATCCCCAGAGATATTTATCAAATGAGCCAAATTCTTCCTGAATTTTTAGAAACTGTTTGGCATTATTAATTGCAGAGTTTATCTTGAGTTTGTTTCGAATAATGGATTCGTCTTTGAGCAGTTTTTCTATTTGTTTTTGATTGTATTTTGAAACTTTGCGGGCATCAAAATCTGAGAATGCCTTCCTGTATCCATCTCTTCGCTTGAGAATAGTAGTCCAAGATAGACCAGCTTGGGCCCCCTCCAATACCAGAAACTCAAATAATTTACGATCATCATGCTGTGGTTTTCCCCATTCAACATCATGATAGGTTGTGTTAGGCTCGTCTTTTGCCCATTCACACCTTTTTTTCATTATTAGTTAAGAGTTAACACAAAATATTAGTTATCTTACAAAATTTTCATGAAGTTAAACCACCAGTTACTGCAAATTAATAGAAATTTTTTGATTTGTTTTATTGCATCAGCAACACTTTCTGCAATTGCCGCCCAATTATTATCAGATTACGATAATTATCTAAACACAACAATCACAATCATTATTGGGTATATTGTGTATTTTGGAATATTTTCTAGTTTGTTCTATTGGGACAATATTGATCGATATCGAGGAATGAAATCAAATTTAATTAAAAAAGAATTATTTGCATTAATTTCATCATTTGGATTAGGAGAGATTGTGTATTTAGGAATCAGATGGCCTACACTATTTTATTTTCTTGAAATTGGAATAGAGCCATACATTGCATCAATTATTTCTGAAGTCATAGCTACTGCATTCTACATGGTATCAGTGACAATTTTTCTTAGAAAGACTAGAACGTTTTAGTTACTTTGCCAGCTGAGTTACCAAGTCTGTTGATGTAATAATACCAACAATCTTTCCATTATCAGTTACTGCAAGTTTTCGAATTTTTTTCTCAGTCATTCTTTCTGCAGCAGCAGAAATTGGCTCATTATGATTTATCGTAATTAATGGGGAAGACATTATTTTTGCAGCAGGAGTTTCAAGAGAAAGACCATTTGCTGCAATTTTTGTTGCAAAGTCTCTATCAGTTACAATTCCCACAGGATTGTCATTTTCTTTGACAAATATGGCACCTATTCCACCTTGTTCCATCATTTTTGCAATTTGTTTGGCAGTTGTTGCAGGATTTACTGTAATCATTGCCCTAGTCATCACATTTTGAATCAGGACAGAGTTGAAATCTTGTTGACTCATGACTAGACTCATAGATTATAATATTTAAGAAATTCATAAAAAATGAGCCCAGTTATGCGGGATTTATTGCAGATTTGCTTCTAAAAAGACAATAGTTTTTTCCCATGCATCTTGTGATGCATCAGGTGCAAATCTTTCACCAGAGGGGTTTGCAAAGGCATGATCAACTCCAGAATAGATTTCAATCTCATTTTGTATGCCCAACTCATTTAGTGAGGATTCAAAGGCATTTACAGAATCTACAGTTATTCCTTTATCTAATTCTGCAAATATTCCAAGTACGGGTCAATCAATAGAAGAGAGTCTTTCAGAATCAGTAACAAGACTGCCGTAATAAATCACAGTTGCATCCACTTCACTATTGTGTAGTGCTAGATTAAGGGATTGTCCACCTCCAAAACACCAACCAATAGAGCCAATTTTTTCTGAAGAATAATTTTGATTTATGAATTCTGTTGCAGAATTCATATTTTCAACTCCCCGTTCTGAATCATAGGAAGTTACTAACACTCTTGCTTGCTCAGAAGTGGTTGCAATATTTCCCTCATAGAGATCAACTGCCAAAACAACATAACCATGAGACGCAAGTTTGTCAGCCATCTCTTTGATGTTATCATTTAACCCCCACCATTCATGAATCATAACTATACCAGGATAGTTTCCATCATCTACAGGTTTTGCCAAGTAACCAACAACATCATCAAAGTATGTTACGTTCTCAGACTCTGTGATATATTCTCCAACGGTAAAAATTTCAGAGTTATTATTTTCATTGATGTAATCAGGTAATACATGGATAGCCCAACCACGTGAGATTAATTTTTCAACGCTTGAGAAATTCACACATGCAGGCAATCCACTTGATTGTTTTAGGACAAGTTCTTTTCCTTCAGTGCATGTTACATGTGATGGATCAGTTCCTTGAGATATTTGTTTTAGCGGCGGTGGAAAATAGGCAATCGAAGATGGGGTAACTGTTTCATTTGGAGAATAAACCTCAGAGCATAATTTGTCCCCACATACCTTATCAGACATTACTTCCCATGCAGGTTTTCCAGATGCCTGCTCTGCAAATGCAGGTGATGAAAACCCAATTACAAAAAGGAGAAACACAGAAGATACAAAAAGAAATTTTTTCACGATTATCTTAATCAAAAAACAGAATTTAAACGATTTTCACATTTTAGAAATAAAGCAAGACTAAATTTTAGAGAGTATTTTTTTCTTTTTTTCTTGAAATTCTTTCTTTGTGATAATACCTGCCTTTTGTAAATCGCCCAATTTTGATAATAATTCCAACCCATCATTTGAAGAGGATTTTAGATTCTTTCCAACATTCATTCCAGATTTGATTCCCGACTTTGTTCCTTTTTTTAGTCTAGAGCCCAAAATTCCACCCTTGTAAGCAATTTTTTCGCTGATTTCATAGCCCTTTTTCTTTGCTTGGTTAATGATTTCTTCAGATTTTTGTTTGGTTGCTTCATCTACAAACTGGTGTTTTTTTGCCATCCTGCCAAATTTTTGAGTTTTTTTCTTTGCATGATGAGCTTGTGTTTTTAGATCTTTTATTATCTCATCTTTAGTTTTACGTTTGAATCGTCTAGTATATTCTTCAATAATTAAAACAGGAAATGGACTATACTCCACATCAAGATAATATTTGATTATTACATCATCAGATAGTGTCTTTAGATATTCTTTAATTGATTTTTCAGATTTTATTTCCATGATATTTTCTCAATGTATTCTCATAAAAAGATTCAAAGTCTATTTTTCAATTGCGTGTTGGTCTAAAACCTCAATGCAATCATTTAGGACTGCATTATCTGAAATAGCTTCAGTCACCTGTAGATTAAATTCTTGACTCAATTGCTGATCATATTCTATCAGATCATTTCGATATGTATGACATGCTGAGCGCAGCAATCTCCAATAGTAATAGCCCTTGTTCATCTCAGTCTTAATCTGCTCTGGTTCTAGTTTTAGTATTCTAGATAGATGCTCATAATCTTCACGGTAACTATCGAATTTACCCTTTACAATTTTCGGTAGTTCATCATACCAATCTCTACCCTCATTAGTTCGCTGAACATTGTGAATTTTTTGTAGCTGGTATGATACAGCATCACCTAACACATCTAAAACATCACTTGTTTCAAGCAGTCTCATCAATTCAGGGTTTATCATAAGCTACTCCCACCACATACAAAATTAAGCCTTTGGAAAAGATATTCTTTTGTAAAGTATTCCATCATAGCAAAAAGGCCAGCGCCTTTACAATGTCTGTTTTACTAATAATTCCTATGATATTTCCATGTCCTGATAGGACTGCTGCACCATTGATATTTTTCTCCAAAAGAAGTTTTGCAGTCTTTATCAAATCATCATCATAGTTTACAGAAACAATATCTTTACTCATTATTTCATTAATTTTTGTACTACCGCCAAATCCAGAATCAGAAATGAATCCTTTTCTGGGAAATATTACAGATATCAGTGGATCAGTATTATCTAGCACGTCTTCTTTGTCGCCCAGAGACAATGCCAAATTAAACAAATCCCTGAATGTGACAATTCCAACAGGGGACTCTTCATGATCACGCAGAATAACTCTGGAAATTTTTTCATCAATCATTTTCAGAACCACCTTGTATAGAGGAGTATCAGAGTATTGCCAAGCATAATACGGAGACATGTATTCACCTACAATTTTTTGGGAATCTATTTTAGTGAAATAACGAACTAGATCTGTCTTTGTAATAATCCCAACAACTTCATCATTGCGAGTTAAAACCAAAGAGCCTATTTCATTGGTCATCATCAATTGAGCGCATTTATCAATTCCAGTATTTTCATCAACGCTGATTATTTTTTTAATTATTTCAGATAGCGGGATTTCATCAAGAGTTCTTTCAGTAGCATCAGTTAAGAGGAAAATTCCCAAGTCTTTTTCAGACACAAGTCCTGTAATTTTTCCATCTTCTGTGACCAAAAGTCGACTTTTCTTTTCATCAATTATTTTTTTTAAAACATCTGCCAAGCTGGATTCATACTTTATAGTCCTAGGAGTATTCATGAAATCTTTTGCGTGCTTCAACAATTTGAAAAAATACGAGAGTTATTAATAGCTCAAGCCAAATTCCCACCCATGAAAATCAAACTATAAAATTTCAAAGTTTTCCTTTAGATGTAAGTACATTTACAATGTCAGATTTTGTAACTATGCCCACTATTTTTTTCCACGAACCACTGGGAGTCTTCCAATTTTATGGCGAATCAAAATATCTCGTGCGTCAAGAATAATAGTATTAGGAGGAATAGAGATGGGTTGTTTTATGATAGATGTTAGCGGTACTGGGATATTTACAAGAACTTTTGGTTGTCTCTTTGTCATGAAATATTTTTGTTCATTTTGTTATATCAAGTAGCAATAAAATATTAAGACTGAGAATATCAATGTCATTTAATTATGAACAGAGTGCTACATGTAATCATCAAGACTAAATTCTAGACTGGTGTTCATTTCAATCACACAGGTGCTTTTGTCAAATAGCAGAATATTTCAAGTAATTGAAATTTGTAATTGACCAGCAAGTACAAGATATAGAGATGCCAGAGAATCTCAAGCTAAATACATTTTTGCAGGAATTTCATTCTGATTGCCCCAGTCCAGAGTGCAGTTTTGGATTCTATGGTTTTGCATTTGGCCAATCACCATTTCATGTACCCAATCCAATTCAAAAGGCACTAATCAAAAATGTAGGCAAGGGGGCATATGCACCCATTCAAGGAATTAATGAGCTATGCAATGCCATTTCAGAATATAGTAAATATTATTTTCATGTAGATGTTGATCCAAAGCGAATCTATGTCGGCCCCGGAACAAAAGAAATACTATTCAATCTTTTAGAGATATTGCACGGTACAGTAATTTTACCAACACCTGCATGGTTGGGATATCTTCCACAAATCAGATTCCTGAAAAAAAATTACCACATGTTGCCAACAGGCGTAAATAAAAAGATCAAACCGCATGACTTGAGAAAATTATCTTTAAGATTGCAAGACAGGCAAAAAATTCTGATACTGAATAATCCAAATAACCCGACAGGTCTTTTGTATGATAAATTAGAATTAGAAGAAATTGCCGAAGTATGCAGAGAGCAGAACATCGTAGTAATTTCTGATGAAATTTATGCCCAAACAACATATGATTTTTCAAAATTTGTCACCATGGGAAAAATTTACCCAGAAGGGACATTTGTGACAAACGGTTTATCAAAATCCCATTCGGCAGGAGGATATAGAATAGGATATGTGATTTTTCCAGAAAATGCAAAAGATGTAAGAATTCAATTCAAAAAAATTCAAGCTACAGAGTATACTTCAGTATCCACACCAATTCAGCATGCTGCAGTAGAAGGATTTCAATTTAGTAAAGAGATGGATGAGTATCTCAACATTACAAGAAAGATTCATGAAATAATGGGAGAATACACTTACCATGGTTTAAAGAGTATTCCAGGAATAAAATCTACAAAACCACAAGCTACATTTTATCTTCTTGCAGATTTTAATCACTTAAAAGAAGAGTTTGAAAGATCAAACATTCAAACTTCACAGAAATTCTCTGAATCATTAATTCAGCATCCATACCACACAGCAATTGTGGGTGGCGACACGCTTGTTTTAGAGAGAACCGACTTTAGTGCACGAATGGCGTTTGTAGACTATAATGGTAAGCAGGCATTTGAAAACTATTTGAGTGATCCTCCAAAAACAAATTCAGATAGAATAGAGTTTGTACGAGATAATGCCCCAAGAATAGTCTCCGGATTAGACATGATAGAATTGTACTTTGAGCATCTAACAAGGAATGCAAAGTCCAGAATCGAATGCAAATATGAAGAATTTACAATACCAAATTAAAATTACATTAAATTAAAAATTTAGTTAAAATATTTAATGACTATTTTCTTGATAGATTTTGGCAATTATTCATGTAATTCCCAAGGAGAATCAGAGACATATTCATCATCGATTTTCTCAACTAGTTTTTCCCAAACTCTTGGTTCAGGGTTTGATTCAAAGAAATAGACTTTTTTCACAAATCTGATGAAATAAAATAAACTATAGAATGATGTGTGTTTGATGTAAGCTAACATCCTTTAGGTAAATTTTTCATCCATATCAAAATACAAAATTTCTAAATACATTTGAAGTAAAATAATGATTTTACATCATAATCTATTTCCTAGATTTGTGGTAATGTTATAATAAATTTTTTTGGATCATTACTTGCAGTTATAGTTCCTCCATGTAATTCAATTATTGATTTGCAGCTTGGCAGACCCAAACCTGTACCAGTTGTTTTTGTAGTAAAAAGAGGCTCAAAAATTTTATTCAAATCAGACAATGCAGGACCTGAATCATAAATAATTACGCTTATGTCAGTTTCGTCATTGGATATATCTATACTAATTTCACCAGATTTATCTCCAATAGAATCTATAGAATTTTTAATCAGATTAGAAAAAACCATTTCTAGTTTATGAAAATCACCATTAATGGTTTCATCATTTTGAGAAACTTTTACTCGTATTTCTTCTGGAATTTTGACTATGGAAATGGCTTCATTTATACAAGTTTGAAGTGAAATTGTGTTTAATACAAGCTCAGTATCTTTAAGATAATTCAAAGTATCAGTAATTTGTTCATTAATTCTATCTATAGTAGCATACAATCGTTTTACCTCAGAAGCATATTTTTTGTCATCTTTGTCTTTCATTTCCAAATTTGTGACGATTGCCTGTAAAACAGCTAATGGGTTTCGAATATCATGTGCCAGAACTGAAGTAAGTTTTCCAATATTTGAAAATTTTTCGGCAATTATAAGTTCTTTGACCTTTTTTTCAATTTCTACAGACAAATTAGAATTTAATTGCTCTATTTCATCAAGCTTAGAAGAGTACATATTAAATAATTTTTTGTTCATTAATTTGACTTGAAGGTGATTTTTGATTTCAGATGCAAAAAGGTGTTTTAAATTTTCTAATTCTTCTGAGTTGTTAAACGTGTTACTTAGATTTGTTAGCAGTAAATCAATTTCTTGATTACCAGTTAAAGAAGAAGTGTTAGAGGATGGAGAATTTTTCAAGATGCTAGTTTAGATATTTCCTTTTCAAGTTGATCAACTTCAATAGGCTTACGAATGATTCCACATACGCCTTTTTTGATTAAAGATTCTATCTCAGAATCATTGATTGACGAAGCAGTAAATATTACAATGTTAAAATCTTTAAGATTCCCCATAGTTTCAAGTTTGTTTATTACATCCCGTCCTGAAAAATCAGGCATCGCAAGATCTAACAAAACAACATCGTATCTGTTATTTGTTAATAGTTTCAAACCTTCTTGGCCGGTGTTAGAGGATGTTACTTCATGCCCCATAGCAGTCAATGTAATAGTTAGTAATTCCGTAATGTCTTGATTATCATCAATAGTAAGTATTTTCATGTTATTTTAAAAAAACCATAATATTTAACAAAATATTATATTTTGAAGAATTTTTAACAAAATTCTTCGTCAACAATATACTAATTTTTTACATCGTTAGGATTTTTGGGCAAGGAAAAGTAAAAAGTAGTACCTCTTCCCAAATCACTTTCAACCCAAATTTTTCCTCCCATGCCAGTTACCAATCCATGACATATGGTAAGACCCAATCCAGAACCCCCATGCTTTCTTGTAACTGAAGTATCTACTTGGTAAAATTTACTAAAAAGGCGTTCCTGATTTTCCTTTGAAATTCCAATACCATTATCACGTACAGAAAAAACAATTGAATTATTTTGTAATGATGCATTGATTACTATTTCACCACCAATTTTAGGAACAAAATCAATTGAATTATTAAGCATATTATTCAACACTTGTTTTATTCTTTTTGTATCACCAATCATTTTCCCAGTTTCATGAGCAGTGTTAATTAATTTAATTCCATTTTGTGAACATGTTTCTTCATATGATTGAGTAACCTCATTCAATAATTCAGAGATTTTAAATTCATCATTCACATATGTGATGTTTTTCAGATCAAGTTTGTAAGCATCAAACATATCTTCAATTAGTTGGGCAATTTCTTTTGATGATCTTAAAATTCGGTCGACTGCATCAAACTGTTTTGGAGACAACTTACCCATTATTTTTTCATCTTTTAATGCACTAGCCAATAAAGTAATTGGTGTCAGTGGAGTTTTTAATTCATGTGAAATCATTGAGAGGAATTCTTCCTTCATTTTATCTATCTGATGTAATTCTTCAATATTTTTAGATAAGATAATATTTTCTTTTTGTACTTCTTCTACACCCTTACTTCTAGTTCTAAAATATATCAAAAATGCAAAAACACTTACAAATAAAAAGAATAGCGGCATTATTTGTTCATAAAAAATATAGGATGTTTTTACTCTATTTACATCAGAGACAAGAATTGAGACATATTCATCTGTTGTTTCTTTTCCACCTTGCTCTACAAGAATTTTTTTAGAATCAAATTCATAATAGCTTTCCCAATTTAATTGAAAATCAATGTGTTTTCCAGTGATTGGTTCAACCCAAATTGTACAAGTGTAATAACTAAAAATTGGTTGATTTTCAAATTTTGGAATTGCATTTGTTATATCATAAGGTTGTGAAATGCAGTTAAAACGAAAAACTTCTACACCATGTTTTACATCTACACCATCAAAACTAAACAATGCATCAGTAAATGCTAAAGGAAAAGTCATGAAATAATCCTGCTTTTGAGTATGTGGTGGAAATGTAAAAAATCCTTCATGAGAGACTGAATTTGTACGTAGTTTTTTATTAACCTCATATGTTTTTCTCTCATCTAAAAATTTTGTGCCATCATCAGTTGTGGCTACAAGATTTGATTCCAACACAACATTTTCACCCAAGTCATCAATCAAGGTTAAGGTGTGAATATTATGATGAACAAATGGCTCAGATAAAGGACCCCCAATTTTTTCAGATAATCTATTTGTTCCAATTTGTTCTTCATAATAGGAATAATCAGAGGGTATAGACTCAAGTTCAGGTATCACGAGATAAAACCAAGCCACCACCAAAAATAGAAAGGAAATTCCAATAGGTAAACCATATACGCCTTTATTCAATTTAAATCACCTATCACATTTTTTAAAATATTAATTTCGTATTTCATTTTCTCAACTCATTGAATAATTATAGAAGCTTTCTCAAGGGTTTTTTGCGGGATTTCAATGTCAAGAGTTTCAGCAACAGGCAAATTAATAACAATTAATGGAATTCGCTGAGTTTCTGTAACAAGATTTGTAGGCTTGGTCCCTTGTAAAATGTATGTGGCTTTCTCTCCTGCAATTTTACCTAGTCCAGAAATATCTGCAACATTCCCCATCATGGCACCTTTTTTTATCGCATCAAGATTACATGTAAAAACGGGTACACTGTTTTCAGTTGCTATTTTAATTGCAACCACATCAGCACCACTTTGAATTAGTGTGTCACAAGCAAGATAAATTGCATCCAGATCACCAATATTTTCAGAAAGTAGTTCCGAAGTATTCGAGATAGAATTAGCAGCAATGTCAATAACTTGTATGCCTAAATCATCAGCTACCGGTATTGCCTCATTTAATTGAATTTCAGAGTTAACTTCTCCTTGTCTATGAATAAAGCCAATAGTCTTAATTGAAAGTGTGTCAGAAATTAATTCAAATTGTTTAGTCATTGGAACGTAATTTCTTACTCCAACAAGATTGTTACCTGAATTTTCTAAACTATTGATAATCTTTGCTTCTACTGGATATGTCACGACAGAAAATACGATTGGAATATCAGAAGTTATTTTTTTAGCTATTAGTGTTCCCGGAGTAGTAAGAGTATAGATTAAATCTATTTTTGTATCAACATATTCTTGAATTATTTCTTGCTGGCGCTCTTGACTTCCACGTGCGGATTTAACTATAAATTCTATCTCTTTTCCAGAAATGTTCCAATCAGTTATTTGTTTTTTAAAACTTAACACATTAAGATTTTGATCATCATTTTCAATCCATTTTGAAACACCAATGATAATTTTTTCTTCTGAATTTATTTCAAAATCTAAGATTTCAGTCTGAGACAAACTAAAACCAGTAATAATACCTGCAAAAAAATACCAAAAAGTAGGAAATTCTTCTGTTCCATAGTAAATTAGAATTAGGTTTTTACTAAAAGAACTGTGTGAATTTTTTAATCAACTAACTTGTCGATTTCTTCATTTGTTTATAAAAATAATTCGTTGTTTTAAGAAAAAGAATCATTATTTACACCAAATTTTTTGTATAATGTCAAAACTAGTACATAAGACCATAATGATGCAGAAAAGATTACGTTTTTGGAAATTCAACTGTAAATGTAGTAGGATCATTCCTAACAGAGATTTTTCCATTATGTTGCTCAATAATATTTTTGCAAATTCCCAATCCCAAACCAGTTCCCGATGGTTTTGATGTGAATAGTGGCTCAAATACTTGAGGCAGAATATCTTTTGGGATTCCAGGTCCAGAATCAATGACTAAAATCTTCACCCATGTGCTAGTTTCATCAATTTTTACAGTTATTTTTCCATTATTGTTCATGGCATACATTGCATTAACAAATAAATTCACAAAAACAGATTGCAGTTTGATAGCATCACATTTTATTGTCACATCGTTTTGCGGTAATTCTATTGTTACAGCATTTGGGAAATTAAAACTGGAAACAGATTGATTTAAAATATTCAATAATGATGATTCAGATATATTCAATTCCTTTGTTCTTGCAAATTCTAACACGTCATCTATAATGTGAAATATTTCTTTAACAGATCCTTTCATTCTATCACACATTGATTTTGTGAATTCGTTTTTTTCAGTTGATTTTAGTTCTAGCATATCAACACTTGATTTGATCACAGTGAGTGGATTTCTCAGATCATGAGCTAATCTGGAAGCCATTTGACCAATGGTGTAAAGTTTTTCTAGTTTTTGGATTTTTTTATTTTCTCTTTTCAATGTTTGAAATATTACATAAATTGTTGCTACATACACTACTGCATTAATTATTGGCAAAACAATTCCCAAAGTTTCTTTTTGTTTTATTGCCTTATTTGCATCAATTGTTAGTTTTTCTGTTAGTGAATCAGTAACGTCAAGCAACTCAAATTCTATTTGTTCAATTTCAAGTAATTCTTTACTAGTCAGTGAACCACTTACCCCTTGAAGATTATGTATGATTAGCTGTAGTTCAAAAAATCTCTCTTCTATAATTAACAAATCTGGAAGATATTGTTCTGAGAGTGGTTTAATTGAAGCACCTAAGAAAATACCACCATTTTTTAAAAGAAAGATATTCTGGGAATAGTCATCAAAAACTTTGTAAAGATTTGCTTTGGTTGTAATCCCATCATCAAATTTGTCAATTTCATGCAGTGTTAAAGCAGCATACATTCTGTTTTTTCCTGCAAGGTTTACATGATTAACAGAATTTGATTCTTGAATTTCTACTATGTATATTGAACCAAAACTTGCAGAAATTAAGAATATTTGTGACATTATAAGTAGAATGATGATATGCTGATACTTCATAACAATTTTTTAAATATACCACATTTGACTTTTTATAGAATCTTAATCTGAATCAGGCTCTTTTCTCAATATCCTTCTTCATCTAAATCAGGTTCAGCATCCACTTTTTCAAAAGTCATGCCCTTTTTTTGACAAGACTCACATTTTTCCATTAGACCAAATTCATTTCTATACTGACCTTTCCCATCACATCGGAAACAAACCAATCTGCTATAATTTGGTAGGTTATGCCTTAAGGTTTACTCTAATAGTTAGATTTGGGATAGAATTCAATTTAAAATTAAAAATTCAATTATTTAGATCTCAGATTGGTTTTGTCATAATTATGGTTTTGACGATTGTATGTGTTTTTCAATTTTTGCTAGTAGCTGTTGTTTTAATTCTGGATCATCAATTGCATGTTCAAGTCTTTCATTTCTAAATGATGCCTATTCATTTCATCAATTACGTGTTGTTTCATAGTAGAATCACTAATTCCTGCCATCATGGAACCACGTCATAATTCATGAGGATTCACCCATAAAATTAAGGACAGAAATAGATGAATGTGAGCGTAAAATTGTATTTAAAAAAATGAAAGTATGTATTGTATGAATTATCTATAGGATTAGAGGATACCAAGTAAAGTATGACAGATTTAGATGTAGAAAGTTCAAGGAAACTAAAATGTAATAAATGCGGTTCTAGATTCAAGTATCCCGAAAGACTTGAAAAGCACAAGGAAATTGCACATAAAAAGAAAAAGGAGAAATGCAGAGCTTGTGGTGCTGAATTTCATACTACAGAAGACCTAAGAAAACACAAAAAAGTTTGTAAGGAAAGAATGTAAGGTTCAGTAGGACTTTACCACATGAAGATTAATCATATTTTTGAGATAGAACTAGATACAAAAAAGACTATTTCGATACCTTGTAATACAAATCCACTAATTGATCATACTTTTCTGTTTTAACAAGATCAAGTTTTATTTCATTTTCAATATTCTGGAATAGTGAAATTCCTGTTGCTAAAAGAACAGGAATAACGGTTATGATTATTTCACCTACAACCCCCATCTTAAGGAATGAGGCAATAATTTTAGGTCCACCAACAAGCCAGATGTTTTTTCCTGCTCTAGGAAAACCATCTTTAACGAATCTTCCAAGATCAGATACAAATTCTACATTGTCATCATCACTTCTACTAGTTCTAGTGAAAACAAAGGATTTCTTGTCCTTATACGGATATTCTCCAAATGTTAACACTTGATCATACGTAGTTTTACCCATAATGACAGTATCAATAGACTTGTAAAAGTCATCATAACTTGATTCAGAAGATTCTGGAAGCCAATCAATACTTCCATTTTCCCTTGCAACAAATCCATCTAAGCTTGTTGCAATGTAAACCAGAATCTTTGCCATATTGAACATTATGGTTTGAGAGTTATAATCCTAGATTCAATTATACAGTGACGTGAACCACAATTGTGAAAAAAAGATTTCTATTTTTTAGCTTTTTGTGGTTTGGAATGTGCTTTAACCATGTGCCTCATTGTTCTATCAGAATCAGTAAATTCCATTTGACATATTCTACAAACTAGACCAGGTGTCTCGGACTTTTTTTTAAATAAATTCATGAAAAAACGACAATTTGCATCCATATTAATTATTACAGAATCAAATGGTTGTTTTTAGTCAGAAAATTTTTACATTTTGAATCTTTGAGCGTATGAACAATTTTTGAAACCAAAAACAAGATGAAAAACGGACCCGACCGGATTCGAACCGGCGACCTATTGCTCCGCAAGCAATCGCACTATCCAAGCTATGCAACGAGTCCAAAAAATTTGGGAGTTTTACGCTTAATTTGGATTGCTATTTTTCAATGGGGTTGAGCAAAAATGTATGGAGTCTCTTCAGTTTCATGTAAAGTCCAAGCAGTTGGCAAAGAAATTGTTTCAACTGGATTTAGATTATTTTTCTCAATTAATGTGCCCCATCCAGCCTCATTTTTTGGATCTGGCGCATATTTTTTAGAATAGGTTCCTGCAAAAACCCAACCAGCATTATTTTTTAAATTAGATATTGAATTAATTTTTTCTAAAATTCCTGATGATAAAACAATACCACCCATCTGGGCTAAACCGCCAATGAAGAATATTGGTTTTTGTAAATTTAGTGAAGAATAATCAAACAATATAGCATCAGTACAAAAAGGATGAAAATCAAGTAACGGAGTTAGAGTTTTTTGCAATTCAACTAGCATATCATCAATTTCTATGCTGTAAGATTCTAAATCCAAAACTTTGGCGCAGAATGCAATTCTTCCATCACCTGAACCAATATCAATAACTTCAGAGTATCCAAGATCCTTTGCAAATAATGCTCCAACATAACCTGACATTATCCATGTAGGAGAGAAAGGAGCTCGACTCGAGGAATGTTGAATGCTGTTTAGCCAATATTTGTTAATGTCGCCCTCATAAACAATGCAGTCTGTTTTACCAATTTTTTTCTCAAATGAATCATAATAGATTGGATTTTTTGCTGCAAACTCATGCAACATTTGTAAATCATTTTCTTTTATTGGGAAAAGTTCGGATTTTGATTTTGGAATTACTTCGTGAATCTGACTATTACCAGCATATATTTTTGTAAATTCTTTTTTTAATTCTACTAAATTCTTTGCAATATCTTTAATCATTTGAGAGTCCTTTGTCATATTGTTCAACAAATTCTTTAGTGCTCATTTTTTGACGTAGTTCTTCAAATAATTTAGCATCAGATTCAATTTTCTCTTTTGATTGTTCATTAGAATTTACAGATTGTAAGTTCTTAGTAGTCTCTTGGATTGATGATACAAGTTGTTGTGTAATCTTTGGATGAATCTCAGAATTAAATGTACCAGAAATGAATTTCTCAATTTTTTGAATTTTATCCAGTAATGAGTTGTTCTCAGTAGCATGAGTTTTGAGCATTGTAATCATGGTAGACACATTCATCACCTGATAATAGGTCTCAACAATTTCATGTATTGACAAATCAGATTTTTTTTCAGCAACACCAAGCAAATTTTGAAGTTTTTCTGATTCAGTATCAAACATTTGAGAAATATCTTGGGGAGAAGTCATATAAGAAAATCAAAGTTCAAATTTTTAAAAATGTTAGGGTTATGCTTCTTTTTCTGCAGATTTGGTAAAGACATAATTCATTATCAACCCAGCAATGATTCCACCCAATATTGGTGCTGCCCAGTATAACCAATGGAATTCCCAGAATCCAGAAATTAATGCAGGACCAAATGTTCTTGCAGGATTGACTGATGCACCGGTTAGTGGTACAGCAACTAGGTGAATTAGGAAAACCATTCCACCAATGGCAAGGCCTTGAATTCCAGGGGTTGCCTTTTTGTGAACTGCAACCATAAAGATTACTGTAACTAAGAAGAATGTCAAAATTGACTCTAGTGCAAATCCAGAGCCAATACTGTTATTGATTAAATCACTTGGGCCACCTTGAGTTCCAAAGTTTACTTTGGCACCAAGTTCAGGTAAAATTGCCATAAGTGTTGCAGCCGCTGCTACAGCGCCGATTAATTGTGAGATAATATATCCAATTCCATCTACAATTCCAATTTTTCTTGTAATCATCATTGGAATGGTAACTGCAGGATTAATGTGAGCACCAGATACATGTCCGAATGCATAAACCATCAAAGCAATGGCACCACCGTGTCCAAGAGAGATAAACAAAACAGATTGTGTTGTTAATTCTTCGCCAAATGCAGAAACTGCTAAAATTACTGAAAGAGGACCAAAGAACACTAAGCCATATGTGGCAATTGCTTCTGCAAGAAATGCTCTTGGATTAACCATCAAGCAAAAACCACTTGAGTTACCATATAAAACATTCGGAAAGAAATCTGATCTTATCTTGTCAAAAAGTAATTAATTATGGATTAATTCATTTGAGAATGTATGATATCTGAAGGCGACCCAGTACCAAAATTTGAGGTAAATGATGCAAATGGAAACAAAGTAAATTCATCAGATTTTAAAGGGAAAAAACATGCCATTTACTTTTACCCAAAAGATTTCACTCCAGGATGTACTACAGAGGCGGATGAATTTTCAAAAGATTATAAAAAATTCCAAAAGGCAGGAATTGAAATTATTGGAATTAGTCCAGACGATGTAGACTCTCACAAGAAATTCTGTGACAAAATGGGGATAAAATATCCATTATTGGCTGACGTAGATAAAGAGGTATCAAAGATGTTTGGTGTCTGGGGAAAGAAGAAATTCATGGGAAGAGAATACATGGGAGTTGCAAGAAGTACTTTTCTTGTAGATGAGAAAGGAAAGATTTTCAAAATTTATCCCAAAGTAAAACCTGCAGGACATTCAAAACAAGTTTTAGAGGATTTTTTAAATTAAAAAATAAGAAAAAGTTGTAGAAAGATTAGAAACCTTTTGGAAGTGTGCCTCTAGAAGATTTTGGTGCTTCAGGTTCTGGTTTTGGTTCAAATCCTTTTGGTAGTGCACCGCCTTTTTTACTAGATGCAGAGCTTGCCTCAGCTGCGGCTCTTGCTTCAGCTGCAAGTGATTCTTGGTAAGCTTTCTCTTGATCAATTCTTTCTTGTTCCATTCTTTTCAAGTAATCTTGTTCATATTCTTCGAGTTCTTGTTGTCGTGATTTGCCTTCATTTCCACCGGAACTGGTTTGTTGTGGTGGAGGTGCTTGTTGAGTTTGCCCCATTCCTTTTGGGAGTGTACCTTTAGCTGGCTTTGGTGCTTCTGGTGGAGGTGCTTGTGTTTGTGCTTTTACCTCAACGCCTTCAACACTCATGTCAACTCCACTAAATGATCCAAATCTTTTGTCAGCTGGATGGAATGCCATTCTTTGTCTTGTTGCAAAGTATTGGTTTGATGGTGCTGTATAACCAGTAACTGTTGCTTTTTGATCATTCCAGTTTCTTGTTGGAACGCTTCCAACAGGTGCATGTAATCTAACAAAGTATCTGTTAGGTGCTGGAGAATAGCCTGTTACCTTTGCTCTGTAATCATGAAATGATGTCATTGGAGCAGTGTAGTATGCGTTCTCTAAAGCCTCTTGTACTGTTGCTGGAGGTTGTGATGTTGTTTCAGCTGGCTTTGGTGCTTCCTGTGGTTTAGGAGCTTCTGCTGGTTTTGCTTCCATACCCTTTGGTAGAACACCTTTAGGTTTGGTAGTTGGAGCTGGTTTTTCAGCTGGCTTTGGTGCTTCCTGTGGTTTAGGAGCTTCTGCGGGTTTTGCTTCTGCCGGCTTTATCTCAGCTGGTTTTGGAGCTGGCTTTGCTTCAAGTTGTGTCGATAATTTAGTTAGTTTTGCCTCGAGTTCTGCGATTTTGTCTTCAAGATCTTTTTTTGTATTTGCCTTACGTTTTGCGGCCATTCCTTTCAGTAAATATTGCATTGTTTATTTACATTTTGATCAGTGATTTGTTTTTGATAAAAGAAATTATGAAAAAAATACAATAATTTGTAAAAATTTCAATAGTTTTGAGATGAAATGATCTGAAGATCGTTGTAAGAATTAGTCAGGTTCCCAAAAATGCATGACATACATGCAATTGTTGCATCGCCACAGTTTAACATGAATTCCATTTTCGGTATCAGCCACATATTTTCCATCATCCATCTTGGTAACTCTTGGCAAATAATTCAATTCTTCATTTTCAAGCCATTCGTTTTGTTGGCAGTTGGGACAGACGATTTTTGGAGGCATGTGTAATATAGAAAATGATCAAAGAAGAATATTACTATTAAAAATAGAAAATAAAGGATGTAATTGAATTAGAAACCTTTTGGGAGTGTACCTTTAGCTGGCTTTGGTGCTTCTGGTGGAGGTGCTTGTGTTTGTGCTTTTACCTCAACGCCTTCAACACTCATGTCAACTCCACTAAATGATCCAAATCTTTTGTCAGCTGGATGGAATGCCATTCTTTGTCTTGTTGCAAAGTATTGGTTTGATGGTGCTGTATAACCAGTAACTGTTGCTTTTTGATCATTCCAGTTTCTTGTTGGAACGCTTCCAACAGGTGCATGTAATCTAACAAAGTATCTGTTAGGTGCTGGAGAATAGCCTGTTACCTTTGCTCTGTAATCATGAAATGATGTCATTGGAGCAGTGTAGTATGCGTTCTCTAAAGCCTCTTGTACTGTTGCTGGAGGTTGTGATGTTGTTTCAGCTGGCTTTGGTGCTTCCTGTGGTTTAGGAGCTTCTGCTGGTTTTGCTTCCATACCCTTTGGTAGAACACCTTTAGGTTTGGTAGTTGGAGCTGGTTTTTCAGCTGGCTTTGGTGCTTCCTGTGGTTTAGGAGCTTCTGCTGGTTTTGCTTCCATACCCTTTGGTAGAACACCTTTAGGTTTGGTAGTTGGAGCTGGTTTTGCTTCAGCAGGTTTTGTTTCTGCTGGCTTTGTCTCAGCTGGTTTAACTTCAGCAGGTTTTGCTTCAAGTTGTGTTGATAATTTAGTTAGTTTTGCTTCTAATTCGGCAATCTTTTTTTCAAGATCTTGCTTTGTTTGCTTTTTAGCAGCTGCCATAATTTTGATGAACAAACTGGGGTTTATGTACATTTGGGTTGATTACCTCAACCAATTTTGATCAAGTTTTATATGCACTGAAAGTATACTTTGTCTAATGGACGACTTTGAGAAGGAATTTCCTGAATTTGATTGGAAAAATATTCCAGCATACAAACATCCCGGAGGCAAAGATTGTCCTTGCCCAAAGCATGAATATATTCGAGAGCAGATTAATTTTACAAAACAAGTAAACGAGAAAGGCAAAGAGCCATCCAGAGTCACACTCAAGTTTTGTCCCGATCATTATAGAGTCTACATGGACGAGGTAATTCCTGCAATGCCACTAAAGTACAAGATTCTAACAAAGATTGCTCTAAAACTTGGAGCAATTCAAGTTGAGCAATTAAAGTACATGGAGTCAGAATTATGCTTTTACTGCAAATTCGGTTCTGGCGGACATGACAAAAAGAATGAACTTCCACCAATGTAATAATTAAAAAAATACATTAGATTTTTCACATTTAGATTAGCAAAAATTACTACAGTATTTTTCTCAAAAATCATTACAGGTATCTCTTGTAGAAAAATCAAATTTACATGCTAAAAGAATTTTAGAAAAATATGATAAATCCAGTTAAGCTTATACTTGAACTAGGATCAAAGTAATTGTGCCAATAGAGGATATTCACGAGTTCGTATCAGAACTAGAAAAGAAGGGAGAATTAAAGAGAGTAAAAACCCAAGTTGATGCAGATTTAGAGATTGCAGAAATTCTAAGGAGGAAAATGTATTCTTATGGCCCTGCAATTCTTTTTGAAAATGTAAAGGGTTTTGAGATGCCAGTTTTAGGAAACGCGTTTGGTTCAATGAAAAGATTAGAGATTGGACTTGAGATGACAGACTTTACAGAAATTGGTAAACGTATTGCAGATATGACAAAGATGGACATTCCATCAGGATTACTAAACAAAATAAAAAAACTTCCAGAATTATCAAAGATGACAGCATCATTTCCCAAAACAGAAAACAGCGGTCCGGTTACAGAGATTACATCAAGTGATGCATCTTTTGATGATTTACCAATTTTAAAATCATGGCCAAATGATGCTGGAAGATTCATCACTCTAGGATTAGTTGCAACAAAGCATCCAGAAACAGGAGTGAGGAATTTGGGAGTGTACAGAATGCAAATAATTGACAAAACTCATGCATCAATGCACTGGCAGAAGCATAAACGAGGAGCTCATCACGGAGACATTTCAAAAGACAAGGGAGAAAAAATTCCAGTTGCAATTATTTTTGGCGGGGATCCTGCAACAATTTTTTCATCAATTGCTCCAGTTCCAGAAGGACTTGACAAGTATTTGTTTGCAGGAATTACGCGAAAAGAAGGAATCAAAACTGTAAAATGTAAAACAATTGATCTAGATGTTCCAGCAAATGCAGAGATTGTTTTAGAAGGATACGTTGATCCTGCCGACATTAGAGATGAAGGACCATTCGGAGATCATACAGGATACTATACCCCAGTAGAACCATATCCAACATTCACACTAACTGGAATTATGAGAAGGAAAAATCCAATTTATGTCACAACAGTAGTTGGCAAACCAATTCTTGAGGATGCATATATTGGCAAAGTAATCGAAAGATCATTTTTACCTTTGATACAAATGTTCCATCCTGAAGTTGTAGACTTTAGCATGCCAGCAGCAGGTTGGTTCCAAGGATTTGCAATTATTTCAATTAAAAAAAGATACCCCGGCCAAGCAAAGAAAGTGATGATGGGATTATGGGGAATGGGGCAGTTATCACTAACTAAGATGTTCGTTGTTGTAGATGAGGACGTCAACGTTCATGACATCAATGATGTAATTTGGGCAATTACTACAAGAGCAGATGCTGCAAGAGACACGACAATTATCAATAACACGCCAACGGATACTTTAGATCCTGCATCACCTCTTGTCAATCTAGGTTCTAAGATGGGAATTGATGCAACTCAAAAAACCAAAGAGGAGGGATATCAACGAGAAATACAACAGCCAGTAAAGGTTGACGATAAGACAAAAGATCTAGTAGATTCTAAGTGGTCTGATTACGGACTATAAAGTTACAGGATTGTAGAAATTATCACGCTCTTCAACTTCATAACCAATTTGGTGTATTGCATCCATGATTATTTTGTCAGTCAGCTCAGTTGAGCGTGCACCGGTACATGAAACTACCTCTTCTCCAATGAGTGTGCCACCAAAATCATCTGCACCATATTGCAATGCCAGTTGAGCCATACCAACACCATTTGTAAGCCATGAAGATTGAATGTGTGGAATTAATCCATCAAACACTAGTCTTGATATTGCAATCATTTTCAATAGTTGAATTCCACCAGTACCATATTCTACCAAACCTTCTTCGTGCATCAAAGTATTGTTTGGCTCAAAATTCCATGGGATAAATGCCATAAAGCCATTAGTTTTTTCTTGTAATTTTACAATTTTGTAAAAGTGCTCAACAACATCACTTTTCTTTTCTACATGTCCATACATCATTGTAGCAGAAGCTGGAATACCAAGTGAGTGTGCCTCATCCATTATTCTAATCCAATCATCACTGGATATTTTCTTGGGGCTAATGATTTCTTTAACAGAATCAGTTAAGATTTCAGCACCAGCTCCAGGAATTGATTGCAATCCAGCATCTTTTAGTCGGGATAAGATTTCTTTAGTGGAAGATTTTTCAACTCTTGCAATCATGTCAATTTCAGATGTTGACAAGCCATGAACACCAACTGTTGGGAATTTCTCTCGAATCATTCTAAATGCGTCTTCATAATATTCAATCTTCAAATTTGGGTTATGGCCACCCTGAATCAAAACTTGGCGGATCTTAAACATATCATAAGAGGTTTTAACTCTAGTTTCAATTTCATCAAGTGTTAATGTGTATGAATCATCAGCACCAGGTGATCTATAAAATGCACAAAATTTACAATCAGTGATACAGACATTAGTATAATTCAAAATAATATTATTTACAAAAGAAGCCTTTTTGCCAAATTGTTTTCTTGTTAGATGACCTGCTGCAAGACCCATTAAATGAACATCATCAGACTCTAAGAGTCTCAAGCAATCCTCAGGACCAGGACGTTGGCCATTTAGAGAATTTTCCAAAATATCTTTAATGTCGCTTTTTTGAATTTGTTCAGTAGTCTGACTCAATTGTTGTCTATCCTTTGTATTTTCTATTTAATCCTTGATAGAAATAATGAATACACTCAATGAGTAATTTGTGCTCAATTTAAAAAATACATGATTTACGAGTCACGTTATTTTTAAGTAGGGCACAAAAAGCAGATCAACGCATGGTATCAGGCAATCAAATCAGATTAAATCGAATTCTTCGAAAAGGAAGAATGTTATGTATCCCAATGGATCACGGTATTTCAAATGGGCCAATTGAAGGTCTAGAAGATCCAGTATCTACAATTTACAAATGTGAGGGCCATGGTCTTACCAGTGTAATTATCAATAAAGGAATTCTCAAAGCATTACCAAAGCCAACCAAAGTTGGAGTTTTAGTTCATTTCTCTAGTAGCACATCATTATCGTTATCACCTAACCGAAAAATGCTTACTGGAACAGTAAAGGAAGCAGTTGCGATGGGTGCTGATGGAGTTTCATTGCACATCAATATTGGAGGCAAGGAAGAGCCAGAGATGCTAGAACAATTAGGAATGACTGCAGACCAATGTCACAAGTGGGGAATGCCACTTTTAGCAATGATGTATCCAAGAGGGGAAAATATCAAAGATCCACATGAACCTGAAATTGTAGGTCATGTTGCAAGAATTGGGGCAGAATGTGGCGCAGACATTGTAAAGACACTATACACTGGCGACATTGATTCATTTGCAAAAATCGTAAAAAGTACTCCAGTACCAATTGTAATTGCAGGTGGACCCAAAGCAAAAACAGATTTAGATATTCTTCAAATGACAGAAGATGCCATGACTGCAGGAGCTAAAGGAGTTACATATGGTAGAAACATCTTTGCACATAAAACACCTGAAAAAATAGTTGAGGCATTAGCTGATATAATTTTTAGAAAAGTAACTGCAAAGGAAGCAATGAAGAAAATTGAGTAAAAATAGAGAATTAATTATTTCACCCAAAGTCTCACAAACACAGCTAGCTAAATTTCTTCCACAGTTAGAATCAGAAGGAATCAAAATGTTGTATATCGATCCAAAAAAATTAGGAAAGAAGAAAACAAAAATTAAAACAGTTTACCCTTCAAATGCATCAAACTTTGTAGTTCTTGAAAAAGAAGGAATGGTAAAACCAAAAGGCAAGAAAGTAGGCATGAAGTTTCAAGTATTATCAAATTCAGATATTGATCATATCCTTACTGTTGCAAAGAAAGGATTAGACTTTGTCATTGTAGAAGTGAAAGATTGGAAAATAATTCCTTTAGAAAACATTATTGCAAAACTCCACAAAATTCACACACAGATTTTTGCAATAGCAAAAACTCCTGAGGAGGTAAGAAAGATGTTCTCAATTTTAGAAGTAGGGGTAGATGGAGTTATTTTCAACACAGATTCAATTAACGAGGTTAGAGAGGCAATGCTATACCTAGGAACAAGAAGTTTCGATATGAAACCAGCAAAGATTATCGAGATTAAAGAGGTAGGAGACGGAGAACGAGTATGTGTAGATACCGCATCAATGCTTCACAAAGGGGAAGGCATGTTAATTGGGAGTAGATCAAACTTTTTGTTTCTTGTACACAACGAATCAGTAGGTTCATCATTTACATCTCCTAGACCATTCAGAGTTAATGCCGGCGCAGTTCATTGTTACACATTATCACCTGACGGTACAACAAACTATCTTTCAGAAGTTGAAACAGGTTCTGAAGTCTTAATTCTAAATTCTAAAGGAAAGGCAAGAAGAGCAACTGTGGGAAGATCAAAAATAGAAAGAAGGCCAATGTTGATGATAAAAGCTTCTGCAGGAGGAGAAATCGGAGGAATAATAGCTCAAGATGCTGAAACAATTAGATTTGTAAAACCAAATGGACAACTAGTCTCAGTAACACATCTCAAGAAAGGAGACACAGTTATGGTTCATTCAAAGCCTGCAACTGGCAGACATTTTGGAATGGAAGTTTCTGATGAATACATTTTAGAAAAATGAAGTACAAAACTTGTGTATCAATTGCTGAAAAAACACCAAATAAAATTAAACAGACATTAAAAATTGCATTAAAGAAATCAGATTTTGTTGAAGTGAGATTTGATTTTTTAAAAATTGAACAAATTCCAGAATCATTGGAATTAATCAAAAAAGATCTAAATAGAATTGTCTGCACACTAAGACCTAAAACAGAAGGGGGTAAATTTTCTGGAAATGAAAAAGAAAGAATTGCAATTCTCAAGCTTATTGCAGAATATAATCCATTTTTGTTAGATGTGGAATTTAACACACTAAAGAAAAATTCAGCATTAACAAAATATCTCAAATCAACAAAAACAAAACTACTTGTTTCATGGCATGACTTTAAAAAAACTCCAACGTCTGCAGAATTAAAAAAGAAGATTGCTCAAATGTCCAAGTTTTCAAACAATGTCAAAATTGTCAGTACAGCAAATTCAACAGATGACGCAACTAGAATGCTAGAGTTGTATAGTAAAAAAGGGAAAAATAATTTGATATCATTTGCAATGGGAGATATGGGAAGAATATCAAGGATTTTGTGCCTATATTTGGGCAGCCCATACACGTACGTCTCTTTGGGAAAAGCAGTAGCACCAGGTCAATTCAGTGTTGATGAAGTAAAAAAAATTACAAATCTAAAATAATTGTCATTTGAGAGTTTAAATCAATCATACAAGTGAGAAAAATAAGATGGGAAAATCATTTGCAGTAATAGGAGATCCAATTGATCATTCATTATCTCCAAATATTCATAGCGCAGCATTTAGGGAATTAAATTTAGATGCTTCATACATTGCATATAGAATTCCAGTTGGGGAATTAGAAGAAGGTGTGGAGGGACTCAAAAAAATAAAAATTGACGGATTCAACATCACCATTCCCCACAAAGTAGAGATGATGAAGTATTTGAATAAAATGGATGAATCTTGTAGTTTGATTGGTGCAGTAAATACTGTTACAAACAAAGATGGGATTCTAAAAGGATACAATACAGACATGGATGGTTTTCTAGAGCCATTTAAGAAGAAGAAATTAATCATAGAAAACAAAAAAGTTCTTCTTCTTGGTGCAGGGGGGGCAGCAAGAGCAATAGTTGCAGGATTTGCTAAAGAAAAAGCAAAATCCATAACAATTGCAAACAGGACTTTGCAAAATGCAATGAATCTCTCAGAATTTGCAAAAAAGATTGGGCTTGATGCAAATGCCATGAAAATTGAGGATGTAAAAGAATCTTCTAAAGATTATGACATAATAGTAAATGCAACTTCTGTAGGACTAAAAAATGAGCCAAGTGTTATTTCTTTAGAAGGCATCAATGAAAAAACAATAGTTTATGATATTGTTTACATGCCAATGAATACAGATTTTATAAAAAAAGCAAAAGCAAAAAATGCAGTAATAATTTTTGGTTATGAAATGCTACTAGGGCAAGCAGTAAGAGCCTTTGAGATATGGCATGGAATGGAAGCACCTTATAATGCCATGAAAAAAGCATTGTTAGGAGGATTTTGATGGCAAAAGCAAAGGCTACAGTCCATGGAGCAATATCACTAGTAAATGCAATTGCAAATCAAAAAGGCGCAACTCTAGGCATAGATTTAACAGTTGAGGCAACAATAGAGACGAGTCCAGGCAAAGGAATCACCATAGAGTCAGATAATAAAACTCTCAGCTCCCGATTAATCAACAAAACAATTGAGAAGATTATCTCAAAGAAAGATTTGGAGCAAAATAAAATTCTAGTTAAGTTGGATTCAGAAATTCCAACTGGGTACGGATTAAAGAGTTCAAGTGCAATTTCATCTGCAGTTGCACTTGCATGTGCAAAGATATTCAAACCTAAATTCACGGATCAGCAGATTTTGCTTGCAGGAGTTGATGCATCAATTGAATCCAAAGTGAGCATCACTGGAGCATATGATGATGCGTGTTCATGTTACTATGGAGGGTTTAATGTAACTGATAATGCAAAGAAAAGAAGAATACATTTTGAAAAAGGGCCGACCAATTTGATAGCAGTGATATTTATTCCAAAAAATAGAAAACGCGGGAATTTGAAGAATCTCAAAGTGCTATCAACTGTATTTGAAAATGCTTGGGAATTAGCAAAAAAAGCAAACTACTGGGAAGCAATGATAATTAATGGTTTAGCTACTGCTTCAATTCTTAATTCAGATCCTAAAATCATTACAAGTTTAATTGAAAAAGGAGCAATTGCAGCTTCAGTTTCTGGAAATGGTCCTGCAATTGCAGCAATTGTAAAAAAAGATAACGAGTCAAATATTAAAAAAATATTCTCTCCTCTTGAAGGAAGAGTAATTGTCTCTAAGGTGAATAATAAAAAGGCTGAAGTTCATGAAGTGTAAAGTTGAAAAGTCAAAGATTTCAGGGCAAATAATTTGCCCTGCAAACAAGAGCTATACTCATAGGGCCATATTTCTGGCATCACTTGCTGGAAAAAATAGTGAAGTTAAAAATTTCTTACACTCTGCAGACACAACTGCAACAATAGAAGCTTGTAAAAAATTTGGTGCAGAAATGATAATTGAGAATTCATCAATAATTGTAAAAAATCCCATAAAATTTGACAAAATCGTACCTGAAATCAATACCGAAAATTCAGGAACAACCATTAGAATTGCATCAGGGATTGCCAGTTTATTTTCTGAAGAGATAACATTAACGGGAGATTCCAGTTTACAAAAAAGACCAATGCAACCGTTACTTGATGCATTATCAAGTATTGGTGCACAATGCAATTCAACTGATGGGAAACCACCAATCAAAATCAAAGGAAGGATTTCTGGAGGAGATGTCAAAATTCCAGGAAATTTTTCTAGTCAATTTATTTCAGCGTTGTTGATTAGTGCGCCACTTACAGAAAAAGGAATTAATCTTACAATTGAGGGGAACTTGGTATCAAAACCATATCTTGATGCAACAATAGCTACAATGAGAAAGTTTGGAGTGTCAGTTCAGACATTAATTCCATACAAAAGATATAACATCACACCACAAAGATACAAAGAGGCAACATTTACTGTTCCAATTGATTTTTCTAGTCTCGCATTACTTCTCTCATCAACTGTTCTTAATGGTGATGAAATTACAATTAAGGGCAACATAGGAAATTTACCACATGGTGATGAAGTTTTCATAGATATCCTAGAACAATTAGGAGTTACTGTTATGATCAATGAGGAAGAAATCAAAATCAAATCACCTGAAAAACTAACTGGTGGAAAATTTGATTTGAGTAATTCACCGGATCTTTTACCACCCCTTGCAATTTTAGCTTTAAAATCATCATCACCAATTGAAATAGTAAATGTAAAACATGCAAGACTAAAAGAAACAGACAGGATTGCAATAATTGCAAGAGAACTTGTTAAATTAGGAATCAATATTCAAGAAAAAGAAGACGGCTTAATCTTAGAGTCTTCAGAAAATTTGAAAGGAGCTGAACTTAATTCCGAAAATGATCATAGATTATTCATGTCTTTTTGTATTGCTGGAATGTACATAGGAGATTGCACAGTATCAGATCCAGAATCAGTAAATGTTTCATTTCCAAATTTCATAGAAGAGATGAATCGTATTGGCGGAAAAATTCAAGTGGACTGAAAAAAATTATTTAAAAAAATCAAGTAAAAGGGGTAAAAGGCGCGACCCTGTATAGGGTGAAAAGCATTCTCCTCACCCACAACGCTTTTGCGTAGATAACATGTCTTTTTCGCAGGGCCGCGCAAATTATGGTTTAGAATTTACACGTTTTTCCATATAATGTGTATGTAATTATTATATTTAAGATTATATTATAATTATTTCAATAAAAATATAATAATTATGTAATTTTTTAGTAGGCACACTAGATCCTCAAAAAGAAACGAAATATGAATTTATGAAAAAATCAAAGGAATTTACTTTTCAAAATTAGACTGAATCTTCTGAGTCAGGATTCTTTGGAAGAGTTATGGTAAATATTGTTGGTGGAGAAGTTACAGAAATGATACCATTGTGACCTCTGACAATAGAGGCGACACTCGCCAAGCCAAGTCCTGTTCCTTGTTGTTTTGTGGTGAATAGTGGTTCAAAGATATGTTCTTTCATATCACTAGGAATTCCTTTTCCAGAATCTTGAATAGAAATCATAATTTCATTTGCATGTTCTTCACAGTTTATTTTTATCTCACCTTTTCCATCAATGGCTTGAATTCCATTAATAATTAGATTAGTAAGAGCCACTGCAAGACGTTTTTTATCACAATAAAATTCAAAGTCATTTTTTGAAATATCAAAATAGATGTTATTTGGAAGATTGATTGAATCTAATGCATCAGCAATAATTACAGAAATTTGTGTTTTTCAATTTGCATAGGTTCATTTCTAATGAAACCTAAAACATCTTCAATTTGATGAGATATCCTACTTATTGCACGTTCTACTCTATCAAAATGTTTTTGATCGATTTTTGTGTCTTTAGACATTAATTTTAGATTTTCAAGAGATACTTGAATGATTGATAGAGGGTTTCGTATATCATGCGCCAATCTTGCAGATAGTTCACCTATAGTAACAAGTTTTTCTTGTTTTAGTATTTTCTCCTGAAGTTTTATTCGTGGTGTAATGTCAGTTCGGATTTCAATATAATGATGTATTGTATTTCCATCATAAATAACAGGAGTGATCACGGTTTTACCCCAATGAAAAGTTCCATCTTTTGATTTATTTTTTATTTCACCACTCCAAGTCTTTCCGGATTTGAGAGTATCCCACATATCTTCATAGAATGAAAAAGTATGATATCCTGATTGGACAATTTTGTGGGTCTTACCAACCAATTCATCTCTAGAATATTGTGAAATTTGACAATATTGCTCGTTAACATAAGTAATTACACCATTAGGATCTGTGATTGTTACACTTGCAGAGTTATCCAATGCCTTTCTGAAATTTTCAAGTTCTTGTACGGAGGATTTTACAGTATTACCCATTTCAATGATTTTATTTCTTAGAGCATCAAACTCATTTTTAGAATGAGTGGAAACGATATCGTATTGCTTATCGGAAATTTGAGAAGTTAATTGTTTCAAAGACTCTACTTGTTTAGAAATATCAAATGAGATTATTATAACAATGATTATAGATACTAATCCTAAAAGAATATTTAAGATCAAATTAGAATTTGTTATTTGAGCAGAGATGTTATTAATAGAATTTTGCTCTAGTTCTATTCCAGTATTTTCCATAGAATAATTTTGTTCTAATATATTTTGAAAGTCATCATAAATTACATCCAAATCTTGAATTAATAATATTACAGTCTCACTATCTCCAGAGTCCACATTACTAATAATAGAATCAGACGTTAAGACAAACTCAGCAAAGATATTTTCATAGTGATCAACATAATTATTCATCATATTTTTCATCCTATCATCAGCTAAATCATCACCCAAGGAATTTTTTGCAAACGACAAATTTTCATATTCACGGACATGATTAAGAAAAGTAGTTTGTGATTCCAAATAGGCATTTTTTGTTTTCTCATTAGGAAAAATAATGTAATAATGTACATAATGGTTAGCAGTAATGAAAGACTTTTCAATATCTCCCAGAAGCGTTAATGCAGGAATACTCATAGAATTGTGGTATTCAGCAACAGAGTTAATCTCAGAAGATAAATAACTATTGTAAGACTGACCTGCAACAAAAATTCCAATTATCAGTATTAGTCCTAGAGCTAATTTTGTGCGAATCTTCAATTTACAGTTATTTGAAATGGATTAACTGTCATTGTTAAACATTTTTTTGAGTTGTTAAAAAAATCAATTAGTAACAAATAATGAATATGCGTTCACTGTTTTGAAAAAATTCAAAATCCAATCACATACACCTACAAGCATTATTTTGGCAGTCAAATAAAATGAGAAAACATCAAAAAAGTACGGTTTTTCATGCCTAATATCATACTTAAAATCAACAATTTGTTTTGGATTACCGTTATAAGCATCATTTAACTTTAGTAGATTATTGCCGGGAAGTTCAATTGGTCAGCGTCTAATTTTAACAAGTTTTGGTGAAAGCCATGGAAAAGCTATCGGTGCAGTGTTAGATGGGTGTCCTGCAGGTCTAGAAATCGAGGAAAAAGAAATCCAGAAGATGCTAGACTTGAGAAAGCCTGGACAAAATATGATATCAACACAAAGAAAGGAAGGAGATATTGTAGAAATTGTTTCAGGAGTGTTTAGAGGATTTACAACAGGCGCCCCAATTACCATGTTAATTTGGAACAGTGATCAAAAATCAAAAGATTATGAAAATTTAAAGACAAAACTAAGACCGGGCCATTCAGATTATCCGGCCATGATAAAATATAATCACTTTAATGATCATAGAGGCGGAGGTAGATTTTCTGGAAGACTTACTGCAACACACGTAATGGGTGGAGCAATTGCAAGAAAATTACTTAAAGTTACACTAGGAATTGAAACAAATTCGTTTACATCGCAAATTGGAAAAATAAAGATGGAGAAAAATTTCAATGAAAAAATGGTTCCATCAATTTATAAAAATGAAGTTAGATGTCCAGAAAATAAAACTGCAAAGATGATGAGGGAAAATATTCTAAATGCACGTAAAAAAGGTGATTCACTTGGAGGCATTATTGAATCTGTTACGACAAATGTTCCAGTAGGACTAGGCGAACCAATCTTTAGTTCATTAGAATCAGATTTGAGTAAAGCTATTTTTTCAATTCCTTCAGTTAAAGGAATTGAATTTGGTTCAGGGTTTAGAGGTTCAGAGATTCATGGCTCGGAAAATAATGACCTGTATATAATGAAAAGAGGAAAGATAATTACAAAGACAAACAACTCAGGAGGAATTCTTGGTGGAATTTCAAATGGAATGCCAATTACAATGAGAATTGCATTCAAGCCAGCATCATCTATTGCACAAAAACAAAATACTGTTGATATCAAGACGAAAAAAGAAGCAATCCTCCAGGTGAAAGGAAGACACGATCCATGTGTAGTTCCACGAGCCCCCCCAGTAGTAGATTCACTAGTTGCATTAACTATTGCAGATCATGCACTCCTTGCAGGGGCAATCAAGCCTGTTTTGTAAGAAAATGTCAGATATCAATGATCTTCGAAATAAAATGGATCAAGTAACACTTGAAATGATAAAATTATTAAAAATTAGAACAGACATTGCAAAAGAAATTGGTGAGGTTAAAAAAAATATTGGAAAAGGTGTCACAGATGAGGTCAGAGAAGATAATTTACGTCGAAAAGTAATTTCACTATGTGATGAAATTGGACTGGAAGAATCTATTGCAACAAAATTTTTCAATTTTCTATTAAATGAATCAGTAAAAGTTCAATCAGTCAACAAACAAACACATCTCTCAATATTCCTAAAAGCAAAATCAATGGAGCAGCAAGGAAAAAAAATTATCCATATGGAAGTAGGAGAGCCTGACTTTCTACCACCACTAATTGTTAAAAAAGCATTAGAAGAAGTATTTGATAAAGGGTTTTTGAAATATGGTCAAGCTAGAGGCATGCCAACTTTCAGAGAGGCACTTGCAAAATATGCTTCTAAAAAATTCAATGCTAAAGTAACTGAAGATAACATTATTGTCAGCCCGGGTGCTAGATTTTCAATATTTACTGCAATTACTACACTTCTCAATCCAGGTGATGAAATGATAGTAATAGAACCTGCATGGCCAGCATACAAAGATTGTGCACTTAATGCAGGAATAAAAGTAAGAACTATCAGTACAACTTTGGAAGAAAAATGGGATCCATCATTAGAGCAGATCAAAAATACAATAAATTCAAACACAAAGATGATTGTGCTAAATTATCCAAACAATCCAACAGGCAAAATACTTTCTGAAAAACTTCAAGATACGATTGTGGAGTTGGCCAAACAAAATGATCTGTATGTACTAAGTGATGAAATCTATTCTCAATATGCAAAATCTAACTGGAAAAGTATTCTATCATATGATTATAAGAAAAGCATAGTTACTCAATCATTTTCAAAATCTCATGCCATGACAGGATTTAGAATTGGTTATGCAATTGCAGATACAGAAATTATTGAAAAAATGGCAAAATTAGAGGCATTATGCCTAACAAATGTCTCAGAACCAATCCAATATATCGCCATGAAGGCTCTAGAAGCGGACACATCCAACAATTCTAATACGGTTCAAAATAGACTAGATTTGTTGATTGAAAAGGCATCTGAGATAGGGTTAGATTTTGTAGTTCCAGATGGCGCAATGTACATTTTTGCTAGAAATAATCAGGAAGGATTTGACGGAATTCAATTTGCCAATTCCAGTCTTGAAAAAGGACTTGCCGTAGCACCAGGAGAAGGGTTTGGGAATTACAGGAATTTCATCAGAATTTCTGCATGTCAAGACGAGAAAACACTAATTGAGGGAATGAATATACTGAGTAACATCATGAGTGAAAAACAATGAAAAAGATTACAGTTGTTGGTGCAGGAGGTCAAATGGGACAATGGTTTGCCAAATATTTTGCAGCGAAGGATTTTGAAGTAACAGGATATGATTCAGAAAATAAAATTGCAGGGAAAAATATTATTTCATCAGATTCTTTAGTAGGATCAATCCTAAAATCAGATTATGTAGTGTTATGTACTCCAACAAGAAGAACTCCAGAAATTATTAGACTGATAGCAAAAGAGATGAAGAGAGGCACATATCTTATTGAAATATCATCAGAAAAATCCAAAGTGGTTTCATCATTGTCAAAAATGCCAGATAAGATTAATCCAATATGTATTCACCCAATGTTTGGTCCTGGAACAAAAACGATCAAAGGTCAAAACATTATTTCAGTCCCCATTAAAGATGCTAAAAAAGAACTAACAGTAGCAAAAACATTGTTTGAAGGTGCAAACTTTGTAACAATTGATGCAGCAGAGCATGATAAAAAAATTGCAGTTATTTTGGGATTGACTCATTTGATGAATTTAGTTTTTGCAAATATAATTTCAAAAGACGAAAAAATGAATCTTACAGAAAAAATGTCAGGCACCACATTTAGAGTTCAAAAGACATTAGCAGAAAGTATCATGACAGAATCTCCAGAACTTATTGAAACAATTATCGCTAATCCAGAAATTAGGAGAGTTGCAGAAGAGCTTTGGAAAGATATTGGAAGATTACTTACTGCAGTACAAGAATCAAAGACTGAAGAAGTGATTACATATATCAAAGAATGTCAAGAGAGGTTAGCCAAGCATACTGATGTTGCTGAATCATACAAAAGAATGACAAAAATGGTAAAAGCAGTTGAAAAATAGTAGGCATGCGTTCAACAAAAATTGTTACGTCGTTCATTAGAAGTAATGACAAATTATTGATTTTGAAAAGAAGCGACAAAGTAAAATCAATGAAAGGTCTCTGGGCGGGGGTAAGCGGAATCATCGAAAATAATGAAGAGCCATTGAAAAGAGCAAAGATAGAAATTTTTGAAGAAGTCGGAATCACAGAAGATGAAATCAGACTTGTAAAATCAGCAGCAGGAATGAGAGTTAATTCCCCACAATATCAAAATCACGAATGGGAGATATACCCATTTTTGTTTGAGGCAGAAAATCCAACAGTCAAACTAAACTGGGAAAATTCACAATATGAGTGGATAAACATAGAAGAGTTAGAAAAATATGAAACAGTTCCTAGTCTTCAAAAAGTCTTATTCAATTTGTTGTAAGTTATCATTTTCTTTTTCATATTTTTTTTGTTGCGGTAACATCATGTAAACACAAGCGCCACCACACATAGTACATGGGACATTGTTTCCAGGGTGTTGTCCCGTTCTACTGTGGATTTTTGCGGCTTCTTCTGGATCTATAGATAGTGCAAGTTGCTTTTCCCAATCCAAAGTACGTCTTGCTTCAGTCATTTCCATATCCCATTTGATAACTTTATCACGAATTTTAACAAGATCACCTGCATGAGCTGCAATTCTATATGCAATTAATCCAGCTTTTACTTCATCTGCATTAGGCAATGCCAGATGCTCAGAAGGAGTAAGATAACATAAAAGATCCACACCTTCACTTGCTGAAACTGCAGCTCCTATTGCACTTGCAATATGATCATGTCCGGATGCAACATCTGTAACTAACGGACCTAGAACATAATATGGAACATCGCCGATTAAGGATTTTGCTAATCGCACATTTGCTGCAACTTCGTTTAATGGAACATGTCCAGGACCTTCGACCATTACCTGTATGTCTTGTTCATGAGCACGTTTAGTTAATTGTGAAATATTTATCATCTCTTGAACTTGCAACTCATCATGAGAGTCTAGGATCGAGCCTGGTCTAAGAGCATCTCCGAGGCTAAATGTCACATCATATTTTTTTGCAATCTCAATCAAATAGTCATAGTGAGTCAAGTATGGATTTTCTTTATCATGTTTTAGCATCCACGCAGCAGTAATGGTCCCACCCTTACTTACAACACCACCATATCTCTGAACCTTTAGTATTCTTTTTGCAATATCTTTTGTAATCCCACAGTGAATTGTCGTGTAATCAACACCATCTTTTGCATTATTTTCAAATGCGTTAAGATAATCATCTTCAGTTAAATTCAAAGGGTTTTTGTGAACTTCAACACCATAATTATAAGCCTCATAAATTGGAACAGTACCAAAAGTAATTGGTGCAGTATCCATTAGCGTTTGTCTTATCATTTTAACATCTCCACCATCACTAAGATCCATCATGGTGTCTGCATGATACTTTACTGCAACTTTTGCTTTTTCAATTTCTTCATCTAGATTTACATTCAGAGTTGAAGTACCAATGTTTACGTTTACTTTAGTTTTGAGACCCTTGCCAATTCCAACATTGTGAATTTTTTGCGGTCGTGAATTATTACTTGGAATTATAATTGAGCCACGAGCAATTTTTGGGATAAGCCAATCCAATGAAACATCTTCGTCTTTTGCAACTTGTTTCATTTCATCAGTTGCTACACCTCGTCTAGCTGAAGTCATCTGTGTTGCCATAGAACAATCTACGTTGTTACCTGATTTAAACAATAGTGAAAAATGAAAAAAAATCAGATCGCACCACTATTGTTTATAGTATATTAAGAAAATAGATCGACCTTAAATGTTAGAATGCCACTATAGATCAGTATGAGAGCAATCAAAGAATGTATGCATTGTGGAAAGGAGTTCTATAGTTTAAAAGATGATTTTTGTTCTTTTGATTGTGTAACTCAATCATCATAATTTTAAAATTAATCAAGTTCCAATTCTTTTTGCAGATCTAGTTTTTCGGATTTTATTCTAAAAATTCTATCCATTATAGGCGTGATAATGTGCTTAGAATCATCGGAATTTGCAAAATTTTCCTTAATCTCTTTTACTCTTTGAGATAATTCAATTTCAGCAGAAACTAGAGAGATGTATTTTCTTAGTTTTTGATTTTCAGATTTTAAAGATTCAATTTCAGAGGCAGTTGTCATCTGGGAGGACTCCAACTTTCTTCAACATCATTATTTGTAGATACAAGTAACTGCTTACCACATTTGAAACACTGCCAGAGGAATTTTTCATCTTTTTTTGTTTGATATTGCATGGGAAGTAAACAAGTCGTGCATCGTAATTCTTCAGGGGATCCATCTATTATCGGAATTTTTGTCATTTGCTTGTAGATAATCACTCAAGTATAAAATCAATATTATGAAATGAGAGTTTTGGAAAAAAGTAAAGTAAAAGCAAATTAGTGCTAAAAAAAATAGAAAACCATGAATTTACTTTCAATTGGAGGCTCAGATCCTTCATCAGGTGCTGGAATTCAAAGCGACATCAAAACTTTTTCATCATTTAATGTTCATTGTCTTACTGTAGTAACTGCAATTACCAGTCAAAACACATCAAATTTTGGTATTGTAGAGCCAGTATCACAAAAAATTTTAAAAGATCAAATTCTATCTGTAATGTCGGATTTTAAAATTGATGGAATAAAAATCGGAATGGTATACAATTCTGATATCATTAAAATTCTGCATACCAAATTAAGAAAATTAAAAATTCCAATTGTAGTAGATCCAGTAATTAAATCAACTACTGGCGGAATGCTAATAGAAAAAACAGCGATTGTAGATTTTCAAAAATACATCATTCCTCTTGCCACAGTTATTACGCCAAACAAGTACGAAGCAGAAATACTATCAAAATCCAAAATAACATCAAAAAAATCTACTAGCATGGTTGCAAAAAAAATTCAAAGGATGGGAGCTAAAAATGTTGTAATAACAGGAGCACAAACGGGAAGTAAAAAAATTTCAGATTTCATTCTAGAGAAACATAAAGAATACTATATTTCTGGAGAGAAAATCAACAGCATCAATCATGGTAGTGGTTGCAATTATTCAGCAGCTATAGTTTTTGCTCTAGCGAAAAACAAAACAATAGAAGAATCATTAAGATTTGCCCAGCAATTTACTCACAATTCAATTAAAAACGCAAAGAAAGTGGGAAAAGGAATAGTAATTACTGAAATTCAAGATCCTATTCACAAAGAGTTGTCAGAGGCCATAGAGAAATTTATTCAAATCAAAAATATTTACAAAAATATTCCTGAATGTCAAATAAACTATGTTTATTCCAAACAAAAACCAAAATCAATAAAAGATATTCTAGGAATTTCTGGAAGAATAGTAAAATCAGGAAATGGTGCTACAGTAGCAGGAGAGTTAGATTATGGGGGTTCAAAGCATGTTGCAACAGCATTATTAATCATGAATAAAAAATATCCAAAAATCTGTTCTGCAATAAATATAAAATATCAAGATACTACAATTTCAAAAATTAAAAAATCAAAATTAATTGTTTCAAGTTATGATAGAAAAGAAGAGCCAAAAAATGTGAAAATTAAAGGATCCACCATTGAGTGGGGTATCAAAAAAGCTGTGAAAAATACAACAAAAATACCAGATGTGATTTATCATAAAGGAGATTTTGGAAAAGAGCCAATGATCATAATATTTGGGGAAACGCCAGACAATGTTTTAAAAAAAATTATGAAGATTATTTGAGTATGATCAAAACTCATCCTTGAACATAAATACTCAATTCTCAAATGAAATTTGTGAAAGCAGTAATTCTTGCCGGAGGTTTAGGCACAAGGCTACAGCCATACACCACATTTCTTCCAAAACCAATGTTACCATTAGGAGAAAAACCAATTTTAGAGCATCTAATTGAATGGACAAGAAAAAATGGCGTTAAATCAATTGTACTATGTGTTAGTTATCTAAGGAAAACAATCGAAGATTATTTTGAAGACGGTAAAAGACTAGGAGTGAATATAGAATATGCAGTTTCAGATAAACCACTTGCAACTGCAGGTCAACTAAAAACAGCTGAGAAATTCATCGATGACACTTTTGTTTGCATTTACGGCGACTCAATTTTTAATTTTAGTCTCAGAAATATGATAAAGCAGCATAAACAAAAAAAAGCATTTGTCACTATGAGTCTAAACGAATACAAAACTAATTTGCCTTATGGAGTAATAGATACGCTGAAGAATGGGAGAGTATCAAGCTGGAATGAAAAACCAGAGATAAAGGCAAATGTAAACATGGGGTGTTATGTAATGGAGCCTGAAATTTTAAAATTCATACCAAAAAACAAACCATTTGGAATGGACGATGTTATTAAAAAAGCCATGAGTAGAAAAAAAGTAGTTAGCAGTTTTCTTACAAAGAATGGGTTTACAGATATTGGAAATAAAGCATCCTACAAAAAAGCATATCAGGAATATATTCAAAAGTTAGGTAAGATCTGAAAATAAAAATGAGCGATCCAATTATCAGAGAATTAAGAAAAGAAGACCTCTGGAATGGATTTCTAATTTCACTAGATTCATTAAAAAATGCAAGCAATATCGAAAAATCTAAAGCTGAAGAGATTTTTGAAAAAATTAATTCAAATCCCGATCATATAATAGCAGTTGCAGAAATAGATGGGAAAATTGTAGGTTCTACAACACTTCTCATAGAATCAAAGTTTATCCATAATGGGGGATTAGTTGGACACATTGAAGATGTGGTTGTGAATAAAGAATTTCAAGGACAAAGAATAGGAGAGAAAATTATGAATTATTTAATCGAAATATCAAAAAAACGAGGCTGTTACAAGACAATTCTAGATTGCACAGATGATGTTAAACCATTTTATGAAAAGCTAGGCTTCAAGCAAGTAGCTAATGAATTAAGGTTGGATCATATCTAGAAATATTCTTTCTTTGGACGTTTCTTTTTTTCTTTCATCAAATAAGCCCCAACAACAATTGCAGGGATGGAGAGAATAATAAACAATATAGGAGTTAACTGAAGATAATCAGTAACATAATCATCATTTATTGAATCCAATATGAAATAAGAGGCCAACATCCCTACCAACAAAATTGCACCGCCTGCAACAATGATCATGCCAGTGGGTTTAGAACCATAAGTTTTTGTCATTATAAAAGGAACAGCAGCTAAAATTCCAGCAGGACCAGCACCGATTGAATAAAACATGAACAGTTTAGAATCAATAAAGTTCTGAGTATAAAGATCAGGATGTTGATCATCAATCAGTAAGTATTCCAGAGAAATTATTTGACCAACAAACAGTACAAAAAAAACAAGACTGGTTAATGCAAGCCAATTTTCAACTCGCATTTTAATTTTAAACATAGTTTAACACAATTTAGTTGATAAATAAACCATTCAAAAAATCAAACAATACCAACCAAGTTGGCTAATTCTTTTCTACAAGATGCCCCGAGTTTTTCTGCAGCTTGTTCTGGAGAAACATCATTTAAGAAAATACCATATCCACGTTCTAATCCAGACCAAGATTTTGTGATAGGATAAACCTCAATGTGCCAATGAATTTGTCGACTGTTTTTCTTTTCAGGGGACAAATGAAAAACAAGGTTATACGATACATTTTTGACAGTTTTTGACAAACCACCCAAAGTTGCTCTTAAAATTAAAGACAAATCATTAATTTCTTTTTGTGTAATTTTTGAAAAGCTAGTAGTATGTTTTTTTGGGGAAATCCAAAACTCATATGGATATGATGGAGACCAAGGACAAAATGCGATAAAGCCTTCAGTTTGAAGAACTTGTCTTGGACCAGCAATTTCTTCATTTACGGTCTGACACATTGGGCACACTCCTTTTTCATTTAGAATTTTGTGTGATGCCTCGGCTTCACTCTCAATTACTGGAGGAATAGTAGAGAAGGTAAGGAGGTTTAGGTGAGGGTGAGGATTAGTACTTCCTGCCAAATCACCATGATCACCAAAAATTGAAACGTATGTAACACCTTTTTGAGTATATAACCATCTTAATCTATCTTGAACAACAACTAGAACGTTTGACCATTGTTCAGGATCAATTGTTGCAAATGTGTCTTTTTCTTTTGGAGATGCAACAACAATGTAATGATATCCATATGCTGGTTCACTATAAAATGGCCTATCACTGTAAGAATTTTCTGTATCAATTGAAACAATAGGATTTTTACTTTCAAATACTCTAATTGCCCAACCTTCAACATATTCATCCTCATTATCTTGAAGACGTTGTAGCATTCCATCTTTTGCAACAAGTGATAGTACAGAAGGGTTTGTCATGGATTCATTTCCAGGAGCAAAGGGGGATTTTTTTGGATCAATAATTTTATCTTCTTTTTTGGTTACAATCATGAAACGCTCAGAAACATAATCTTTGCGCATATCCCCCATAATTGTAACTGAAAGAAAATGTCTGTTAAAACGTTTACTAAGAGATGATATTTTCAAATTAAAAACATATTTTGAAATTAATTTCAATAAAAATTAAAATTCATATTTTGAGTATTTATGAATAAGCTAAAAATCAAATTTAAAAAATTAATTGATTCCAAATTTTTGATCGCACATTTTGTTGCAAGCTTTAAAGGAGAGCAGCTAAGTTCCTAAAACAGAGAATATTATGGATAATTCAGATATTCATATGATTTACGTTCTATTAGATGGAGTCGGAGATCTTCCACATCCAGACTTACAAGGAAAAACACCATTAGAGGCAGCAAATACTCCGACTTTGGACAAAATTGCAAGCAATGGATGTATTGGAGAGGTGATTTCTGTTGGCAAAGGAATTGCTCCTGAATCAGATATTGCTGTTTTCAATATGCTAGGATACAGATTCAATCATGCAGAATATGTAGGAAGAGGAGTCATCGAAGCAATAGGAATTGGTATTGACTTTAAGGACGGGGATTTAGCATTAAGAGGAAATTATTCCACATTAAATGATGACGAAGTAATTATCGATAGAAGAGCAGGAAGGAATATTGAAAAAGAGGATGCAGATGGAGTTGCAAAAGAGATTGAAGAAAAAATTAGCCTCTCAAGTCCAGATACATCTGTCGTAGTAGCACCAACAATAGGTCACAGAGTCACAGTCAGAATAAGGGCAAACAATAGAAAACTTTCTTCGAAAATCACCAACACAGATCCTGCATATAGCAACATAGGAGGTATGGGAGTAGCAAAAGCAGTGGGAGATTTCCTAAAAATTGAGAAATGCTTACCATTAGTAGATGATGAAAGTTCAAAATTTACTGCAAATATAGTCAATGAGTTTTCAGAGCAATCAATCAAAATTATGAAAGAAAGTGAAATTAATAAAAAAAGAAAAGAGCAAGCAAAGAAACAGCTTAGTTGTATTTTACTAAGAGATGCAGGAAACAAATACCCAGATGTGATTCCAATTAATGAAAAATATTCTATGCAGTTTTCATGTATTGTAGATATGCCAGTAGAGATTGGAATATCAAATGTTCTAAAAATGAAAGCATATGAAGCTGGAGGATTAACGGATTATGAAGAAAAAGCCAGAGTTGCAGCAAAAGCAATGGAAACTCAAAATTCAATCTATGTCCATCTCAAAGGACCAGATGAATTCGGTCACGATGGAGATGCAGTTGGAAAAATGAAAAATATTGAAGAGATTGATCAAAGATTTTTCAAAACACTTGTTGAAAACATTGATTCGAGTAAAGTTGCAATAGTAATATCTGCTGATCATTCTACACCATGCATTAACAAAGGTCATAGCGATGATCCTGTACCAGTTTTAGTTTCAGCAGATTTTATTAAAAATGACGGAACTACTAGAATGACTGAAGAGCAAGCAAAGAAAGGAAGTATTGGTCTTCTTCAAGGTGCAGAAGTTGTCCCAAAAGCACTAGAACTAATTAAATCTCAAACATAGTTAATTTTTTTGCTTGCTGCATTTCAACGCATTTCTTTCTTATTCTATCCACATCAATAGAATGATACATTGAAGGTGAAGAACCTAATTTTTCCAATGCCCTACTTAACATTCCGATGCCAATATTTTCTTCATTTTCTTGCTGATGTGCAAATGCTACTGCTACTAGAATAATTCCTTGGACTAGCTCCTTTTCTCTCCCATAGCATTGATTCCAAACACCCTCAAATGCTTCATGACACTCCCAAAATCTCTCATTATTAAAAAAAAAGATCCCATCCTTTATGCCCTTCTCTTTGTCAATGTGTTCCTCAAAAACATGTCTGACATTATCAAGATCCCCTATAGGGGACAATTTATCAACAAGTGAATCTAGATCTTCTTTTTCAGCAGCCACATCAAATTCTATAAATTTTGTAGCAACTCTAGCTAGTCTTACTGAGACATTTTTCATATCGGCTGCAAGATCTCTTGCCTTGTGAGCAAGCTCCCTGCAATTCTGAGGCAAATATTTCTCATTTTTAAAATGAAGAAGATAACGTTCCACATTATGATTCAGAAGGATTTTCTTAAATTTCTTCTGGATTTTCAATCAAGGTTTATATGAAATATCCAAAGGATTTTTGATACATGTCCATCATCGAGACAATCACAGACGTAGATAATACCTTTCTATCTAGAAGAGAACTTACATGTAATTTTGCCGGATTAGGTGGAAAACTAAAAAGTTTAGAGGCAGCAGATATGATTACTAAAGAATTCAAGCTAGATGGCAAAGTGGTAATTCCAATGAGACTTAAAACTCATGTAGGACAATCACATGTAACAGGTACTTTCTATGTATACGAAGATGAAGGTCTAGCCAAAAAACATGTTAATCCAACCATCTTCTCCAGAATTGAAAAAATTAAAACTAAATTGGCAGAAGCTCCTGCAGAAGAAGCATCTGAAGAAACACCTGCAGAGGTGAAAGCAGAAGATGCTGCACCTGAAGAAGCAAAAACAGAGGAGAAATCTGAATAATGCCTGTAGAACAAAAAGGCAAGAAAGGTTCTAGCCCAAATGTTTACAAATATTTTAAAGTAGACGGGGACAAAGTTACTAGAATTAAAAAAATTTGTTCGAGATGTGGAAAAGGTGTTTTTATGTCAGAACATAAAGATAGACATACTTGTGGAAAGTGTGGACTAACCGAATTCAATCAATAATAAAATTATTTTAAAGTAATTTCTTATTTAGTACAATCTTTTTTGTCGAATTTTAGAACTTTTTTCTTCCAACTGTTCAATTTTTGAAACAAATTCCGGTACAAGTTGTATTTTAGAAAGAGATTCTGCAGATAATTTCACATTATTTGAATCCAAAGAGATGTTTGATTTTGGAAGATTTTTGTCAGCCCAAAATTTCATCACTTTATCTTCAAGTTTGTAATCACGAAATCCAGATGGGAATTTTTTTGTTATATGATTTAACAAAGTACGATCCTTGAAAACAACTTTTGGTTCAAATAACCTGGTTTCATCAGTGTAAACATTTTCAAATAAATTTCCAGATATTTCATCAGACAATAACTCCATCTTGGAGATTTTTCTCATTAATTCTAGAAAATGTAAAAATTCATGCGCCAAAATTGCATGAATAGTACCTTTAAGCCCATAAGCAATTAGGGGTGCAGAAATCTGAATTACTACTTGGAACTTATCATCAAACATTACGGGTATTGTTCTTGCAAAGAGTATTCCAAATTCATAAGAGTTAGGGTTGGGGGAAGACAACACAAGAGAGGGTTCAACATATGCAACTGGGTATTTTATGCCAGATGCTTTTTCTATCCTATTAATTCCAGCAACAACTATTGGAAAACGTTCTACTACAAGATCATAGATTTTATCAGGAATGATTCCTTTAGAATGTGCGTCTTTGAAACGTATTAGCGGATCCAATATTACTCCTCGACAACTTTGAATGTAAAAGGGTTAATGTGTTTAGGATCTTGGCTTTCCAGATTTTGCTTTCTTTCTTTTACGAGTTTCAGCCCTTTGATCAGCATGTCTTTGATGTTTTCCTTTTTTTCTCATTGGCATGATATTTTACGATATTCAGAGGTAGTTAATTGTTATCATTTTACTAAACTCAGAAATACACAGAAACGATTTTTTGAGTACGGGGTATCAAGAAAGGGTTATTCTGTAAGAGTTTTTTGAGTCATTTCAAGTGCACAAGTAGTTGAACAGTAAGGACTTGCGCGGTTTTCAAATTCCTTTTCACAATTCATACATCTAGAAATCAAGAGAGATCACTTCATACACTTACGTAGTTCTTCAGAGATCACATGAGAAAAACTTGCTGTGCTATTGGTTTGTTGAATAAGTTTGGCTTGTTTTACTCTTAGTTTTTTAATTACTTCATCATCTAAAACAACAGTTACACGTTTTTTAGATAAATTACTCACATACTATATAATGCAATTATGAAAATAAAGAACACGCCCCATGGAGAGTTTAGTTAATAAGAAAAAGCAAGAAAAGACACATAGAAAAGCGAGACGAAGTAAGTTGGAGATCTATTACAACATATTAACAGAGTTAAAAAAAGAATCAAACCTAGAACAAATTAAACCCACAAGAATTCAACAAAAATGCAACATGTCCTATGATAAATTTTCTAAAAACCTTTTAGAATTACAAAAACGAAAACTTGTTGCAGATGACCAATCACTCAAAATTACGGATAAAGGAATTCAATTAATAAATGACTATAGTAAAATCAACGATTTTTTGGAAAAAATGAAACTAGATTACATCGAGGAGGAATCAAAATGAAACAAAATAATGAAAACTATCCTCTAGTTAATTACATTAAAAAACTCTCAGATCAAAACCATTTGCTCGTATTATATGACAGTATAGAATATGCTCAGATAGTACAAAATCAATTTGTCATCGAAGGCCTCAAAAAAAATGAAACATGTGTAGTGTTCACCCATACTAACCCCAAGATTATTGAAAAAATTATGCGAGAGGGAGGAATTGATGTAGATTATTACAAGACGAAGGAACTTTTACTAGTATATCCATTAGAAAATATCATTGCAAATCCTGAAGGCATCGTTCCAGCGTTTAACAAATTGTATAAAGAGATATCAAAAGATTCAAAGCAATCATGTAGATTTATCGGTCGTTTTATTTCAGATATTTGTACTAGAGAAGGAATCAAGACAGAAGTAGAATTAGAAAAGATGTTTCATGAAAATTTTGATTCATATAATTGTTCATTCATGTGTAGCTACAGCATTGAGGATATTGAAATGCAAGGTAGAAGTTCTTGGATTAAAGAATTATCTAATCATCACCACAAATTAGTATATGCTACAGAACCTGAGTCAGCAGTAGGATTTGATTCAGATTTACTCAGTACTTTTGACGAATAGTGTATTCATTACTGCACTTCAACATCACTAAAATCAAATTGATTACATTTGCATGTAGTATCAAGAATTTGAGAAATTCCAGGAACCACATCATCACCGTCTATAAATCGTCTAACTGGCAGACCCCCTTCAGTCTTCAAAGATAGAGTGAATAGGTTTTTAGAATTTTTTTTATATTTTACAGTGAATATCTTTTTCTCTGATCTTTTTCCAGATTTATCATAAACTACTACTGGTTGCTTTTCAAGAATTTTTAATTTTTTTAGAATTTTAGAATCAATATCAGAAGATGTAGAAATTTTTAGTTGAATTAAAGAATTGAATTTTAGTGGATTTTTTGGGGATTCATTAACTAATTTCAGATTAGAAATTTTAAGAGAATTACTGTTAAAAGATGGCAATTTGAGATTTCGTTTTAAAGGATTTTGAAGTTTTACAAAAAAGGGCCTTCCATTACCCAAAACCAAACTAGATTTGTCCTCACCTCCAATCCAAGTGAATTTAGCTGTAGTACCACCTATTTTTTCAAAAAGGAATTTTGAGATTTGGCCCTCAATACTTTCAAATTCAGAAATTCCATGAAAATCACACATTCTACATCCTTTTCCAGAACAATTTTCACATGATTTTTGTTTCTGGGGAATACCTCTCATAGTTTTGACATATCTCCCAGAGAATGTTATTGATTTTGAATGCAATTTGATTGAATCATCTTTTAGATTTACGGTGAATGTAACATCAGAATTTTGAGTGTCAATATTCTTTTTTGTTTTTCTAGAGAAAGATTTTGCTAGTTCTCTTGTAATGTCAGTCTTTATGCTGTCAATTCCTTTTAATTTATACTGCGAGCGAATAAAATCATCCCTATCCACAATGGATGGCTTTATCATGGCCCCAATACTGAATGTCTCAAAAGAATAGTTTGATGAGGTATCAAGCATTAATTTTAAAAAATAATTTAGATTTTCAAATATATTTTTACATATATGACATTTTTTTGTAGTATTTTGATTTAGTTTTTTTCCTAAAAGTTTGTTTGATGACAAATGTAATTTTTTGGAGAATAATCTACCTAAACAATTATCACATAAAGGATATTTTTTTGAGATTTGATTTGCAATAGAAATTATTTTTTGATATTCAGACATGCTAGAAAATTTATTTAAAATATTATCCTAATCCCATTTTTCTAAGAGTACCCTGCATTTGGCGTCCTTTGGATGCCTTCATCATACTTTTAGAATTTTTATAATTTTTCAATAGTTCTTTTACTTCACCCTCGGGCCATCCAGAACCACGAGCAATTCTTTTGATTCTAGAGGAGTTGAGTAATCCTTCAGGGTCTGCTTTTTCAGCTTTTGTCATACTTTGAATTATGTATCTCCACTTTGAAACTCTACCCTCCATTTGATCAACTTGATCACCTTTTACCATTCCAGAGAGCCCCGGCATGCTATCAAGAATTCCTTGTAATGAACCCATTTTGCTTACTTCTTCTAACTGAGAAAGAAAATCCTCCATGTTCATTTTTCCACTAGAGATTCTTTTCATTCTTACATCATCTCCCTCTTCTTCTAGTCGTTTAGCTAAATCCAATACAGCTTGAATGTCACCCATTCCAAGTAATCGTCCAACAAATCTAGTAGGAGAGAATTTTTCTAAATCATCAATTCGCTCACCAGTGCCGATGTACATAATTTGTGCACCAGTTGCGGCAGATGCGGCAAGCGCACCACCACCTTTAGCTGAGCTATCTAATTTTGTAATAATTACACCTCCAACAGGAATGGTTTTGTGAAACGCCTCTGCCTGGTTAAAGCATTGTTGGCCAATAGTGCCATCAATTACGAGTAACGCCAAATCAGGATCTGCAACTTTGTTAATCCTATCCATTTCATCAAGTAAATCTTGTTCTTCTTTGTGACGACCTGCCGTATCAATTAGAATGACATCTAATGGTTCACCTTCATAATGTTTTAATCCATTTTTTACAATACTAGGAGAATCTTTGTTATTTTCTTCACCATAAACTTCAACTCCAGATTTTTCACACATAGTTCGGAGTTGTACTAATGCGCCAGGTCGGTATGTGTCAGCTCCAACTACACCAACTTTGTATCCCTGTCGGGTAAGGAATTTTGCAAGTTTTGCGGCAACAGTAGTTTTACCACTGCCTTGAATTCCAAGTAAAATGATCTTATTTTGTTTGTTAGGTTTAAAGTCAAATTCAGATTCATTTCCTAGTAATTTTGATAATTCATCATAGAGAATCTTGACAATGTGATCTTTTCTGGAAAGACCTGGAGGGGGAGTCTCATTTAATGCCCTTTCTTCAAGATGCTTTGTGATTTCTAAAACTAGCCTCACATTAACATCGGATTGTAGCAATGCTCTTTGAACATCTTTTGAGAGTTCTTTGATTAGTTCCTCATCAATACCCGAAGATTTTACAATTTTTTTGATTGCATCACCTAAACTATTCTTTAGTCCATCAAGCATTGTTAATTCAATCCCGCATCCACTATTTCAAACCTTCCTCTATAGCCATCCCATTCTTTTCGAGATTCTTTAATAATGATCGGATTTGAAAATAAAGGACAGTTAATCACAAATGTTTCTGCTTCACCTCCTTCAAAATTTAAATTGAATCCAAATTTTTTAGATAATTGTTTCAAGGTAATAATATCTGATTTTGAAATTGATTTACCAAGCCAAGTATCATCTAAACCTCCAGAAGAAACACTTGTTATTATAAAATGATAATTTGATTCAATTAATTCATTCATGTATGTTTTTGGTTCTGAATCCCATAAAGGTGATATTAAAATTAAATTAAATTTAGAGCAAAGGGTTTCAAATTTTTCTTTTTGGAAATTACTTTTTATCCCACCATGAACTAAACCTTGAATTTGATATTTGTCAATTGCTTTTTGCAATAATTGTCCTAACAAAACTAACTCATTATCAGTATCATCAGAATCAGAATTTATTGTCAACTGTGGAATTTTCATAGCTCTGGATTGCAACTTTGTCCATTGAAGATTAGGATGGTGCAGTAAATGGCTTTCATCAGATTTTGCAAAAACACTCAAGAGGCAAGTTATTTCATGTCCTTGTTTTTGAGCTAGGTGAATCGCATATGTGCTATCTTTACCACCCGAGAAAAGAGAAGCTAATTTCATAATCTAAAAAATATTTCATTCAACAAACTTATGAGATTTGTTGAAAAAGGATGCTTCATTACTCATAATCCTCATCAACATTCAGACGGCTTTTCCGCTCATCATCAGCATCCGATTTAGGATTTGATGCGCATGATTTTAGTTTTATCCATAACGACCCAGTATTCCACATTTTGTCCATTTTCCAATTTTCCTTTGACTTCATCATCAATTAATCCAACATCGATAGTCTCAAATGATTCAGAGTCCATTACTTGGACTGTATCACCATTAATTGAGATGATTTGGCCAACTTTTTTGTTAATCATCGGAACGTGAATTTGCATACTGACTGGGCCTACAAGAGGTCTTTTTTGGCCATCAAAAATTCCTTCACCCACAATTCGGGCTTTTGCTGCACCGTGCTTTCCTGGCTTTGATGTATCATATTCAACAATTCTACATGGCTCACCACTAGGTTGATCAGTGTGTGGTAGTAGAATGTAAGATCCAATTTTCAAAGAACCAAGGTCAGACGGTTTACTCATGAAAAACAGTTTTTGGTCGAATATTTAACTTTTCTACTTTAATTGATCAAGAATAGATAGACTCATCAAATTAGTCATTGTCATTCCTTTTCGATTAACATCTCGTCTTGTTTGTTCACAATATTTCTTCACACTTTGATGACTCTTTTCACTTGCAACTTCAATGACTACAACATGTTCAGAATATGGAAAAGTGAACTTTGACGGGGTTAAACAGAATGTATTCATATTTCCAAATCCCGCTTTCTCAATTTTTTCTCTTTTCAGTAAAAGATTTGCAATTTCTTGGAAATCTTCTCCATCTTCACCATATTCCAAATAGTATACAGTCACAAAATTTGTATCTCCGTTAACTTCCCTTCGGAATAAATCATCATGTATGTTAAATACAAAAGAAGTTTTGTCCTGATTGTGTTTAATTAGATCCTTTGATATTTTTGCACTATCTTTGAATTTTGCTAAAAGATAATGATTGGTGGAATCAGAGAAATAGGGTTTACTTTCAGTGGAAAATGTGCCCGTTACAAAAAATAATTTTTCAATATTTTTTGAGTTTATCCAAGATTCCTTTAGTTCTACAGATTCATGAGTATGCAAATATGGAGCACAGACATAACCAGAATAAGAAACCTCTAGTTGAGACACAGAAATACAAGAATTTCTATCGCTATTTATGCTTATAATGCATGCAACGATCAAAGGGAAAAGTATCTACGATAGTTTTTTAATACCAGAGATCCTCGTTTTTCTTGTCCCAAGCTAGCTCAGCCTGGTAGAGCTTCCGGCTGTAGTTGTTGGCTTTAGATGGCTGACCGAATAACAGCATATCAGGCATACAGAAACCGGGTTGTCGAAGGTTCAATTCCTTCGCTTGGGACCACAAATTTTTCTAAAAATAAAATTAAAAATAATAAAAAGATAGACTAGTTTAAGAAAACAAAGATGAAATCTTAAATTAAAAAACTTGTTGCCTATGCTGATTTTTTGACTTTTTGTGCTGCAGGTCCTTTTTGACCTTCGCCTACTTCAAACTCGACTTTATCGCCTTCGTTGATGAATCCGTCAACATCTGATTTGTGAACAAACAGATCGTCTCCACCTTCTCTTTCGATAAAACCAAAGCCCTTAGTACGGTTAAACCACTTTACGGTGCCTTGTTCCATTTGATACTCAAGTAATGAATTGGCTATATTAACTAAGCAGAGTAAAACAATGTAACAAAATTAGAAATCTTTTGGAATGTGATTGTTATCTTTTAACCACTCAACTTGAGGAAGTGTGAATCTCCAAATAATATCACCGCGGTCAGCCTCTTTGAAATCCCAAGGTGCAATAATTACAATATCATTATCTCTAATCCAAACTCTTCTCTTTAGTTTTCCTCTGATTCTTCCTCTTCGAGTCATATTGTCAGCACATTTTACCATAACATTTTCACCGCCCATCATTTTCAATACACGTCCAAATAGTTCACCCTCTTCAGGAAGACGAATTTCTTTTAGTGCACTTTCATTTTTTACTTGGCGCTTTCCCATGACTTATTTTAACAATTTGAGCATATAACTGGTAGGGTTTTTGAATGGAAAGATTTGACCTTACGCAAGAGATTTTATCCAATACAATTAAAAAAATATGTGGAATTCAAATGTATTGAGGAATGCTCACAGTGTTGTATAGAGAGAGAGTATTACCCAAGCAAGGAATTTGGAAAAATTGGCGTCCTAATTCTCCCTGAAGAAAAAGAAAAAATCGAAAATATTTCAAAATTAAATAAAACACAAGTGAAAATTCTTCCAAGGATTGGAGTTTCAGCAGAAAAAAATTCAAGCCCAACAAAAATTTTAGCTTATCAAATGATGGGAATTGAAAAAAATGGCAATACATGTCCCTTCTTAGATACCTCTAGCGGTAACAAATCACCACATGGAGGATTTCCATGTAAAATTTATGAAGATAGGCCACTTGCATGTAGAGCATACCCACTGATTGAATCAAAACCAATTACACTTGATGAAAAATGTAAGTTTTGTAAAGAACATGGAAATGCAGATAATAATCTAAATTCAGAAATGGAGGCACTCTTAAAAATTAAAGAAAGTATGGATACAGATTCGCCAGTAATTTGGAGATTTGCAACAGAGATAGGAGAAGATGAAGATCAGGCGATTTTAAAATCGGGTTGGATTTTAGAAGAGTAAGTAAACCCTAAAAACATATGGTGTAAAATAGATTCAAGCAAAAATTCAAAAGGCATTAGAACTTTTAGTCCATATGAGCGAAGATGCATGGTCAAATTTGGATAAAGTTGATCAGAAAATTATAGAGATTCTCAACAATAATGCAAGAACACCATCAAAAGAAATTGCAGCAGAATTAAAAAAATCAGGTCATGATGTTTCAGATAGAACAATCAGAAAAAGAATAGAAAGACTTGAAAAAAGTGGAATAATTAAAGGATACAAAGCAGTTCTAACAGACGTATCCGGAATAAACCAATATCAAGTAGTATTAATGAAGTTAAAACCTTCTAAATCTCTTGAAGCTGTGCAAGACTCTATCAAAGATTTCATCACAAAGTTAGACAACTATCTTCTTGTTGCAAACATGCATGGGGAATGGAATATGTTAGTAATTATTCAATCGAATTCTGAAAAATCAAATACGCCACAAAAAATTGTAGAGAAATTTTCTGAAGAATTAATAGATTATAGAATTAATGAAGTGGACATTAAAGATGTGAATATTCTCAACATGTCATTATTGTTACTGTAACAAAGTATATTCAGATTCTGCAATATCTATAGATTTTTTGAGTTCATCAAGAGTGAATGGTTTTTGGATGAATGCAGATACACCCGAACTAATTGTTTTGTTTACACGTGAAGTATTTTTTTCATCAGCAGTAATTACAATAATTTGTAATTGTAGATTATCTTTTAGAAGCTTTGATGCTACAACATCACCTTCTAGATCTGGCAAACCCATGTCAAGGAGAACTATAGGGAGTTTATTTTCCGAAAAGAGTTTTTTGCATCCCTTGATCGAATCTTTTCCATTTTCAAAAATATGAATTTCTGAATAGCCTAATTTTTCAAGATAACTTTTTAATTTCATTGCTACTGATTTACTATCGTCAATAATTGCAATAGGTCTTGTTACTTGAATTTTTGTAGGGATGATCATTTTTGCTTTTTGATAAACATCTTTGGCCTTGTCAAATTCACCCAACAGCAAATAACATTTTGAAGCACATAGTAAGGCACCCTTTACATTTTCAGAATTTTCCAATTTAGAATATTTTACAAATAAACTCCCTGCTTCTTTTATTTCATTTTCAAAATCTTTACCTTGTCTTTTTTTACATTCAGATGCCAACATGTACAATAGAGCGGATTTCAAGTGTTCAGATTTTTTAAGAGATTCAGCTTGATCAAGAAATAGATTGTAGGCAGTAATGAATTGCTTATTCTTAAGATGAGTTAGTGCTATTTCACAATTAATTTTGATTGTCAATATCAATATCCACTTTTTTTATTTTATAAGATTTTGTAGGGATTTCTCAAACTACGGATTAATTACAGCACGGCCAACTATTTTTCTTGCCTTTAGATCCTCTAATGCGGTGTTTGCATCATCAAGGCTATATCTTTTTGAAATCATAGGGTTAATGATTCCTTTCCTTGCAAGATCAAGTAGTTCTACCATGTCAGTATAATTACCAGTGTATGCGCCTTGAATAACAATGGATTTTAGGGGAATTGTCACAAGTGAAATTTCAAGTGAGCCTCCAAACAATCCAACTAAAACAATATTTCCTCTTTTACGAACAACACCCAATGCAGTTCTAACAGTTTGAGGTGCATTTACAAAGTCAATAACACTGTCAGCCCCCTTTCCATTACAGATAGAAATTATTTTATCAACTGGACTTCCTGTTCCGCTTGACAAAGAACCAGATACGCTTGTATTTACAACAAAGTCTGCACCCATCTTTTTTGCAGTATCAAATTTTTTATCATCGTTATCAATGCAAATAATTTTGGCTTTAGTTATTGCCTTTGCAATTTGAATTGCCATTAAACCCAAACCACCAGCACCAATAATTAGTAGAAATTCAGGTGAATTCTCATTTGCTTTTTTCACAGCATTGTATGCTGTAAGACCAGAGCATGCAAGCGAAGTTGCAGAATCAGGATTAACACCATCAAGCTTAGCTAAATATTTGTAATTTGGAATTAATGCATAATCAGAATAACCGCCATCTTGAAAAACACCCATTGATTTTGGAGTATCACAAAGATTTTCATTTCCAACCTTACATGCAGGACATTCTCCACATCCAATCCATGGAAAAACTAAAACTTCATTACCTTTGGATATGCCAGAGACGTCATTTCCAATATCTTCAACAGTACCAACGATTTCATGGCCTGGAGTTACAGGGTATTTTACTCCCCTATCTGTGACTTTCATAAAATTGCCATCACCTAGATCATATCCGCCCTCCCACAAGTGTAAATCACTATGACACACACCTACAGATTTTACTTTGAGTAGGACCTGACTTCCTTGAGGTTTCGGGGTCTCAGATTCAGATACTGAAAGGGGTTCATTTGGGCCTATAATTCTAGCAGATTTCACAAAGGGATTTTTTTTCTGAACAATATAAGAGTTGACTGGAAGTGAGAAAAAAATAGAGCCCTTAGATATTATTGAATAGGTAAGAAAAATACTATGTGAGCGAAGCCCATACACCTAACAGTATTTCTCAGGAGCCAGTAAACATACTGTTTAGCCCATCATCAGTTGCTAAAAAAGATGTGTGGGAAATTGATCTGATACAGATTTTAAATTTATTAATAAAAATTCTTGAGAAGACAGGCAAGAAAGATCTTAAGGTAGCAGGAATGGCGGCTTTATCATCATCGTTAATTTACAGAATGAAAGTTGAAAGTATTTTTGCATTACAAAAAGCTGCAATGGAGAAAAAGCCAATGCATCAAAGAACAGATGTAGATATTGAGATGATAGACATTCCATATAGACATGAATCCACTTACCCAGTTTCATTAGATGATTTGTTAGGATTACTTCAAAATCTAATTGGGACTATAGCAAATCCACAATCCAGGAGAAATCGACAAGTGGACATTGAACCAATTGTAGCTCCAGATTTTCAAGATTACTTTATTTCACTTGAAAGCATTATAGGAAAATATGAAGATCTAGTAATGAAAAAAATTTCATTAACAGGATTTGGGATACTTCAAGAAATTATTTCAGAGTTGGATCAAGTCGATTCAATTAGGTGCTTCTTTGCTGTGCTATTTTTAGCAAGAGATCAAAAAGTAGATCTGGAGCAAATTGAAGATGACATCAAGATTATTTTGATAAAAGAAGAATTAACAAATTGATCAAAAATGGAGAAAAGAGTTCTTTAACTAGATTTTAGAGGAGATGAAGGTAATTGACTAAAATTGAGAATATGGATGAAGCTACTGCAAGAATAGAGGCAGCTCTATACTCGGCAGGCAGACCACTTAGAATAGAAGATATTATCAGAGCTTCAGGCACAGAATCAAGGACCAAAACACTAGATTTACTTCAAAGTATTATGAAAAAAACAAAAACTGCCTTCAAAGCATTAGAAGTCGTTATTCTACCAGATGGGTCTTATGTCATGCAATTAAAACCAGAATACAGTTCTACTGTCAAAAGATATGCATCAAAACCGGTTCTTCCAAATGCCACACTAAAGACATTATCATACATAGCATATATGCAACCAATATCATCAAAACAACTTGTAGAGACAAGAGGTTCTGGAGTATATTCACATCTAAAAGAACTTCGACAGTTAGATTACATCAGCCATCAAAATGTTGGAAGATTAAAAATTTACAGCACAACAGAGAAATTCCAAAAATACTTTGGAATTCAAGGGGACGTAGAAGATCTTAAACAGAGATTGTTTTCCAAGGTCAGAAAAACAGCAAGTATGAGTAGAACAAATACCACACCTCAAATAGTTACAGAAGTGAATTAAAAAAGTAATTACGGCTAATTTTTTGCGTTTTGTATAAATTAGAGTAATTCAGACAAGTTTTTGTGAGAAAATCCGTAGAGAATTTAGCTACAAGTAAAATTACTGGAGGTCGAAGACATCCATTAAGAATTCGTAGAAAATATGAAACAGACAGATACCCTAACGAACCAAATACTGGAGCTCAAATTACCATTACAAGAAGAGTTCGAGGAAATAATTACAAAACGGCATTGAAATCAATTGACTTTGTTAATCTATCAACAGGAGATGCAAAAGTAAAGAAGACAAAAATTCTCAAAGTATTAGACAATGCAACAAACAACGATTACAAAAGAAGAGGCATCATTACAAAAGGTGCAATTCTTGAAACAGAAGAAGGCAAATGTAAAGTTGTTTCAAAACCAGGTCAAAACGGAATAGTTAACGCAATTTTACTAAAGGAATAAAATGAAAGATTACGAACACATCGTAATCTGGTTGGATTATTTTAATAAGAATTTAAAAAAATCAAAAGGCAGACGTTTAGGAATTGAGAAATGTGTCTTTGATCCTTCACTAAAAGAATTAATGGATGCAACCACTGCTGCAGGATTTAAAATCACAGAATCTGATGACAAAGTAAGATTCCCAAAAAGACCTTTTGTCAGGTCAGGGTATATTGTGTTACCAAAAGAATCTTCAAAGACAAAAATTCTTAACAAGATTTCAGAAAAACTCGTATCAAAAAGAAGCAAACAGTCAAGATAAAACCAATTCTAGCTCTTAGCTAAAGTAAAGTTGACAGAAGTCTATGAAAAGAATATCATAGTTACTACTTTTAATTGCAGGAGGTAGGCGAAATAATGCACCTAGCCGGTAGTGGCAGGGTAATCATTCAACTATCTAAAGAATTAGTTGAAGGACAGATACTCTGTGACGAGAAGGGAACTAGAGTTGCAAAAGTAAACGAAATGATTGGTCCAGTAAGTAGACCATATGCATCAGCAACGCCATTAACAAACAGCATCAAAAAATACATTGGCAAAAGCGTTTACGCAACAGAGCAATCTCCTGTCAATAAACCAAAAAAATTTAGGAGAAGAAAATAATGAACATACTAGAAAAACAAAACTGTCCTGAATGTAAGTCTACATTAGTAGATGACATGCAGAATGGTGAAATCATCTGTTCTGGTTGCGGCGTAGTAGTCGATGATCAGATAGCAGATTATGGTCCAGAAACTATTAGCTCAAATTTCGAAGACAAAATGAAATTAGCACGAGCTACAGGACAAACAACTTATTCCCAACATGATTTGGGAATAACTACTGAGATTTCAATCAGTGCAAAAGACTTTAGCGGAAAAACAATCAACCGCGATGTTGCAAATCAAATGCACAATCTCAGAAAGTGGCAACAAAGAGTAAGAGTTTCCTCACCAAAAGAGAGACGACTTGCAAATGTTTTAACAAAAATGGGAGAAACATGTGATAGTCTTAGTCTTTCAAAAAATGTTTTGGAAACTGCTTCTATGATATACAGAAACTTGGATGGACATGTTGATGTGAAGGGAAAATCAGTAGTTAGCATAACTGCAGCTACAATTTACATGGCATGCAAACAGTGTGATGTAGTTAGATCATTGGAAGAAATTTGTCGCGGAATTTGTCCGGCAAAAGATGTAAAGTCAAAAACAAAACTTGCAGCAAGATACTATAGAACCATGGTAATGGAAATGGGGCATTTAGCATCCCCAGTTGTAACCATGGACAAATACATCTCAAAGATAGCCAATATGACACAAACTGAGGTCAGAGTTGAAAGACTAGCCTTGGAAATTGCAGAAAAAACTAAAGATAGCAGTATTGCAGATGGAAAAGCTCCAAATGGAATTGCAGCAGCATATCTTTATGTGGCATCTGTACTACTTGGACAAAATGTTCTACAAAGAGACGTTTCAAGTATTGCAGGAGTAACAGAAGTTACTATCAGAAATAGATGTAAAGAAATTCTAACATGCTACAAACTCAAAATTACTTTAAGACCATCTCTGGCCAAATATTAAACCCCCCCCCCTCTTTTCATTTTATTAAAAATCACATTAGGATTAGCTAAATTTCGTCGGTATTATATAGAGAAACAAAGGAATGCGTATCATGGCAGTTTTAGAAATTAAAGATCTCCACGTAACTAGAGAAGGAAAAGAGATTCTCAAAGGAGTCAATCTAAAGACAGGGCCTGGAGAAGTACACGCCATCATGGGACCAAATGGTTCTGGAAAAAGTACACTAGCTTACACATTACTTGCACATCCAAAATACGAAGTAACAAAAGGAGATATTTTGTTAGATGGCGAGAGTATTTTAGAATTATCAGCAGATGAAAGAGCAAAGAAGGGATTATTCTTAGGATTTCAATACCCAACCGAAGTTTCAGGTGTAGGATTCTCTCATTTTCTCAGAACAGCTTACAATTCATTGAGTAAAGCACTTGAGGGGGATGACAGAGAGGTGTTCATTACAGTTAGAGAATTTCAAAAATACCTTAAAGAGAATTTAGAAAAAGTTGGATTAAAAGAAGAGTTTCTATCAAGATACCTAAATGAAGGATTCTCAGGCGGAGAGAAAAAGCGTGCAGAAGTTTTGCAAATGGCAGTACTAAAACCAAAAATTTCAATATTAGATGAACCAGATTCAGGATTAGACATTGATGCAGTTCAAGCAGTTGCACAGGCAATTAGCAAAGTTTCAGGTAAAGATGCAACAGTAATTGTAATTACTCACTATGCAAGAATTTTAAAATTCTTAGACAAACTTGATTTTGTTCATGTGTTTGCCAGAGGACAAGTTTTGAAAACAGGTGACGCATCTCTTGCAGATAAACTAGAAGCAGAGGGATATGACTGGGTTTTAGAAGAACCACAAACTAATTAGATTTAACTAAAAATATTTTCCATAACATTGATTTACAAAGTTCATGTAGAGTTCTCTAAAGAATTTTTAGAAATAAATGATAAACAAATTAACATTGGAATAAAATCAAAGCCACTCAAAGGAGAAGCAAACAAAGAGATAATCAAAAAAATTGCAAAACAGTTTGGCATATCAAGTTCATTAGTTCAAATAAAATCAGATCATAAATCACGAGATAAAATTATAGAGATTCTAGAAGAGAGAATCTAGTTTTTGTTTAAATAGGGTTTCAAAATTGTAGAAAACATGTCAGAAGACAATGATCAATATTATTTTAATTTCTCATTTTTCAAAGTAGACCCCAAATGGAGATGGATGGCAGATTTGGCAAAAGAAGAATCTGCGAAAGAAGTTGAAAATGTAATTAATAATTCAGGAATAATGTTCAGATCATATTCAAATTTGGGATTAAGAGATGATGCAGATTTTTTGTTTTGGTTTGCAGCAAAATCAGTAGAGGAAATTCAAACAGTAATTGAGAAAATTTACAAAACAGTTTTTGGAAAATACATCCTTCCTTCTATGACATACTTGTCATGTACGAGGCCATCAATTTATGTACAAGAACAAAAAGCCCACGGATTTGTAACAGGGAATAATCCAAAAAAACATGTCATTGTTTATCCATTTACAAAAACTAGAGAATGGTATCTTCTGCCAAAAGAGAAACGTCAGGAGATCATGGATGAACATATCGAGGTAAGTAAGAAATATCCACAGGTGGTTCTAAACACAACATATTCCTTTGGGATACATGATGAGGACTTTATGCTAGCCTTTGAAGTGGACAACATTAGAGATTTTCAGGATCTAATAATGGATTTAAGAGAAACTCAAGTTTCAACATATGTTAAAAACGACATTCCAATGATAGTGTGTGTGAAAAAAGATCTTGTTCCATTGATTTCCAGTTTAGGATAATTATTCAAAATAGAGCCCACGAAAAAAGGCAATTTCACCAAAAATATCAAAATATCACATATGCTAATCTTGGATAAACATAAATGATGAAATTAGACACGAGAAAACAGTTTTGAAATATATAATAATAAAATCAAAACTTGAGGAGATAAAATAATGAAATACAACAAGCTAGGAAAAACAGACATCAAAGTATCAGAACTTGGATTTGGTGCATGGTCTATTGCACTTGATTGGTGGGGGAAAAAAATTGAAGAAGACGAAGCCAAGAGAATGCTCAAAAAGGCATACGATTTAGGGATTAACTTTTTTGAAACAGGGGACATGTATGGTAAAGGAAAAAGTGAAAGACTAATCGGCGAAGTTTTCAAAGATATGAGAGATGAGGTTGTAATTTCTACTAAATACGGATATGATTTTTCAGAAGTGGAACAAATTGGACATAGTGAACTACCACAAAGATTCGATGAGGATTTTACTAGAAAAGCATTAAGAGATAGTTTGGAAAGATTACAAACAGATCATTTAGACATGTATGGTTTACACAATCCAAAATTAAAACATATCAGAGATGATTCAATTTTTAATGTATTAGATAGTTTCATCGAAGATGAATCAATTAATACATATCAAGTTGCTCTAGGTCCTGCAATCGGATGGACACAGGAAGGTTTAGAAGCAATGGAGAGACCAAATGTCAGTGCAGTTCAAACAGTGTACAATATTTTAGAACAAACACCCGGAAATGAATTGATGAGAAAAGCAGAGGAGAAGGATGTAGGAATTCTAGTAAGAGTTCCAGAGGCATCAGGAATTTTAACTGGAAAAGTAAAGGCAGACACCAAGATAGATGAAAAAGATCATAGATCAGTAAGAAAAGGAGAATGGATTAAAGCATCATTGCAAAAAGTCGAACAATTACGGCCTATTGCAGAAAGAAACGGATTAACAATTACAGAATTGGCCATGAAATTTATTATGACAAAGAAAGGATTCGCATCAGTTTTCCCAACAGTAGTAAGTGAAGAAGAGATAGTAAATTATGTAGAAATGACAAAAGGAGAATATGTTTCAGCATCGGACATGAAAGAGATTGAAGAATTGTACAACACATGGCCATCTTATGAATTAAAGGCAACGCCTCAGGCAAATTAAGCAACAAATGGACATCCCCATAGATTCAGAAAAAACTTTAGAAGTCATAGAAAGAATGAAACTTGCCAAAATTGGTAATTATAAAAAATGGAAGGTAATCATTAAAAAAATCAAAAATGAAGAGCCGTTAAACCCAGGTGAGGTAGAATACTATACAAATTTGACTAGAATTTACAAGGATTCAAGTATTTCTAGTAGAAGCAAGATATACCATACAAAGCTCTCAGAACTGGATGAAAAGCCACCATGTGTTTCATGTGGGGAGAATTCAGAATTTTATTGCAACATGAATGACCAATATTTTTGCACAGTTCATGTTGTAGGACATGATGAAAATGAGTTTTAGGAAGCAGGAACTTTCTCTTCCAAACTAAAAGAGCTCTCTACAAAATACTCTACTCGCGTTTTCTTGAATTCACGGGAACTAAAGAGAATTTTATAATCATCAACGTGTATCTGATCCTGAATTGTTTTTGCCATTTCATTGGCCTCATCATGGGTTTTACAGTGGATCATTGAAAATACATTGTACGGCCAATCAGCATAGGTAGGTCGTTCATAACAATGACTCACCTGAGGAAATGATCCCAGAGTCTCACCAACTTTCGAAATTCTATCTTCAGGTACTTTCCAAACAATCATTCCATTTGCAGTAAATCCAACTTGTCTATGTCTTAAGATTGCGGCAAATCTCCTCATCACACCAATTTCTTCATAGTATTTCATTTTTTTAAATAATTCTTCTTCAGTAATTCCAAGATTCTTGGCAGCTTTTACAAAAGGCTCGTCAATTATTTCCATATCTTTTTGTAATTCACGGATAAAATTTTTGTCGTCTTCAGTGGGTTCAAATTTAATATTTTTAACTTCTTTTTTCTCTTCTGTTGGTGCAACTTTATGTTTTTTGTCATCTACCATGTCAAGTTTTACTCCAATCTTGAATAATTGTAAAGTTGGAAGCATTCTTACTTTTTTAATACCTGGTAGTACATTGAATTTTTCAAGCTCATCTTTTAAATCAGCACCTGGAGGAACTGCCAAAGTGAACCAGAGATTGAATTGATGATCTCGCTCATAATTATGGCTAACACCAGGATGACGATTAATTTGACTAGCAACATATTCTAGTTTATCGTCTTCAATTTCCATTGCAACTAATGAACTAGTATATCCGAGTTTCCTAGTATCAAAAATTGCACTTAGTTGCCTTAGAACGCCAATCTCTTTTAGTTGGTTGAGGCGTTCTTTGATTAGTTCTGGCGTGGTGTTAAATTTTTCAGCAATAGCATCAAAAGGTCTTGTAACAAGTGGAAAAGTCCATTGAATTTCATTTAAGAGTTCTTTATCAGATTCATCCATCGAAGTCATCAAGTCAATATTTTGGCCATTCAATTAAAAATGTAGCTAGAAATTTACTCTATGATTTTTAATACATAAATAGAAACTCTAGTCCTTTTGATCGATGATAGTTGATCTTAATCTTCAAAATAAGCTAGTAGTCGTCATCGGGGGAGGAAATGAGGCTGAAAAAAGAATTAGTTCTCTATTAAAGCAAAATTGCAGCATACTAGTAATCAGTGATTCGACAAGTACCAAAGTGAACAAATTATTCAAAGCAAAAAAAATCAAATTAAAAAAACAGAAAATTCAGGATATAAGATTTATTTCTGAATTCAAACCACATATGATCATCACAACAACAAACGACAAAAAATTAAATCATAAAATAATCAACGCTTCAAAAAGAAAAAAGATTATTGCATATAGTTCTGATAATCCCGAAGAGAGCGATTTTTCCAATCCAGCAATTATTGATTTTGATAATACGATCCAGATTGCAATATTTACAGGAGGTCAAAGCCCTGCAATGTCAAAGAAAATTAAAGCCAAATCAGAAGAGGCGCTCAAGGAATTAATCACAAAAGAAGACATTGCGCAGATTAAAATTCAAAAGATCGCAAGGAAATTTGCAAAGGAATCTATCCCCTCGCACACTCAAAGAAGAGAGTGCCTACGTAAAATCATCAATGATAATGAGATTGATCAGTTAATAAAAGACGGACAGATAAAAGATGCTGAAAAGCGAGCAATTACAATATTGAGGAATTGGAAATGAATCAAAATATCATCAATGCACGTGTTACTTTTCGTAACTCACCAATTCACATTCTTGAACAATTTACAATAAAAAATATGGAAAGTGCGTATGAGCAGTTCAAAAAGCATTCAGGATTAGATGAGTGTGTAATAATTCAAACATGCAATAGAATTGAATTATTTGGAAAATCAAAAACTTATGACATAGATAAAATCAAGAAAACATGGGCAACAATTACAGGACTTGAAGAAGAAGCATTTGATGAAAATATCGAATGTGTAGAAAACAAAGAGGCGCTCCACCATTTGTTAAAACTGACATCAGGATTAGATTCAATGGTATTAGGTGAAGAACAGATTCTAGGTCAAATAAAAAATTCCATCACTTCTGCCAGAGAAGTTAAAGCATCAGGGCAACATCTCAATAAATTATTTGACAAGGCAATTCGAATAGGTACAAGAATTAGAAACACCAGTGGTATTGGAGCTGGTGGAATATCAGTAGGCTCTATGGCAGTAAAGCTTGCAGAAGAGAATATCGACGAATTAAAAGAAAAGAAAATTTTACTAATTGGCACAGGTGAGGTATCAACTCTTGTTGCAAAATCATTACAAAGAAGAAGGTATGCTTTTGATGTTACCAGTAGAACACTTGGAAGATCAGAGACATTCTGTGAAACAATGGGTGGAAATCCAATAAAATTTGAACAGGTTCTATCAGGTTTTGGAAATTATGATGTAATGTTTGTTGCAACAACAGCACCATATTTTCTTGTAACAAATGAAAGAATTTCAAATGCAATGAAAGACAAAAAGGGCGGAATGATGATTTTAGATTTATCAAATCCAAGGACAGTGGATGAAAAAGTTGCAACAATAGGAGGAATCAAGCTAATGAACCTAGATCAAATCGCAGAGATGGTTGAGAAAAATATGAATGCACGGTTAAACAAAGTAAAAACAGTTGAAAATATAATTAATGAGGAAGTTTGTGTATTAGAAGCCTCAATGAAAAGATTAGATGCAGAGCCTCTAGTAAAAGACGTATTCAAAAACATAGAGAATCTAAGAGAAAAAGAATTACAGAAAGCACTACAAATGCTTGATGAAAAAGATGAGAAAAAAATAAAGATTATCGAAGAGTTAACAAAAGCAGTTGTTGAGAGTATTGTATCAACTCCAATGAACAATATCAGAAGGGCATCTGAGCAAGGAAAACCAGACGTTTTAGAATTGGCAAGTAAGCTATTTGACTATAAAAAACAAGATCAGGCAGACTAGGATTATATTTTACCCATAAAGAATTTCATTATGTCATTTCCAGCAAGACGATTACGTAGACTAAGAACATCTGAAAAAATGAGAGAGCTCATTCAGCAAACTACTCTATCGCCTAAAGATTTCATTTGTCCAGTATTTGTTCAAGAAGATCTAAAGGCCAGAGTAAAAGTAGAATCAATGACAGAAATTGAAAGACTGCCTTTAGAAGATGTAAATGACGAAGTAGGGACAATTAGTGATTTAGGAATTCCTGCAATCATGCTTTTTGGGATTCCAACTCAGAAAGACGAGTCAGGAACTTCTGCATTTGATGATAATGGAATAGTTCAAAAAGCAATATCAAAGATTAGAGAAAATTTTGGTGATAAAATAGTAATCATGGCAGATGTGTGTCTATGTCAATTTACATCCACAGGCCATTGCGGAATCATTCAGGGAGATAAAATAGATAATGATACCAGTTTGGATACACTTGCAAAAATTGCTGTCAGTCAAGCAAAGGCAGGAGTAGATACAGTGTCACCATCTGCAATGATGGATGGCCAGGTTGCCGCAATTAGAAAGGCACTTGATGATGAGAGGTTCACAGATGTATCAATAATGTCACATTCAGCTAAACATCGTTCAAACTTTTATTCACCATTTAGAGATGCTGCAGAATGTGCTCCAAAATTTGGTGATAGAAAAACATACCAAGTTCCATATACAAATGCAAGAGAAGCCATGATGGAAGTAGAATCAGACATCAATGAAGGAGTAGATATCGTAATGATAAAACCTGCATTGTCTTATTTGGATTTAATTGCTGAGACACGTAGGAAATACAACATTCCAGTTTCTGCATACAGTGTATCTGGAGAATATGCATTAGTAAAAGCCGCATCACAGTTAGGATATGTAAATGAAAAAGACATCACAGAGGAAATCCTATACTCAATTAAAAGAGCTGGTGCAGACATGATAGTAACATATTTTGCAAAATCTGCTTCAAGATTTCTTCAAGAATCATGAGAAACGACGAACGATTTGAAATTCAAAGAGCATTTGATTTATTGCCACATGTTGTAGGCTCTAGCTGGGCAGTTATATGGTTCAGAATGAAGGGCATAAAAAAGCCTACAAGAGAAGAATATAGAGAAAAAACATTAGAATTTTTAAAGAAAATTGAACCAGTTTTCGAATCTTATCCTAAAGAGGAAGAATTTTCAGAGATTATGAAGTATATAGAATATAGAAAAAATGATGAGTATGAGAAGATAAAAACAGGAGAAAACAAAGAGGTCGAAATTAGATATGATAGATATGTCGATTATGGCTAAATCTCATCTTTAAGTTGTTTTAAAAATTTCTTCAAAATCCCAGTTCTCTTCTTTGCCTCTAATTTTCCAGATTTCGTATTCATTAGAGATTCTAATGTAAGTAATTTTTTAAAGAAATGATCAACTGCCCACATATTATCATCAGGGTTTCTTTTTTTACAGAAAGGATCATCAATATTATAAAACGGTCGTTTTAGTGAACCACTTGTAGCAAAAACTCGAGCGATTCCAATTGCACCGAGGGCATCCAATCTATCAGCATCTTGGAGAATTTTGCCTTCCATAGTATCAGGAATTTTTTTTGTGAAAAACTATGATCACGAATAGCATCAGAGATGATTTGAATTTCTTCATCTGAAAAATCATATTTTTTTAAAATACTTTGTGACTTTTTTGCACTTTCAATTGAAGACATCTTAGAGCGCTTGTCTGATTTTCGATACGATATGATGTCATGTAGTAATGCAGCACTCAAAACAAGTTTTTCATTTGCTTTTTCTTTTTTACATATTTTTTGTGCGTTTTTGTAAACTCGCATAATATGTTCAAAATCATGAGCAGGATCATTTTTGATTATTTTTTTGACCTCGGCTTGAAGTGAATCTAGCACTTTCATTTAGATTCTCCAAATCTTTGGTTTGACAAACTTTAATTTTTTCTGTGTAATTAAAACAGTCCAATTAATTGATGCAAAAACAACAAGAACTCCTATTCCTACACCGTCAATTAATAAAATTCCCGTGAGACGATCTTCAAAGAGTTCAAAAAATGGTCTCAAAACAGCATCACCAAAATAAATCATCATTATGTATGAAATGGTCCTACCAAACCAAAATCCCACATAGATACTTGCACTTTTTGCACGCATTAATCCATATGCAATAAACAGCATATTGCTTGGGAGGGGAGTAGCCCCAAACAAAAAGGATGCAATAATGTATCCATATTTTTTTCTATTCAGATAATCACCAATAATATCAAGATTAGATTTCTGTTCTTCGCCTACAAATTTTCTAAATAATCCGCTAATTTTTTTGAGGAAGAATCTTCCAAGAGTAGCTCCGGTAGCACCAACCATAGCAAGAATTACGATATTCAAGCTAGGATCAAGAAGGTAGAAGGATGTCAAAATAATCCAGCTAGGTGGCATTAGTATTGGTGCAGTATTAACACCAATCAAAACAAGAAAAATGCCCAAATACGAATATTCACTAAAAAATTCAAAAATATCCAAATTCTTTCAAAAATTCTATCTCATTTTTTGTTTCTAAACCCTTGGATCATCATTCAGTCAGAAGAAAATATCATTCTGATCTAAAAAATTAAAAGAATTACAAGATTTTTCTAACAATGATCATGTTTTGTAAAAAATTGGATCAATCATGCAATATCTTTATAAGCAATTTGTGCCTACACTGAATATGTCCGAGTTAGTTTGGAAATGTTTTAGATGCAATCTATCTTTCAAGGACGAAGAATTGGCCGAAATTCATAAAAAAATATCAACACATTCCACAACGAAAGTAAAAGCGATTGTTGCTTAATTTTTCAACATCAACTATTCAATCATAATAAAATGCAGAGGGTGGGATTTGAACCCACGAACTCCTGAGAGAAGGGATTTCCTATTATGAAGATCTTGAGTCCCTCTCGGTTGACCGGGCTTCGATACCTCTGCAATGAGTTTGTGTATAGACCAATATTTCTCAATTACTATTATGACAAAGGGAAAAATTGATCTGAAATTTCAATATTTTTGAGAAAGCTTATAATCGTGCTAATTTGATTCAAAAATAGATGACAGAGTTCATACCAATTTCACAAGCAAAGAAAATGCGTAGTGGAGTTAATGTAAATGCCGAAGTTAAAAGCAAAGGAGATCCAAGGACTGTAAATCTAAAAAGTGGAGGAACAGTTGATGTCTGCGATGCAGTTATAGCTAACGGTGAAACTGAAGATGACCAAATGAAACTCACATTATGGGGAGACGACATTAAAGCAGTTAATGTTGGAGACACCGTTGTGATCACTAATGGATACACAAATGAGTTCAAAGGGGAAGTATCACTTACAAAAGGTAAGTTTGGTCAGATGGAAATAAATCCTCAATAACTTCTTTTATTGCCTTGATTATTTTTCAAATCTACTAGTATTACTATTGTTCCAATTACAGAAATAATTATCCCAAGAATTAAAAAAAATCCAGAGAAAGCCAGAATCAATACAGTATTCATTGTGGAAGTATCTGAATTTGATAGTGGATCAAAATTATCTGGATCTTCAGAAAACATTGCTATGACATTGACATTTCTTGTTCCAATATTTTTGATTTCTAAATTTAGTGTGTCAGATTGGGAGATATCTAGCATCTCAAAAAGAATAGGATCATTTTGAATAAAATCACCATAATCATCTCCAAAAATATTTGAAACTTTAATGGATAATTTATCACCTGGTTGGTAATCAATAATTCTAATTCCCCACAACAATGGAACGTCTGATGAAAATGTACTATAGGAAAAATAAGTTGAATCACCAGGCATGATTTGAATCTCATTTGTCATTTCATTAAACATTTCTTCAAATAACGAGTTAGAAAAATTGTTTATTTCAGAAATATTACTTGGTACAACAGAAGATGCAATTGAAAGCGAGACAATAACTAGTACCAGTCCAATGATGGAAATTATAGGACCACGTTTAATTATAAACATATTATGAAGCCAACATATTTTATTTCTAGAAATAGTATAATGAGGTTTATCGTTTAGATTTCTTTACTGCTTTCTTTGCTGCAGTTTTTCTAGCTGGTTTTCTTTTTGCTACCTTTTTCTTTGCTGCAGTCTTTCTAGCTGGTTTTCTTTTTGCTACCTTTTTCTTTGCTGCAGTTTTTCTAGCTGGTTTTCTTTTTGCTACCTTTTTCTTTGCTGCAGTTTTTCTAGCTGGTTTTCTTTTTGCTACCTTTTTCTTTGCTGCAGTTTTTCTAGCTGGTTTTCTTTTTGCTACCTTTTTCTTTGCTGCAGTTTTTCTAGCTGGTTTTCTTTTTGCTACCTTTTTCTTTGCTGCAGTTTTTCTAGCTGGTTTTCTTTTTGCTACCTTTTTCTTTGCTGCAGTTTTTCTAGCTGGTTTTCTTTTTGCTACCTTTTTCTTTGCTGCAGTTTTTCTAGAAGATTTCTTTTTAGATAATTTACGTCGATTTGCTAAAAGTGCACGTAGTTTTGTCGATGCCTTTTCTAATGAATTTTTAACAGATTCTTCAGCTTTTATTCGTCTTTCTAATTCTTTTTCTAGTTTTTGAGCTGCCTTTCTACTTTGAGTGATTGTTTGGCGCAATGTTGGTTTTGATTTTGCTTGCTATTGAATTTTTGAATCAATTTTTGATTTAACGTCAGAATAATTTGAAACCTCACCAGATATCTTTTTGGCAGTTTTTTGCCTGTTTTTTATTTCATCCTCTAATTCTTGAACATGATCATTTAATGAGCGTAATCTAGCCTCAGCATTCTCCTTTTCTTCAGGATTTTCAGCAAATTCAATTTCTTGCTGGGCTTGTTCTATGGCCTCTTTTTCACGAGTTAGTTTTTCTTGTGCAGCTTCGACTAATCGCTCAATACTCTCTAATTGTGAGTTTTTTTGTGTGAGTACAGTAGAAACATCAGACACATCTTCTCGTTCTGATTCTATTTTTTTATCAATGGTTGTTAATCCAGATGAGGATCTTTTTTCAGCAGAACGAACTTGTTTGAATTCTTGTTCAGCTTTTTGTCTAAGCTTTGATGCTTCTTGTTTCTTTTTTCTTAATTGAACAACTAGTTTTTCTATTGATGCCAATGATACAATCAAAGAAAAAGAGTCGGTTAAGTTGTTAATATAATCAGGATTTGACTTACCAGTTAAGAAAATTAACTAACTTTGATCGCAAAAATCATTTTTTAAAAAATATTAGTCAATAGATTTTAAGAAAAGCATGGATTTTCATCCAAAAGATTTACCAATATCAAAAACATATGATCTAAAAAATGAAAAAGATGCATTAGATGCAGTTGAAGATATGATAAATCTAGGGTTCAAAGAAAGAAAAGAGGGATTCAGAGTCCTCATGCCAAAAGAAACAAAATTAGCAAAAAGAATTGGATACTCTGTCACAACAGGTGTTACTCATGGCCTCAGACAAAAAAATGAAATTCGGGATGTCAGATATTGGACATATCATTATGATGATGAGCATTATGCAATAGTTCTGATAAGTAATACTGCATTAACTGAATTAGGTTTTTGATTTTTCAAAAATCTTGTAAAGTTTTGTGCGCTTTGCCATCACTCCTGCAAGCATTATTCCAATTACAGTTCCACCAATGACATCCATTGGATAATGTTGCAGAACGTAAATTCTGCTAAGTGAAATCATTGCAGGATATAAGAACATCAAATACGCCCCACGAGGGAATCTCTCCGATAGAGCATATCCCAAAATTATAGCAAAAATCATAGATCTTGCAGCATGGCCTGATGGATATGATGCATCAAATCCACCCTCACAAAATAATGCAAAAGTATCACGGCTGATTGTTACAGGAAAATCCACGCCCTCATAGTCAAAATCAGGCCTATCTCTATCCACACCACATTTGATGTAACCTGTAAGTAGCGTAGATATTACAATAAGAATCATCAGAGTAATTCCTACGCGTCTAGTTTTTGGGATGATCAAAACCACAATTCCAAACATTAGCATATTGAAGACATCGCCGCTTTCAGTCACATATTGCATAAAGATGTCAATTGTAGGATTTCCGATATTTTGTGAGAAAAATAAAACTATACTTTGATCAAAAGTTTCAGTGACTCCCGAATAAACCAAGGCAGTAAGAACAAGAAATAATGTAGTAAGTAAAACAAAGGAGCGAGACCTAAGATCAAAAATCCAATTTTGCAATTAATTAAACCTCAAGTTGATAGTTTTTAATTTTTGTCAGTAGATAAGTTTTGAAATTATTAATCACGGTTTGTAAATAATATCTGCGAAAATAAATGATCGGCTCAAAGAATTTAACCAAGTGGATAATAGAAAGGGCGTGAAGGTACTCACACTAGATGATTTTGACCTTAAAGGTATGACCGTTTTTTTAAGAGTGGATATGAATTGCCCAATAGATCCAGATACCATGGAGATTTCAGGTACCAAAAGAATCGAAGAAGCAATTGAGACTTTACAATCACTCAAAGAAGCTAAAGTGGTTGTTGCATCTCATCAAGGAAGAGTTGGCAATAATGATTATACAGGAATGGACAAACACGCAAAAGTTCTTGAGAAATTAATGAATAGAGAAATCAAATATGTCGAAGATACCATTGGTGAAGCAGCTCAAAACGCAATTAAAAATTTAGAAGATGGAGACATTTTACTTTTAGATAATCTAAGATTATGTGCAGAAGAAAATTATGAGTTTACACCAGAGAACGCTGCAAAAACAATAATGGTTTCACGGTTATCAAAATTCTTTGATCTATGTGTTTTAGATTCATTTCCTAGTGCACACAGATCACACCCATCAATAGTTGGATTCCCACAAGTTATTCCTGCTTGTGCAGGAAGAATTGTAGAGAGAGAAGTTAGAAATCTTGATGAGATAATGACTGTAGCCAAGGCCCCACATGTTATTGTGCTAGGTGGCTCTAAAGTTCCAGATAGATTAGAAGCAATCAGACTATTAATTCAAAATGGCCGTGCAGATCATGTGTTATTGACAGGTTTGATTGCCAATGTGTTCATGCGGGCACAAGCCAGAATCAAATCACCCCTCGGGATTAAAAGAGAGGATGAAGTAGTTGCAAAAGCTCATGCTTTGATAGGAGAGTATCCAGATGTGTTTGCCACTCCTGTAGATATTGCAATTGACAAAGACGGTGCAAGAGTTGAGATGGATGTAAGAGAGATTGCAAAAACTGATAAAATTTATGATTTAGGTCCTAAAACTGTAGAATACTATTCAAAATTAATTGCAGGTGCAGGTACTGTGTTTATCAGCGGACCTGCAGGATTTTTTGAGAAAGAGAATTTTAGTTTTGGAACAAAAGCATTACTGGATTCAGTTGCAAACTCAATGGCAACTACAATTGTGAGCGGAGGGCACTTGACATCTGTTCTTAAAAGACTAGGTTTAGCAGAAAAAATCAACCATGTCAGTACAGCAGGTGGGGCGCTAGTTCTTTATCTTACAGGAGAAAAACTACCAATGATTAAAGCATTAGAAGAAGCTGCTAAAAAATACAGATCTAAATAGAAGATTTACAAGAACCGTTTGGGCAAATTCTTTCTTCTGTTGGTCCAAGATAGATATCATGATTACAAGAATTGCAATGAAATTTTTCAATTGGATCAAATAATTTCATCCATATCGTTGTAAAGTTCTGGGCAATGTTTCGGGCAAGACCAGAATCGCAGATTTCGGTAAAAAAAGATTCAGTGTCATCTATAATCCAAGAAGGATCAAGATCACCGTTTTCTTTTATTATTTGAAAAATTTCATCATTGGTAAATTTGCCATCTGGATCATTGAATTTTTCAAAAATTATTTTTCGTATTTGCAATGATATTGGCATTGTAGGAGTAAAATCACTCATACTAGTACAGGTTTGCTGCCTCTTCTTTTAGTTTATCTACATCAGGAGTATCTTCCATGTTCTTTCCAATGTAGGTGTAAAGAGCAGATTTGAGTACTTTGAGAGAAAGTAATGCACATTTTATTCGTACAGCTTGGAGATGCTCCAGACCCAATTCACTTAGGACATCATTTTTGTCTATTGCTCTTGCTTCATCAAGGGTCTTGCCTTTTGTAATTTCAGTTAGAACAGAAGAGCAAGCCATACAAATTGCACATCCTTTTCCATGAAATTTGATATCAGTTACTTTGTTATCATCAATTTTCATGTCAATATCTATACTATCACCACAAAGTGGATTTGAATCATGAAAAGTAACATCGTGGTTTTCAATCTCCCCATAATTAATTGGATTTCTTGAATAATCCACGATCATTTCATGATAAATATCTGCATTACCACTCATAGTTTGAACACCTTTGCCACAATGTTTAATGAATTTACCAGAATATCAATGTCTTCTTTAGTATTGTAAATGTAAAAACTAGCCCTTGATGTTGCAGCAACATTTAGTCGTTCCATTAATACTTGAGCACAGTGATGTCCAGAACGCACTGCAATTCCTTCTTCATCAATAATTTGAGCGACATCATGAGGATGCACATCTGCAAAATTAAATGAGATCACACCACCGCGTTTTGACATATCCTTTGTACCGTAGATATGAAGACCTTTGACATGGGATAATTTGTCAATTGCATATTTTGTCAGTTCAATTTCATGCTCTCGTATATTGTCCATTCCAATTTTTGTAAGATAGTCAATTGCAGCTCCCAATCCAACCACATCTGCAATATTTGGAGTACCTGCTTCAAATTTGTAGGGTAAATCATTCCAAGTTGTTTCATACTTGTGAACTTCCCTAATCATATCACCACCGCCATGAAATGGTACCATAGTTTCTAAAACAGGTTTTTTAACCCATAAGACACCAATGCCTGTTGGACCCAACATCTTGTGTCCAGAAAATGCAAAAAAGTCACATCCCAATTTTTCAATGTCAACTTTCATGTGAGGCACTGCCTGAGCACCATCAATCAAGGTAAGAACGCCTGCTGCCTTACATTTTTCGATGATTTTTTCAGCATTAGTTATTGTTCCAAGTACATTTGACATTAAACTAAAGGTTACAAGTTTGACTTTGCCGGTTGCAAGATATTTGTCAAGGTCATCTAAAATTAATTCACCATTATCATCCATTCCAATGTATTCTAGTTTGGCATGTTTCTCTTGTGTAACTAGCTGCCAAGGTACAATATTGCTATGGTGTTCATACTCTGTTGTAACTACAATATCACCTTCATTGATGTGAGGCCTGCCCCATGCATATGCAACAAGATTAATTGCTTCAGTTGTCCCTCTGACAAAAATAATCTCTTGACGATTTTTAATGTTAATGAATTTGGCAATTTTATCCCTTGTTGCCTCATAAGCTTCAGTTGCTTCTTCAGCTAATGCATATACTGCTCTGTGAATATTTGCATTATGGTTTTGGTAATAATCAGTGATAGAATCAATTACTTGATTGGGTTTTTGTGTAGTTGATGCATTATCAAGATACACAAGTTGTTTGTTATCTCGAACAGTTCTTTGAAGTATTGGGAAATCTTTTCTTATATTTTCAAATAATGATTCTGTACTTTGCATTTCTTAAAGCTCCACATAAATTTCGTCGTCATCTATTTTAACATTGTATACTTTAAGAGGAATTTCTGCAGGAAGATTTTGAGGTTTACCATCATCTAAATTAAAAACAGACAGATGTAATGGGCATCGCACTCCCTCTTCACTCAAAATTCCAGTAGAAAGGTCTGCGTCTGCATGAGTGCAGATTAAATCAGTTGCATGTATTTTTCCTTTGAGATTTGCCAGTAAAAGTTTTTTATCATTATGAACAAATCCGAAAAGTTGCCCTTCTTTTACCTGCTCTAAATTGCAAGCTTTAATCCATTCTGACAAAATTTTCACCGATACTTGTAGTGTTGCTCAATCTCTGCATCTTCATTATAACGCGTCTCTTCTACTTCAACAAATTTAGTTAATTCTGCATCAGTGTTAATTGTAAGCTCACGGTTTTCCCATTTAGACTCAATAAGATATGCTATCCAGGCTCTTACTTGGAAAGACATTTTCCTTGAAAGAGGCTCCAAAAATCCCTCAACAATGGTTCGCTCAGCCTCCTCGTGGGTCAAGCATCTAGTTTTAAGATAAAATATTTGCTCTTCATCAATTTGTGCTACAGATGCAGAGTGCGTAGCCTTTACATCATTTGTAAATATCTCCAATCCAGGAATTGCATCAGATTTTGCATCTTTATCTAAGAGAATGGAACGACCAGACAAAAATGAATTTGACTTTGCAGCATGTTCTTTAATGCGGATCATTCCCTTGAAGAGAGATTTTGATTTGTTTCTAAGAATGGATTTTTCAACTACTCTAGCTTCAGTAGATGGGCTTTCATGGTTCACATTAGTTTGAATATCAAATGATTGTTCATCATTTCCAAATATTACCTCAGAGTCATTTGCAGATGCACCACTACCATTAAGAAAATAATCAATCTTGTATCTAGATAGAATTGAACCAAACAATCCAGAATACCAATTTACCTTGGCATCTTGAGCCAAATCAGTACGTCTTGTTGAAAAGTTTACTGTATGTTGATCCATTAACTGTAAAGTTGTAACATCTAGTTGTGCATTGGCTGCAACATTTGCGTTTAGTAATTCAAGATATGCTGGTTGTTTTTCTGTTTTAGGGGAATAGATTTCTTGTACGATTGTGGCTTTGCTGCTTTCATCTGCAAAGATAATATTTCTAGCAATAGTAGAATTTCCATCTTCAGAAAGACATGCCAAAAAGTGAATTGGTTTCTCCAAGATAAGATTGCGTGGAATATGGATGAATACTCCTGAGTTAAATGCTGCGTTGTTTAATGCAGTAAATTTATCATCATTAGAGTTTGAGGCTTCTAGTGCCTTTTTTACCAATTCGGAATTATTTTGAATTGCATCAGAGATTGATGAAACTACAAGACCTTTGGATTTTAGATCATCAGAAATATTGATTTTATGAACATTTGTTCCAATCTGAATGATGCATGTTTCATTTTCTAGTTCGGTTAATCTCTTGTTTAGGAAACTTGGAATAGTTTCAGCAGTAGATGTCGAAAGGAATACTTTTTCTGGATCCATTTTTTTGGCATCAGTGTATTTGTTATATAGAGGAGACATTTCAAGTGGAAGACTATCATAGATAGTTAGTGAATTTTTTCTGTAATCTTTTAGCCACTCAGGTTCATTTCTTGATGAGGAAATCTCATCAATATGGCTTGTGTTGATTTTTGATAGCGCTTCTTGAGACATGTTTAATCAAAGTAAATGGGAGTTTATCCCACAGAGTCATCCATTTCTAGTTTGATCAGTCTGTTGAGTTCTACTGCATATTCCATTGGAAGTTCTTTTGTAAATGGCTCCATGAAGCCATTGACAATTAATGAGAGTGCTTCCTCTTCAGAAAATCCTCTACTCATCAAATAGAAAATTTGCTCATCACCAATTTTTCCAACTGTTGCTTCGTGGGTGATTGTTGCATCTTCCTGATTAATTTCCATGTATGGGTATGTATCAGTCTTGGATGTATCATCTAAGAGTAATGCGTCACATCTTACAGTTGCTTTAACATTTGTAGCACCTTTTGCTACATTGAGTAGACCTCTGTAAGTTGACCGTCCATCTAATCGGCTTACTGATTTTGATGTGATTTTAGATGTAGTATTTGGTGCAAGGTGAACCATTTTAGCTCCAGTATCTTGGTGTTGTCCTTTTCCTGCAAATGCAATAGATAGTGTTTCACCATATGCTCGCTCACCCATAAGATAGATTCCAGGATACTTCATTGTTAGTTTACTTCCAATGTTTCCATCAATCCATTCTACTGTTGCACCTTCATATGCATAAGCACGTTTTGTAACCAAGTTATACACATCACTACTCCAATTCTGGATTGTGGTGTATCGTAGTTTAGCATCTTTGTGTGCAACTAGCTCTACAACTGCAGAGTGAAGTGATTCTGAAGAATAAACAGGAGCAGTACATCCTTCAATGTAGTGAACTTCTGAACCTTCATCAGCAATGATCAATGTTCTTTCAAACTGACCAATGTTTTCAGCATTAATTCTAAAGTATGCTTGTAATGGCATGTCGACTTTGACACCTGGTGGAATGTAGATAAATGAACCACCACTCCAAACTGCACTGTTTAGTGCTGCAAATTTGTTATCCTCTGGAGGAATAATTTTACCAAAGTATTTCTTGAAAATCTCTGGATGCTCATGAAGGGCTGCATCGGTATCTAAGAATAGAACGCCTTGTTTTGCCAAGTCTTCTCTTAGAGAGTGATATACAACTTCAGATTCATATTGTGCACCAACACCGGCTAAGAATTTCTTTTCAGCCTCTGGAATTCCAAGTTTATCAAATGTTTTTTTGACATTATCTGGAACGTCATCCCAGTTCTTTTCTACTTTGTCAGATGCTTTTGCATAATAGTAAATATTTTGGAAATCAATAACACTAAGATCTCCACCCCAAGTTGGCATTGGTTTTTTCATAAAAATTTCAAAAGATCGTAATCTAAATTCAAGCATCCAATCTGGTTCTTTTTTCATTTTACTGATGCTAATCACAGTTTCCTTAGACAGGCCTTTCTTGCTAAGGTGGACATAAAGTTCTGTAGAGTCTTTAAAATCATATTTGGAATAATCCATATCGAGGTTTTCAGTTGCCATGCCCATCATAACCCCGTTATATTATAAATACATGAGGAAAAATAGGCACAGCTAAATAGCTTCAGCTAAATCTCATAGTTTAGTTCACAATCAAGTATTGAAAATAATTAAGCACAAAAGATTATGCAGTAAGGGTATTTTTCATTGCATCAAATGCTCCTGCAACTGTATGGACTTGGGATACAATATTTTTAACATTGAATTTTTTTAATTCATCTGAAGTAAATGGACCAATAGAGACTACAGATAGTTTTGCAAGATTTTCAAGTAATTTGTCATCATCATAATCTTTTGACATTATCTCAAAGAATCCACGAACAGATGATGCACTGGTAAACACTACACCGTCGACTTTGTTCTGAGAGAATAATTCTCTAAACTCATTCCATTGAGTAGTATCTCTAAATGCACAAACATCATAAAGATGAATTTCAAGTACATCAATTCCAATTTTGTTTAAAAGTTCTTTAAGAAATGGTGTAGATGCACCACTGCGAGGAACAATCACTTTTTTTCCAACTGCATTAATTTGAGTAAATTCCTCTCCCACACCAACAGATGAAAAAGTGGTAGGTTGGAGATTTACTTTGATTCCTTCATTTTCAAGAGCTATTGTTGTTTTTGGACCAACAGACATGACAATAGTATTTGCAACAGCCAATTGCAGTTTATCTAATTTATCAACACGTTTTGCGGTATCAAAAAGGAGTTTTACTGCCTTTGAACTCATAAAAACAGAATAATCAGGATTGTATTTTTCAACAGATTCTAAAAACTCATCAACTATTTTTTCACCCTTACTTACAAGTTCAATTGTAGGTAACGGGAGGGGTTTTGCATGATTTTGTTCTGATAGCGAAATAAATTCAGCAGCGTCATCTTTTGAACGAGTGATTGCTATAGTTTTTCCATCAAGCATTATTTCCACCCAATTGAATCTGAGAGATCAACAACTTTTCCAATAATAATATTTGTAGGAGGAGTTATTTTATTTTCTTTAACTTTTTTTGCAATATTTGTGACTGTCCCTTTGATCATTTTTTGTTTGGGAGTAGTACCATTTTGAATAACAGCTACAGGGGTTTTTTTATCCATTCCTCCAGCAATTAGTTGTTTGCAAATAATATCAATTCTTGAAAGCCCCATCATAATTACAATTGTATCAACAGACTTTGCCAGTCTTTTCCATTTTACAATCTCTTGTTTCTTTTCAGGATCTTCATGACCCGTAACAAAAACTACCGATGATGCATGTTTTCTATGAGTCAGAGGAATTCCAGCATAAGTTGCAGAACCAATTCCAGAAGTAATTCCCGGAACAATTTCATATTTTATTTTATTTTCTTTTAGAAATTCTGCTTCTTCACCACCACGTCCAAAGATAATAGGATCACCGCCCTTTAGTCTAACAACATTTTTTTTGGATTTTGCATATTTTACCATTAAATCATTTGTGGTAATTTGATGAGTTGTGTCATCACCCACGGCTCTGCCAACGTAAATTTTTTCAGCAGATTTTGGAATCATTGAAATTATTTTTTTGCTTACCAATCTATCATACAAAACAACATCTGCTTTTTGGAGTAATTCAACTGCGCGTAGTGTAATTAATTTATGATCTCCAGGTCCGGCTCCAACAAGATACACTTTTCCAGTCATGACTTATTCCATTCCTCCACTTTTTCTCTCCAATTTAATGCAAGATCATTTACACCCTTTTTACGTAATTCTTCCCCAGCACTTTTGCCTAGTAATTTAGGATCATTTTTGCTTCCTTTCTTACTGACTTGTAGTGATTGTTTTCCATCAACAGAAAATGCAAATACTGTCAATGTCATTTCAGAGCCATTTGATTTTGCATATGCACCTAGTGGGAATCTGCAACCAGAATCTACATAGTCAGATAGTGCTCGTTCTGCCTCTATTTCTAATCTAGAATCTGGATCTTCAATTTTTTTTCAGCATGGAAATAGTATCTTCATCATTTGCTCTAGCCACAATTGCAATCGCACCCTGACCAGGAGATGGAGAAAAAATATCAATTGATAGGGGAGAAAAGTCCACATCAACTCCCAATCTTGAGATGCCAGCTTGTGCAAGAACTATAGCATCAAAATTTTCTCCTGATGCTTTTTTAATTCGGGTTTCAATATTTCCTCGAATTGGTTTTACTGTAACATCAGGTCTAATTCGAGACACTTGAACAGCACGTCGAAGTGAGCTTGTTCCAATTACAGCGCCTTTCTTGATATTCTCCAATGAAGAGCCATCAGATGAAATAAAGACATCATTTACTGCTTCACGTTTTGGAATTGATGCAATGATTAAACTCTCATCTAGCTCGGAAGGGACATCCTTTAGACTATGAACTGCAAAATCTACTTCTTTTTGAGATACTGCCCTATCAACTTCTTTTTCAAAAATTCCTTTCTGATTGATTGTAAATAATGGTCTAGAATCAGTATCACCTTTAGTAGTGATGGATTTAATTTCATACTCACAATCAGGATTTACTTTTTTTAGTTCTGAAATCACCCAGTTTGTCTGAGCAATGGATAGTTGACTACCTCTTGCACCTACAATGTATTTCATTTCTTCACCGATTTTAGTGCTGCATCATATGCATCAAGTGTTTTGTTTAGATCATTTTCTGTGTGAGCATCAGATAGAAAAACAACTTCAAATTGTGAGGGTGCAATGAATATTCCTCTTTTCAGTAATGTCCTAAACATTTTCTCAAATTTCTTAGAGTCTGCTTTTTTGGAGGTTTCATAATTTGTCACAGGTTTGTTTGTAAAGAAAATCTGAAACATTGAGGCTGTAAAGTTGATTTGATGAGGAATATTCATGTCAGTTGCCATATCATCTAGTGCAGTAGAAAATAGCAGATTGAATCGTTCCAGTTTTGAATAGAGTTTGTTTTTTATTTTGTTAATGGTCTTAATTGAAGCAATTGCAGCACTAACAGAAATAGGATTTCCTGCAAAGGTACTTGCTTGGTAGACTTTTCCCCCCGGAGACAACAAATCCATGATTTCTTTTCTTCCACCCACTGCAGCAATTGTAAAACCATTGCTCAAGGCTTTTGCCATTGTAGTTATGTCAGGTTTGATTCCAAAATGTTCTTGAGCCCCACCAGGTGCAACTCTAAACCCAGTAACAACTTCATCAAAAATTAATGGTATGTTATTTTCTTTGGTAATTTTTCTTAAATCAGAAAGGAAATTCTTTTCAGGTAAAATCAATCCCATGTTGGCTAAGATGGGCTCTACAATTACACCTGCAATATCTTTATTTTTTTGTATAGTCTTTTGAAGATCTTCAATGTTGTTATATTGTACAACTAGTGTGTTTTTTGAAACTTCATCCAACCCACCATCTGAAACGGAAATTCCATTATGTGCAGAGCCAGAACCAGCTTTTACCAGTACTGAGTCATGTGCACCATGATAACATCCTTCAAATTTAATTATTTTTTTCTTTTTTGTAAAACCACGAGCTAATCTAATTGCAGTCATTGTAGCCTCACCGCCTGTATTTACTAATCTTACTTTGTCAATAGATGGAAAGTTTCCAATGATTAATTTTGATAATTCAATTTCTGATTCTGTTGGAGTGCAGTACAGAGTCCCCTTTGAAAGCTGATTTGAGACAGCAGAAATAATTTCTTTTCTTCTGTGTCCCAAAAGTAATGCGCCATAACCATTACAAAAATCAATAATCTTTTTGTTTTCTGCATCCCAAAGATATGCGCCATTTGATTTTTTTGTAAAGAATGGGTATGGTTCAAAATATCTAACAGGGCTATTTACTCCTGAAGGAATGACTTTTTTTGCATCTGAGAATAATTTCGAATTAGTCATCATAATTGGCTAAACTAGGTCATTATTATTCGTAAAATAATAAAATTAAATGGTATTTAGGTACAAATTATCCTACATAGGGGCGATCTGATGGTTCTTGTTTGCACCAACAGTTAGGACTGCATGGATATTTTTGATTTTCAGACATCATATTCTCCTGTATTGTTCTTCCCATCATTGCCATCAAGATGAATCGACTTTGTGGACTCTCGTACGACCTGTTTAATGATGTCTGCTACTTCTTTTGACAATAAAATTTTTGAAAATGAGGAATTGTCTTGCTCAAGGAAGGTAGTAGCACACATTGAACACAGTTAAAGATAATTTCATAAAACAGAATTGTAATTGTTTTCCATAGAAATCTAAAAATTTGTAATCTATATAGAAATTTGTAGTTCATGTAAGTTTATTGCATATGTCATCACAGTAAGGACAAAATAAAACATCTTGGGCAAATTTTCCACATCTTAAAATTTCTGTTTCAGGATTTCCACATTTTAGACATTTGATTTTTTGCATGGAACAACTATTAATTTTTGATCTAAAAGAATACTCTAAATGATTTATGATAAAGATGTAATTAAATACGATTTACATAATTATTTAATTTGGACTATATTCTTGATTACAATTATGATATAGTGGTAAAGTTTTTTGATTACAACGATAACAAACATACTGAAATAAAGTATTACAATTTTTGCATTTGGAAAAATTTTTTAAAAAATAGCCACAATTTCTGCAACATTCATCAGGCATAATACACTTGGGTCTTTTTTGGTGCCCAATCAAAATCACGCAGCATAAACAATATTTTTTTTGCAAGATAATTTGAGATCACATCTAAATCACATATTATCAGCATCAATCCTTTAGAATATGGAAAAATTAACTCCAAGAAGGTATCCCTTTGAACGATAATAGAATTTAGAGGACCAACCAAATCATCAAATTCTTTGGATAGAGATGTCTGTAATGTTCTTTGCATGTAAAACATTTCTATTTCAGTTTTTGACATTTTTTTAATGATTCTGTCATTGCGAAATTTTGATTCGATTGCTCTTCCATTTTTGTTCAAAGAAGACACAAAGAAAATTCTCTCATTTGAAGCCAAAATGTCCTCACATAGGCGTGTAATTCCTAAATTTTGTTCAAAATTTGATGATTTCATGATTAATTTTACACAATCCAAAGACTAAAGATGACAGTCTTTAGATTTGATAACAACCTGTAATCTATGTAGTTGATAGATGTCTATAATTCTTGTTTTCTTTGATTCTCAAATTTTTTCCTAAACAAAAATGCAACAATAGTTGTTCCAACATATGGTGCGCTCCAATAAAGCCAAAGATTATCCATCATACCAGACAATAAGGCAGGTGCCAAGGCTCTTGCAGGATTCATTGAGGCTCCAGAAATAAATGCCAAAAAGAGAATGTCCAATCCCACAATACCGCCAATTGCAATTCCACTGAATCCTTTGAGTCCTTTTGTGTACACTACAGTAAAAATAACTGCCATAAGTAATGCTGATGCTAAAACTTCTACTGGAAAAATCAAAAATATCGAATAGTCATAGTTTGGCGCATTTGCTCCAAGATTTGCGTCTTTTCCAATAAACGTCATCACAAATAATGAACCAAGTATTGCTCCAATTAGTTCAGCTGCAAAATACCAAATGATTTGAATTTTAGAAATGTGACCAGTGATGTAATAACCGATGGTTACTGCAGGATTGAAATGAGCTAGAGATATTTTTCCAAATGAATAAACTCCAATGATTAACGCAATAAAAGGCGTAACTGCTGCAAACCATATACCATATAGCCCTCCAATTTGAACATCATATACAATAGAACCTGTTGCAAAAACTACAAGAATGAATGTACCAATTAACTCTACAACAAATATTTGAAGATTAGAATACACCATGACTATTCCTCTAATTTTTTAATGAGTTTCAAGACTTGATTTTTAATTTCATCTCGAATTTCTCTTATTTGTTCAATGTCCTTATTTTTTGGATCAGAAATATTCCAATCAATTACATTATCAATAAATAATGCAGGGCATGATTCTTTATCCATGCATCCCATATTGACTGTGATTGATTGAGAAATCATTTCATTTGTAAGATCCTTTGGTTTTTGCTTAGTAATGTCAATTCCAATCTCTTTCATAGCCTCAACTACATTTGGAATTAATTGGGATCTAGGTTTGGTTCCTGCACTTGATACCTCCAGATGAGGAGCATATTTTCGAAGAAAACCTTCAGCCATCTGGCTCCGACCAGCGTTTTCTACGCACACAAACAAGATTCTTTTAGAATAACCCACATAATCAAATAAATACTGGTTTATATAAATTTAAATTGATATGAATGGAGTTAGTCTCTTAAAATGTATTTGTGATGAAACAAGGTTTGAGATTTTAGAGCTGCTACAAAAAAACAGAGAGTTGTGTGTGAATGATTTTGTAGAAAAATTGCAAAAAGATCAGCCTCTAGTATCACACCATCTTAAGACATTAAAAAAATGTGGGATAGTCAAATCAAGAGATGAAGGAAAAAAAGCAATGTACATGATATCAAACAACCAACTATCAGAATTGATTTCAACGGTTACTAAAACTAGTAAAAAGATTCCAGTTTTATGTTCAGATGATAAATGCTGTTAAAATTTTTCAGTTCGTACTACGCCAACATCACTAACATAGAGAACTATTGCAAAGTTTGCAAACAGGGTTCTTGAAATTTCTTCTACAACATCTTGTAGTTTTTCTTCACGCATTATTACTTCAACTTTAACATTTTTTTCAGTTTTTAATCCTTGTCCACGGATTCCACGTGCACCGTTTCCATCTACCTCATATGTTGTATATCCAGTGATGTCATGTTTGCCTAAAATTTCAAGTATGTTTTTTTGAGCAAGAATTTCACAAGTGATTGTTAATAGTTTAACATTGTATAGCTTCACAAGAACACCTCAGTTATGTAATTGAATAAGTCTATCGTTCCTTCTCCAGTATGAATAAGTGTGGATATTGTATACAAGATTGGCAATGTGACAATAATATTGAATGGGAATGTTATCCCCAATGCAGATGTAATGTATAGACTGGGTTTTGCTTCAGGAATTGCATGGCGCAAAACTGCAGGTGCTGCAATAAATGATGCACTAGCCATAAGCAATCCAAACATGACTGCACCTCCTATGCTCAATCCTAGAGCAGTTGAGACTAGAACTCCAATAATTCCATTGAATAGAGGCATAATAATAGCAAAGGATGTAAGAAAAACGCCTACTTTTCTAATATCATCAAGTCGTTGACCAGCAATTATTCCCATTTCAATCATAAAAATTACAATGGCTCCAGTAAACATATCATCAAATACAATTTTGATTGATGCAAAACCATCTTCCCCAATTATGTAACCAATTACAATACTACCAAGTAGAATTACAATTGCTTTTCCAGTAATAGATTCATGTAATACTTTAGAGAGTTTTGTTTTAGTTTGGTTAAATCCAATATCAATATCTGTAGAGCCATCATCTGAAAATGATTGTTTTTTCTGACGGATTTGTTTTGATACTGCCATATTTGTCATAAATATTGCCAAGATGAAGGCAAGGGGTTCTAACACTGCAAGAATTGCTGCAATATATCCTTCCGAAGAAACTCCTTGATTTTTGAGAAACGATAGACCCACAGAGAAATGGACTGCACCAACTGCACCATAAGTAGATGCTAAAGCATAAGAATCAAAAAGATTGAATTTTCCAAGTCTTCGTAAAATTTGATAATGGTTTAATGTAAACAGCAAAGAAAGACCAATTGCAACCAACATTGGAATCAACATATTTTCAAATCCAGTATTTCTCATCTCTATTCCACCATGAAGACCAATTGCAGCTAGAAGATAGATTGGTAAAAATTCTGAAATTGCCTCAGGCATTTTTAAATCAGATTTTATTCGAGCTGCTATAATTCCAAACAAGAAGAACAGGATAATTGGAGTAAGAAGATTAGCTTGAATTAGTTGTAAAATATCCATTTGAACACTAGAAAAAATTTTTGGCAGAATAAAAATTAAGACATTAAAAAATCAAACAAACAGGTGAATTAGAAAAGAAATGTTAATCCCTATCAATACAGTTGGAACGTATCAATTATGGCATCAATAGATCAAAAATCACGCCTGGGGAAATCAAGATTAGAAGAATAATTCAGTCTAGAAGTCAACTACCACAGATCTAAGATTGATCTACATCATAGATCATTTAGTTTAAAATAAAAAATAAGAAAAAAATCTACTCTACGTAGAATCCTTTGGACCAGTCATCAGTATTTCGTAATTCTTTACTGCTGGTAGTTTTTGCTTTTTCAACAACAAACATTGCATCATACATAGGATTGTTTGGATGATATCCTTGGCATTCAAAGTCAAAAATATTTTCTAGTGCAAATTTATTTTTGACATAACTTTCTTCCGTATTTGGATTTGTAGAAACTACATAATCAGTTGATCTACAGTTAGAATAGTTAAAGCCACGAATTTCCTCATTGCCAGATACAATCTTTACATCAATATCAACAAGGTTACGATTGTTTGTTCCAATCACTCCCTGAATTGATAATGCATCATCAACATGGTTGTATAGTAATGGATAATCACCAACAATTCCTCTCAACTCTAAAGTTGGATATGCTGCTTTTCTTGTAAATTCAGCATTTGCAGGATTGTCTTTATCACTACGGTATACATTTTCTGTTGCAGAAAGCACTTTACTTTGTTTGAACATGGAGAACTCTACAGTTTCAACACCATCATCAAACGTGAATGTAGCAAAAGCACTCAATCCTTTGTCAGTGTTTTGGAGTGGTTCTTGATATTCATGTACAATGTCAATAGATTTCCATGAAGGTTTATCACCTCGAAGTTTATCATAATGCATATTCAATGATTTAATTCCTGAACATTCAAAACCTAATTGATGTGCTATGACAAATCCACTTTTTCCAGTAAATCCTTCTTCTTTGTCTGTCAAAGTGGTGATTTTTGCATCCTCAACATGACAACTTGAGAAATCAAATCCTCTGTATGTTTTTTCACCATTAGAAAATTCAACTAATGCATCAAAGTCATCATTGGATTGATGTGTGAGTCCAGATATTTTTCTAGCATTATCAATTTTCTTCTGCAAGAGAGGATAATAATCCAAAACACCTTCTACTGAGAATTCTGCTTTAACATTTCTATCAGATTCAGTATATCCTGAAACTAGATCAAATACAGGAAATTGAATTTTTTCCTTTCCTTCATTAAATGAGAATGTTACAAATGTTTTCATTCCGTTAGCGAATTTAAATCCAGAATCACCATGATCTATTATCGTTCCATGATTTATGGGTGTAGGATCATTGTTTGATTTTAATCCACTACATACAAAGTCAATTTTGTCTACTATTGCAAATCCAACTTCTTTGTGATAACTCTCATAGTCATTAGAATCAAGTGTTTCAACTTGATAGTTATCAATTCTACAATTGTTGTAATCAAGCGAGATTATAGACTCTCCCTCTTTTACAAAATTTGCATCTACATCAAAGTATTTGAATTGATGATCAAATGCTGCATTTGAGTATCGATAAATGTATGCTTCATCCATTGCTTTATGTAATAACGGAGAGTCTGTCACAGTTCCTTCTACTGAAAATGAAACTCCTGAATCATCAACAAAATTTTCTCCCATTTTGAAAACAGGGAATTGGAGTGTTTCAGTTCCGTCTCGGAAATTAAATGTCAGTTCTGGCATAATGTCGCCTACCATTTTGTAGTCTCTTTCTTCAGCAAATGCATTTGAAAATCCAAATGCAGTTACTGTGAATAAAGCAACAATGCTAAAAATTGCAATGTTATTTGCGTTTTTGTAAGTCATTAATGCTTGAAAGAGAAATTTGTATTATAACCTGAATGATCATTCTATACTTGGAAAACATAGTCATAGAGAGATTATATTTTCTATATAGAAGGAATAGAACAATTTGAATTTCACATTATTAGAACAAAGATTTGAGGTTATGATTCACAATTTAACAAAAGATCTTTTTGGGAATTTTCTGGAGAGTAACAGCCATCAGAATCATCACCGCCATCCATAACATCGGAGCCTGAATTAGAATATAGAATGTCAAATCCATAGCCTCCTTTTAGAACATCATTTCCAGGACCACCTGATAATGTATCAGTTCCATTATTTCCATAAATTATATCATCACCATTTCCACCAAAAACACAGTCATTTCCATCATTACCACTGATGATGTCAGATCCATCTAATCCAAAAATCAGATCATCATTTGGAGTTCCCTGAATGAAATCATCAGTATTGGTACCTACGATCATATTATAATCAGAATAAACGTGTCCACATGCATGAATTGTGATGGTTTGGTAGGCTTCAGCAGTATTTCCAGCATTGTCAAATGCAATCCAAGTCACTTTGTTAACACCTAGAGAGAATTCCTCAGGAGCATTATTCAAAATTGATTTAATTCCACTTTCACTATCAGCAGCTATTGCCTCACCAATATTTACAAAAGTAGTCAAACCAGTTGCTTCTAAAATCATATCACTTGGAGGCATTATTGTTGGATTAATTTTATCACGGGAAAAGGATTCAATTATTTCAGGTTCCACAACTTCGGGAATTTCAATCACTTCAATGATTTCAGGTTCAGTGTAAGCTGGCGTCTCAAGTGAATAAATTTTGTGTGCACTAGAGTCTACAACTAGTAATTCACCATTAACTCCCAATGCAATGTCTGTAGGAGTTCTAAAGGTTTGTGAAAAAGGTCCATTTTTCTGAAAAATATTTAGATACAGACTATCATCTTGATCAAGAGACAAGACTTTGCCACTTTCAGAATTTACAACATATATTTTTCCTTCAGGGGAAATCTCAATCCCTCCAGGAGAAAAGGTAAAATCATATCCAGTAAAAGTAAGTGTTCTTATCCAATTTCCAAAAGAATCAAATTTTTCAATTTTACGATTTCCTTTATCAGTAACATACACATATCCCTCATCGTCAACATCTACTCCAATTGCAGTAAGGAATTGACCGGTTCCCATTCCACTTGAGCCAAAAGATAAAACAAATTCCCCATCAGATGTAAATTTTTGAATTCTTTGATTTCCTGTATCTACAACATAGACATTATTCTCTGAATCAACTGCAATGCCATTTGGATATTTGAATTGTCCATCATGGATTCCCTTACTTCCCCATTGTTCAGTAAATGTTCCATTCAGATAAAATTTTTGAATTTTATGCAAATCGTGGTCTGCAACATAAACAAAATTACCACTCACTGCTATTCCAGCAGGATAATGAAATTCCCCAGGCAAAGTTCCGCTTTGTCCCCAGTGAGTAAGATATTGTCCATCACTGGAAAATTTTTGAATTCGTTTATTTCCTAAATCACTTACATAAGAATTCCCTTCTTCATCTACTGCAATGAATTCAGGATATGAAAAATGTCCGTCTTTTGCAATACCAAACTGACCCCACTCTGAGATTAAATCATAATCACCCAGTGCATATGAAGAAGGAATCAAAGCACTAGACACTAAAAAGATTGTAAAAACCATTACAAGCAGGACAAACTTTGACAACAGATACTTTTTCTAAAATTTGGCAAAGATCAACAGAGTTAACAAATATTCCATTTTTTGTCAACTTTGTGTCAAAATGGTTTGTTCACTTCTCGCGTAAAGACATAGCTTGCAAGCCCCACCATAACTAAAACAAATACAGAGATTACCCCCAGACTCAATACAATTGAGATTCCACCCTCTGAGACACCGGTCATTAATTCCCTTACAAGCAATACCGTGTATGTCACAGGGTTGAGTTTTGCAATTACTGCAAGCCAATCAGGAAGTAATTCTAATGGGAACAGTGCAGGACTCAGCATAAACAGAGGCATCCCTAGAAAATTTATCACCCCCCAAAAAGTTTCTTGAGACTTTGCAGTAGCTGCTACAATTACAGATATTCCAGAAAAACCCAACGAAAACAAAATTACAATTGCCATGATTGGCGCAATCATTATAGGATTGGGAAAGTTCACACCTATTGCCAAAGCAATTCCCAAAATCAGACTAGCTTGCAGGGCAGCAATCAGTGAAATTGCAGACATTTTTCCAAGTGCCACAGCAGAACGAGATATAGGAGAAGTCAACGCCTTATTCATAAAGCCATAACGTCTATCCCACAAAGTATTGACGCCACCAAAAATACTTGTAAAAATTGCAGTTAGAATTATGACACCAGGTGCCATAAACTCTATGTATTCGCCTTCAAACCCAACTGATTGAATTAGTGGTTGAGTTCCTGAAAAAGTATTTCCGATAACAATAATCCAAATCGCAGGTTGAATTAAACGAATTAAAACGCCACTTCGAGATTTTTTGTATCTCTTTAACTCTCTCCAAAAAATTGTATAAGTATCATACATCAATGTATTCATGCACGTAACCTCTTCATCTTTGCATGCTCTCTTTTTCGATTAAACTTTGAATCATCATCTCTTATTTCATGTCCAGTGTATGAAATGAATACATCATCAAGTGTTGGTTGTGTCAAAGCAATTGAAACGATTTTAATTTTAAGAGCAGATGAGATTTGAAAAATTTTTGGGATTACTTCTGCTCCATTTGAAGCAAAGAGAGTTAGTTTGGATCCATCTACATTAATTTTGTTTACAAACTCTATCTCATGAAGTTGTGATAAAAATGAATCATGATTTTCTTCATCTCCAATGATAATTGAAATTACTTCATTGCCCATTGCATTTTTCATATTTTGAGGAGTGTCAATTACCTGTATTTTTCCACCATCAATAATTCCAACTCTATCACATAGTTGATCAGCCTCTTCCATGTAGTGGGTTGTAAGAAAGATAGTCATCTCAAACTCATCATGGATTTTTTTCAGATATTTCCAAATTTTCCTCCTAGTCTGAATGTCCAAGCCCACAGTAGGCTCATCAAGAAACAATGCTTTTGGTCTATGTAAAAGGCCACCGGCAATATCTAGTCTTTTTCTCATGCCGCCTGAATAAGTGACAACAGAGTCATGTTGTTTATCACTTAATTCAATTAATTCTAAAATATCATCAATTCTTTTATTGATTTGATTTTTTGGGATATGGTTTAGTTTTGCCTGCAAAATTAAATTCTCTCTGCCAGTTAGATATTCATCAACTGTAGTCTCTTGTTGGACATAACCAATGCTTTCTCTAACTTTTTTTGCATCTTTCACCACATCAAATCCTGAAATCAAAGCTTGGCCAGATGTTGGTTTTAGCAAAGTTGTAAGAATCATCATAGTTGTACTTTTTCCAGCACCATTAGGCCCTAGAAATCCAAATATTTCTCCACTTTCAACTGAAAAAGAGATATCATTTACAGCAATCACATCTCCAAATGATTTTGTTAGAGATTTTGTTTCTATAGCAGGCAATATTCTGATCGCATTTTGCAATTATAAATTGCTAAGTATTTGAGAGCACAAAAAAAATTTAAAGAGCAAACAGAGGACTAGTGGCATGATAGGATTATGTCAAAAATGCCACTCATCTAATGTAGAGATAACAGTTCAGGAAGGAATTCCTGTTTGTAAGGTATGTTCAAAGAAAGCAGGCTAGACAGTAAAGGTTATTTTTAAAAAAGAAGAGAAAAAGAGATCATTCAAGTTTTTTGAATTCTTCTCTGGTCATTCTAAGTATGACTCGTTCACCAATTCCCCAAATTTCGGATTTGGATAAGATTTTTGAATGCATTAATCCATTACTAACTTCAATTGATTCAAGATCATTGGTATCAGGATTTCTGTGTAACCGTTTGACTTTGCCAATTTTATGGCCATCAATATCAACAACAGATACTCCTGTTCTTACTGGAGGTCTGCTAAGAAGTAGAGTTTCCTCAGAAAATTTGTCAATATAATCCTCTGAAAGAAAATAATCCTTGTTGAATCCCTGATGGATTGTCACTCCAGATACTGTGAGGGTGTCTTGATGGATATGGATATGTTTGACTTTGCCATATCGAATTCCCTCTCTATCAATGACTTTTTTTCCAGTAAAAGAGTCAGCAGTTGCAATGTTTGTAGGCATTCCTTCTAGTTTTACGGACATGGTACCGTATCTGCAGATTTGCTTATCATACCAAATATCAGAAATTTCTATCAATGGGGTTAAATTACTTGACAGAAAAAATTACGCATGAAGATTAAAGAGAAATTATTCAGACCAATCCTAATTACAAAGGGAAGGAAAACAGGCAACCCACATTCAGTTATACTCAGAGCAGTAAATCATGATGGTAAAATATATTTTTCAAGACACCGACCTGATGGAGACTGGTTCAAAAACGCATTGGCAAATCCAGAAGTAAAAATACAGTATAAAGAAATGGTTTTTTCTGGGAAGGCAAAGTTAGTGACAGATGAAGAGTTTAGCCAAAAGATTTCAGAATTAAAATATCCCGGTGAAGCGAGAGCAAAAGAAAAAAGAGTTACAATTGAGATTACTCTGGATAATTAATTAGAATTTTTCAGATATTTTATCAAATAGTAAACAGTGATACCGCCTAGTATTGCTGTAAGAATTACAAATGGAATAAACAACTCTGTTCCCAAATTGCTAACATCAGAATCAATTACAGTCTCTACAACATCCAAATTTTCCTGAATATAATCTTGAGATTCTACACTTTTTTCCAATTGTATGTGTGATTCAGATTCTGCCACCATCGGTGAAGCAGCGATAGATTCTGCAGATTCATCCATTCCAATAGATTCAGAAGTTTTTGCTGAAAGTTCAGGTGATGCAATTCTACTTGAAATCATACTTGATGGAACTTTGTCTTCTAGTTGAGACAATGAAATAATTGCAGAGAATCCAGTTGCAATTCCTAGTCCTGCGACTTTGTAGATATGTCTAAAGGAACGGACAAGTAACTTGCTTTCTTTGGTTTTTTCTGAAAAGCTTGGAGGAACAATTACAATACTGAACTTTGTTGCAGTGTAGATTTTCATGTCTTGAGACTTTGAGTTTTTTTCAATCTTTGAAATTTTTACCACACCTAAATCCTGAAGTTTGTTAAGATGATACTTTACTAGTTGAAGCGAAATCTCAGTCTTTTGAGAAATCTGAGTTGCAGTCAACTCTTCATTGAAAAGTAATTGAAGGATTTCGCGGCTAGAATCGTTAGTAAACAGCTCACCAAACATCTTTATTTTTTTGTCATCAGTTGCAAGGATTTTGATTTTTTCAGTAAAATCATCATCAGGGATTTTAGAGGACATTTGAGTTCATACTGTAATTCCTGAATATGTAAGTTGTTTGGTAAAATTCAAATTTCACTAAACCTTTTATCCCAAACTACAAAATAGTAGTAATCGCTAAATTCGAGATTTCATAAAAAGAGATACGGAAAATAGTGAGGAGAAAAAATGAATCCAAAAATAACAATCCCAATTGCAATAATCGTTTCAGTAGCCATAACATCGGGAATTATGTACACTATTGGCTTTGAACAAGATATTCAAGTAACTCAAACTCTAGAACCAGAGATAATCTATGTCGATAAAACTTTAGAAGAATATTTCCAGGGAACTCAAAATATCAAAAAAATATCTTCACAAGAAGAATTAAAGAAAATTTTAGAGGTATCAGCTGTCTTTAATGGTCAAATTTTTGATGAAAGAATGCTAAGAAGCTTTTCTGTAATGGACGGAGACATGGCAGTAGCAGAATCTGCACCACAGGCAGAACCGGCAGTTAAAACACAATCTGGCGGCTCAGAGTACTCTACAACAAATGTTCAAGTTGCAAATGTCGACGAACCAGACTATCTCAAAAATGATTCAAAGTATGTCTATATTGTATCAAGAAACACACTTTCGATAATTGATGCATATCCTGCTGAATCTGCAAAATTAATTCTCAAAATTGCTCTAGATATTGAATCACAGTACATACAAAATATGTTCCTTAACGGAGACAGACTAGTAATATTTTACAACGGGCAAAGCGATGACCAGATAATTCCCCAGTATGATTTTGTTCCACAAAGATCATACGAACCTGTAACACATGCATTAATTGTAGATGTATCTGATAAAGAAAATCCAACAATCCTAAAGGATTACTCTATTGATGGACACTTTAGAGATGCAAGAATGATTGGAGACTATGCATACTTTGTAACAAATAGCCACATCAATTACCAGTACCCAAGACTTCCAGTAATAATGGAAGACGCTGTTAGAATAATGACACCTGAGGCATTTTACTTTGATAATGTAGAGCAATTCTCAAACTTTAGCACACTTACTGCAATTGACATCTTTGGTGATAAAATTAATTCTGAGACATTTCTCATGGGATATTCAGGAACATTTTATGTGTCAGAGGATAACTTTTACTTGACTTACCAGCAAAATATGCCATTTGGTTTTTATGAAAACTCATCACGTGATAGATTCTTTGATGTAGTTGTTCCACTATTACCAAAAGATATTCAAGATGAAATAAAAGTAATCAAAAGCGATTCTTCATTGAATTCATCATCACAGTGGATGAAAATATCAGAGCTAATGCAAAAGTCATACAATACAATGAACAAAGACGATAAAGAAAAACTATTTGAAAAGATAAAGCAGGCTCTAATTGAGTACGACACAAAAAAACAGCAAGACACACAAAAGACAATTATTCACAAAGTATCAATCAATGAGGACAAAATAGAATATGTTGCAAAAGGTTCAGTCCCAGGACGACTACTTAATCAGTTTTCAATGGATCAGAGCGGGGATAGATTCAGAGTTGCAACTACTACAGAATACTACATACAGCATCAAGGAACCATTAGGTCAAATTCAGTCTATGTCTTAGATGAGAATCTAAACATAGTTGGAGGTTTGGAAGATATTGCACCTGATGAGAGTATTTTCTCATCAAGATTTATTGGAGAACGACTATACCTGGTAACATTCCAGCAAATCGATCCATTTTTTGTGATTGACTTGTCAACTGACACTCCGAAGATTCTAGGTGAACTCAAGATTCCAGGATTTTCAAATTATTTGCATCCATATGATGAAGAACACATTATTGGAATTGGCAGAGACACAAAAGAACTAGACAATAATAGAGTTCAACAACTAGGCATCAAAATAGCATTATTCAATGTAAAAGACGTAAAGAATCCAATTGTGGCAGACGATATTGTGATTGGAGATAGTTCCACTCATTCAGAAGCACTGTTCAACCACAAGGCATTCTTCTTTGATAAGACAAGAGGAATCCTGTCAATTCCAGTAAATGGAGATGTAAAAAGCCTCAATGAAAGTTCCTCCAAGATGTTTGCACCAGAATACAACAGATGGAGCGGTTTCTATGTATTTGAGATTGATGCATTAAATGGAATCAATACAAAAGGAACCATTACTCATTCAGAGGAAGATTCAAGATACTATGGGATGGGGGAGGCAAGAACTTTCTATATCGATGACGTGTTGTACACTGCATCTGAGCAGCATCTAAAGATGAACGACTTTGATAGCTTGGAGAAAATCAATTCAATAAAACTTGAAAACACTGGAAAGTTTATCGAATACATGGAAGATGAAATTTTACGTTAAATCATACTAGATGAACAACTGTTGAAACTCCTCGCCTGTCAATTTCAACATCATTTTCAATTTCACAAATAGTTACTGTAAAGGAAATTACATCACGAGTCTTTGCATTTTCGGCATGGAGTGTAAGATGAATATCCAAGAATTCAGACTCTTGTGTTGGTAAATTTGTTTCATCAATGTATGCATCACATGTGGATTCTATTCTAAATCGATCATCTTTAAAATGAAACCCTAGTTTTGTTTTTCTGCCATCTCTTCCAGTGGCTTTGACATTTACATCAATAATACCAGGTCTTGTTTCAGTGTACCCTGATTTTTGATTTACAAAAACTCCGATTTGAAATGGTTTTCCCGCAGTAGATTCGGCCATTTTCTGTATTCCGTCATTCATTACCACATCAACTGCCTTGATTGATTGGGAAACCTTTGCAATCCATTCATTTGTTCTAGCAATTGTTGCACGAATACCTGCACGTCTTCGTTTATCTTCATCTTCGGGCAATTTGTAATAGTCTACCCATGCCTCATAATCATGAGAGATATCCTCTATGAAATCAATACAGGTTCTTCTGTATTCATCAACATTATCTGTTCTCTCAGATGCATCATCAGTGCGCATACCATCAAAATCCATAGGCATTGCCATGCTCAGGATTAATCCTAGTTCTAAAAAAACCAACCTTGAAAAAAATTAATGGTTATAATAGGAATTTTGGCAAGAAAATGTATGATATTTTCAGAAATCGTCACGGATTTGCAAGAGCAATTAAAAAAAGACTTGGCGCAAATCAGATTTCTATTAAAAAAGAATCCAGGGATGGGTTATGCAAGAATTGTAGAGATTGGAAAAGAAGTAGGTAAAAAATACGACATCAAATTAATTGTGAATTTCCCAAAAGAGGGAAGAATTGAAGAATTTGAAATGTATGGGAAAAGAGATTTGAGTTTAATCATAGATTATGATCTAAAGAGATTTCCCATAGACAGAGAGATAATTAAACAAAAGGCAAAAGAAATGCTAGGAGACATTCAGACAGAAGATGCATACATGTATGAAAACAAAGAAGGAGTCAGAGTATTTACAAATAATTGGAAAATAGACATACTTCCACACTCTGTACATATATGGACTGAATTTAATGAAAAGGTTACAGCATTTTGTAATTGGTTATTAGAGAATGCTTATCCTATGAAAAAAAGATAATTTTAGAAACTAGAGATTTTTCAAATCATCCAAGAGTAGTTCAGCTTCAGTATTTTCAGGTTGTAATTTCAAAATACGTTTGCAGCAATCAATTGCCTCATCTTTTTGCTCCAATGCCAAATGAACATTAGTTTTCAGAGTAAGGTTCTCCACATCATTGTTGTCTAATTCAAATGCTTTTTCAAAATACGGTAATGCTTTTTTTGCATCCTCCACAATAAAATAAACACTGCCCATGATAAACATGAAATCATGGTCATCAGAATATTCAGATTCTAAACTCTTTCCAAATTTTATAGCCTCATCGTATTCACCATCTCTTAGTAATTTTTTCAGACGACGCTTTGGATGCTTGAAAAGACCTACCATCTTAGTTCGTTATTTGAAAGAGAGTATAGTAATTTGAATGTAGAACTCGAATAATCACTAACCATACCATGGTTCAGGTTCTGAACCTGAAGACTTTTTGATACTAGGATTTTCAATCTTCATGATTCCTTCTTTGATTAAGAATTGAATACCTTGGACAAATGAATTATCATCAATGGAGCCATCAGCCCACCATCCTGCATTATTCTTAATCCAATCAGGGATTTGGTTTGAACCACTACCTGAGCCCTGAGATGTTGGAGGAATCTTCATGATTCCTTCTTTGATTAAGAATTGAATACCTTGGACAAATGAATTATCATCAATGGAGCCATCAGCCCACCATCCTGCATTATTCTTAATCCAAGAAGGTATACTTTGGGTTGGACCTGCATCCTTTGAGTCATAAACTAAAACAGGGATTTGTAGATAGTCTGAAGCTCCAGAAGGAACAATTCCTTCAGGGGCCAAACCATAAACCCATACAACATAATTTGCAGTGCCAGGTTTTTCTTTAACAATAAAATCAAGAATGTATTGTCCCGAAGGAGAATACAAGAATTGTTTACCTTCTTCTTGGGCAACAGAGCGTAGAGGGTTTAGATTTTTATCAACTACTAGAAAATCAAACTGAACTTGGTTTAAAAATTCTGTATCATCATATTTGCTAATAAATTTTATGAGCCATTGCATCTCACATCCCATCACAGGATCTTCAGGTCCATAAAATATGTGAATCTGGTAATCAAAATTCTTTGTAGGTTTCTTTACACTAACTGATTTTTCAAAGTTCACATCACAACCAGCATCTACTAATTGATTTACAGATGAAAGTATTCCCTCAAATGGACTTTGTTGCACGTTTTCTTTATAATCCAATAAAACGAATTCGTATTCAGTTGGAGGTATTCCTTCTGAAACATGTGTGTAAGTTTTAGCTTTTATTGGAAATGGAAATCCATCTACAATCCATACTTTGCTACCAGTACCTCCAGTTTTCCAATACATTTGAACAGTTTCCCAGGTACCTGCAGGGACTGTAATTGTTTCAATAGCCTTTGGAAGTACTTGCTCTCCTCCTATGTTTCCAATTTTACCCCACGATGCAGCTTTGAATTCTTTAGGACCCTTACCTCCAGAACTTGAATCGGATGTTGCAAAAGCAGATAACCAGACTACAGAAGATTTGAAGGCGCCCCGATAGACACCAAGTTCAATGCTGCCTCCAGTTGGTTCAGGTGCAATTTTTCCAAGTTCCATTTCACCAACAATTACTTTGCTGCCATCATATACAACAGCTTCAGCCAACCACTTGGTTTCACTTCCAACTTGTTTGTCACCTTTAATCCAAATATCCATTTCAAATGGAGCACATTCTTTGTAATCAACATGACACATGGAATAAGAAAAGAAATCTCCTTGTTTGAGACCTTCTCCTGCATACCACGAGCCTTCTTTATCTACACCCCCAGATTGGAATTGAGCAAATGCAGATGGAATTGACAATGATCCTAAAAGTAAAGCTGCAAAAATTGGAATTATTAGTAATGATCCTTTCAAATCTGAAAAAAAATTGTCAAAACGGATAGTTAAAGGTTATTCAAATAAGCAAATATAGAGGAAAATTTACAGTAATTCCAGAAATGTGTGAATGCTCCAAAGTGCACTTGTTTGAAGTAGAGTTCAAGTTAGACGGCATGATTGTAGTTCCCACACACAAAAACTGCGGATTCGGTTTAGATGAAAAGCAGGCCGACAAGTTCCAAAAAGAGTTAGTAAAATCATGGGGCTTTGAGGAAGAGGAAGATTAGTTAAAAAAATAAAAATAAAATTTTGATAAACTATCGAATTACATACTACCGACAGCTTCTTTACAAACGTCTGTTGAACATTTGCAATCTGCGCTGCATATACAATGACCTTGCATAGCACAATCGCATGAGTAATCTGGGTCGCCGCTATCAGCTTCGCAACCGCATGCTTGATCTACCATGACTAGTGAGTAATCTTACTTGTTTTAAAAGGTTAGTACAAAAGATGAGAAATTCAGCCTTTAAAGAAATCCCAGTATAGCATTGCATGATTTTTCTATACTATTTGCTTGCTGTTCAACTAAATTCAGATCAGCCTCAACATCAAACGCTACCTTGAGAATATGGATAAGATCTTGTTCTCTATTCAAATTATCCTTAATTTTTACGAAATTTTCTTTGTTTATCCAACCCAAGTAAAAATAGCAATCAGCCAGCATCGAGTTGTTTACAAAGTAATCAAATTTTTGCTGAATTATTTGAGAGTGATTGTTTTTTTCAACCAAGTCAGAGAATCCAATCGTAGATTTGAGCATCCTTTCAAGTAGTGGAGGGGTGGCCCTCTCAATTCCCACCGTTTGAGTGACAGTTGAGATATAATCATTGATTTGATTTTTTTCTAATTTTCGCAATACATCAAGCATATGGGATGGACTAATTCGTTGATGGTTCAATGAGGAGATAGCATCTGCTAAATAAAATACAGCACATTTTTGCCAGCACGGCCCAAATTGATCAGTAGAGTGTATGGATTCTTTCGTTTTTTGACAACAAAATAATGATTCAATCAAAGAGTTTTTTGCAAAATCATTATAGAGTAAAATGCGTTTTTTGTGAATTTTGGATAAAAACATTCGGAGTTCCCATGATTCATCTTGAATAATTTCAAGACCATCATATTGCAATAGTTGTTTTGATTGGGTTTCAGAAAGGGATCCATGATGAATCATCACAGATTCATTTTCAAACTTTAGGGTTTCCTCTCCCAACCTACCATCAAAAACAAAAACATCATAATCACAGGAATTATCGCTTATTCCAGACACTCTACAACCTCCTAACCCAACAGGAAAACTAGTCAACTCATGATCTGTAATGAATTTTTTAACATCCATAAAGTCAGTGCACATCCTTTTTTCTATAAAGGAACCAACTCACAAAGTTTTACAAATTCATTCAAAGTCAAAACATTTCCTTTAAATTGAGATTGGATTTGTTTTTCATCAAGCTCCTATAGTGTAGTCCGGTTAAGCATTTTGGCTTCTCAAGCCAAAGACTCGGGTTCAAATCCCGATGGGAGCACTTTGGATAATTTGAATTGTTTCTTTAAATAACAAAATCAAGAGAAAGGATTAGTGGGATTAAGAGATATTGAATTAAAAGAAGAGTATCGCTCAGACAGAGACGATATCGTAACAGAATTTTTCTTTCCCTGCCTTAGTCATTGTATAGAATATGATAGATGTGTTGATTTTTTATCGATTCAGACATTAGCTACAATTTCAATGGCATTTGAAAATTTTGCCGAAGGTAAGGCTAAATTAAGAATGATCACAGGGCACAGATTCAGATCAGGAGACCTGAATCTGTTTACAAAATTATTTTCTGAAAAATTTACAAAATCATTTGAAGGGAAATTCATCAAAGACACTAAAATCCAAAAACTTCAAGAGATTGTAAATAATGGACAAATTGAATTAAAGGTCGCAATTACAAATTCAGAGCAAGTTTCAAATTCTTTCTCTGAGAGAATTGGAATTTTTAGAGATGTAGATGATGAAGCAGTTGCATTTACTGGAACATCAAGAGAATCATTTTCTGCTCAATCAAGAGATTTTGAATCAGTGGATGTTTTTACATCATGGAATGACAAATCAAGAGTTGAAAGAAAGATGAAAGACTTTCAGGATCTTTGGGATAACAAAACAAAATACGTAGACGTCTATGATTTTATGTTTGCAGAAAGAAATAATCTTTTAAAATATTCATCAGAATGGATATTACAAGATTAGATTTTGAATGATTCTTCTAGTCTAGATTTATTTTCATTGAAATTCATTCGATTAATTTTGTAGTAGATGACTTCACCTCGGCGCTCAATTACTGCAATTATTGGTTCTTTTCCCATCTGAGTAATATCTTCAATCTTTTTTTGTAGATTACCCATCTTCTCTTGTTGTCCCTCATTGAGTCCAAAGATTAGAAATTTTGCTCCCTTCTCACCAAAATGTCCCCTTTCATATACTCGAAAATCAGAACCAAATCCAAACCCATCTTTTACAACATACCCGCGATTTCTAAGATCACGATAAATTAAAAATTTAGTAAGAATATCAGAGTCAGTTTTTTGACAGATATTCATAAAAGTGTCAAAATCAATTTGTTTTTTAGCTTTCTTCAAAATCAATTTTTTAGAATATAATAAAAATAATGTTTCAAATTGTTTTAAAAATAATTTCTCGTTTTCAACTTCACCATATCCCTTCAGTTCAAGCTCATGGATCATGTTTTTATCAGAAATACAAGTTTGTTCAGAAATCATCTCACCATTTACTATCGGAGTTTCTTCCATGATGATGAGAAAATCAAAGGATTTCCATATAAGCATTGGAAAAAATGGGCACATATTGACTCACCGTTAAAATATGGGCGTTTTGGTTTGAGAACATAATGCATGGTGCCAATTATAGAACTGCAACTGGACAAATCTTTACTAGAAAAGAATACATCAAAGGTAAACCCCAGATCAAAATTGCAAAATTTCAGGGAGGCAAAAGAGGAGTTTACAAATATTGTGTGCAATTACTAATCAACGAAAAGATTCAGATCAGACACATGGCAATTGAATCAACCAGATTGGCTGCAAACAAAACTCTAGAAAAGACCACTGGTGAAACAGGTTACTATTCCAGATTAAGAATTTACCCACATAATTTACTTAGAGAAAATAAACAGATTGCAACTGCAGGTGCAGACAGGGTTTCAGAAGGAATGAGAAGATCATGGGGCAAGGCAGTCAGTTTAGGTGCCAGAGTCCGACAAGGTCAATGCATCATGGAAATGTTTGTAAATACAGAAGCCCACTTGGAGGCAGCTAAAAAAGCACTTCACGGTTCATGTGTTAAATTGCCAGGAACACCAACCATCAAGGTTATCGAATGGAACAAACCATCACCATAAATTTTCTAAATCAGATTTCTTATTTTTAACAAATTCTAAAAATTCATTAAATTCATCTTTTGTGGGTTCGCGTTTTAGAATTCTTTTTGATTGATAGTAAAATGCATTGTAAATTCTTCCGACCACCACACCAAGTGCAAATGATTTTGAATCATCAATGTCTGAAAGTAAATGAATCAATTCTTTAATTTCATCTTTGTTGGAAAGTGAATCTTGAATTTTTTGTTCTATTTTACTAAGAAGCGTTTCATCCATAGTATATCTTGATTGAAATAGTTAAAAACAGTTTAATATCCAAATTCAACCTCTAGGGTTGTTGCAGTTATAGTACAGTCTGGTTAGTACTCGTGCTTGCCAAGTACGTGACCCGGGTTCAAATCCCGGTAACTGCACCATCTATTTTTGATTTTTTGGAATTAATGCATTTTTAATAATTTCCAATGCATCCTGAGCTTTTTCTGGGCGAGGCAACTGAATCATAAACACATTATCTTTTCCATAATTTGATTTAGGAGAAGACAGTGCAAACATAGATGTTTTTGATAAAGTTACAAAAAAGTCAAGATGTGTTTTTGCATCTATCATAAACTTTTCGACAATGTTTCCTTTAGAGAATGTCAAAACAACTTCAACGAAGACATTGCCTAATCCATCTTGTAAGATATTAAGATCAGTGTTAATAGACAAAGACTGCCCTGCAACCTTGGCAAGCATATCATCATATTTTTTTTCTTCAATAATGATGCATGGTGTTTCTTTACCATCAAAATCAAAAGTAGTAATTCCATCATGAGCTTGTTCAGTTAGTTTTTTTAATTCGTCAGACATCTTTCTTTTCCTCTACTTTAGGTACTATTTTATCTCCAGCTTTTACTAAAAAGGGGGAAATAAAAGCAGTGATGATAGAAATTATACCTATCAATGGGAACAAGAATGCACTAACGGCTCCTATATCAACGCCAACCTTTACAATTACAATTGAGAACTCACCTCTCGGAGCAGCTAATGTAAATGCCGAACGGATTGCTTTAACACGCCTTTGCCGAAAGATAACATTTCCAACCAAATTCCCACCAAACTTCATTCCGGTAGCTACTGCTATCAGGGCAATTGCGATGAAAATATAATTTTCAAGTTCAGACACATCCATCAGAGCACCAACTGAAATAAAGAAAATTGCCACAAACATATCTTTGATGGGACTAGAAAGTAATTTTGCAACTTCAGCAGATTTTGATTCTGCAACCAACACACCTGCCAAAAATGCTCCTATGGCAACGGATAACCCAACAATGTTTGCAAGTAATGCATATCCAAAACATACGCCTAGGACACTGAGCAGTAAAATTTCGCGATGCTCAGCTGCTGCAACTTTATCAATCAATCTCGGAATTATTCTAGTTCCAATGGTAAATGTTCCAACTATAAGACCAGTAGCAACTAGTGCAATAACAATAACAGATTCTATGGATATGGTTCCAACTAAAGCAATCGACTGTAAAGATGAAATCAAAATAACTGCTATAATGTCCTCTACAATTAAAATTCCCAAGACAAGAATAGAGGATTCATTTTTGATCCTCCCCATTTCCTCTAAAATTTTGACAATTATTGCAGTACTGGAAATAGATAGTGCTGCTGAAATAAACAATGCATCTAAAAAGCCCAAACCCAATGCGGTTGCGGCATAAAATACAACACCTAAAGTGGAAAACAACCCCAAAGTTCCAACCCCTACTGCCACCCTTCCAATACTTTTGATCTTGGCATAGGGAAATTCAATTCCAATTACAAAAAGTAACAAAATTACACCAATCTCAGCAAAAAGATTCAATGCAGAAATGTTAGATAATATTCCTACACCACCCAAAACATCAGAAGATGGACCACCTTCAGGTAATACCCAAGACCAAAACGGTGAGAGGGGACCAATAAGCATCCCAGCAAAAAGATATCCAATTATGAGTGGTTGTCTAATTTTAAAAAAAGCTAAAGTTACTACAGCACCAATAATCATGATAAATGCCAAATCAGTTACAAAAGATGCATGTGGAAGTTCAGGAGTAATTTGTTCAATTAAACTATTTACAGTTGTGTTAAGAGAGCTATGAATTTCACCAGTATCTAACTGAAGTGAAATGTTTTGCATGTATTCAGTTAACAAATTTCATTAAAAATGATTTCTGACTAAAAATTTTCAAATCAAATTGATGAAAGTGCAAATAGCTGAAAATAGGCTCAATAGACATAATCTTTAACCTCTTTATGATCAATCATCATAATGATTTTGCAGAGTGATGATTAGGTCATCTGAATATTATGTAGAGAAATGACCTGGGGTATCTGACTGCATCATTGGTTACGTCATAATCACCTGAGTATTAATAGTACGGTACCATACCGTACTATATGATTCAATGTGAATATTGTACAAGAGGGTTTATCGAAACAGCAAATGGGTTGGCTGAAAAGACCTTTCATGAGTTACTACATGAACCAACTGTTGTAAACAAGTAACTCATTACATTTTTTATTTTATACCCAACTTTTTTATCATCATTTTTTTATTTACTGTATATGGCAGCTAAAACTACAAAGAAAAAGACATCAGCAAACCCAAAAAAAGTTGCCAAAAAAGTTACAAGAGAACCAACACCTTCAGCACTATTAAAAAAAGTAGCATCAGTTTCAGATTCGAATAAGGCATTACAAAAAGAGATCAAAGTAATGTCAAAAATTTTTGGAGAAAATCAAAAAGTTCTCTTATCAATGAAAGGTATGATCGATACACTAACATCAACATTAGAGTATATTCAAAAGCAATCAAAACAAATCAACATCATAGAAGATGATACTCAGAAACTATATGCAGGATTAAACCAAGTTAGAACACAATCAAATCTTGTAAGTAAGATAAATGAACAAACTGTAAAACTCCAAGATGAGATTAATAAAATTTCAGAGATTCAAAAAACGACAAAGCCTCAAGAATTATCTCAGCAAGTACAAGATAGTATGAATTCAATTAAGAATAATTCCCAAATGATAATAAAAATTGCACAGAGAATTGACGAAGTAAGAGACGATATGAGAAAAGTTTCTGGAAAAACAGATTCATTTTTAGAGATTAGTTCTGAGATGAATAAACTAAAAAATAATCTCGAAGAGATCTCCGATAAAACTGCAAAACTAGATACCGGAAATCAAATCATAGAAAGCCTCAAGCAAGAATTTGAAAGAATTGCAGAAGGTGCAATCTCGACAACAGATCTTAATGCAGAATTAGAAGCAATCAAGATAACAATTGATTCAATCTCTTCTAAAGCATCAAAAATTGATTCACTTGGAGGAGTTATTGATGGACTCAAACAACAATTTGAGACAATCTCTGAAAATGCAAAATCTGCTGAAAATATCAGTCTACAAACTATGAAGGATTTAGGAGGAAAAATAGATAAAATCGAGACTGAAATTGGCGGATTATCGCAGAGAGCAGATTCCACAGCATTTGTTGGAGAAGGGCTCAAATCAGTTCAAGAAGACATCTCAAATTTCAAGCAGAATGTATTTGATAAGACAAATAGCATTGAGCAAAAAATAGCCTCAGCATCAGATATTCTAAAAAGACAAGATGCCTCAACTGCAGAATTTCATAAAAAATCAGATAAATTATTTGAAGAAATTCAATCAATCAAAAGTGTCACAAACAAGGCTACTAGTGATTCATCTAAAGAGATGATGGCATTGTTAAAACTTTCAGAATACCAATCAAATGTTAGAATAAATTCTGAATCAAAATATGGCGAACTAAAAGACATTGAAAACATGGCAGCACAAACTGCAGACATTGTAAATCTATTTGATAGAATATCCATAGAGTCAGGTGAAAAAATTCCACTACCTCAAGAAGTAAGACAATGGGCAGTAAGTAAGATGCTAGATTGTGCAGACAAGTGGGAAGTTAGGTTCAGTGATGTTTATTCCATTTTAACTAATGCAATAGGCAGAGATTTACTAAAAGAAATAATTAGAGTTCAACAAGTAAGAGACATTTATGGAATTAGAGCAGTAGATGAATTAAGAAAGGATCTAAATATTTCTTAAACACCAGTATCATCTATCTCTTTGAATTGTTGTTTCTTTTTCTTTAATGCAGCAAAGATTCCCAAGATTGCTGCAATCCAAATTGTACTAAACATAATGTTTGCAACACTTACGTACATGTACGGAGTTGCATCCATGATATTGGTTTTCAAAGATAGCGCCCTACCGTTGATATCCAGCATTCCTGTATGATATGCAGAACTATCCTTTGGCACAGTTGAGATTTTTTCAATACTTGCAACCAATGTAGTTACATCATTTTGAATTCTAAGCAAGTTTGTAGATTCTGTGGCAAATATCCAAACAGGGTTTTTAGAAATTACCTCACCATTTGCATCAGTTTTTTCAGGTACTTTTTCCATTACAAGTGCTAAATCTTCTTGAATTGCTAACAGATGATTCTTTATTGCAACAGGATCAGATGAGCCGACAATTCCATCAAGATGGCCTCTAATTCGATCTAGAGGATAGATGTCAGTATTATATCCATAAATTGCCATAAATCCTCCAAAAATAATAATTCCCACAATTCCAATCATGGAAAGTTTGTAAACAGTATTTGCCATTTTTTCCTTCTTAGTTTTTGGTCGTGGTTTACTTGATTTATTTCTTTTAAATCGAGTATGAGACAAACTCATGTATGCAATATAGAAAAATCCTGTTGCCTGTAGACCGATAATAGGAACAAAGATAGGATTATTTGAAAAAACTGCAATAAAGATACCTAGTATTCCATATACCCCAAAAAAGATCTCAAGCAGTGTAACTTGTGAGAAAGGTAAATTGTATGCATTATCTTTCCAATCATCTTTTGTTTTTAGCACGCCATATTTGGGCGTTCTAAGAAATTCATTTTTCTTTCCAACAACCGCATCAAACACTGCAACAGTGTTATTTACAGACATTCCAGCATTGTAAATTAATAATGCCGGTAGAATCTTGGCCTTTGACTTCCAAGATTTGTGATACATGCCTTGCATGATCATTATATACGCACCAGGACCCATTGCAAGATATGTTGCAATAGTTATTGCAGGCAAAAAACTAATCACATAGAGATTTACTTGTCCTGCTAGTAAAATAGGTAAAGCCAAAAATTGTATCAGCATTAATGGATAAACAATGTGACGAGTTAATTGAATAAATGCCTGAATTTTTGCTTCAACTGCAACTTTACGCTTTAGAGCAATGTCAGATAGTAATTTGATTGCACATTGAATAGAGCCTTTTGCCCAACGGAACTGTTGTCTTTTTGCAGCATTCATCTGCACAGGAAGTTCTGCATCAACTACAATATCAGGAAGAAACAGACATTTCCAGCCTTTCATTTGTGCTCGATAACTAAGGTCAAGATCTTCAACTAGTGTTGCAGTATGCCATCCTCCTGCGTCCTCAATACAATCACGTTTCCAAATTCCTGCAGTACCATTGAAATTCATGAATAGATGGGAATTACTTTTTGCCTTTTGTTCTATAAGAAAATGAAAGTCAAGACTAAGTGCTTGTGCTTGAGTGATTGCAGAGTAGTTTTCATTTACATGTCCCCACCTACATTGAACAAGGCCAATCTTTGAATTTGTAAAATGAGGTATTGCTCTTTTGAGAAACCATGTTGGAGGAATAAAGTCGGCATCAAAAATTGCAACAAGTTCAGTATCAGTTGATTTCATGGCATGTTTTAGTGCCCCAGCCTTGTAACCACTTCTAGTTCCACGTCGAATATGCTCAATTTTGAATCCCTGATTTTTGTAATCATCAACGGCATCTGCAAGTAAATCAACTGTATCATCATCAGAATCATCCAATACCATAATTCTCATTTTGTCTTTTGGATAATCCAAATTGCAAACTGCATCTACCAATCTTTTTGCAACATACTTTTCGTTGTATATTGGGAGTTGGATAGTAATTGACGGATTCCCCCAATCAGTAGTTAAGGGAACTTCGTTTCTTTTTCTTGAAAGAAATGCAAGATAGTAAAAATTGCAAGTATATGCAGTGATGATAATAGCTGATAAGATGAATAGATCAAAAACAAACGCAGTGAAAGGATTGATTGCCATATCCCTAATCTCTCAAAATGACTAGTCGCTATTTATAGTTGCAATTATAGATTATTTTTGCTCAAAGATCTTGATTGCCTGTGGTGGGCAAACACCCTCACATGCAAGACAAAAGATACAGTCAGGTTCTTTAGACATTAGTGGTTTTTTGTCGGATGCTGGATTTCCTGGAGTGTCAAACCACTCATAGACGCCTACAGGACATGCTTCAATACAACCACCATCTGCAATACAAATATCATAATCTACTGAAACAAATTCCCCCCAAACACCCATGATTCCATTGCTGGTGCCTTTTCTTCCCCAAGTCTTGATAGTATGCTCTGGTGCTTCATATGCAGCTGAAGGTTTCATTTTTCCTTTGAATTCCACATCAATAGGACCGGGTTTTGCACCGTCTGGGATTTCAATGTCTCCTTCATCTTCTTCCACATCTTCATCCTTTGCCTCAACTGGTTTTGGTTTTGCACCAAGAACAATTTTTGCCAACGGAGTTAGTTCTTCTAGTTTTTGAATTGCAGCAACTTCAGAAATTTTTTCAGTCTTTGCAAAATAAGAAATCATTTTGTCTGCTAAGATGGTGTTTCGTAAAATAGTGTCAATCACCATTTTGGCAAAATGGTCTGCTTTCTTCCTATAGTCTTTGACCCAGTTTGGATCACCGAATTTTTCAATTGGGAATATTTGATAAATAATATCAACGACTTCTCCACTAACAATTTCTACAGTAACTGAAAGTTCAACTTCTTCGTATCCTTTAGCATCAGGATCATCCATGTTTTGCTCCTTCCAACGATAAGTAGCGTAAATTCTATCAGCATACATGTCCATTTCAAATGCTTTTTTGAGACCATCATGTACTGATTTTAGCTCAACTGGATCTTCTAATTTAATTGGTAATCGGTATAATCCAAGTTTGTATCCATGTAGTGGGTAAACTCCACGCTTTGCTGTTGGGGCCTCCATGGTATAGACTCGATCTTTTAAAAGTAAAGACATCTGATTTTGATAATTCGATTTTAGTTAAAAAGGTTATCAGTCATCATCAGGACACGTTAACTCTCTGAGTTCAGTATATTTTTTTTCCATGGCCTCAGCATGCTCTAAAACTTTGGATTGATCGTAGGAATCCTTTGGAAAATACCATCTAATTATAACCCAATGACCAATCCCATCCATATCATGGATCATTCCCTTATCGGCTTTGACGTTTAATTTTTCATCAATCGAAGTCTCCTTAATGGTAAGACCTCGTTTTGTTTTATCCTCTAAGATAAAATGAGAATTCCCATCCTTGATAAAATAAAAACTCCCTTTCTCGAGAATTGGAAGGTCTAAAAGCAATTTATTTTTCCACAGGATTTCCTATCATGTTTCCCCATTCAGTCCAAGAACCATCATAGTTTCGAACCTTAGGATATCCAAGTAGGTATTTTAGTACAAACCAACTGTGAGAAGATCTTTCTCCAATTCTGCAATAACAAATTACATCTTTATCAGGAGTAACACCTTTTGGTTCATAGTTTTGTCTTAGTTCTTCGACTGCTTTGAAAGTTCCATCAGCATCATTGACTGCAGTTGCCCAGGGAATATTATTTGCTCCAGGAATATGTCCACCCCTTTGTGCATGCTCCATGGGATATTCTGGAGGAGCTGTAATTTGACCAGTGAATTCTGCAGGAGATCTAACATCAACCATCACAGTATCTTCTTTGTCTAATGCACGACTTACATCAAACAGATAAGCTCTTAGTCCCTCATCCGGAGGCTGTGCAATGTATTTTGTTGGGGGCAATTGTGGTTCATCAGTTGTGTAATCTTTATTTTCTAATTCCCATTTCTTTCTTCCACCATTCATGATTTTGAGATTCTCATGACCGTAAATTTTGAAAACCCAAAAAACAAATGCTGCAAACCAATTGTTAAAATCGCCATATAGAATTACTTCAGTATCAGATGTAATTCCATTTTTAGCCATCAAGTCCTCAAATTGTTTTTTACCGATTATATCTCTTGTAACAGGATCATTAATGTCACGCTTCCACCAAATCAGAGTTGCGCCTTTAATGTGACCTTTTTGATAGCCGTTTACTGGATCATAATCAACTTCTACTAATTTTCTATTTTCATTTGGGGGATTTTGTGATACCCATTCAGTATCAACTAAAACTTCAGGATGTGCGTAACTCATGGTATTTTTGCCATTGTTTTCATACTTATTTGTTTTTTTCCAAAAATCCTCAAAAATATCATTTTTAAGTACAATGAATTCAGTAGAACTGCTTGAAGCTTCAAAAAGTTGCAGTGGTAAGTAAAGTGGGTTCAAAAGACTCAGAGAGAGCTGCAAAAGATGTTGCAAAAAAGTTTTTGGCAAAAAATTCTACAGTGTATACAATTTCTCCAATTGAGGTTGAAGGGGCAATCGAGATTGAAGATTTGTCAGAGTTAAAAAAAATAGAATTAGATCTAGTCATCACTCTTGGGGGAGATGGAACTACACTCAGAGTTTTTAGAAATCTGCAAAATGAGACACCGATTTTGACTATAAACGTGGGAGGTAACAGGGGCATTTTAGCTGAGATTACAATTGAAGAAATAGATGATGCAATTAATGCAATTTTAAAAGATAATTTCTTTTTAGATAAAAGGATTAGAGTTGTAGCATCATGTGGTGGAGTAGAATTTCCACCTGCATTAAATGAGATATACATTAGCAGAGTGAACTTGACTAAAACTGCACAAATTGAAATTAAATTTCAAAATGACACAGTAACACAAAAAATGGATGGGGTAATAATTGCAACTCCAAGTGGATCAACTGGTCATTCATTTTCATTAGGCGGTCCAATTTTACATGAGAGTTTGAATGTTTTAATAATCACACCTGTTGCACCAGTATACAGATTAGCATCAATTGTAGTTCCAGATGAGAAAATTGAAATAATTTGTTCGCATGATTGTAACATTGCAATGGATGCACAAGTAATCAAAACAGCAGGTTATGAAGAACCAATCATCATCAAAAAATACAACAAACCAGCAGTCTTTGTTAGATTAAAAAAACGAGGGCTAAGACAAATGAGTAAACTTGGATTTTAGAATTTTAGACGCCAGTGCATTTTATGCAGGAGTTCCATTCGGATCAGCAGAGGACTGTTACACAACGTCTCTAGTGTATGATGAAATAAAACATATTAAAAAAAATCAAGATGCACTTGGAACTTTACTTGAAACTAATAGATTAAAAATTAGAGAGCCTGACAAAGAATCAACAACTGCAGCAGTAAAAGCCGCTAGAGATACGGGAGATTATCAACAACTATCCAAACAAGATGTGTCAATTATTGCTTTATGTATTGAGCTAAATGGAGAGATAATTACTGATGATTTTGCAATTTCAAATGTTGCAAGAAATTTAGGTCTGAAAATTTCACCAATAATGACACAGGGAATTACAGATGTTGGGAAGTGGGTTCATTATTGTCCAGGATGTAGAACAAATCACCCATCAGGAAGCGAATGCCCAATGTGTGGAACTCCATTAAAGAGAAAATTACTCAAGGGGTAATTTCTTTCCAGTCCATTCAATAAATGAGCCATCATAGAGTTTTACGTTTTCAAATCCTGCAATTTTGAGTTGTAAAAATAAATTGGATGCTCGATGGCCATGCATGCAATAACAAACTATCTTTTTATCCTTTGATACATTATTTTGTAAAAATAAATCATCAAGGAATTCTTTAGTACGAAATAAATTTCCATCATAACCAATACCTTCAGTAAAGGGAATAAGTTTTGAGTTAGGTAGATGCCCGCCCATAAATTCTTGAGGACTTCGTGCATCTAATATTTCAAAATCAGTTAAATGATCTTTTAGAAAGTCAGATTCTATTCGTATTTGGTCATTAATTTTTGGAGAAAATTTTGCAGGTTTAGGAGTAGTTGTTTGCAGTTTTAATTCAAATCCATGTTTTTGTAAATCAGATGAATTTGAATTTAGAAGATATGTTTTATCATGTCCAAAATACAAAAATGTCCAAACAATTCTTGCAACAGAAGGATCCATAGCATCACCAATTAATACGACAGTTTTTGTTTCGTCAATTCCTAAATTACTAAAGAGTTCAATAATTTTTTCTTGTTCAATTACCAAGTTAGAGCCAAATTCATCAAAACTAATTACCTGCTCTATTGAAAGAGATTGAGCATTTGAGATATGCCCATAGAGAAACATTGTTTTTGGACGTGTATCTAAGATCACAACATCAGGATCAAATTGATGATCTTTTAGCCAATTAACTGATACTAGCATGACATCTCATCTTTTGTAAATTATTAATTTGTATCATTCATCATGCAAAGTTTTTTGATTAGATTTTTTGAGATGCTTGCTTTTAGAATCAAGAACGGTTTTTATTTTCTTGGCTCGCGCTTCACCTAATCCTTCAACTTTTGCCAAATCGGAAGTTGTTGCAGTAAAAACTTTCAGCGGGGTTCCAAATTTCTCAAGCATTCTTACTGCAAATTTCTCTCCAATTCCAGGTAAACTACAAAGAGAAGACAATTGCTGGCGTTCTAGATCAGATGATTTTTTTATTTTTTTCAAGTATGGTCCTTTGTGAGATTCTTTTCTAGAACACATCGATACCAATAATTTTGCAGTATGTGCAGCACTAGGAGTAGGAATAACTGGAATTTTAAAATCAAGAACAACTGTAGATATTGCACCATAAAATATCAGAGGGTTTTCTGTAATTTCTTCAATTTCATCGACATTTCCTTCCATGAGAACAATTGGATTCTCAAAATGTTCCTTTAGTCGTGAGCATTGATCAAAAAGTCGCCCGTCAAAGACAGAAGCCATGAGATCACGAATACTTTTTCGCTCAACAATTGTTTCAGGTGCAACAATATAATCACCTATAGGAAGTGTTTTCATCTCAAGATTCATCCCAACTGATTTTAAGAGATCAGGAATTCCGCTTTTTCGTTCCCTCTCATCTACAATAATTCGAAGATTCTCTAATTTCACTAATAGTACTTGGAATGAATTGTTAATATCTTATATGAAATTGTGTTAAGAATTATTTTCTAGGATTGTCTTCTGCAGGTGGTGTCGGATTTGTAGAACCACCTTTCATCATTTCAGTAATTTTTGTCTCTTGTTCTTTGAGTGATTCTTTGAGACGTGCTTCCTGTTTGTCAAGGACTGTTGCACGAGTTTTTGCCATTTCTGCTTTCTCTTCTAGTTCATCAATAAGATCTTGTTTTTTTGATTTTATCAAAACAGTTCCTGCTTGTTTAAAGACAGCATCACTATCTGCAACTTTTTTTAATTCATCTAATGCTTTTTCTGTTTCTGCTTTTTCCATCTCAAGATGTTGTTTTTGTGTCATCACTGCTTGAAGATTTTGCTGAGATTGCTGCAATTTCATTATTTGCTCTTGAAGCCATGGTGGCATTTGTGGTGATGACATGATTTATCAAAAATTTTGTTTCATTATATCTTTACCGATTCAATTGAATCATAACTTGCCTGAATGAGTCTAAGAGTTGAATTAAGATTTGCTCGGAGATGAGCTAGTTGTTGAGATTCGGCCAAAATTTCAATTTTTTTATTAAAGACTATCTTTGTTTTTACAGGATTTTCAGGATAAAATTCGTTATCAGTGTTTACAGAATCAAAAATAGCCTTAGTCTTGTCTTTTGCATCAACTGTGATTTTTGCACTAAAGTTTAATGTCATATGCAGTTCCGGCTACTTTATAGCTGCATTTCTTACAAGACCAGATACCCACAGCATCTCTTCCAAAAGTTTTTGAACCGCATTCAGGGCATGTTCTTTTTTCTTTGAGTTGAAGATGGATTTTTGTATACTGTTTTCTAAGCTTAATTCCATAACGAGCGCCTAATCCTTTTAGTGATTTTTTTGCTTTTGCCATTTTACTGACCTGCCGTTTGGGCTTGTTTTAATTTTTCTCTTATTTTTGCGCCTACTCGAACTGAGATTTCACCACATTGGTTAATCTCATCTTGAGTGAATCCATCAAAACCACCTTTTTGTAATGCACAGATATTTCCATCGCCATCAGTAGTAATTGTAATACGAGCATCCATGCTTTCCCATTCATCACCGTTTGGATCTACAATAATGTGATTTCCTATTTTTCCCATAGTTACAGACACAGGAATTGTTGTAATTGGTAGCGGAGTGTCCTCGCCTTCTACAAGAGTTGGAGAATCATCAATCCAATTCCATTTGGGAGTTTTTGATGTGAGTAATGCAGCTACACTAGCATAAGAACAAGCATCAAATAGATTTCCATCATAATCAACAACCACATTATCTGCAAAAACACCAATAACTGATTTGTCTTTCTCGATTACTAATTGAGAAACATCAACCATGTGACTTTCTCTAATTCCTCTATCAACAACTCTTGCTAATTCAATAACATGTGGTTGTGGAGGTCCAGTTTCAACAGTAGGATGTGAAAGTGGTAAAAGTTCAGCTGTACAAATGAAAAGACCTTTGTCACCAGTATCTGGGAAAGGTCTATCGGGTTGAATTTTTACTCCACATACAACTTCAGTATCACCAAGAAAAACTCTTGCAGAACCATTTGCTTTTGGAATAGCATTTGTTTCAATTCTAATTTCTCTTGGCTCATCTAGTGCTCTGCCATCTACTCTTTTCCCTTGTTCGAGTAACTCAAGAATTTGTGATTTTCTTAGATCATCAAGGACAGAAGTGGATGTCATTTTTAATCAGCTCCGTTTCCAAAGTATTTGTCTTGGAGTGCTTTCTTTTGAATATCATAAACAATTTTACAGCCATCAACTCCAACTTGAACACATTTTTTGTATTCTTCAGGAGTAAGAACACCATCTAATTGTAATAATGTAATTTTTTCAAGACTTGGCATATAACCAATTGGCATGTCGGCTTGACCTGCTTGGTCTTCTTCATTGTTAACATCTAAAACTATAGTATCTGCAACTTTACCTGCAGCACAAGCTGCTACCATATCTCTCATTGGGATTCCAGCATCTGCTAAAGCAACGGATGCTGCTGAAAGTGCAGCACATCGAGTTCCACCATCGGCTTGTAAAACTTCAATGAAAACATCAACTGCAGTTCTTGGGAATTTTTCCAACATAACTGCTGGTTCCAATGCTTCTTTGATTACTTTGGAAATTTCAATTTCTCTTCTTGAAGGAGCAGGGTTCTTTCTTTCTCCAACAGAGAATGGTTCCATATGATATCTAACTCTTAAGATTCCAGTATCAGTGTTTGACATGTGTTTTGGATGAACATCTCTTGGACCAAAAACACCAACTAGGATTTTGTTATCACCAAATTCAATGTAAGCAGAACCGTCTGCGTTTTTTAGTCCGCCAGCTTTAATCATGATTCGTCTTGGCTCGTCTACTTTACGGCCATCACAGCGTATACCATTCTCGTCCAATAGGACCATTGTTGCGTCTCTTCCGCCCATTATGATTCACCTTTTGATTCTAACATTTCTTTCACTTGATCAGTCAAATTAGCAACATGTGCTTTTTCATTAACCATTTCGATTGCCTTTTTAGCCTTTAATAATCCCTCGGGAGACTCACATGAAACAACTACCCAGCCATTTTGACCAATGGTGATAGCAGCATCTGTTGCCATTTCTATCATTTGGATCATGGTACCTCTTTTTCCAATTAGGCGTGGAACTTTACTTGGAGATATTTTTACCAAATCTCCAGTATCAATTTTACCTAAATCTCTATCAGAAATTGTAACTAGTGGATCTCGTGTTCTATCAAAATTTGCAATTCTTGCTGCTACCAAGTCACCTGACTTTAATTTTGAGGAGAGTTCATCAGCATGAGCAGAAAAGTCTCGTCCAAAGACATCTTGTGCAGGAAGGAATCCAACATAGCATGAATTAATGTCAAGTTCCCATGAAAGAGATGTGTGAGAAATTACTTTACCTATAACTAAATCATTGATTTTTGGAATATATTTTCCTGTAAGTGGGATTACCTTTACTGAATCATCATAAATTTCAGAAATTCCAATTGTAGTTGAGATTATCTTATTTCCTTGAAGTTCTACATTTTGTTCAGGTCTAAATGGACCTGTAGTTACTACATCTCCTGGAATAACATATTTTCTTTTATTATCCATTATTTCATTACCTCAACTGTAGCAGAGCCTTTGGTTATAGAGCCTAATCTATCAATCACGTTTGGCCTTGCTGCAGCGGGTATTTCAAGTATTGCTTTTAGTGAGCCATTATTTTGCCATTCTTCTTTGTTTAGAGAACCTACAGATTTTAAAACTGCATATGATTGAGATGCATATTGTGCAGGAATTGTGATTTCCAATTTTAGATTCTCAGATTTTAAAGCAATAATAGAACGAAGTTTTTCAACAATATCCTTTACCTGTTCATCTACGGTTTTGTGAGGATCAATTGATACTCTACCATCTTTCATAGCCTGCTCGATTCTAAGTGGAGGATGTGGAAGATGAGTCCTAGGATCTACGTATGTTTTAGCAATAAATGTAACAATCTGTTTTTTCTTCTCTTCAATCATTTTTTTTCTTTGATCAGTTGTAAGATTCAGATCTCCTTTCTTGAGAATAATCTCTGCAATTTCTGCCTGATCTTCAGTTTTGAAAGCATGTTGTAACTTCTCAGCAGTAGGTCTTGTGCCTTTGCTAGCATCAGTGTAAATCTCATCAGAAACCAAGATTGCCGAAATGTCCTTTTTCTTACCCAAACGGTAATCAAGTGCAGGGTCAGGCTTTACCATAATTTCAAATTTTTCTCCCTCAAAGGAATATCTAACCAACGTGTAATCTGCCATTTCTAAAACATCTATGATAATTTGGTATTTATCTATACGTGAATCTAGCTAGATTTTTATGTGGACTTTGAAGATTTTCTTCAAGATTTGTCATCCTTAGAGGTAATTAGTAAAGATAATCAAAAAATAGCTGTAAAGCTAAAAGGGGTTCCATTACAATATGCAAATGCACTCAGACGTGTATGTCTTAATGGCGTACCAGTATTTGCAATTGATACAGTAGACATTCTTGAAAATTCTTCAGTGATACCAGATGAAGGACTTGCACACAGATTAGGATTAATTCCATTAAAGACAGATTTGAGTAGATTTAATGAACCATCAAAATGCGATTGTAAAAGTGAAACTGGATGTACAAATTGTAGGGTAATGTTAGTTTTAGATTCTGGTGACTCTGATGTCACAAGATCTGTCCTTTCAAATGAGTTATCTTCCGAAGATGAATCAATAAAGCCAGTTTCAGACAAAATCCCAATTGTCCATTTGGCTCCAGGTCAAAGAATCAAAGTTGAATGCTATGCCAGACTTGGACGTGGAACAGAACATGCAAAATGGAATTCTGCAAACATTTCAACAATTATTGATACTGATAAAGAAGATGAGAAAATTCTCACAGTAGAGTCAACTGGTGCTCTAAATCCGGAACAAATTATTCTTGCAGGTGTAGATGAAGTCAGTAGTAAGTTAGGTCAATTCAAAGAAACAATTGACCAGATTCAAGAGTAAAATAAGCATAGACATTATATTTGGGTTTCAAGGCGGATTATTCACATGACTAATCAAGTAGTTATACGCATGGCAAAAGATCTAAAAAAAGCATCAGCTAAAAATGATGCTCCAATTTGGGCAAAATTAGCAGAATATGCATTAAAGCCATCCATAGCAAGAAGAGATCTAAACTTGAATCGAATTGGTCAATTAACTAAAGAAAACGACACAGTAGTCTTCCCAGGGAAAGTTCTTGGGACAGGTATCGTTCCTCATAAAATTACATTATTCTCATTTGCAATCTCAAACTCTGCTGCAAGTAAAATTATTGAAAAAGGCGGAAAGATAATTAGCTATTCAGATTTGATCGAGCAAAACCCAACAGGAAAAGGAGTCGTATTACTTGGCTAATGGAAGAATCAATAAATCCATTCGAAGTACTAAACAAGAAACAGTAGTACGAACTGACAGACCAATTGTTGTAGATGCAACAAATCTCATTGCAGGAAGACTTGCATCAAATGTTGCAAAATTACTCATTCTAGGAAATAGAGTTTCAGTTGTAAATTGTGAGAAAATCATGATGAGTGGAACAAGAACAAACCAAATCAAAGAATATAGAGAATTTTTAGAAATTAACAGTATTATTAATTACAAACATGGACCAGTTCACTATAGAAGACCAGACACATTAATTGCAAAAATGATTCGTCAAATGTTACCATTTGATAGGAAACCATCTGGAAAAGAAGCATATCAAAGACTAAGAACATACATAGGTTCTCCAAAACAAATTAAATCACTTGAAAAAATTCAATTTGAAAATGCAAAAATTAAAAGAACTGCAGCAAACTATACAACCTTAGGCGAATTATGCAGGGTAATAGGGTGGACTGAATGACAACACCAAAAACTGAAATTTATTTTGCAACCAGAAAAAGAGCTAGTGCACACGTATACATTACAAAAGGACAAGGTAAAGTAAGAATTAACAACGTTCCAGTAGAAATGATTCCTCAAGAAACTGCACGTGAAGTTATTTTAGGTCCACTAGAAATCACAGGAGATTTGAGAGACAAAATTGATATCTCTGTTAGAGTAAGAGGCGGAGGTTTTATGGGCCAAGCTAGTGCAGCTGCAACTGGAATTACCAGAGCATTGATTGGGTGGACTAAATCTAAAAAAGAACCAAAAGAACATCCACTTCCAAAATCTACAAGAGAGGATCTTCGAAAACGAATCTCCGATTTTGACAAATATCTAGTCAGTGGAGACGCCAGACAAAAAGAACCAAAGAAATTTGGCGGACCTGGTGCAAGAAGAAGAAAACAAAAATCATACCGTTAGACTGTGAAGGCCATAATTTTAGCTGGCGGAAAAGGAACTAGAGGCAAGCCATATACTGAATACTTTCCAAAGGCAATGACACCAATTGATGGAAAACCATTAATTGATTATGTGATAAAATATCTAAAATCATTTAGTTTCATAAATGAGATAATCATAATTTCTGATTTTACAGGATTAGGAGGTCAAATTAAAAACTATTATGAGAATCAAAAAGGGATTACTTTCATTCAAGACTCACAAAGTGGAACAGGTGGAGATTTGCTGCACATTGAAAATAAACTCAAAGGCGAATCTGAATTTATCCTGTGGTTTGTAGATAACCTGTGTGCCATCAATCTAAAAAAGATGCATGAACAGTTTATTGCAAAAAAAAGTACTGCATGTATTGCAACAAGATCAAAAAGAAAAGAAGAGACAGGGTTTGCAGTAGTTGAAGATGGAATAATTAAAGAATTCAAAGAAAAGCCATTAATGGAATTGCACCTATCGGAATGTCTAGGAATCTACATGTTAGGCTATGATGTCATTAAAAGAATAAAATCAAAGTCAAAGCAAAAAGAGATCAATCTATCATTTGATATTTTACAAGAGTTATCAAAGGAAGGAAAAATTAGCGCATTCGATATTGGTCAAATAGAATGGATTGATGCAGAATCCCCAATGGTTTTAGAAAGAAATGAGAAAACAGTAAAGAAAATTATAAAACAGATGGGATTTTAGAATTTTTTTCAAACTCTGTAATCTTGTCTTCGTATTGAAATGTTTGTGCAATATCATCTAATCCTTCTATGAGAATTTTTTTCATGTGAGAATCAATATTAAAATGAATTTCTTGGGTTGAGGTTTTGATAGATTGATTTTCCAAATCAACACTGATTGGGTCGGTTTCTTTTAGTATGGCATCAACAGTTTTTTCATCAAGTGAAATTGGCAACAGTCCATTTTTGAAGCAGTTGCTAAAGAAAATATCAGCAAAAGATGGTGCGATAATCACTGAAAAACCATAGTCTTTTAGCGCCCAAACGGCATGTTCACGGCTAGAGCCACATCCAAAATTATCGCCTGCGACAAGGATTTTAGATCCTTCGTATTTTAGATTGTTTAACACAAAATCAGATTTTTTGTTTTCAGCCTCATCATACCTCCAATTAAAAAACAAGAACTTTCCAAATCCAGACTTTTGAACTAATTTTAGAAATTGCTTTGGGACAATTTGATCAGTATCCACATTTACTTTATCCAAAGGAGTAATTATGCTTGAGATATTTTTGAAAGGCTCCATGTTAATTCAAATCTAATTTCCTTACATCTACAAAGTGTCCATTTATTGCAGCCGCTGCTGCCATAACAGGACTAACCAAGTGAGTTCTTCCACCAGTACCTTGTCTTCCTTCAAAGTTTCTGTTTGATGTACTGGCACATCTCTCTCCAGGAGATAAAATATCAGGATTCATTCCAAGACACATACTACATCCGGCCTCCCTCCATTCAAAATTGGCATCAATGAAAATTTTATCAAGACCCATTTCTTCAGCTTGTTTTTTTACCATTTGAGAACCTGGCACAACCATCGCTCTAACATCAGGTGAGATTTTTTGTCCCTTGACAACTTTTGATGCCTCAATAAGATCTTCCAATCTTGCATTTGTACATGAACCAATGAAGACCCTATCAATTTTGATATCTTCAATTTGAGTTCCAGGTTTGAGATCCATATAATCAAGTGCCTTTTCTGCACCCTTCTTTTGATTAGGATCTCCTTTTGCAAAATCATCAGGAGAAGGAACTGATTCAGTTACATCACAAGTCATTCCAGGATTTGTTCCCCAACTAACTTGAGGAGCAATGTCGTCAATGTGTAAAATGAATTGTTTCTCAAATGTTGCATCAGTATCAGTCTTTAGATGTTCACGCCATTCTTCAACTAGAGATTCATAATTTTTAGGAGTGTATTTTCTTCCTCTAAGATAATCAAAGGTTTTCTCATCGGGGGCAACCAAACCTGCTCTTGCTCCTGCTTCAATAGACATATTGCAGATAGTCATTCTCTGCTCCATTGAGAGATCCTCAATTCCCTCACCCCTATATTCAATTACTGTGCCTGTACCACCCCCAGTACCAATATTTTTGATTATTGAGAGAACAATATCTTTTGCAGTTACTGCATGAGGGTTCTTTCTTTTTCCCTCCACTCGAATTTCAAAAGGTTTTGGTTTTTCAAGCCACATTGTCTGCGATGCCAATACATGCTCCACGTCACTAGTTCCTATTCCTAATGCTAGAGCACCGAATGCACCATGAGTGGACGTATGACTATCACCACATACTATTGTAGAGCCAGGCAGTGTAATCCCTAATTGGGGACCTATAACGTGAACTATTCCTTGATTAGGACTATTAATATCAAATAGAGTTATTCCAAAATCTTTGCAATTTTTTTCCAGTGTTTGGATTTGAATTGCAGAAGTTTGATCCAAAATTGGAAGTGACCGATCATTAGTTGGAACATTATGATCCATTGTAGCTATAGTAAGATCAGGTCGTCTAACCTTCCTATTGTTGATTCGCAATCCATCAAATGCTTGAGGAGATGTTACTTCATGAACTAAATGTCTGTCAATGTAGATTAAAGAAGGATTATTTGGTTTTTCAACAATTACATGAGATTCCCAAATTTTTTCAAAAAGTGTTTTTCCCATTTTAATCCTGGTCGGGCTTGTACTTGAAGAGACCACCAGCAGCAATAATTTTTCCAATGATTTCTGAGAATGGTTTCATTTTGTATGTCTGGTTTTTTGTAAGATTTTTTATTTCATTTGCAGAAACATCAATGTCTATTTCATCGCCTTCAGAAATTCCATCATATGCATCTTGATCAATTTCAATGGGTAACAAAAATGCACCATCCACTGCATTTCTGTAAAAAATTCTTGCAAAAGATAATGCAAGTACTGCTTTAATTCCAGAATGAGACAAAGCAATTGGCGCATGCTCTCTACTTGAACCGCAACCAAAATTTTTACCAGATAAAATAAAATTACCTTCCTTTACTTTTGAATGAAAATCAGGATCAAGTCCTTCCATTGCATGTGTCGCAAGTTCTGCATAATCATGAACTTTAAGATACTGACCAGGAATGATTACATCAGTATCTATATTATCTTGTGCGTATTTTATGATATTTCCCTTCATTACAAATCCCTCGGATCAGTAATCTTGCCTGTAACTGCAGATGCTGCTGCAACTAGTGGAGATGCAAGATATGTTTGAGATTCTACATGTCCCATTCTTCCTGGAAAGTTTCTATTAGTTGTACTAATGCAGATTTCATCTTTTGCCAACACTCCCATGTGAGCACCACAACATGCACCACACGTAGGCGGTCCAACTGTAACACCTGCATCCAAGAATATTTTCAATAGACCATTCTCCATTGCACGTTTGTAAATTGAAATAGCTGCAGGTAAAATTTCTGTTCTAATCTTTACTTGTCGACCTTTGAGAATTTTTGCAGCAGCTACTAAATCTTCATACTTTGCACCAGTACACGACCCAATGTATGATTTATCCAGTTCTACATTAGGCGCTTCTCTAACAATTGAAATATTTTCAGGCGAAAATGGTTTTGCAACAGTAGGTTCCATCTCAGATGCTTCATATTCAAACACTTTAGAATATTCCGCATCATCATCACCCTTTACTAAATTAAAATTAGTTGCACCACGACTAGAAAGATAATCAACTACTTTTTGATCAGGCTCTACAATTCCATTTTTTGCACCAGCCTCTGTAGTCATATTACACAATGTCAATCTACTTTCAACAGACATTTCATCAATCCCGCTACCACCAAACTGCATTGTTCGGTATGCGCCACCATCAGTTCCAATCTCACCAATAATTTTTAGAATCAAATCTTTTGCCATCACATGATCTGGTAATTTTCCATTTAGCTTAAAGTACATAGTTTCAGGAACCTTAAACCAAATTTTCCCATTAAGCAAAACATATGCAACATCAGTATGTCCCAGTCCACATGCAAATGCACCTAATGCACCTGTTGTATTTGTGTGGGAATCGCCACCAACATAGACCTCACCGGGCATAACCATTGCTTCTTCATGAGATATTGTATGACAAATTCCATACTGCCCCATTCCATACTTGAAGTGTTTTTCAATACCGTATTGCTTTGTAAAATTAGATAGTTTTACAATATTTTCAGCAGATACTTTTTCTGCAGATGGTACAAAATGATCTTCTGCTACCCAAACCTTAGTTGGATCCCATAACTTATCAACAGAGATCCCTTGTTTCTTTAGTTTATCAAATACCTTGATTACGCCTGGTCCTGAAACATCATGAACCATTACCTTGTCAACATTAGCAAAAATTACATCATCAGGAGCTACGGAAGACTTTCCAGATGCACGTGCAAGGATCTTCTCAACTATATTCATGATTCAAAAAGTCTGCTCTACAGATTAAAAGCTTTACAGAATGGGTTTTTCCTCATTCATAAAGAATTCGTAGAAATGGCATTCAGGCAACACTTGTAGTGTTTTTTCATTCAGCAAGCACATTCTGATTTACTAAAACTTTCTTTACAGACTCTAGATACTGCCGTCTAGTACTAGGAATTGATCTCCATTTTGAAACCATAATCTCATCTAAAAGATCATAGACAATAGTAATTTCTATTCCTGATTCTAGTTTTTCTTTAGCAATATTTGCTAATTCCTCAATTCGCAATTTCCTTCTCCAAGTTTGGACACAGTCAGTCATGAATATTTTTTTAATTTAATGATCTAAAAGGATCACTATCAAATCATTACAAAAAAATTTAGTTTAAAAAAATTATTTTATTCGGTAACGAAGAATTGCCAGAACCGAATTATCAAGTTCTAGTCTTTGGATAATTTTTGGGGAAGATGCAAATTCAATTTTACACGAAGTACTTTTTGCAATCTCCAACATCTTTAGAATTTTTTTAAATTGGGAATCAGTATAGTAATTTGATGAAACAATTAGTGTGTCTACCGCTCCATTTTCCAAAGCCTTGAAAATCACATCATTTCTTTTTGCAGTAAGTCCTTGTTTGACTAGGTTTTCATATTTTTCAATAATTTCTGCAACATATTTTTTTCTATATTGATACAGATGATGAATTAATTTTTTTTCAATTTCTTTATTTGATGTAGAAAAAGACAAGTTTTCAACAAATCTACATTTTTTTGCTAGTTCTGAATTAAGTTCACCATAAAATTCGGTTTTCGCAGGTCCTATTCCACCCAATAAGAGTAAATCAGAGTTAGAATCCATCTCCCTGACTTTATTTGCAATTTTTTTAAAGAAAACATGAATTTTGGTTTGTCTTGCCCTAAGGAATCTCCCTTGACTCTGCCCCCCCTTTCGGTGTCTACCTTGTAAATCAATTCCAAGTTTAGATTCTGAAATTATTTGACTTCCATGATATTTTTGAATTTTTGCTGATTTTTGATCTAGTGTAACTAGTAAAACATTGTAGTTAGTTTTTAGAATATCTTTGAATGGTTTGATAAAGGGCTTTTTGCTTGCCATGTAGATGTAGGGAAGTTTTTTCGAAGTCCCAATCACTTTGATGTTTACCTTTTTGTTTTTTATCCATCCAAAGATACACAATGTTTTTGTGAACTTTCCAGCAGAGATAGGATTATCTCGGAGTTCAGATATTTTATTTTCAATTTTTGCTTCAATTTTTTCAAATGACTCGTTTCGTTTTGTTTCTTTAAGTAAAGACATTGTTTCAGGTCCTTTTCCATATGGATAGTACACAGAAATACAGGGGGAATCAATCTGCCTAATCTCATATAGGAATTGATTAATCGATAACCATTCAAGAGGAGTTATTTCATCAGGATTTTGAATATTTTTCACTAGTGTGGCTTTTTTTCTTTCATAAATAACTAATACCATTTGCATGTGAATTATCTTGAAAATTCAAGAAATATTTTATTCATAACAATAAAAAAGAAACACTGTTTTAGATATATTGTGGAATTAACAGTTTTACCACTATTAGCTGAAAGAAGACAAGATAGATTTGATGTTTTTGAAGCATTGCTTGAAACGTTAGAAAAAAATGATGTAAAATTGCAAGAAGGTGATGTTTTAGTGATTTCTACAAAATACATTTCAAATTCACAAGGAAGAATCGTGGATCTTTCAAAAATTAAAACATCTCAGGAAGGATTAGAGATTTCAAAAAAATATCAACTTAAACCTGAAATTGCAGAAATAATTATCAGAGAATCAGACAAGATCTTTGGTGGAATAGGCGGATTTGTGATTACATCAGCTGACAACATTATGGCACCAAATGCAGGTATTGACAAATCTAATGCAAAAAAAGGCAAAGCAATTCTATATCCTCAAAATCCATATCTCATTTCAGAGCAAATTCGTAGAAAGATTTTCTTAAAAATGTCAATTCATGTTGGAGTGATTCTCGTAGATAGTAGACTAATGCCTGCAAGAATTGGAACATCAGGTGTTGCAGTAGCTTGTGCAGGTATTGAACCGGTTTTAGATATGAGAGCAAAAAAAGATCTTGATGGTAATCCACTAAAGGTTACATTTCAAGCAGTGGTCGACAACATTGCAACAATTGCCAATTATAAAATGGGAGAAGGTGGTGAATCAAAACCATTTGCAATAGTTAGAAACTCAGAAGCTAAACTTACTGATAGAAAGATTAACCCTTCAGAGATGGCAATATCTCCAGATCAGTGCGTCTATGTTAGAGGATTAGCAAATGCACCATAGCACTAGGGATTTTTTGGTTCTGCTTTAAATAGAGGTTTTTTGGTGAAAAAATAATGGAGTATCTTACAACATACCCAAAGACGGTTTCATTTCTGGATGGACTAAAACACAAAATTGATGTAGACAACAAACATGGGGTTGAACAACTTCACGTAGTTGTAAAGAAGAGTTTTGAGGAATTAATGAAAATCTTTACTGAAGAAGGATTTACCAAAGTAAAGCTTGAACATAAACAACCAGGACAGATTGGAAGTGGTCTAAATTTGAAATTAAAAAAACCATGGGAGATGCACATCAGAATGGTAGATCTGAAAAAAGGGTTAATCGGAATTCATGCAGAAGTTGAAGTATCAAGAGATTATCTTCAACATTTGTTCTCACAGAGAACCCCAGTAGTTTACGAAGTAGAAGAGATTCTAAAAAAATATCATGTAGAGTATAGTTTTTGGCATGATAAAGTTAAAAAAAATGTCAACGCCATTGTAGATAATTATAAAGTAAAGCTTGCAACACCTAGCATTCCAGTATTTGCATGGAAACCAATGTTATTTGTGATTGGAACTATTGCTGCATTTTATGGTTGGAAATATTTCAACACAATCTGGTAGATTTAAACACCCAGACTTTCAGCTTTAGTCATTTCTAAAAAGACCTTATCCCCAACTGACAGACCCATCTCTTTGTATTCATGCATTTCAAGTTTTAATTGGGTCACACCTTGCATTCCCATTCCACCACCCATTCCAGACATCATTTTGTTAAGATCCTTCATCATGTCATTCATGTTTGAAAACCCCATGACTTTAGGAGTACCAAAAGGAGATGGCGGATTTTGAGTGGAGTCTTTAAGATCTTTAATGGATGATAATGATACTACAACATATGGTGCCCCATCAGGTGCTGAATCAATACTTTTTACTACAAATTCTTTCTTCATAAATATAGAAATTCATCCATGTAATTTTAATTTTAAGGTCAATTTGTCCCAATTTCCATGGTTTGAAGCTTTAATTACAATTTTTAAGAACTCATAGTATGGCAGATGCATTAAAGACAACACTGAGATATTATGGAATTTCTCCGTGGGAAATTGAAGTGCTCTATGGGTTTTTGAACTCGCATTTTACAATCATTCAAGACGAGATTGCGCAAGATGACGATAATTTTGTAAGCTCACTGGACATGGAAATTCCTCTTGCGTTTAATGAAGAATTCTTTCAGTGGTTTGAGTTTAAACGATGGGAGAATGTAAAGTCAGTTTTCAAGGAGATGAAGAGAAGAAGAGGTAGCGGGAATGCATTAAAGGTTAAAATTAATTTTGCAGGAAATCCCAGAATTGTTTTCAGCATAGATGTAGAAGACAAACAATGGTTTGATAATGCAATCGAAAAAATTGATTTTGTTTTAGAATTGATTCCACACCATCTTGATCCTCAAAAACTACCTTCAGAAATTTCAGAGATTATTTACAAATTTGATTCAAAATCAATTAGATGGAGGTTAGATACGGCATCATCTGAGAATAAAAAATTTATTTTTAGTGGAAACGCTTGGAAAGAAATTATTTGAGATCTTTTTGCAGTGGTTCTAATAATTCATGAAGTTCTTTGTATTTTGACTCTAAAAATTCTAAAGCATCATCAAGTTTTTTTGATTTTCCATATTTGAAACGAATTAACTCACGATGATGCCAAAATGTTTTACCCTCTTCTACTGAGAGAGTTGTAAAGTAATCAGCACCCTTCAAATTATCAGGGAGTTTTACATCATGAGGAAAGAGTAATTCCACAATAAACCATTCATCTCCATCAGGATAATCACATCCTGTATCCACATCAAAGAAAATATGGAGTAAGTCTGACTGCATGAGCCCATCATCAGTAATTGAAGGATGTTTAATTGCAGATTTTTTGAAATCAAGATTTAGAAGTTGGGGTTCAAAGAATCCCTTGATAATTGATTTTCGAAATATTTTATTTGCGTCGTAAATATTCAAATGCAAAATACACTACAATGAAACTTGCCTATAACTTGTTAGGTTTAAACTGGAAATTATACTTTAAGGGAATCTAAAATTGCAGAAATATCAGTGATCGGTTTGCCATTTTGGGAAATGTTTTGTTTTGCAGGTGGATTTTCATAATAATTTGGAATCTTGTCTTGCAGTCTTTGGGTGTAAGGTGAGATTAAATCGTTTTTGTAAAAGACCCCAGTTGGAATTTTGTTATCCCACTCTAGGGATTTTATGAGAGATTGAGAAAGTTTTTCGTTTACTTCAGGTACTGAATCATAGTGTACAACTGGATCATACCCATGTTCTTCTAATTTGTAAATTCTTGAATGTCTTTTTTGTGCCTCATCAACTAAATCAGCTCCTGCATACCAATCTCTTGTATTGATATCATTGTATGTAGGACATGGTTGTAGTACATCCAAAAAAGACAGTCCTTTGTGTTTTACTGCTTGAATAATCAGAGATTTTAGATGTTTAATATCATATGAATATCCACGTGCAACAAAAGTAAATCCACTTGCAACTGCAAGACCAATTGGATTAACATTGAAATTTGTGTTTGGCGAAGGCAATGACTTTGTCTGTTCACCTAGTTTTAGAGTTGGAGATGCTTGTCCCTTTGTTAATCCATAAACACCATTATCAAAAATAATGTAAGTCATATCGACATTACGTCTTCCAGCTGCAACAAAGTGACCTGCACCAATACCTAAACCATCACCATCGCCACCAGCTGCAATTACTGTCATTTCAGGATTTGCAATCTTTGCACCTTGTGCAAACGTCAAAACACGTCCATGTAGTGTATGAACACCATAAGTATTGATGAAGTGTGATGTTTTGCCAGAGCAACCAATTCCAGAAAAGATTGCAGCCTTATCTCGCTCTATATTCATTTCAGCTAAAGCCATCTGTATAGCATTTACAATTCCAAAATCCCCACATCCAGGACACCAGTCATTGTGTACATCTGTTTTGTAGTCAGCAAGTTTAAGCGCCATGCATTAAAACCTCCCGTTTGTCAGCTTTTCCTTCAACGATTTTTTTAAGTGAATCATAAACTTCAGTACTAGTCATGGCTCTACCAGAGTATTTTAAGATGAAGTAATCAATGTCACGACCTACATTTTGTTTGAATAGTTTTCCTAGTTGCCCAGAATGATTAGCTTCAACATCAATTATTGTCTTGGCATCCTTGAGTAGTGATGTAACATAATCAGCTGGGAATGGATTCATCAGTTTGATTTGAACATACCCAATTGAGATTCCTTCTTTTTTTAGCATGTCAATAGCATCAAGAATAGGACCTTTGGCAGAACCCCATGAAATGATTGTGTGCTCTTCAACTCCAAATGACAGTGCTTGTTCTGATTGGGGGATCTCTTTTAGAATTAAATCTAGTCTAGACATTCTTTTATCCATCATTTTTACACGTAAAATTGGATCTTCTGTAATGTGACCAAATTCATCTGATTCATCACCTGTATTCCAAAAGATTCCATTATCCATTCCAAGTCTAGAACGAGGAGAAATCCCATCATCAGTAAATGCAAAACGCCTATACTCACCTTCTATTTTTTCTAATAATTTACCTCGATTGATTGTAATTTTTGTAGGATCAAATCTTTTGCAAGTAATTACAGAGCTTGCATGGAATTTATCCATCATGTGAATTACTGGAACTTGAAAGATATCTGCGTAATTAAAGACGTTGCCAGTATCGTAAAAGCTCTCCTCAATGTCACCTGACGCATAAACAATCTTTGGAAAATCTCCATGGCCGGCATATACTGCAAAGAGTAAATCATCTTGACCATGTCTTGTTGGAAGTCCAGTTGAAGGGCCACTTCTTTGGTAATTTGTAATTACAATTGGAACCTCATTCATTCCAGCCCACCCCAACATTTCAGTCATCAATGCAAATCCTGGACCAGATGTGCATGTTGCAGCACGTGTTCCAGTCAATGCAGCACCAATTGTCATTCCCATAGCAGCGATTTCATCTTCGCATTGAATTACTGCAGTTGAGCCCGGTCTAGCACCGCTTACCTCAACAATTTCATTTGTTTCAAGAAATACTGATTCATCAGAAGCCGGTGTAATTGGATAGTAAGGTTGCATTCTACAACCACATGCCATCTTACCTAATGCAGTTCCTTGAAATCCTTGAACTAAAATTGTGTCAGGTTCTTTTTCAGTGCCAGGAAGTAAGTGATTAAATGGTTCAAACTTTGCTGCTGCATAATTGTACGAGTAGGTTGCAGTTTCTTGATTAATTTTTGCAATCTCTGCTTTTTTTGCAAAGATATCTCCAATAGTTTTATTCAGTGAATCAGGAGGCATCTTTACCAATCCCAAAGACAGTGCAACACCAATCACATTAAACATTCTAACTAATCCTTTCAGTCTAGGATTTTCTAATTCTTCTGCAAGTGTAGTTAAAATTGATTTGAAAGAAACTGGATAAAGTGTAACTCCTTTTTCTTTTGCAATCTCTAAAACTCCTGCAATTGTAAATGGTTTATTTTTTGATTCTAATTCTTTGTGCAATCTTTCTTTGAACGGTCCATCAAGTGTGTTAACATCATCAGTTTTTGATTTTTCTAGATCAGAATCATAAATTATCCCACCGCCAGAAACTACTTCATCATAATGACGAAAGATGGTTTCAGCATCAAAAGATACCATTAGGGTCACATCATTTATGTTAGAATTAATTTTCTTATCACAGATTCGAACTGTAAAGTAACTATGCTCACCTTTAATGTTAGAATAAAACTCTCTTTTACCAAATATCTGGTATCCCATCTCAGCGCAAACTTTGGAGAAGATATTAGCACCAGACTCTACGCCACTGCCTTGTGGACCACCTATCAACCAGGTAAAATCAGCTGTGCTCACAGTAAATTACCCCATCTTTTCAGTATAATATTCTGTATTATCAAAATGATCAACCCCCAGTAGCTGCATCAAACAATGCACATTCGCATTTATCGCGTTCTCCACAATAAGGACATACACACCCACATTTGTCAATAGAATTACCACACTCTACACAAATGGCAAAATCTTCCTCTTCTTCTTCTGCTTTAGAAGACATGAGTCATTTAGAAAGAAATCGTATAAATGGTTTGAGATGAATCTCAAGACTGATGAAAAATAAGGTCTTCCTTACGAGAACTTTGCATGGTTTTGCTTTAAAGGAATTAAAGAAAAGATATCAGGTAGAAGTTCATTCTGGAAAAATTCCGATTCCTCAAACAAAGCTTCGATCAAAAATAAAAGAAGCAGATGGACTGATTTGCTTTCCATATGATAAAATCAGTAAAGAGACTATTGATTTAGCAAAGAATCTAAAAGTGATCAGTACCTATAGCGTAGGCTTTGATCATATTGATGTCAGTTATGCCAAGAAAAAGAAAATTCGTGTCGGATACACACCAGAAGTACTAACTGATGCAACAGCAGATTTGGCATTTACTTTATTGCTAGATGTATTAAGACGAGTTTCTGAAGGCGATAGAATAATCCGTGGAGGTAAATGGAAAGTAATCTACGGGGCACATGATTATGTTGGAGTAGATTTACAAGGAAAGACTCTCGGTATTTTAGGCTTGGGGAGAATCGGGAAAACTCTCGCAAAACGAGCAAAAGCATTTGACATGAAAATTATTTATCACAACAGAAATCGCATCTCAAAATCCAAAGAAAAAACATTGGGGACAAAATATGTCTCTTTTGAAAAATTAATCACACAGAGCGATGTAATATCAATTCATGTTCCACACACAAAGGAGACAAATCACTTGTTTAACATGAAAGTTTTTAGAAAAATGAAAAAATCTGCATTTTTAATCAACACTGCAAGAGGAAAAATTGTAAATGAAAAAGAACTTGCAGTAGCGCTCAAGAAAAATATCATTGCAGGTGCAGGACTAGATGTTTTTGAAGAAGAGCCAATGAATCCAAAAAATCCATTAATGAAATTACAAAATGTTGCCCTTGCACCACACATTGGCAGTTCAACTAAAGAAACTAGGGCCAAAATGGCTCAAATTACTGTCAAAAATCTGAATCTAGGAATGAATGGAAAAAAGCCGATCTATTCAGTAGGATACTGATTTTTACGCTTGAGTGATCATCTAAAACAATGTGCGGTTTTTATATTCAAATCATGACATAATATTAGATTGAAAAAATTCAAACATACTAATGAAGAATTAGAATTAGCTAAATTACAATCTGAGAAAGAAAAGAAGAAAAAAGAATCAGAATAGTATTTTTTCTCCTTGTCTTTTTCAGACAAGGTTTTTTTTAAAATTTAATTTTGGACGAGAATTTTTGGTTTAGTGCATCATATGCGTTTTTTCTTGCAGGAATTAGTTCTTTAGACTCATCATACATTTTTGTAAAAAATGCAGCTAAAACACGTTCTCCATGTTCATCAAAGAACTGCACACTAAAACTAGTTCGTTCAGGATTTACTTGCTGAATAAATTCTGCAGATTTTATTATTTTAGAATTTACATGCATGTGAGCAGGGCCATCATTGTCTCCAATAGTAATCCATTTGTCTTTTTGTCTAATACCAAGTGAATTACTTCGAGTTTCACTTGTGGCACCATTATTTTTTACAATCAGTAAAACATCATCATTTGCAACTATATCAGACAATAAATCAAAAAGCATCATAATCTATTCAAAACAAAATTATTTCAATTTTTAGAAGGTTTCATGTCAATTTGAACAAAATCGTCTGAATCGCCATGTATGCAATCAGTTCCAACTGCTTTTACAGGTGAAAAGATAATTTTGCCATCAAGGATTTTTCCTTCATTTTGAAGCATACCGATTTTGCCTGAAACTATATGCTTGTGTTTTTGGCATGTGACTCCAAACATGTATTCATCTTGATCTGCGACAATAGATACAATAAATTCTGGTGGATTAACGCATTGTTTTCCCTCTTCCATTACTGAGCATCTATCAGGTAACACAAGTTTAATTGAAATTTTATTGGATATTAATCTTAATTATCATAGATTCGATTTATTATTGAGAAAAATGTATCAAATTATGGTCAATGGCACATAACTTTGATGTAGTAATTATCGGTGGCGGTATTCTTGGAACATCTATCTCATATTTTCTATCACATCTAAACAAATCAAAAAAAATTGTAGTAATTGAGCAAGAGCATAATGTAGCATTTCATACCAGTGGGAGAAACACCGGGAAAGTTCATGCACCATATTTGTACAATCCTGAAAAGAAGAAATTGTTCGCAAAAGCTGCTTTTCATGGATTTGAGATGTGGGAGGAATATTCTAAATTAAGAAATTTGCCTTTCAAAAAAGATGGAGTGATAGAAGTTGCTTTGGATAAAAAAGGTAACTCAGTTCTTGAGAAATATCTAAAGTGGGGTAAACAAAACGGGTTAGAAGATAAAGATATCAAACTAATGAATAGTGCAGAGTTAAAAAAAATAGAACCAGAAATAAAATGTGAGTCGGCACTATATGTTTACAAAGATGGATCAACTGACTATTCAATATTCACAGACTCTGTAATGAAAGACAGTGAAGCTAGTGGAACCAAATTCATTTTAGACACAAAGGTAACAAAAATCAAAAAAGAAAATGGAAAATGGAAGATCACACTAGATGGCGAGTATGAAATATTTGCAAAATTTCTAATTAATGCTGCAGGAGGGGAGGCAATAAACATAGCACATGATGCAGGACTAGCAGAAAAACTCACCGATGTTCATTTTAGAGGAGAATATTGGAGAGCCCCAAAAGAATACAACAACTTGACTAAAACAAGTGTGTACTCTGTTCCAGAATTTCCAGACTATCCATTTTTAGATCCTCACTGGATAATCAGAGTTGATGGAAGTTGTGAGATTGGTCCAAATGCAGTTCCTGTGTTTAGTCCATACGGATACAATAAAACAGAAAACATCAAGGAGTTTATTCCAAAGATGCTGGAGATGCTAGGTTCTGGTGCAAGAAAAGCAATTTTTGACAAACAATTCCAAGAGTTGGCAATGAATGAGATTCAATCATCAATGTCAAAATCAGCAATGATTGATAGAGTGAAAAGATTTCTACCAAAGATCGATGCCGATAGGATAACAGAAAAAGGGACTGCAGGGATTAGATCATCAGTAATCGATGAGAATGGAAAATTTGTGCCAGATGTAATTCTAATTGATGATGATACATCATTTCATATTCTAAATTATAATTCACCGGGAGCAACCGGAGCATTGCCATTTGCATCACATATCATTAGTCATCTAAATAAGAATGGGTTATTCCAGAGTGAAGATCTTGATGCCCAATGTGGCCCATGGAAATTTTCTGAGATTATTGAGAAATTAGAGAGATAGTCAAAACTTTATCAAACTTTTAGTTAAACATATAGAATCATCATTATTTTGGATGATTATATGTAAATCAAATAATTTAATACTTGAATAACAAGAACAATACTTAGAATATACAATGTCAAAGATTTTCAAAAATATAGCAGTTGCAATTATCACTCCTACCCACACAAAAAAATCATTTGATGTAGGACTAGAGCTAGCAAAAAAAATCGGTTCGGATTTAACAATCATTGAATGCATGTATAAAATTCAACCAAAGTTGTATTTTTTTGAAACAAAATCAGATAAAAAAGTCGCTCAACAGCAGATTTCCAAATTAAAGGCAGAATTAGAAAAATGGAAAAAAATTGCCAAAGAGCAAGGGATTAACGTTAAAACAAAATTTGCGTTAACTGATTCTATTTCACATTGGGTTATTGATTATGTCAAGGTTAACAAAATTGATCTCTTAATTGTAGACTATCCAAAACTATCCATGGTAGAAATGTCAATGTATGATGACATTATAAACACCATTCATCATGAATCTCATTGTCATCTTTTAACTACAAAGCCCTAACCAAGTCCAAATTTACAATTGTATTTTAAGAACTTTGAAATATCTAAAATCATGATTGAGAAGTGGATTTTAGGCATATGTGCCATTTTGTTTCTAGTTACATTTTCTCCTGCATATGCACAACATCATTCAGGGTCTTTAGCGCCACCAGTTGATTTTGACGGATTAAAAGTTTCATTAAGCACAATATTAACTCCTGTGGATTATTCATCTTCAGAAACCAAAAATCCAAACCTGTCAATCAGATTCTTTGATAGTGATACCAATACAAACATCAAAAGTGTGACATATCGTGTTCAAATTTTTCATGAAGACAATCTTGTTGCAAATGAATATTTTTTTGATGATGACGGTAAACTAGATTTAGAAATTAAACCAAAAACTGACTGTCAAGAAAAAGAACTTTGGAAATGTACAAAGTATTACGGTGAAAAACACGCCATTGCAGGTGCCTACTATGCAAGAGGAGAGTCAATTCCAGTAATTCAAGGACCTGTTTTTGATAAAAGTGGGCAATACAATGTCAAAGTATCAATTGTCGGTGCAACAAATCCCAAGACAATGACAGTAAAAGATATTCTTTTTGATACTTTTGTAAGCATTCCACAGCAAGAAATATTTCAAATTAAAACTGCAAATGCTCAAGAATTTCCCATAAAAATTAAATCATATGATAGTGAAATTTCCAATTTTAATTTTGATGAAACAACACCAAAGATATCATATGAATTACAGTTAAGTGACAAACATGTCCAACACCATGATGATCATACAAAGCAGTTGATCATCATGCAAAAAGATTTTCTGTCATTCAAGCAAGGATATGATATCGAAGTATTTGTAGAAGGAGTGAAACTACAAAATGAATTAATTGAATTTGATAGTTCTGCACCGACTGAAAATATCATCAAGTTTAGTATTCCCAAAGAAGAACTTGTAACAGTAGAAAACAAACACAGTTCAGATCATTCATTAAAAGTAGAGATTGTATCAGGAGACGCAATAAATCTCCATAACATGGATTTTAATTTTGAGAATGATTTTTCTGCAAGTGTCTCATGGGATTCAAAGTTAGAGGCAGGTAAAAAAATTCCATTCATATTTTCGTTTTTTGATGAAAATAGAAACCCCGCAGAAAATATACTGTTTGCATATAGTATCATAGATTCATCAGGGAAGGAAATTTGGTCAAATATCGGTGATTCACAAGAGCATCTTGGAATTTTAGCCCAACACGGAGTAATTCAAGAATCAATTTTGATTCCAACTAATGACAAATACCAATTAAAATTAATTCTAACTGGTCAAAACTCACAAAATTTTGCAGAGTTTTTTACATCAAAATATGATTTTGAAATAACTCAGTCACCACAAGAAGAGGAATTTACCACACAAGTTCCCTCATGGATCAAAAATAATGCTGGTTGGTGGTCAGAAGGAATAGTAGGCGATCAAGAATTTGTTCAATCCATTCAATTTCTAATTAAAGAAAAAATTCTAAGTGTCACAGTAACAGAATCAGCACCTACAGAAACTCAAGATATTCCAATTTGGGTAAAAAATAATGCTGGTTGGTGGTCAGAAGGTCTGATTTCTGAGAGAGATTTTGTGAAAGGGATTGAGTTTTTGATTAGTCAGGGAATAGTTAGAGTGAATTAACATTTTAAACCATAGCGGTAAATAGTTAAAAAATTAATTAAGAAAAAATAGAATGCAATATCAAAATCATTTAGTGTTTGTAGCTTTCTTCAATGCTTTTTGATAATTTGCTTTCTTTTTGCGAGCAGATTTTTCTGCAGTTTTTAGAGCCTTCTTCATGCTTTTGATCTTGTTATCTGCTTGTTGAAGTTCTCTTTTTCTTTTGTTAGCTACTAGTTGAGCTCGTCTCTTTGCTTTACTTACTGTGCGTTTAACTTTTCTCACAGCTTTCTTGCCTTTTGTGACAGTTCTCTTTGCTTTGCTAGTAGTTTTTCTTACAGCCTTTTTGATTCTTCTAGTTGGTTTTCTTTTGGCTGTTCGTTTTCTTGCTGCCATGATTAATCCCAAAATAAAGTAAACTAAATAGCATGTACGTCAGAAATTTTTCAGGTCAACTCAAAGATTTTTACTATAAATTTAAAATTATTTAGAAGATATTATTTTTAATTGATCGATATTTTTGTTAAATTATAATTTTTCACATGTTCCACCAGATTTCTTCCAACTTTTTCCACCTTGGCTTTTACATTGTGCCTTTGTTACTTTTCTTGCAATGACACCTTTACAATTTTTTTCAACATAACAAGTTCCCAGAGCTGTTTTAGTTGTAGTTTTTTTGTGTAAAACTGGTTTTTTAGGAGTAATTTTTGTTTTTACTCTACCTAATGAAAGAGATGGAGATTTTTTAACAATACGTTTACGTTTAGAAATTAATGGTTTTTTTATTTTTGGGACTTTGGGTTTTCTAATTACAGGCTTGCGTATTGACACAAAATAAAATGGATAAATTACTATAAAACAATTTTATTAAAAATTCTTCAAAAAAATATACTATCTAAATTTTCATACATTCTAGCATGTTGTAAAAAATATCCTAGTGTTTGATCGGTGATTTTGGTAAATTGTCTATTGCTTCCAATACGCATCAATTACAGAGCAAAATAGTAGAATTTAGAATAAAATAGATGGCGCCGGGAGGGAGATTTGAACTCCCGTTCCCTTGCGAGAACGCGCTTTATGGTTTAACAATTTCCAGGCGCGCGCCCTACCAGGCTAGGCGACCCCGGCACAAGTCTAACGACAAGGGTACTCGGTAAAATGCGATTATAAATTATGTTACTTTTGAAATCCTACTTCCAAATTGTAACAGTAGTTGATTTCTCTACTTGATCTCCTTTATCATCTAGTCCCTTTGCAGATATTTTGTACAATCCTTCCAAAGCAACATCACCATCATTTTTGATTTGATCCCAAGAGAATTCAATTTCATCACCAGGTTCAAGAGTGGAAACAACTTGTACACTTGTTGGTGAGTACATCAATATTCCTGACAGTCCAGTAATTCTAAGACCATATGATGTATCAGAAAAAGTTATCGGAGTTGTTCCAGAATTTACAATTCGGATTTTAATCTCTTCACCTTTTTTAAAATCAAATTTTTCAGTAACTAAAGAAATCGATGGATCATCAACATACACTAGTTGATGTGTACTTTTAAAATCCATCAAATAAACACCATATGCAAATCCCGAGACTACTCCTATTGCAATAAAAATTACAAGACTTTTTGCTAACATGGCTTTAGAATAATTGTTTTAGTTAATCCTTTGGATGTGTAGGCTTTGTTCTCCATTTTTTAGGATATGTGTTTGGAGCCATTATGATTCTCTTTGTTTCAAATGCATATCCCTTTGCGGCATCACGAATCTCTTCTTCAGACATTGTAGATTCTGCCAATGCTACTGCTTCTCCTTTTTGAGTGTAAACTCCAACAAGATCACCTTTTTTGAGATTTTGAGAAATTTTTAAAATTCCAGGAATTGCAAGCTGAGCACCATGGCACATTGCATCTACTGCAGAATCACGAATTACTACGGATTTTAATTCACTTAGTGCATATTCAACAGGTTTTATCATTTTCATCAATCTTGTTTCATCTTTGTTTTCTTCCCATAGTGCAAATGCATTTGCCAATTCATGAAGGGTAACTAGACCATCAGTTTCATAAAATTGGTCCACCCTAGATCTTCTAAGCTCAATCATGGTAGCTCCAGGTCCTAGAATTTCTCCAATATCGTAGTATAATTTTCTAATATAGGTTCCAGCCTCACATAACACGCGAGTAAGAAGCAACCGTTCTTTTTGCTCAATTAATTCAAATTCATAAATTGTTCTAGTTCTTGTTTGCCTTACAACTGCTGAACGTTGTGGGGGTTTTTGAAATATCTCACCTTTGAATGATTCAATTATTTCAGATAGCTTTTCTTTTGATGGAAGTGAATGTACACGTCCCAATGCAACATATTCCTTAGGACCCAACAATAAAACACCCAATGCTTTTGTTGCCTCACCTAATCCAAGAGGAAGTACTCCAGAAACCTGTGGATCAAGGGTTCCGCTGTGACCAATTTTAGGTAGTTTCAAAATTCTTTTCACCCATGCTACTGTTTCATGACTTGTAGGACCTGGTGGTTTATCCAATAAAATGATGCCATAGTTTAGTAATTGTTCAAGTGAACGTTTGTCATAATAGGTTCCAAAAGAATCATCAGTGATGTCTTGATCAATTTCAACTAGATTTTCAAGTTGTTTTAATGTCATAGTAATTTTCTCACAGTTTCTTTTGCAACATCAATTACCTGTTGGGCAGACAGATGATCGGTATTAATAATTAAATCAAACACAGATTTATCCTCACCAAAATCAAAATCATAAAGTTTTTTGTACAATGCCTTATTTTTGTCAAATCGCTCTTTTGTAATTTCATATGCTTCTTGTGGACTCATGTTATCTCTTGTTTGCATTCTTTGTGTACTGCTTTCATGTGAGCCTTCAAGCCAAATTTTAATTCCATCTGAGATTAACCATGGTAAAGTGTAACTAGTGATTACAACGCCACCTTTCTTGAAGAGTGCAGTTAATTTTTCATCCAGGGCTCTATCATATTTTGAATCATTTTCTCGTTTATTGAGAAAACTCATTCCTTCTTTCGTATCCCACCAATCATCACCATCTGAATGATATCCTTCTTCTATTGCCATCTCTTTTAGGACATCACCACCACTAAGATACTCTAGTTGAAATTCTTCTGCCAATCCTTTGGCAACAGTTGTTTTACCTACTGCAGGAGGGCCAGAAATTACTATAGATTTTGTCAACTGAGATCCATAGAGGTTTTCGTCAGTTTCATAATAATGCCACTAAATGCAATAGATGAAAGGAAGTACCAAGCCCAGAGATACAGAGAATTTTCTTGACCAAAACAAGGATCACCTTCTATAGCTGCATGCTCAGCCGTACATGTTAGTTGGAAGAATTCACCAGGGATTACATTTAGGGGGATTGGGGATAGTGCCACAGTGTAAGAAAACAATTGAGGCAGTACGAGATAAAATATCAAAATTAAAGGTACAAAAGTTATCATCATTGGACGCATATTCATCTGCATCATTTCCATTGACATTTTGTTCATGTATGCAGATTTTTTTCCAAGTTCAGCTGCTTTTGCAGTATCTTTTGCTCTCATGGCAGCCATTCTTGCTTTTTGCCATGCACGAGTTTCTTTCATGATTCGCTTTAGCTTTGTTTGGTCTACCATCTTCTTTCTAACTCCGGCATTGAAGATATTCAATAAAATTCCAAATCCAGTAACTGCAAACATTGAAAGAATCAGTCCCTTGATTATTGGATCATCACTACCAAGTGCTTGTCTTCCATCACCACCAAAAATATCAAATTGTAGGGGGATTGAGTCGAGAAATAGTAGAATAAAGTTTAAGTCCATTTTTTACAGTCCTAGTGCATTAATTATTTTGTCTATGGCTTCATCAATCTTTCCTTCTCTATTAAGAATATGTTTTACAGGTGAGCCTGTAAGTACAGTACATGCAGAGATCATTGCTGATTGAATATCTAGTTCTTTATTGATAGTTAATAATGTAATTTTGTCACGATTTCGTGTTTCATCTGTCATTCGTCTGTTGTAGATTTCTTCAGGCTTTGCTGAAACTGAAACAAAGTTGGTAGGTTGGATAATTTTCAATACATGTTCAGGCAATCCAGGATAGTAGCCTTCAGGGGAATTGATAAAGGCATGAGTATCTACAATTACTACTTGTTCATCAAATGCTGCAATTTTTTCAGCAGCTAGTTTTTGAAGATGTTGTTGTCGATCTACAGGCAAATGTCGGAGTTCATCTCTATCTTTGAGACCATTTTCTTTTGCAACTTCAAACATCAAAGTTCCAAAACTTACCACATGAACAGTTTTGTTATGATCCTTTAGAATATCTACCATTTTTTTTAAAATAGTAGTTTTTCCTACACCTGGAATTCCTACAAGGATAATTCTCTTATTTCCTTCCAAGTAAAGCACCCAAACGCGGCATGACGACTTCTACTTGTTCTCTTACTAACTGTGTGTAATAGTTGATGAGAATATCTACCATAAGTAAAATTCCAATTCCAGAACCAAATACACCAAGTACATCAGACACACCTGCTAGCAGACCCAAAATCATAGAGCCAATAATTGTAACTGATGGAATGTATTTGTTCAGTAATGCTTCAACTGGTTTGTTTGATCTTCTAAATCCAGGAATTTGTACATCAGCATCAAGTAAGTTCTGAGCTGCACTTTTTGGTGACAAACCACCAAGCTCTACCCATAGTCTTCCAAACACAACTACAATTCCTATCATAAATAGTACATATCCTACTGCACGCATTGGATCCAATGCTGCAACATCCAAACCTCTTGGAGGGGTGATATAGTAGATTACACCACCTATAGGAGTAGATGGACTCGTCGGGTCAAACTGCGCAACAAAATTCATGAAGAAATTATTATTCCGCGGGTTCATGTTTGCCCACAACATTTGGAAAATGAAAACAGCATTTGCCGTAAGGGCGGATGCCAAAATTACTGGGATGTTTGAAACATACATCAATTTGATAGGGTAAACAGCAGAGAAACCTCTGTATTTTGTAGATACAATTGGAATTTCAATTTTCATTCCTTGTGTAAATACAAGAATTAACAAAATTCCAGCCGTCAGGAATATACCAAAGACACTCGGAAGTTGATTCGAACGGAAGAAAACATTTGACAAATCGCCACCCATTATTGATTGACCAAGATATGGAATGATACCAATCGTTCCTCCATCACCTGCAGGTAACGGACTAAACAAACTCCAAAGAATTTGTTGCGCGACACCTGCCATAATGAAAAGACTGATTCCACTACCCAGACCCCATCCTTTCTGAATTAATTCGTCTAAGAACATGATAATGATTGACGCGGCCATCAGCTGCCCTATCATGACATACAAAAAGTACGGCTCTGTTACTCCTGGTCCATATACTGCAATTGCATATACAATAGATTCTGCAACAATTACAATGTAGGTTACAATTTTAGTTGCTGTCTGAAAGATTCCTCTCTCTTCAGGTTTTTTGAAATCAAATTTTAGAATGTCCGAACCCCTCAGCAATTGCATTAAGAGTCCAGCAGTAACTATGGGTCCAATCCCTAATTCAACAAGAGTTCCTTGTTGTGATGCAAAAATTACTCTGGCAAAGGCTAAAAAGTCAAACTGTGGGGCTGTTGCGCCAAATAATGGAGTCTGACCCATTATCATGTAAATTAGTAATGCTACTCCACACCACAACAGTCGGGTTGGGAGTGGAATTTTCTTTTTTGGTTTTGGAACTTGAGGAAGATAAGGTTCTGCTTTGAAAACTATTTTTCGAATAACACTAGTAATAGTACCCTCAGCCATTATCGGATAACACCTCTCCCCCAACAGCTTTTATCTTTTCTTCTGCAGTTGCAGTGAATTGTTTTACTTTGACGGAATAGGCATTTGCTATTTTTCCGCCACCAAGGAGTTTTTCGTATCCTGCACTTGTAAGGTCTACGATTTTCTTTCCTCCTTCTTCTTTACCGAACTTTAAGAACAAGTCATCAATGTCTCTGATGCTAGTCCATGTTTTTGTAATATTTGGGTGAGGGCGTTTAGGTGCTTCATGACCATAATGATCTGGTTCATATTTTAAAGTAGAACTCCAATGATGCTTTAGCATACCTGTAACTCCAAGACCACCTTTGTGACCACTTGCGCGGTGTTGACCTACTTGTCCCCATCCCATGTGTCTTCCGCCTCTGAGTCTTCTAGTTTTTCTTAATCTTGTTGCCATCTCAAATCATTCTCCTAACGATTGTGTCAAGTTCTTTGTTTTGTCCAAGTATACCCTTGTTTCCATAAAGTCTCTTTGTACTTCTTTTGAATCCAAGTTTTGGAGGAGCCAAAGCAAACCATGGCTTTAGTGGTTTTAATTTTGATAGTGTAGCTTTTCCTTCTGCCAATGCAGTTCCTAATTCATCTGAACTTGCAAATCCTAGTTCCTTAAGATCTTCTGGAGTAATTTTTTGATAACCGCCTTTTCTTGCTTTTTTGTCAATGAGTTCTTTTGCCAGTGATGCGTCAAGTTCAATCCAAGAAACATAGTGCTGTACTTTTCTTAGCATTCCTAAGGTGTTTTCTTTTGCAGGCAAGATTGTTGCACGGTATTTTTTATCTAATTTTAGTAGAGTCATTGTATGAGTTGCCCAGTAGGGACAATCGGCTTGGCCTTTAATTCTAACAACAAGATATGCATTTGCCATTTTCTATCAACCTTGACTAAATGTCTGTCTTAGACAGTCCAGAATTGCTTTAGAAGTAGAGTTCATGGTAGGAGTTGAGCCCTTTGCAGTAGTCCATGCATCTTTGAGACCAGCTAATTCCAATAATCGTTTAATTTTACCACCTGCAACAAGTCCTAGTCCTCTAGGTGCAGGAATAATTTCAATTGTAACACTACCACCTTTTCCCTTTACTTTGAATGGGACTGAATGTTTTTGATCACATCTGCATTCCCAACTGCCACATCCTAGTTTGATTGGATTAACATTTAGGTATGCTTGACTGGTTGCTTTTTCAATTGCAATTCTCATCTGTTTTGATTTTCCTTGGCCAATTCCCAAGTAACCGTTTTCATTTCCAGCAGCAACAATTGCTTTGAATCTAGTTGACTGTCCGTTTGAAGTCATTTTTTGAATGATACCAACATCTACTACTTCGCTTTTCAAGTCAGGCAATAGTTTCTTAATAATTCCTGACTCTTGAATTCTTAATCCTAATTCTATAATTTCTTCTAGAGATGAAATTTCTCCTGATGCGACTTTTTGTCCCAAGATTGTTTTTGGAACCCAAACTTCTTCTTCTGGTTCTCTTCTTGGTCTTCTTGGACGGTCTCCGCCTTTAACTCCACCTGGTGGGCCACTGCCATAAATTGGTGGACCTCGTCCTCTTTGACCTGGTTTACCTTTAGATTGTGCAGCTTGGCTCATGTCTACTTGACCTCACTGTCGATTGTGGATTTCATTTTAGATACTTCGTTTTTTACTGTAAGATGTTCACCGTTAATTCTATCCTCTGGTGGGAAAGTTTCCTCGTTTACTGGTACTTGTACTCCAGCATCAACAACTCCTTTGAGTGCTGCTGCCATTCTTTGGGTATAGCGTCTTGTTCCAGTGTAAAGAATTGCATCCTTTGCACCCTTACCAAGTGCTTTCTTTCCTGCCAAATATCCAGTAAGATATGCTGCAGGTACACTTTTTCTAGAACCCTTCCATCCTTTCTCAAGGAGATATCTAGAGTGAGCAGATGCTACTACTTTATCGCCTTCCATTCCAGGCTTTAGAATTTGGACTTGGGTATTTTCATTAGTAATATTTACAGTGATAAAATCGTGTTTACCCATCAACATGGTGCCACGTTTTTTGTAATTGGTCTTTTCCTCTCTAAGTCTACGTAATATTTTCGAATAGGCCATCTATAGAAACCGAGTTTGAATCTGCTCTTATATACGTTAAGCGCGAATTAGGGCGGCAAGCAAAGCCTTCTGTGTATGTAGACGATTTTCTGCCTCATCCCAAACAACAGATTGGTTTCCATCAATTACAGATGATGTTACTTCTTGTTCTCGTTTAGCTGGAAGACAATGCAAAAAGATCGCATTAGTGTTTGCAGACGTCATTAGTTTTGGATTGACTTGATATTTTGGGAGGAATTTTTTTATTCTTTTAGGATCACTGTTGTGAATTGAAGAATATGTGTCAGTAACTACAATATCTGCGTTCTTTGTTGCAACAAGTGGATCGGCAGTTAGTTCAATCTCAGTTGATTTCTTTGCGTCCTTTACAACACCTTTGTCAGGTTGGAATTCTTTTGGAGTTGCAATTGACATATCTATTCCAGATAGTGCTGCGCCATAAATCATAGAGTTGCAAACATTATTTCCATCACCTACCCAGGCAATCTTTAATCCCTTGAGTTTTTTCTTTTTTTCTTTAATGGTCATAAAGTCTGCCAAGATTTGACATGGATGAAATGAATCAGAGAGTCCGTTAATTACAGGAACATCAGAGTATTCAGATAATTTTTCTAGCAAGTCATGAGAGTAGACTCGGGCCATAATGCAATCAGTGTATCGTGATAGGGTCTTTGCAGTATCCTCAACTGACTCTCCGCGGGATAGCTGCATGTCATTTGCTGATAAATTAATTGCGTGTCCACCTAGCTGAAACATTCCTGTTTCAAAACTCACACGAGTTCTAGTTGATGGCTTTTGAAATATCATTGCCAGGGTTTTATTTTTTAAAACAGGTTTGGATGTTCCTTGTTTGAGTTGTTTTTTTAGTTTGATTGATTCATCAATTAATCCTAAAAATTCCTTTGGGGATAGTTCCGCTAAAGTGAGTAAGTTTTTTGTTTTGAGTTTCATTTCTTAAAGAATCCAAACATACCTCGCTTCTTTTTAGATTTTTCTTCTTTATCATGTTTTTGTACATCATCATCTGAAATCTCATCTTGCTTGTCTTCAGGTTCATCTTTTGATTGTCCAGGTTTAGGCCTGCCGTCTTTGATCCATTGACGGATTTTATTTCCAAGCAGTACTGCTTCGCTGTCTCTTTCAGGTGGTGGGACATCAAACAGATCTGAATAAGTTGCAATGTCATCATCTTTGATTCCATCAAATGGATCATCAGAAGAAATTGGTTCCGGTGTTGGTTCCGGTGTTGGTTCCGGTGTTGGTTCCGGTGTTGGTTCCGGTGTTGGTTCCGGTGTTGGTTCTGGTTCCGGTGTTGGTTCTGGTTCCGGTGTTGGTTCTGGTTCCGGTGTTGGTTCTGGTTCCGGTGTTGGTTCTGGTTCCGGTGTTGGTTCTGGTTCCGGTGTTGGTTCTGGTTCCGGTGTTGGTTCTGGTTCCGGTGTTGGTTCTGGTTCCGGTGTTGGTTCTGGTTCCGGTGTTGGTTCTGGTTCCGGTGTTGGTTCTGGTTCCGGTGTTGGTTCTGGTGTTGGTTCTGCGTCTTTTTTTATCTCAACATCATCTAATGAACCAAAAACGGTTTCAAGAAAAGTTTTCTTATCAAAAGCCTTCAGATCAGGATATTCCTGTCCAACTCCAACATAGAGAACAGGAGTTGATGTAATTTTTACTATAGATAGTGCTGCTCCACCTTTAGCATCTGCATCACTCTTGGTCAAAATTGACGCGTCAAATTTTACATGCTCATAAAACTCTCGTGCTTGATTTACAGTATCATTTCCTGCCAAAGAGTCACCTACAAATATTTTCATATCAGGATTCACAACTTTGGTGATTTTTGCAATTTGCTCCATCAAGTTTTTGCTTGTCTGCATTCTTCCTGCAGTATCAATTAGTACACAGTCTGTTCTATGGGAATTTGCATAAAGAACTGCGTCTCTTGCAACAGCTGCAGGATCTGATTCATAGTTCTGAGCAACAAGTTTCAGATTAAGTCGATTCGTGTGTTCCCGTAATTGCTCAATTGCACCAGCTCGAAACGTATCAGCTGCTGCAACAACAACAGAATATTTTGCTTGTTGTAACAGATGTGCAATTTTTGCCAAAGATGTGGTTTTTCCAGTTCCGTTAATTCCAACAAATAAAATTAAAAATGGTTTTCCTTGTTTCTTTTTTTCATCAATTTTTGCAAATAGATCATATGTTCCTGCAGAATCAAACAGTGCAGAGATACTAGAAATTAGACTGTCCTTGACAAATTTTTCAATTTCTTTTTTATCGACTTTGGAGCCAATCAGTTTTGTTTTAAGATCGTCTTTGATTGATTCAATGACTTCAGTTGCAACATCAGACTCCATAAGAGAGATTTCTAATTCAAATAAAATATCTTCAATGTCTTTTTCACTAAGTTCTTTTTCACCAAGACTTTTCGCTGCATTTGAAAATGCACTACGAAGTTTATCAAACATTGTTTATCCCGATTTTGGTTGTTGCATTGCCTGCATCATTTGATTCATTTGGGCTTTTCCTTGCTCTAACCTATTTGCTGCATCTTGTTTCTTTGCAGAAGTATCTTGCAAAGCAATTTCAATTTCTTTAATTCTTGCTTCAAGATAATTTATTGCTGAAGGAAAATCTTTTTCGACTGCAACTCCTGCCCCAATATTCAAAATGATTTTGCTATTTGATGAAATCTTTGTTGGAACATATGTTCCCATTCCAATTGGAACTAAAGTTTCAGATTCAGGGCTTTTGCCAAGTGACTGGATTGATTCGATTGCAGCAGTTGCTTCTCTCAAAATACTGTAGAAAGTTCCCTCTCTTTGAGATAAATCAGAAAAATATGTCTCAAGCATTTGCATTTGCTGCATTAATTGCTCTGCCTGCTCTTCACTCATTTACAACCAACCTCCCTCAGAAGGTTATAAATTCATTCATGGGTAAAAGAGAAATCAAAAATAGAAAATGAAGAAAAAAATAAAGATTGAACTTTATTTTGCTTTGGAGAATCTAGATTCTACCTCATCCCAGTTTACTACATTCCACCATGCGGCGATATAGTCTGGTCTTTTGTTTTGGTAGTTTAGATAGTATGCATGTTCCCAAACATCACAGCCCAATAATGGCACCAGTCCTTCAGTTCTTGGACTTGTTTGGTTTGGCATTGATTTGTATTCAACCTTACTTGATGAAGGGTTGTAAACTAACCATCCCCAACCACTGCCTTGTATTACTGCTGTAGTGGATGAAAATTTCTCCTTAAACTCAGCGAAGCTTCCAAAAGAACTGTTAATTGCATCAGCAATTGATCCTCCTGGTTCACCGCCTCCGTTTGCTTTCATGTTGTTCCAAAATAGCCTGTGGTTATCATATCCACCACCATTGAAATTAACTGCACCTCTTTGAGCTTCTGGTACTGATTTGATATCAGCTAGAATCTCAAGTATGTCTTTTGATTGAATATCAGCAGGACATGCTTCAAGGGCTGCATTTAATTTGTCAGTGTATGCTTGATGATGTTTTGTATGATGAATCTCCATTGTTCTTGCGTCAATGTGAGGTTCGAGTGCATCATATGCATATGGCATTTCAGGAAGAGTGTATTTTCCCATAGAATCAAAGAGATCCTAATTCAATTTATTGCTTTACGAAGCAATTCATTTTTACTTGTAAAAATGCATAAAAAATTTGTGAAATTTCTAGCATTTTTATTAATACTTGCAATTGCTGTCGGATTTGTTTTCTCAGGGTTCTTTTTTGCAGAAGACGAAATTCGAGCATATCTGGACAAAAGCGTTCCATTCATTGGAACAGATATTCCAAGAATGGGTGGAATTGACGGGGCAGGAATCAAAGTCGCAGTAATAGATACGGGCGTAGATTTTAACCATCCAGATTTACTTGGCTGGGGACCTGATGGCAAAGTAATTGGAGGATACAATTTCATTGAAGAGAATAAGCCTCCATTGGATAAGAATGGGCATGGCACTCAAGTTGCAGGAGTGATTGCAGCTGATGGGCAAGCAAAAGGTGTTGCACCAAAGGCCAAAATTCTTGCATACAAAGTTTCTGAAGACGGTGAAGGAGTGTCATCGGATCTTATTATTCGAGCAATTGAGAAAGCAGTAGAAGATGGTGCAGACATTATCAACATTAGTTTGGGAGTTAACAAAACAAATTCAAAGATTGACCGCGCAGTAAATCTTGCATTAGAAAAAGAGATCTTTGTAGTAACTGCAGCTGGAAATGACGGTCCAGGATTTCAAACTATTGGAAGTCCCGGAAGAAATTACGGTTCAGTTACAGTTGGTGCAACATATAACAATCTCACTTCAAGCTTGGTGGCAACTCTAGAAGTAAATGACAAACCATTTACAGTAATCCCAATGGTCGGCTCTGAAAAATTAAACGGTCCAATTACTGGAAAAATAATTTTTGCAGGATATGGAAAACTAAAAGACTTTGAGGGAATTGATGTCAAAGATGCGATAGTAATTGTTGAGAGAGGAAGTGATGTAGAGGGAGAATTGCTGTATTTTTCAATCAAGGAGAATAATGCCGCAAATGCTGGAGCCAAAGCTTTGATAGTGTACAATAATGTCCCAGGAATTTTTCTTGGGGAATTAATTCACGATTTTGCAGATTCAGACTATAATCCCCAGATTCCAGTAGTATCAATTGACAGAGAAGAAGGTCTGGAGATTATCGAATCAATAAAAAATGAAAACAATGCATCAATGCATTTGTTTTACAATCCAGACTTTGTAGCTCACTTTAGCTCCCGAGGTCCTGTTTCACCATTTTACCTAAAGCCCGAACTTGTAGCACCGGGGGCATACATCAATACCACTCAAAGTAATGCAGGGTATAATTTCACCAGTGGAACAAGTTATGCCGCACCTCATGTGAGTGGGGCAGCAGCACTATTACTCCAGAAAAACCCATCACTGCACCACCATGAGATAAAATCGCTACTACTGACCACAGTTGAGCCTGTATCTGATGCCTATGGCCAGCAATTCTCACTAAATGATGCAGGGGCTGGAAGGCTTGATATTGAAAATGCATATGGGGCCAATCTAATCATAATGCCGCCTAATTTTGTAATCAGCATTTCATCAGATGATACCATTGCAGAAAAACAATTACAGCTAAAACTCATTGATGGCACCCTAGATGATTTGGATGTAAAATTTGAAGGACCAGAGTTTATTCAGTTTGGATATAATCTTGAAGAAGATAATTTGAAATTCAAACTAAGTATGACTGGAGAAAATTTCGGTGAACATGAAGGACAAATAATTATTCATCATGATGGCACACGTTACACCATTCCAATACTGGTTCATTATACTGAAGGGTCGATATCGGTAATTCAGCAAAATCAAAAACTCATCTTTGATATTTATCATCCAGAGAAATGGAATTTTGCAAAAATATCAGTGACAAACAGCAAAGACGGCAGAGTAGATACAACTACCATGCTGCCAAACAATAAGGCAACAATAGATGTCTTTGAGAATGCAGAGTACTGGATTGAAGCTAAAATTAGAACGGATCAAAACTCTACTAGTGCATACAATACAATCGATATCACTACAATTCCTGATGGCATTCAAAGACTAGACTTTGACATTCCAGAAAAACAGATTGGAATCATTGCAATAATAGTGGCAGCTATTGGAATTTTTGGATTGATTAAAAGAAGATAACCTAGAGGGGTGGTTTTGGACCTGCCTCAATAATATCAGGTGAGACACCATCAAACTTTTTGAAATTCTCAGTGAACATCTGGGCTAGTTTCTTTGCAGACAAATCATAAGAGTCCTTATCAGTCCAGGTATTTTTTGGATCTAAAATTTCAGATGGGACACCTTCCACTTCAGTTGGAATATCTAGATTAAACAAATCATCATGACGATACTTTACAATATCAAGTGCGCCAGAAAGTGCAGCTGTAACCATTGCTCTACTGTACTTTATCTTGATTCGTTTTCCTACACCATATGGGCCGCCAGACCATCCAGTGTTTACAAGATAGACTACAGTATTGTGCTGATTGATTTTATCTCCCAACAATTTTGCATAAACTGAGGCCGGTCTAGGCATGAATGGTGCCCCAAAGCACTCAGAAAATACAGATTTTGGCTCTTTGATACCACGTTCTGTTCCTGCCAACTTGCTGGTATATCCGGACATGAAATGAAACATTGCCCCCTCCTTTGTCAATCTAGAGACAGGTGGCAAAACACCTAGTGCGTCAGCTGTCAAAAATACAATTACTTTGGGATTTCCTCCGACACTTGGAATTACTGCACCTGGAATAAAGTCAAGTGGGTATGCAACCCTAGTGTTTTCAGTTAATGAGTTATCATCATAATCAGGTACATTGTCTTTGAGTACTACGTTTTCTAAAACTGCGCCAGGTTTGATTGCATTCCAAATTTCAGGTTCTGCTTCTTGGCTAAGATTGATACACTTTGCATAACATCCACCTTCAAAGTTAAAGGTTCCATTATCAGACCAACCGTGTTCATCATCACCAATTAGTTTTCTATTAGGATCTGCAGAAAGAGTAGTCTTACCAGTACCAGACAATCCAAAAAACAAAGCAGTGTCACCTTTCTCTCCAATGTTTGCAGAGCAGTGCATTGGGAAGATTCCACGTTCAGGCAATAAGAAATTCATTACACCAAACATTGACTTTTTCATTTCACCGGCATACTCTGTCCCACCAATCAAAACAATTTTTCTAGTCAAGTCAATTAGGATAAAGACATCAGTTCTTGTTCCATCAATTTCAGGATCTGCTACAAAGTCGTTAATACACAAGATTGTAAATTCCGGTTCATGATTTTCAAGTTCTTCTTTTGTTGGTCTGATAAACAGATTCCTTGAGAACATGTTCTGCCAGACATGATCATTTATCACCCTAATTGGTAAACGGGTTTCAGGGTCTGCCCCAACAAAGCCATCAAAAACATAAAGTTCCTTGTTATCAACAAAGTTTTTCATTTTCTCCAAGAGTTTCTCAAATTTGCCAGTTGGGAATTGGTGATTAATTTTACCCCAATCAATGGTATCATGGGTTTTGTCATCAAATACAATAAATCGGTCATCAGGTGAGCGGCCAGTATATTTTCCGGTATTGACTGAAAGTGAGCCTGTGGAATTTACTACCCCCTCTTTTCTCTCAACTGCAATTGAGACCATCTCCTCAACGCTTAGATTTCTGTGGACTTTGGATGGATTGATTCCAAACTCTTTTAGCTGAGCAGTGAATTTGTCAGTAACTGCATTACCTACGACTTTGGTCAGAGGATTTGGCCTCCAAAAATAATTCTATCAATCCCAGGCTGGTTCATGAGATATCGATCCGCCTAAAGTTTCCTTATTATCTTTTTCTTATATGAAATCATTTTTTTGTCTAGGAACGTATTTATTCCAAAATTCAAGACTCAAATTGATGCCTATCAACAAGGACAAGATTGCAAAGAGAAAGGAAGTAAAAGAACACAATCCTGAATTTGTAAGACCAGAAAGCTGGCGTTATGTTAGACTGCAGACTAACTGGAGAAAACCAAAAGGTATCGATCACCACCAGAGAAAACAAAAAAGTAGAGGTCGTCCTGGACTAGTCAAAGTAGGATACGGAGGACCAAAAGAAGCAAGAGGATTGCATCCATCAGGATATACAGATAACTTAGTATTCAATTTATCAGACTTGGAAAAACTAGATCCAAAAAAAGACGGAGTCAGATTCGGACATAGTGTTGGAACTAGAAAGAGAAAGGAAATAATTGTAAAAGCAATTGAAAACAAATTCAAAATTTTTAATGCGAGAGTGAGTGCAAGTGGTAGTAAATCTTAACGCTAAGAAGAGACTCGCAGCTAGAGTCACAGGTGTCGGCATTCACAGAATTAAATTTGATACGGATCATCTAGATGACATTGCAGATGCAATTACTAGAGAAAACATCCGTAGTCTCATCACTGCAAATACAATCAAGATAAAACCATTTGTTGGAACATCAAGAGGAAGAGCACAATTCAAAAAAGACCAGAGAAAGAAGAGAGGTACAACTCAAGGATCAAAACAAGGCAGAAAGGGTGCAAGAGTTGGCAAAAAAGAAGTTTATGTTGCTAAAGTTCGTTCATTGAGAAGATTACTAAAGATTGCAAAAGACAGAAAGGACTTGACAAATCCTGAATTCTGGGAACTCTACAAAAAAGTAGGCGGCAATACCGTTAGAAACAAAGCACATCTCAGACTACTCATGGATGAAATTAGAGAAAAGAGAAAAGACTAGAACCGATAAACTGTATTTTCTAAATTCATAATTTTACCATTCTTAATCTTGATACCTTCGTCACTTAGCATCTTGGCTTTGATGTGCTCCCCATATGCATAACCTCCAATTTTACCTGTAGACATTACAACTCTATGACATGGAATGATTACAGGATACGGGTTTTTGTTCATAATTCTCCCAACAACTCGTTGTCCATTTTTTAGTCCAACTGCTTTTGCAAGATCACCATATGTTGTGATTTGGCCTTTAGGGACTTGTAGTAATTTTTTGTAAATCTTTTGTTCAAGATTCAAAGTTTGATGACCTCAAGACTCGTTGTTTCAAGCAAATCAAGTATCTTTTGTTTATCAGAGCCCAGTCCCTTCCAATCAAGTAGTGCAGCAGTTGCCATTTTGTTTTGGGATAAAATATGAGAGAAAAGTTCTGCGTCAAGATTTTCTAGTGCATGCTTTGGAATTACAGTTCCAAGGGCATATTTTCCATTTAGCAATTCATCTGTAAACTTTGAAGGATAGTGAGTTCCGCCAAAGCAGATAGCTGCTGGATTTTTAGGAATTGGTTTTGACATTACCTGGTGGACCAATAATGCAACAGAGTGACACAGCGATTCATCAGTCCATTGTTTTTCAGTAGTTCCAATCTCTATGAAGATTGATGGTTTTCTCAATGCAGTAGGACCATGATGTGTGGCCTCTATGGTAATTTGAAAATCTGAAAACTTTGATTGGTTTTTCTTTAATGTTTTAAGATATTCTTTTTGAAGATCAGGGTGTGGGACTGCAACTTGTTTATCATTTCCTCCAAACTTTGCCTCTGAGAAATTTCCTGTACTATGACAAGTCAGTGCCAACTGTCCGGACTCTGCTGCATGCTTTGAGAGAAAAACAAATCCGTCATAATCATATTTTTCTTCCAGCCAATCAGCTGAAATTGCAGGAGTTGGAATGATTAGTAAATCATAATATTTTCCACGAAAGACATCACCGTCTTTGGTCATTTCCTTTGAAAGAAATTTTGCCATATTGTGGCCAGCTGGGTCATCTTGATACGCAATTAGTAGCTCCATGAGATAAGGAATATAAGGACACCCTATTAATTTCCACCAATGAACCCTAAGCAGACTTTGAAGAATATGGTAAATACCATGAAAATGGCTAAAAAACCAGACAAAGACGAGTACCAACAGCACCTAAGACTAGTATTATTGGGAATTGGTGGAGTCGGATTAATTGGATTTACTATACAGTTTGTCTTTTCGGTAATAACATTTGGACGGTAAAATTGTCAGAGGAAATAAAATCACACTTGTTTGCAATTAGAACCACTGGAGGACAAGAAAAAGTGGTTATGAGATTATTAGAGGCAAAGGCCAATGCCAATCAAATTAACATTCAATCAGTATTACTAGTAGATAATCTCAAGGGATATGTCGTAATTGAGGCAATCAATCCCAGTGATGCATACATGGCAGTTGAAGGTGTAAGACACATTCGCGGTCAATTAAGAGGAGAATTAGAATTCAAAGATATCGAAGGATACCTAATCAAGAAATCAACAGTTTCACAATTAGCAGTAGATAATGTCGTAGAAATTACAGGAGGTCCATTCAAGGGAATGAAGGCAACAATCACCAGAATTGATGTCGACAAGGAAGAGGCAACCGTAGTTTTACTTGACGCATCATACCAATTGCCAGTAACAGTAGACGCAAACTACCTAAAGCTCTCAAGTGAGGGTTAGGAAGGATTAAATTTTCATTTTGAGTTTGATTTAACATGGGAGAACAAAAAGTATCATCACTTGTAACAGGCGGAGCAGCATCAGCTGGTCCACCATTAGGACCTGCACTAGGACCACTAGGTGTCAACATCATGGAAGTCATTCAAGCAATTAATGATAAAACCAAAGACTTTGAGGGAATGAAAGTTCCAGTTACAGTAATTGTTGATTCTGATACAAAAAAATACGAAATTGAAATCGGTATCCCATCAGCTGCTGCATTAATCATGAAGGAAGCTGGAATCCAGAAAGGATCTGGCGCATCTGGTACTGAATGGGCAGGAGATGTGACACTTGATTCTGTAATCAAAGTTGCAAATACTAAACTAGAGAAATCTTATGCTACATCATTGAAATCAGTTGCAAAGACAATCATTGGAACATGTCTTGCATTGGGAGTCAAAGTTGAAGGAAAGACACCAAAAGAGATGACAGCTGAAATCAACGAAGGCAAATGGGATGCAAAATTCCAATAGAATAGAATTAAGCAAATAATTTTTTCAAAAACAAATCACTGTTCAATAAGACCATCCTTATAGGGAGATTTCATATTGTGTGCATGATTAGAGGAGCTCCAAAATACATTATGGTTGCATTTTTTGCATTAGGGGCGTTGTTTGTTGTTTTTTCACTTTGGGCACTATATCTAACGGACATTCCACAAGAGCAATTCCTAGAGGATCCTCGATTCGAAGAAGAGTACGTGAAATATTACGAATGGAACATTCTATTTGGAACAGTACTAATAGGAATTGGTTGGGTTTTTGCATTTCTTGGACGTAAAATGTCTCGCAGATAATTTTCAAAAATTTAAATTTTATTTGTAATTTTTAAGTATTGAAAGAATCGGTGTAGCTTGTATGAATAAAAAAATCATTTACATTATCTTGGGAATTGCAGGATTAACAGCATTTGAATTACTTTTCTATTCAGGTTTATTTTTATTCTAGTTCTATAGAATGAGAGCATTAGCTGAATCTAATTAGTCACATCTAATTTTCACAGACTTTAAATTAAAAAACTACCCACATGATACTATGAGAATTGAGTCATGTAGAAAATGTGGAATCGAACTAGAAGAAAACAAAAAGTGTGATATTTGCAGAAAAGTAAATCAGTTTTTCTGTCACAACTGTGGCTTTACAACTGATGAGCAAATCCATTCAAAGTGTTATCTTCTGAGATCAAACCATACCATTCAAAACGCAGCTGTAGTTTAATTCTCACAAGGCAAACAGTATTTAAAATTCTAAATGGATATCACGAAAAAAATCACTTTACATCTGCCTTTGGAAGTAAAATGGTAAAGATTACTCCTGTTGGTAAGTTTTTGGCAGAAATTTCACCATTATGTGCCTCTACAGTATTCTTACAGCTGACCAATCCCAATCCAGTTCCAGTTTGTTTGGTAGTGAATAACGGCTCAAATATTGCCTCCAGAGAATCATCTGGAATTCCCTCACCATTATCTTCTACAGTTATTTTATCAAACTTTTGTTCCTCTTGGAAATTAATAATTATTTTTCCCTCTTTTTTGCCAATAGCATGAATGGAATTTGAAATTAAATTTACAATTACATTTTGAATTTGATTTTTATCACACCAAAGTATTCCATCATTTTCAGATACTGAAATTTTGATGTTTTTTGGAAATTGAAATGATTTTAAAGAATTTGAAATGATTTCAGAAAATTTTACATTCTCTCTTTTAGGTGGATGTTTTTTGATAAACCCAAGCACTTCGTCAATTTGATGATTCATTCTCTCGACTGAATGCTGCATCATATCAAAATATTCTTGGTTTTCTTTAATCATCTCAGGTTTTTTTGATTTCAAGATATCAATTGCCATTTTTAGTGAATTCAATGGATTTCTCAAATCATGGGTAATTCTTGAAGACAATTCACCAATAGCTGCCAATCTTTCAGTTTTGATCATCTCTTTTTGATACTTTTCTAATTTTTCACCCATCTCAAAGATTTGTTTTGATAGTTGATCAATTTCAGAAATATTTGAAAAGATATGAGGATTTTTTAAATTTCCATCAGAAACACGGAAGATGTTTTCTCGAAGGTCTAAAATGGGCCTACTGATAGATCTGCCTAATTGAATCGCTATAACTGCAGAAATTCCTAAAATGATTATGGCTGTAAGAATTATGCTTGTGATGGAATTTTGTATTCTAGAATTGATTCCTTGGGTAGAATACTCCATGACGAGAATGCCAATTTTTTCATTCAGCATTATTGGTTTTGAGGCATAAATTACATCATCTTCCACTAGAAGCATCTCTTTATCTTCTAAAATTGAAGTTTGAATAAACTCATCCTCAATCACTTTGCCAAAATTATAGTCATCATCAGTCCCATCAGTAAATAAACGCCCATCAGGAAATAAAACAAGAACCTGAAGAATATTTTTTTCTTTCTCTAAATTATCAATGATTTCATTTAGTTCATCTACATCCAAGTTATTCATAGGATTTCTCATTTCACTTTCAGTCAAATCACACAGAGATTTAATTTTTGAAATTGTAGAATCAAACAAATCTCTAGATGTAAACTCTGCAATAATAATTGAAGTCAGTGATGTGGCAATCAGTACAGGAATGATTGCTATCAGTACAAGTTTGGAATTTAGATTCATCTTACTTTAAAAGTCCCATTAATTTTTCTGAAATTTCAAAATCTTCATCCCAATTGATTTCAGAAAACTTTGATGTATCAGAGATCTTACCAAGAATCTCCAGTGAGTTAGAATTATCATCCATATCTAAAAGAATCTCCTTAAGCTCGTCTTGTTGTTCAACATGATTGCCAACAAATACCATTTGCCTTGGAAGGGATTCAGTTGATTCAATTATCTTTACTCTTTCTTTGATGTTTGCAGGAATGTCTTCAAAATCTAAATTGGATGTAGCCCCAACATCTCCTTTGCCCTCAAGAATCCAAACGGGAGTATTCTCATCATCGTTACTAAAAACAAACGAAAAATCTTCCGAACCATCAAGGTCAATATCATATCCAGCATTTTGAAGATGGATCACAGGCAGGTAATACCCTGATGTTGATTCCGTATCCTCAAAAACCAATGTTTTATTGAATAGATTATCAAATGTGATTTCTGAATCAATTGCAGTAATGAAGACTGTATGATATTCACGATGCCCCTCCTTCCAAGATAATAGAAAAGGCTCTATTTCAGCATCATTCATGATTTTAATTCCAATTAAAGGACTATCAAAATACAGATCCATCTCATGATTGTTGATTGCTTCAATCATTTTTTCTTGGCTTGGAAGTATCATCACTTTACCCTTGTACATTTTATTTTCATCACTAATTTTCTCTGCAATGTAATCAGCTAATGGCTGATACCTTTTTACCATTTTTGCAGAGTCCCTGTGAATTGTACCAATTGTAAAAAGTTCATAATCAGAGCTTGTAGTATCGGTATTTTCAACAACATTATTTTCAACATCATCAGCTGATGATAATGCCTGATACCCAATCATTCCAGACACAATTGCAATACCAATTATTCCTAAAATTATGTAGAGTTTCAACTTTTACCTCTAAACTCATAACATATTAAAAATAGCTGTCAGCACTTTCTGTATGGGGATAACTGCCATAATTGCAGAAGATGATCTAATCAATTTAAAATTATTTGCAGAATTGCTTGAAATAAACGGAATTTCTGTTGTAGGTAAAGTAACTAATGGAAAAGAAGCAGTGACATCTTTTGAAGAATCGAATCCTGATGTAGTATTTTTAGATGTAATGATGCCGGAATTTGACGGAATTTATGCATTGGAGCAAATCCGAAAGAAAAATCCATCATCTAAAGTTGTGATGGTCACAGCTGACACTTCAGAGGAAACAGAACAATTACTTGAAAAATTAAAACCATCAGCAGTCATCCACAAACCATATGAAATAATTACAATTCTACACATTCTTGAAAATCAACTAGAACTAAAAATTTCATCATCAGATTAAAGCACATCAAAATTATATTTCCATGATTGATGTGATTATTTTTCACAAGTATTGAATTTGCTGTAAGAGAATTGTTTAAAGCCTAGAATCCCAAATGGGATTGTCATGAAAGCATCTGACTTGTTTGTAAAATGTCTTGAAAATGAAGGTGTTGAATATGTTTTTGGGATACCAGGAGAAGAAAACGCAGATTTTGTAATGTCATTATCTGAATCTAAGATAAAATTCATCTTAACTCGTCATGAGCAAGGGGCCGCCTTTATGGCAGATGTCTATGGAAGATTATCAGGTAAAGTAGGAGTATGCCTTGCGACACTTGGTCCCGGTGCAACTAACCTGGTAACTGGAGTGGCCAATGCAAACATGGATAGATCACGATTGCTTGCCATCACAGGACAAACCGACTCGCATCTCTTACACAAGGAATCTCATCAAAACATGGATGCAATAACAATGTTCAAGCCAATCACAAAGTGGAATTGGTCAATACGCAATCCACAAAACATTCCAGAAATTGTAAGAAGGGCTTTCAAGATTGCACTAGAGGAAAAACCAGGCGCGGTACACATTGAATTGCCTCAAGACATTGCAAAAAAAGAAGCAGACATTCCCCCAATAGAACCTCAACGAGTCTTTAGGTCAGGGGCAAATGAGGAATTGATAAAACAGGCTGCAAAAATTATTCTTGAAGCAAAGCATCCAGTAATTTTTCTAGGAAATGGGTGTGTTAGAGAAAATGCCAGCCAGCACATCAGGAAGCTAGTAGAAAAAACAGGAATCATTGCAATGAACACGTTTATGGGAAAAGGAGTTGTCTCAGATGACTCTCCACTTCACCTCCACACAATCGGTATCAAGGATGCAGATCATGCTTTGCTGGCAATAGAATCAGCTGATGTTGTAATTGCAGTAGGTGTTGATTTGGTAGAATACAGTCCCAAGAATTGGAACAAGAAGTTAGATAAAAAAATAATTCACATTGATTTTACACCATCTGAAGTCTACACCTATTACAGACCAGTAGTTGAGATAGTATCAGATATTGAATATGCAATTGATGCAATTCTTGACGAATTAGAACTGCAGAAAAAAACACATCCAGAATTAGATGTATTTCCGATTAAAGAAATTCCAGAATTATTTAAAAAAATTATGAAAGAAGTAGACGAAAGACGGGATTCATTTAATGATGATAAAGCTTTCCCAATAAAGCCTGAAAAATTAATTATTGATGTTCGAAATGCTTTGGGTGAAAATGACATTCTACTATCAGATGTTGGTGCACACAAGCTTTGGATTTCAAAAATCTACAAAACCTATCAACCAAACACATGCATTATTCCAAATGGCTTTTGCTCAATGGGATTTGCATTTCCAGGCGCAATTGCAGCAAAGATTGTCCATCCAGAGAGAAACATAGTAGCAATGTGTGGCGATGCAGGATTCTTGATGAATATTCAAGAGCTTGAGACGGCTGTTCGTCTAAAACTTGGATTCATTACAATAGTTTGGTGTGATCTTGACTTGGGAATGATTTCAATGAAGCAAAAAAATGAATTTGGCAAGAGCGTCTTTACAAAATTTACAAATCCGGATTTTATCAAATTGGCTGAGAGTTTTGGAGCAGTAGGATTCGTGGTAAAATCTACTGAGGAATTTCCAAAGATTTTGGAGGAGGCAAAAGCAATCAAGGACAAGCCAGTAATCATTGCAATTAATGTGGATTATTCAAGAAATCATGTTCTGCTAAATGACAGTCATTATGAAATATAAAATGAAAAACCAAACTAATTACTAATTGGGTTTGGGTATTTTTCAGGTAATAGAGATGGAGTAATTTTCTCATCATACTCTGTTATCTTAAAGCAGATTGACACATGAAAGCGCTCATCAGTGAGCATACCACAGATTCGGCAGATAAATCGCGTCGGAGCTCTGCATTTCCCACACAAGGAATAATCAAAGAGCAATCCCCCACATTTTCTGCATGATTCATCAGGCAATTCCACACATCCAATTTGCAGGCAGTTATGCCACCTGTGGAATCTCAATTAATGACTTTTCTTGTAGTCTTGTCGTAAGATATCCGTATGCAGTTTGAACTATTTTGTTGTGATCAAATCCAGGCTCTACTGATAGCAGCATCAAATCCTCTTGGTGTGGAATTGTAATCATTGTAGTGTTTTCCCTAAAGGAAACAATGGCAGATATCTTTCCAAATGAATTGTCAAATTCTTTTCTCATTGACATGTCAAGTGTGGTCTCCATAAACAGCATCTCTAGTTTTTTTTCATCAGTCTCTAAAGGAATTGACCGAGATTTGCATTCAGAAATCTTTCGTCCACGATTATTAATCATCACTGCAAAATTAATTCCAGGTAGATTGGACATTTTTTTGCAGATTTCATCATATAGACACATTTGCTTTACTTCCATTTAGAAATCCTCCTCATCTAGTAGAGTCCAGGACAAACCTGCAACATCTTCCCAATGGAATTGAGAGGCATTCTCAATTGCAGGGTCTGTGTATTTGATTTTTGGAGTTTTCTGAATCTGATTTGTTTCAGATTGCTTGTGAATCAATATAGTTGACATGCAATCTTTTGGTTTGAGTATTATATTGGATTGATTGTTGTGTTGCGGCATGCCTTTGTTCTAAAAATATGAATTTTTTTAATTGATAATTAGAGATGATTGAATTTCTAAATTGTCTGAGTAAGATACACAGGATCCTTGTCAGTTTTTTGCAGTTCCACAAAAGTCTCAGAGTTTTGAACGCCTGGAACTTTGCCTATCTTTTCAATAACTATACTATGAAGGGCCTCAAGATCTTTTGCATATACTTGAATGATAATATCGAACCTGCCAGTAACTTCTGAGATCGATACAACTTCAGGAATACCCATGAATGTTTTGTGAATTTCGTCTTTGTGTTTTGGATCTCGATTTATTCCAACTGATGCCTTTACACCGATTCCCAAAAGAGAATCATCAATTTCGACTGTGAATTTTTTGATTAGTTTTTTCTTCATCAGTCTCTTTATTCGACTATACAGAACTGATGCGTTAATTCCTAGTTTTTTTGACAGTGTAGGGACAGAAATAGATCCATCCATGGTCAATTCAAATAGTAATTTCATATCCAGTTCGTCAAAGCGATGCAACGTATTCGAAAAAACATTTTCTGATTTAATATATGTAGGTTTTTACAAATAATTCAGCCAGATTTACAAGATTTAATTGAAAATCTGTAATTTTTCTAAAAATTTCGATATCTAAAAACATCAATCCCTAAACGATTTTAAGTAGGCTTTTTTGAAAATGGTCGTAATGATTACAGAGTCTCAGTTAGTTGATTTGATCAAAAAGGCAAAGGCTGCCACCAAAAAGAAAAAGTTTACGCAGTCAATTGAGCTTATTGTTAATTTTAAAGATATTGATGTAAAGAAGGGATTTGCACTAAACGAGGTAGTTCAGCTTCCAAAGACCAGTTCACCAGCTACAGTTTGCGTCATGGCAACAGGTGAGATGGGCCAGAAAGCAAAAGAAGCAAAGGCAGACTCTGTAATTGGGACAGAGGAGTTGGACAAATTTGGAGCAAACAAAAGAGAGTCTAGAAAATTCATCAACAAATATGATTTCTTTTTGGCAGATACGAAAGTAATGCCAACAGTCGGTAAAACTTTGGGTCAGCTATTAGGTCCTAGAGGAAAGATGCCAACACCGGTTCCTTTTGATGCACCAATTGATTCATTTTTGTCAAGATTTAGATCATCAATTAAAGTTAGAACAAGAGCATCACTATCTGTTTCATGTAAAATTGGAGATGAGACAATGGAGGATGCAGATTTAGCAATCAATGCACACACTGTTCTTAATGCAATTGAAAAGAAATTACCAAACGGCGAGAAGAACATGAGAAGAGTCATGATCAAAACCACAATGGGAAAGCCAATAAAACAAGTTCAAGAGGTCAGAAAGAAATTTGCATGAGAATAGAACTACTTATCCTAAAAGAAAAACTCAGATGTATCAGCAACTACAAGAGTTACCAAAAAAATACAAAGTAGTATCAGTTATCAAATTAAACAAAGTACGTTCAACACAGATTTTACCATTAAGAAAAGTTCTCAAAGACGATGTAGAGTTTGTTGCAATCAAAGACAAAGTTGCACAAAAAGCACTCAATTCACTTGACATTCCAGGAATCAAAGCGATTGCAGACCAACTTGAAGGCCAATGCATGTTCTTGTTTACAAACATGTCACCATTCAAACTCAATGTACTTTTAGCTAAAAACAAAATAATGATGGCAGCCAGAGGTGGCGACATTGCAAGTATCGACATTGTAGTTCCTGCAAAGAACACAGGAATTGCACCAGGCCCAATGCTTACAGAATTCAAGGAAGCTGGAATCCCAACAAAGATTGATCAAGGAACAATTTGGATTGCAAAAGACAGCACACCAGTTCTCAAAGGAGAGGCCATCAATGAAAAACTAGCATCAATTTTAGGTAAATTAGATATCAAGCCAGTAGAGGCTGGAATTTCACTATTCACAGCACTTGAAGAGGGCAGCGTATATGCAGCAGACGACATGGTAATTGATGTCGAGAAGATAAGAGCAGAGTTTGGACAAGCATACCAAGAAGCAGTCTCACTATCAATCGAGGCAGCATACATTACTGCAGAGAACATCTCACAGATTCTCAGCAAAGCATCACAGCATGCTCGCTCATTGTCAATAGAATCAGGATTCATGACAGACGAGACAAAGGAGCAAATCTTGCAAAAAGCAGACGCACAAGCAAAAGCAGTTGCAGGCCAAGCAAAAGATTACACTCCAGCATAAACCTAATTAGTTTTAGTTTTTAATTCAGACACGAATCAGTTTTGGTAAAATCAATCGGAGATGTCAATAATGAAGAATAAAGAACTGGCATGGTATGGAATCATCTTTGCTGTAATCATTTCACTAGTAATTGCCACCATTCAGATTTACAGCATTGAAGAGCAAAACATCAAGACATCAATAACTGAAAACCAAATTGAAATTCAAGAAGTCATTGCAAAATCAATTGCAAAAAACATCAGTTCAGAGATGGATCTAATAATATTTGAATTAAAAAATTTGTCAGAAACTAGCCAAATACAAGAAGATACTGGAACGGCAGAATCAAGTAAAATGATTGCAGGAACATTTTTGCGAATAAACTCAATCTCACCTACTGCGCAAATTCTCGCCCTTGATGAAGAGTTTATTGTGCTTTCACAAGCAAGCAAGAATCACGAGTCATTTGTTGGTGCCAAAGTAAAGGGCCTATCAGAATTAATTGATTTAGAAACAAATAGCCTAGATACTGATCCCAAGATTTTATCAATTAACACACTGCTTTTTGATGAACCAGAAATTGCCATAACTTATCCAATATTCAATGAGGCAAAAGAGCAGACAGGGACACTGCTAGTAACATTTGCATCAAGTGAGTTTTTCAAGAGACACGGAAACATTTACGATGTAGAATCTCAATTTTTGACTGTAACTGATGAAAATCATGTGCGATTAATCTATCCAAACAATGAAAATTTTGAAGAGAGGTCCTTAGAATATGCGCCAAAATATGCCGATGATCCTGTGTTAAATGCGCACATACAACTAATTTCTGAAGGCAACATATCTACTGCAATTTTTTTCACTAGATGATGATATAGGAGAAAGAATAAGCACCGGAATTCCTGTTACAATAAATAACAAGATTGAATTTTTATTTGCAGTAGTTACACCGACGCAATCAATTAACAAAGAGATTGATGAGATAATTTTCGTCACACAGGTTCAAAGTATCTTTTTGTTGCTATCTACCATAGTTGTCCTGCTGGCATTACTAGTAAAACGCTCTCAAAGCTTCAAGAAAGAAAAGCTAACAGTAATCGGGCAGCTATCATCAAACATTGCACACGACATACGCAATCCCCTCGGTACAATAAAAAATGCAGGAGTTATTATTCAAAAAGAAAACAAGGACGGAAACGAAGTCATATCAAGGGAGATTGACAGAATAAATCTGTCAGTGAGAAGAATATCTCATCAAATCGAAGAGGTTCTAAACTATGTCAGGACAACACCGCTAATTCTAAAACCACACTCAGTTAATCAAACAATTCAAGAAGCAATAGATACACTAACTGTACCAGAAAACATTACAATAAACACTCCAACAAATGACGTTACCATAAAATTTGATCATGAAAAAATACTCATTGTATTTGTAAACATCATACTAAATGCAGTTCAGTCAATAGGAAAAACAAAAGGGGAGATCACCATCACTATCAATGAAACCGAAACCCATGCTACAATTCAATTTGAGAACTCAGGTCCTAACATCCCATCAAAAGATCTAAAACGCGTCTTCGATACACTATACACTACCAAACTGGAAGGAACAGGTCTTGGTCTTTCTAGTTGCAAAAACATAATCGAGCAGCACAAAGGAGAGATATCTGCAAGCACAAAACCTGTAAGATTCTCAATAAAACTCCCAAAATGACCATTCAAATAACATCGACTGGCAACACAAAATGGAGAGAAAATTGACAAATTCCAGTATTCTTTTGGTAGATGACGACATTCAGTTCCTAGAGGCCACAGAATACATGCTAAAATATGAAAATTATGACGTAATTACGGCTAAAAATGGCGAGGAGGCCATCAAAAAGTACTCAGAATCAAGCCCAGATATCGTCCTAATGGATTTGAAGATGCCCGTGATGAACGGCTATGATGCATTTTTTAAAATAAAAAAACAACATCCTGATGCAAAGATAGTATTCACATCAGCGTATGCAATCAATAATGAAGAATTTGCAAAGGCCAAAAAATCGGGATTGTACGGATTGCTGACAAAACCATTTGATCTTAATGAGCTAAACAGTCTGGTTGAATCAAAAAACTAGCATTTCATTTGGCATCAGACTTTTTCAATATTGTGTATCTTTGCTGATAATATTTTGTTGCACTTCTAAAAAAAATCAAGAACCATTTTTTAAGCAAAGCATCCTCTTCAAAAATAACATCTAGATTTTTTATTCCGTCAGTTTTTGGTTCAGTTTTTCCAATTGGGTTGTACAGCAAATTAATGTAAAACCAATACGAGATTTGTTCTGCGAGCTGCTCTTCTGAAATTGATTCAAAATTTCTCTGAAATTTGATGTGCAGATATGACATTAATTCATAAAATGGAATTCCCTGTTGTACTTGAATCTGAGGGTTGTCTGCAAGCAATCCATTTGCCAATAATTTAATTCCGTAAATCCTGTTTCCAATTTTTGATTTTAGATAATCCCATTTTCCAAAAACTTTTGGCAATACATTAGAATACTTTTCTGCAAGCTTGTCAATTTCGTTATTTGAAAAATCCAATACATCAATGCAATACAAAACTCCATACAATGATAATCTGTACTTGTCAGCTACACCTGTCTTGAGACTCTTTCCATCTTTTACTACCAATCCCAAATTTAAAATTCCATCTGAGCGTTTTCCTTTATCTTTTCTTCCAACAAGCAGTCTTCGGTAAATTTTTTCACGTTCACGCAATTTTGCCATGTCATTTGGAATTGATATTTTTGCAAACTCCCAAGTTGTAAGTGGCTTATTTTTTGACATTATTTTTAAAAGTGATTGGACGTTTTGTTGATGTTTAGTTAGATTTGATTTTTTTTCGCCTGGCTTTCCATAGTGAAGATGTGCGTTTGGGCGCAAGTACATTTTGTAGTTTTGCAAGTTGCCCAGTACGGATTCTGATTCGGAAGGCATACCGTAATCCGGTATCTCTTGTTATATATAACTCAGCCTCAAGTATTGCATGAAGCAGCAAACCGTACACAACTGGCAACACTCGCCTTCAAAAACTCAGGTTGCAAGCATCCCTGTAAAAGCAGTGTCAAAATCCTTGCACCAAGCCAAGACACCTACCTTCTCCAGTGAGGATTTGATGGGGCTTTCCTGGGCATTGTTTGAGGAGAGATTCTAAAATGCAAGCACAGTATTTTTTTCCAAATGTCAGGATTGTGTGTAACAAGATTCCGACCAATTTTGTTGCATTGCACAGCCAAAAATGTATGGAGGAGGTGAGAAAATGAGACCTGCCAGCAAAATTTTCCCCAGAGGTGGATTTTCATCTTCGCTGCTGATGCATGCAGAACAAATCGAGAACTCAGATAGCATTGAATCTCAATATGAGAATGAAATAATGCTCGATGAGTTTAATTTGTTTGTACATCAAAGACCAAGAAGAGGCAATCAAGTGAGGTGTGGAGCATCAGCATGAGCATAGTTTCATCACCAAGCATACCAAGGAAGAGCAAGACAAGAAGTTTGGCAACATCATGTATTTTTGGAATGGTGTTGAGTCTTTCACTGACAATGTTTGCAGATTCGGCAAATGCAGAACCAACTCAAACTTCAGTGATAAAACTTGATGATGAGACAAGTCTTGAAAAGACTGTTCTTAGCATGAACATTCCTGAAACAAATACACTTCCTTGGGGAACAATCAAAGGCAAAGTGAATGACCCTTCGCAAGGACATCCTGTGATTATTCAAATTTTCAAATCCGATGAGTCCGTTCCTATTCATGTTGCACAGGTTAACTTGAAAGGCGATCATTCCTTTGAGTACAAGTTCCGATTGCTGTCAATAGATGATGGTAAAATCACTCCTTTTTTTGAAGGCGACTATAATGTCAAAATCTTCAAGGTGATTAACACACCAACAGGTAATCTAGAATCAATCTAGATTATCTCCATCTTTTTTTATTTTTTTTAATTTTAATTTCAAATATGCTGTCAAATACGTATTTTACTCCAATAGTATTATTACTGGTAGAAACGGGATATTGTTGAATTAAGCAATGAGTACCGAAAAAGGCAATTATTCAGGATATGGCAAGTATGATGTCTCAGACAAATTAGAATTAAGCCTGCCAAAAACAGAAATCAAGATAGAAAGAAAATCCAATGATACATTATCATATTATCGAAAGAATGCCGAAGGTGCTGAAGTTAGAAAATCATTTCCCAATTCGAGCAAAAATGTTTCACTAGAACTGTGTCCAGTCTTGCCACTTCATCTTCCTGCTAAAAAAACACACGATCTCATCTTTTTGCGTTTGGTAGAATCTATCTTTCTAGAAAAAAACTCTACTGCAAGCTTTGTAATTCAATTTCCAATGGAGATTGGAGTCTTTGTAATTAACTCAAGTGATGGCTCAAAGGAGCTCTTTGATTGTTTTACATGTGAGCCAATGCACTCAAGATTTGCATTGTATGGCACCCCAGAGAAGGGAAATCTTTGCATGTACTCCAAAGTCAAACTACTAGAGGAGACGGACTCTGATCCCTATGTCTTTGCTAAAATGAGAGTTACTTTGAACAACGAACTAGACCATGGAGTATTTGTAAAGAAATTAGTATTTCCAATAGCAGAGCATACAATTTACTATGCAGAAAAGTCTTCTGAAGTTCACATTGATGACATTAAAGGAGTGATAAAATCAGTAACAAATAATGAAGTAATTGAGATTAATAGAGAAGAGCATACCAAAAAAGACAACGATTTGAAACTAGTAACATATTCTAGCAGCAAGGAAAACAAATCATTTACGATGGAAAAGGGGTTTGATTAGATGGTTTTAGAAATTTTAGATACTCAGCTGATGGAGGGCGTTACCATTTGGAGTTTGCTAATTACTGGAATTGTAGTTTTTGTCGGAGTAATTGTTGCAAGAATAGTTCGTATGATATTCAACAAAAAATTTGCGCCAAACATGCCAGTTCACACTGTAAAAACTATGAACAAGTTAATCTACTATGGAATAATTGTCATCTTCTTGATGGCTGCAACTGCAAGCCAAGGAATTGATCTTGGCGGGCTAGTTGTAGGAGCAGGATTCATGGGAATCGTAATTGGTTTTGCAGCACAGTCAGTAGTATCAAACATGATATCAGGAGTATTCCTGCTAATTGAAAAGCCCGTAAAACAAGGAGACACTGTAGATGTAATTGACTCTAATGTAACAGGTAAACTAATTGATATTAACACATTCTCGTCTAAAATTCAACAATTTGATGGAACAGTTGTTAGAATTCCGAATGAAAAAATGTTTACATCAAATCTTCGTTCTTTTAATTTATCAGAAGTAAGAAGAAGTGAAGTCACAGTTGGCATTGGTTACGGAGAGAATATCGACAAGGCAATCAAAGTAATTAAAAATGCAATTGAAAAAAACGTAGTCTACTCACTAATGGAGCCTGAACCACAATTTTCCATATCAGAGCTTGGCGATAACAGCGTAAACATTCTGATTCGCGTATGGTATCCCCGAGATGATCTGCTTGAAGTTATGCCCAACTTGCTCAAAGTTATTAAAAATGCATTAGATGAAGAAGGCATCGAGATTCCATTCCCACAAAGAGTGGTATGGGAAGGAAAAGAATCTCAGAGATAGGATTACAAAAATCACTCAATACTATTATTTTGGATTTTAAATGAATAGATATTTTACATTCAAGTAAATCATATTTGTGTGGAAGTAGAACACAGCTTAGAGGAAAAAAATAGGATTCAAGCATTACATGAATTGGAAATACTAGACACTCCACCTGAAGAGAGATTTGATAGGATTACAAAAATTGCACAAATCATGTTTGATGTTCCAATAGCGCTTGTGAGTTTAGTTGACTCTAATAGACAGTGGTTCAAATCATGTGCAGGTCTTTCTGCCAGAGAAACTCCAAGAAGCATGTCTTTTTGCAGTCATGCAATTTTGAATGAGGATATAATGACAATCGAGGATGCAACAACGGATAACCGTTTTTCAGATAATCCTCTGGTAACAGGAGATCCATTTATTCGATTTTACGCAGGAAAGCCAATTAGAGGACAAGACAATAGGATGTTAGGAACGTTATGCATTATTGATAAAAAACCTCGAGTTTTTTCCAAAGCTGATAAAAGTGTATTAACTGATTTGGCAAATTGGGTAGAAAATGAATTCAAAACCTCAATTCTTACAAAGTCATTAAAAAATACAACTGAGAACCTAGTAAAAGTTCAACAAGAGCTTTTAGATCAAAATAAAAATTTAGAATTAAAAATCAAAGAAAAAACAAATCAGATTCTAAAACAAGACAGAGTTACAACTGTTGCTTCAATGTCAAGCCGTCTTGCTCATGATCTAAGGAATCCATTACAAGTAATACAGATTAGTTCAGAATTATTAAGACAGGAACTTGAAAAACACATGGATGAAAACATGAAGAAACGTTGCGGTAATTTACAGAGTTCCATACTAGAAATTAATCGAATTATAGAAGATGTGCTAGAATTTGTAAAAACATCACAGCTAAATCAAGAGACTAATTCATCAAAAAATCTATTAGAAAATTGTATCTCAAACATTGTAATTCCTGAAAACATTGCAATTTCGTTACCAGAAAATGATGTTCAGATTTTTGGAGATGCTAGGAAAATTCAAGCTGTATTTTCAAATTTAATCATTAATGGCATTCAAGCAATAAATGGTTCTGGAGAAATCCTTATTCGCATATCAGAGTATCCTGAAAAAACTAGTATTACATTTGAAGATTCAGGACCTGGAATTCCAGATGAAGTGATGCCTAAAATCTTTGAATATCTATACACCACAAAACAAGATGGAACAGGCTTGGGTTTGGGAATTTGCAAAAGTATTATCGAACAACATGGCGGTAAAATTTCTGTTTCAAATAACCCAACTGCATTTACAATTGAGTTACCAAAACATTAGGATGTAATTTGGATAATTTGTTTTATACAAAAAGCCTTCAGATTAAATCGTGAAGAAAACCATCATACCAATTATTGCGATAATTATAGTTGGAATCGTATCAGCATATGCCATATCCCCATACTTTACTGAATCAACAGTAGACGAGGCAATACCCTCAGGTGCCATTATTGAATCAGCTATGGAAGAAACTATGATGGAAGAATCAGCTATGGAAGAAACTATGATGGAAGAAACTATGATGGAAGAATCAGCTATGGAAGAAACTATGATGGAAGAATCAGCTATGGAAGAAACTATGATGGAAGAATCAGCTATGGAAGAAACTATGATGGAAGAAACTATGATGGAAGAAACTATGATGGAAGAAACGATTCCAATTTCATATGCTGGAAAATTTGTCGGAGTTGGTGATGGAATACATGATGCACAAGGTGATGCATACACCATACCATTACAAGATGGAAGTAATGTACTAAGACTGGAGGACTTCCAATCAACAAATGGCCCGGATCTTTATGTTTACTTGGCAACAGATGATAATGCTTCGGAGTTTATCAATTTAGGAGAATTAAAGGCAAACAAGGGAAACCAAAATTATCAAATTCCAGAAGATACTGATCTTGATAAATACAACAAAGTCTTGATTTGGTGCAAAGCATTCGGTGTTTTGTTTGGCAGTGCAGAATTAGAGTAATCTAGCAGGGAACAATGGATTCATGTTTTTTTAAAACGAACTAACAACTCTTCATAGTTACATAATGCAGATTTTTCGTTATGATTCCAAAAAGAGATGCAAAACAAATTCTCGCTCAACTATCAGATACTGAGGAATTCTCATCAATAGTAGACAATGTGGCCATAATAAAAAATACAAATTTCAAGACTAGAAAATCCCTTGAATCAGTAGTAAATCAAGAAATGTTAGATAATTTTCAAAAAATTGAAGAGGCAATAATTAATTTGCAGCGCCTTTTTGAGGATACTAAAAAACCAATTTTAAAATCACAAAATAGCCACATTGATGAAATGTCTTATGTTTCATTATTTGAAATACTAAAGCAGTCCATTCCTGTAAGCATCCCTTCAGAGATATTCATAAAACTTCCAAGACACGATTACGCAATAAAGGGGATTAAAAAGAAGCTAGTCACTCTATTTTCAAGTTTAATTCGAAATTCAATTCAAGCCATGGATAAAAAAGGAACAATTACCATTAGAGCATTTGAGTCAAACAAACAAGTAAGAATAGAATTAGAAGATACAGGAAATGGAATTCCTGAAGAGATGATTAACCAACTTTTCGTAGCTCATACAACTACCAAAAAGTTTGGAACAGGACTAGGCACATCACTTGCAAAATCCATAGTGGATATGCATGGTGGCACAATTTTTGCCAAGAACAATCCCACAACATTTACAATTCAATTACCTGTCTACGAATAATCAATCATAAAACAAACTAATACAAGAATCACTGCGATATTGTATGAATAATTTTCTCCAAGCAATATCATTGGATCATGTGAATATGAGCGTCAAGGATTTAGAAAAGACTGTAGAGTTTTACAAAAAACTTTTTGGATTTGAGATTAGAAAGGATGACAACTCTCCAAACAAGCTGGATGTACCATCAAAAATCATCGGTAATGATTCTATCAAGCTATGCCTGTATGAAGATCCTCAAATGTCACCTGCAGGAGGAATAGCTCACTTTGGTTTTCATGTTGCAAACTTTGATGATATAATGAACAAATGCAAAGAACTGGATGTCGAAGTTCTCTATGACGGTCCTGTAGAGTTTGAAAAGTCAATGTCGGTTTACATAAAAGATCCTAGCGGGTATGACATTGAACTCAGTGAAGTAGCTGGCGGTGGACTCTAGATTATTTGAATTCAATTGGATCAGTAGAGCAAGTTTCCTCTAGAAAAGTTCCAGTTATGAGTAGAATTCAGAAAATATCTCAAACATTGTTTGTATAATTTGGAAACTCCAATATTCTTATGTTCATACTAAATTCAGAATGTAGTGAGAATACAAACTATTAGCATTGTAAGTTTAGCAGTAATCATATCATTTGTAGCATATGGGACATACTTGATACATAATCCACAGGTAGACCTTGAGAAAACTGAAAAAATCCATCAGATGGTTTCAGATAAATTTGAAAAATGTCTTATGGAATTTCAATCTGTAGAAATCTGTAATGCGTTATTAGAAGAGTTTACTCAATCAGCTAGATTAGAACTTGGATATTGAGATTAATCCCAATGTTTGGAGCCATCTGAAAAAATCTGACCGTATTTTTTTCCAATCTCAGATTCTTCTTCAAAAGGAACTTTCCTTTCTGAGAGTAATTTGCTAACCTCCCAAAAATAAAATTCTAGATTTGGTGGACTAATTACAATTGCATGTCCACCTTTTTCACCAGTAACAAATCTATGTAGTGCTCCGGTAGGAACACAAACAGTATCACCTGCTTTTGCCACAATAGATTCTCCATTTAGAAAGAATTCATAATTACCTTCAACAATATGAAAGGTTTCAGGACCTGCAGGATGTTGGTGTGCTGCAGGACCAATGTTCGGAGCATGTAAAATATCTAAAACCGTGTATCGGTTACTGGATTCAGAGGATAGAACTTTGATGGTAAATTGTGAACCATGAAAATCAAAAGGATGGTTTTTCATAATTTGAAAAACATATTCATAAATAAAAATTCATTTTACGTGGATTAATCTACTGTTTCGGAGATAAAATTAGATTCAGATAGGTGTGAGATAAGAAAAAATGTCTTGTAAATTTAATCACAGACTTTGATTTCTGATGTTTCTGCTTTGAAACCAGATTTTGCATGTGAGCCATCACAATTTGGTTTGTTTTCTGATGCAGTACATCTACATAATGCACATAATCTCTTTCCATCAGTTTCTACAATTAATGGACCATTTTCAATAGCTTTGATTGTTACTTTGACCATGTCACAATGTGTTTTTTATCATATATTACACTGTCTTATCGGAGATCATACTCTCATTTTGGGAAAGAAATAGACGCAGAAATGTGTGAAAATGCTTATCTGAATTGAATTCATGAATTTTTGTTATGGGTTTGTTAGATAGATTTAGTCGTACGTTTGACAAGCATGGGTATGACTTGGATGGTTATGACAAAAATGGTTATGACAAAAAGGGATTCGACAAAAATGGTTATGACAAAAAGGGATTCGACAAAAATGGTTATGACAAAAAAGGATACAACAGAAATGGGTTTAACAAAAAGGGATACGACAAAAACGGTTATGACAAAAAAGGATACAAGGACGGTTATGACGAAGATGGGTTTGATTTCAAGGGTTACGACAAAGACGGGTTTAACAAAAACGGTTATGACAAAAATGGTTATGACAAGGACGGTTATGACAATCGGGGTTTTTCCATAGATGGAATTCACATCGATACAAAAATTGCTTTTGATAAAGACGGGTTTAACAAAAATGGTTATGATGAAAATGGGTTTAACAAAAATGGTTATGACAAAAATGGGTTTAACAAAAATGGGTTTAACAAAAATGGTTATGATGAAAATGGGTATGATAGTAACGGGTATGACAAAAAAGGATACAATAAAGACGGGTTTAACAAAAATGGTTATGATGAAAATGGGTATGATAGTAACGGGTATGATGAAAATGGATTCGATGAAAATGGTTTTGATCTAGATGGGTTTGATGAAAATGGGTATGATAGTAACGGGTATGACAAACTAGGATATGATCATATAGGTTATGACAAAGAAGGATACAACCAAGAGGGATACAACAAATTCAATAAAAAGAAAAACGAATTACATAACGATTAAAACAAATTTTTTTCTTTGAATACATTCAACAAAAATGTGCACTTCCACTGCTAGTCTATTTGCTAAATCTGAAGAAGATAACAGTATGCATAAAAAAATAATTTCAAAAATAGTATTTTGGAATCCCTCAGATATTGCCTGTATCGATTGCACACCTATTTGGCCCAATCTCCAAATCAGGAATCTGTGAATGCATCAGTTCTAATTCTCCTTTGTTAACGGTAATGATTTTCCTATAATTCATTGGTCGTGGGCGAGTTATCGCAACTACCTTTTTGATAAACACTTGTTTTGGGATATCCAGCCATGGAAGTTTTTTGGCTTGCTGTATGGTAGAATAAAATGCATCATCTATAGGTTCTACATCACCATGATGAGTTGGAAATACCATAGTATCATCTGAAAGTCTGAGTAGTTTGTTATGTAACGTATTGTGAAGATCTTCTGTGAATTCTTCTGCATTATCCCTCAAATCAGGTCTTCCAATTGACTCTACAAATAAGATATCACCAGTAAAGACATATTTTTCATCAACTACATAGCTTAGACTTCCAGGTGTGTGACCTGGGGTATGAATTACTCTGAGTTTTGTTTTGCCAAATGCCACTTCATCTGAATCCTCAACAAAGTTTGCATCATAATCATATTCCTCATATTTTGAAAGATATAATTTTGCACCAATAGTTTTGGCAAGGTCTCTTGCAGCAGAGACATGATCTGCATGCAGGTGAGTATCAAAAACTGCAGTAATTTGAAATCCTTCTTGCTTGGAAATATCAATGTATTTTTCAAAAGGATATAACGGATCAATTACAACAGCATCTCCATTAGATTCTACAATATGTGATAGGCATCCTTTTCCGACTTTTTGAATTTGGGTAATTTTTATTGGTTCAGTTACAACAGTTACGTCTTTGAGGAATTGGTTCCATCCTACCAATCCACCTGCAAGTGTTTGAGAATCAAGTCCTGCCCTTGAGAGAGCAAAACTTGCAATCATTGCTCGATTTCCATGCGGACAAATGGTTACAATTTCTTTATCTTTTGGAATATTTGAGATAGTTTTTGTATCAAACAGTTTCTCTAAAGGAATGTTTACACTTCCAGGAATTTGAAATTCTGTAAACTCGTCATTGTCTCTAACATCTAATAGAAATACCGAGTCCAATTTTTGAGCAAGTTTATCAGGTGTTATTATTTTTCCAGTTTGACCTAAAGATATTTTTCCAGTCCATGCAGAAAATCCACCTTCAAGATAATGAGCGTCTAATCCAAATGACTTCATCATAGATGCAGTCTCTTTAGCAAAATCTTCAGGTTCAGAAATCAGTACAATTTTGGTATTTTTTGGAATTTTTGGCATGATCTTTTCTTTGGCCTGTGCGTCACATACTGCATGCACTGAGCCTTCAATGTGAGATTTTACAAAAATGTCTTTTTCTCGAATGTCAAACAAAAGAATTGGCTTTTGTTGAACTAAATCATCGTTTAACTCCTCGGGAGTAACTCCTAAATTTTCAGTAGTTTTATCCATATGACAATATTCTTAATTTTACTTTAAAATAAATAAGACATTTTTCATCAATGACTTTCAAACATGGCAATCGTTTTGAGGATACTGATAAAGTATTAACTTTCAAGATTCATCTGTCATAACTAGCACTAATTTCTGTGTGCTAATTGGAATCCCATGAAGGATAGCCGCCATCTAATGTTACAGCACTAAACCCCTCTTTGTTTAGTTCATCTGCTGCAATATTTCCACGGTATCCAGTACCACAATAGGTACAAATTTTCTTATCTCTCAAATCCTCGATCTGCTTCTTTTTTGCATTTCTTATTGCCAATCCAAGCGGCATGTGAACAGAACCATCGACTTTTCCCGAGGCAAGCTCGTCAAGCTCCCTCACATCAATAATTACAAAATCATCTTTTTTTGATTTTAGTTCGCTTGCAGTAATTTTATCAGCCATGAGTTTTCAATGAACATTTTCCTATTTATTCTAATTCTATTTTGTAATTTTAATCCGAATCAAGGCATACCGCAAGTTGCAGTATATTTTGATATAACACATTTGCCATACTGCATCTGGCGAAAACGTAAGAGGCTGACATATCACAGGGATACCCTCGAATCCAGATAGTTGCCTCATTGCGTTTCACCAAAAAGTGATTAAAAATGAAAAAAATGAATTTGAAAAATAAATCGCTTGGAATTCCCTTAGTAGCATTACTGTTTGTGTCTGTTTTTTCAACAGCAGCATATGCTGAAGATGCAAAGGATGTTTACGACCAAGCAAAACTGGCTGCAGAATTAGAGTTCAGTGAAACCATTCTAAAAGCAAAAGAAGAACTAAAAGCAATATCTGAACAATCATCTACTGATCCTGAAATTAAAAAGCAAGCTGAGAAAAATTATGACAAAATAGTTGCAGAGGCTAAGAGCATAAGAGATGAAAAAATTGCTCAAGCTTGGAAGACATACAAGGAAGAATCATCTACTGAAGTCAAGGATTCAAAACAAGCAAGAGATGAATTTACTAAAAAAATCAATGACGCAAAAATAGAATATGAGAAACAACTTGAAGACGCAAAAATTGCACATGAAAAATCCTTGTCTGATGCAACAAATGACCAAGACATCAAAGTGCTAGAAGAAGAATACGAAAAAATACTCGATGAGATAAAACAAGCATACAACAACGCAATAGCTACTGCAAATGAAGAATATCACAAAGCCAAAGAATCTCTAAAAAGCAGCACAAAGAATTCCTGATGATTTAATGATGCACTATCGATTTGATAGTGCATTAAAATCATCTAGAAAACTCAGTTAATTCAGCAATAACACAAGTTTTATTTTTTATTGAAATCCTGCATAATTTTTGGTAATTTATCATCAGGGTTTTTTTGTATGTTGTATTTTTTGCAAAACTCAAAATGATTTGGCCAGTTTGCTTTGGCAATTCTTCCAAAATCAGCACTGACCATTTTATCATACCAATCAATTATGATTATACCATACCCAAAGAAACGGCGAAGATACGTTCCAATCTCAGTTGGGATTTTGTTATTCAGTGTTAGAAAAGCAATTTCATCAAGCGTATTTAGATAATCATTTGCATATCTTTCACAGTCCTCTGTTGTTTGTAAAACGGTATTTTTTTCTAGTCTTTTAGTCAAATCTTCATGAAAAGAACGCAAAAGTTGAGAATATGTTGCCCTGGTGTTTTCTTTTGTAGTCCTCCAGGTAATCCACAAAGTAATTGCAAATATTGTCATAGTTACAGAGCTAATCATTACTGCCAAAACAGGAATCTCTATCGGAAGAGAGATTGATTGGAGATAGGCAGTACTGAAAATATCAAACATGTTTCTCATTGATTTGTGATTATTTGTATATGATCCTGTAGAAATTGTTTTTATTTGCTGATATGCTATGATAATCATGTCTTCTACTGAAATTGAGAATTTAGAGAAGGCATGTCAAAAAGTTTTAGAATTATCAAAAGTTCGATTTGTAGGAGTACTTAACCCGATGGGAAAGAAGATTGCAGGGGGTTTCAAAGAAGGTGTCACATCTTTTCTTCCAGACAAAGACAATCAAAAGATGTATGTTCAATTAATGCTCGAATACATGATGAGAAAAGACTTTGATAAGCAATTAGGTGAAATAGATTATATCGTTTCTAGAAGAAGCAATCTAACAATGATAAGTATCCCAACAAAAGAATACCTCGTCTTAATTTCTTGTCAAAGGGATGCCAGCGCTCAAGAAATAATCAATCACGTAAATTCTGCTTTCACTACACTGCCAGACATTAAACCGTAGATTATTCTTCAGTGAATATCCAAGTTAGGCCTCTAACTTCTTCCCAGGATAGATTTGAATCGTTATTGCTCTCTTTCATGATACAACTAATACAATAATTGTTTATAATATTCATGAATCATTTGTTCAGATCATTGATCCATATTTTTGATTGTATAATCCTAGAACAAAGTATTCAAAAAAGGGTCAGAATAATTCCAGGTTAGAGCATATTATTTTTCAACATTAAAAAAATCAATATGTGTCATCAATGATTGGTTAATCTTTTGAATTACTGTTTTAATAATATCCTGCTTTGAGGTAAAGAATCCTCTAAAGTGGTCTCCTTTCTCAACACCGCCAATGTCTTCAGCGACCAGGCCAAATAGACCATCAGAGCCTTTAGATATTACAATCCACATATTTTGAAGATTTGTGCCTGCACAAGTTAGAATTTCTGCTTTATCAGGAGGGGTCTCTGGTGCAAAAAATGGATTATCAAATCCACCGATTACCCAAGTTTTTGGAATATTTTTCATTAGTTCAAGGTAATGTTTTTCTACGTACTTGTAGAGATGCTCTGTTTCAAATGTAGCAATCAGTGGCTCATATGCACGTTGGGCATGATCTTCAATTAATTTACTCAATCTGTAAAGATCAGGTCTTTTTACATTATCAAACATAATGAGTTTGGCTTTGATGTGATCATCTAGTGTTGCAAATTTATTTTGATCAGTGATGTCTGTTTTTTCAGTTGTTTGCAATACATCAAATTCTTGATAAATTGAATCAAGGAATTTTTCATTGACTTGCATAACTTTCTATAGACTTGACTGTATTTAGAGGATGCCATCATTTATGCAAAAAATAAAAACATAAAATAAAATAAATAAATTTCAAAAAAATAAAAATTGTTTTAAGGATTAGTTGTGTCTTGGAGTAGCTTTTCCAGTAATCTTAACTATGTCAGGATCAGTTGCAATCTTTTCAACATGTCTGACACCCATAAGACCAGAAAATATTACAGCATCATTCCATTTGTTAGTGGTGATTTCTATAGGATACTTGTCTCTACCTTCTTCTTGCTTCTTGTGAATGTCAACCCCCTCCTTGTATGTAACATCTAGATGTACGTGAGGAATATCTGGGCCAATATACCGTTTGAGATTTAATTCAAAGAGCATAATTCTAACTATTAGCTCAGGATCAATTGTTGGATGCGAGTTCATTACATTATTTAGAAATAATCTAAAGTGCCCCTCAATTGTTGATTGTTGACTCATAATGAAAATAAAGTAAAACTGTATTTAAAGAAAGATTAGCAGACAACCTAATGCCAACAATTTTCAGTTAATTGGCACCATGGATAATTTTTTGAAACATTAAATGCAGTTGTTTTGAGAATATAGTTATGAAATCAGTTCTTGTTACAGGTGCAACTGGTTTTATCGGATCTAGACTTGTATCAGCATTGCTTGAAAAAAATTATTCTGTATCAACTCTTATCAGACCAGGGAAAAATACAGATGTAAAGGCAGAAAAAATAGTAGGCGATCTTACCGATTCAGATTTGGATTTTGAAGGAAAAAGCTTTGATTGTGTCTTTCATTTGGCATCTTGTACACCGCTAGAAAAAGACTCAAAAGTTTTAGAAAAGGTCAATCTTACTGGAACCAAAAATCTTTTTGAGGCAATTAATGGAAAGACAAAGTCAATCATCTACATTTCAGGATTGGGAGTGTTTGGCGAACCCGGAGACAAGGTAATTGACGAATCTGCTCCACGTAATCCAAATACAAAATTTGTCAGTATCAGGCTAGAGGCTGAAAAATATCTTGAAAAAAAATGTAGTGAGAATGGAATTGATTTTTCCGTGGTATATTTTGGAGATGTGTATGGCTCAAAGGGCTGGTTTTATGATATTCTAGTTAAAAGATTGGAAAAAAAATCATTCAGGCTTCCTAGTGGAGGCAAGTACTTCAAAGGATTTGTCAATGTAGATGATGCAGTAGGAAGCATGATTGCAGTTTTAGAAAAGCAGGCATTTGGAGAGTCCTTCATTGTTGCAGATTCAGAACCTGCACTTTTCAAAGACTTTGTGAACTTTACTGCAGACCAAATCGGCGCAAAGCATCCAGGAAATGTTCCAACATTTCTTGCAAAAGCAGTTTTGGGTTCTGATTTAGTAAAACTGCTGACAACATCAATGAAGGTATCAAACAAGAAAATTTCAGAGATATATTCATTAAAGTATCCCAGCTATAAAGAAGGGATTCCCAAAGTAATTTCTGAGATTAAAGAAAACGAGTCTTTGTTGCAAAAATAATTTTCATCAAACATATCGTTCGAATTTTGTAGAATTTCATATTTGATAATCTTGATTCAATGAATAAATAGGTCAAATTGACAAAAACAAGATAATAAGACATTGAGAAAAATTGAGGTTATTTGCTATGAGCAGCAAAGTAAAAGCATAGAATATTCATTCAAGAAATACAAGATTCCTTTTCACTCAGAATTAACTATGGCAGACGACGAGAAACTGCTCAGATATACAGGAATTTGTCCGGATTCATTAGCAAATGCGCTATCTAATGAATTAAACAAAATCGTGGATACTAGAAAAAAAGAACTGTATGTGACTAGTTTTGCAATTGAAGCTACATTATCAGATTACTTGTCAAACTATGTCAAAGAGCTTGAATCAAAACAAGTTAAAGTAAAAAAGAAAAAACTAATCGAAGAGTACGATTCCATAATAGATCCTAATGTAAGATTTAACAAAAATCTCCTTTTCATGATTGTAATAGCTGCAGGAGTTGCAACAGTTGGACTGTTTGCAAACAATGCGTCTTTGGTAATTGGTGCGATGCTGATATCGCCATTGCTAGGACCGATTTCTGCATTTTCATTCAATACCGCAGTTGGCAAAACCGAAAAAATGTACAAATCCCTTTATTCAGGACTTATTCTACTAGTATCAGTTATTCTTACAGGTGCTCTTTTGACATTTATCGGAGCTCAATTCATGGAGTTACCATTAACAAATGAGATTTTATCTAGGACAGAAATATCACCCGTGTTTTTGGGAGTTGCAATTGCGCTGGGATTTGCGGGAGGAATTGCAATGTCAACTAACATTCCAGGAATTTTAGTGGGAGTTGCAATTGCAGCAGCGTTGGTCCCACCAGCAACGGTTGCAGGCATTGGAATTGCATTATTGGATTTTGAAATTTTTTCAAGCGCTTTGACACTTACTGCAGCAAACATCATAGGACTAGTTCTTGGAATGATGATAGTATTTTTCATAGGAGGAGTATCTCCAAGAAAGTTTTACGAAAAAGAAAAAGCCCAGAGACACATGATTATTACAATATCAGTATTCATTGGTTTGAGTATTCTATTGGGATTTTTATTGTTCAAACCTTAATCCATTTACTGGAACAAATTTTTTGCCAGAATAAATTAATTTATGATTTTGGAGGCTTGACTATCATCACAGGACATCGTGCTTTTGCCACAACATTAGATGCCACACTTCCAAGTACGACTTTTTTAAAACCAGACCTGCCATGAGAACCCATTACAATTAAATCTGTATTGTTCTTCTCTGCAAATAAAAGAATGCCATCAGAACTTGAAGAATTGTGAACTATTTCAACTGAGATTGACACATTTTCAACAATGTTTGAATTTTTTAGTTTATTCAAATCTTCTTTTGCTTTATTCTCAGATTCATCATGTGCCTCCTCAGCACGTGACAAGGACATTCCAGATGTGTCAATATCACTTCCAATAACTGAAATCAGAGTTAGTTTTGAATCAAATTTTTTTGCAATCTCCATTGCTTTATCAAATGCCAAGTCACCAAAATTTGTAAAATCATAAGGAACTAGGATGTTATTTACCATACTAGACACATAATTTTTTCAAATATTAAGATATACCATAATTGTCATGTTGTTGGTCATCAAAATTAAGAGTCATTTATTGTAGATTTAGCAGACATACCTTCAAAGATTTTCTAATAGTAAATCAAAGAAATGGACCATCAAACAATTTTCTTTAATTGCTGTTCGTGTTTTAATTTGTAAGCAGTTAGACCTACAAACCCAAAAATGATTACCAATCCTAGATATGCCAATCCCTGACTATATTCTATTAGTACAGCAGAAACACCAGTTCCAAAAACTCCTGGAAGTAATGATAAGGCATACAGCCACCAGCCACAACAGCCAAGCGGCACTAGAGAGAAAAATGAGAAAAACGATGTTGTGGCAACACTAGAAGAATTTCCACCAAATGCTTTTTTCTTTACAGATAGTTTGCATCCTAATTGTTTACTTTTTTCAGACAAGAAGACTTGCAACCCAATTCCAATTCCCATTCCAATTATCACTATGGAATTTAGTTGAAATGCGGCATTGATTGCTGCTAATGGTTCTAGTGCAGGAGTTGTAATGACTACAACCAAAAGATAGCCAACTATGGTAATGATTCCAACAATGATTGCTTTTTGAACTGCTTTCATTTACACATCTCCAAAAACTAGTGTGTCAGGATGAAATGCAATCCATGAAAACCAAAACCCAGGTTCTATAGGCATTCGTTCTAATTGCTTTCCTTGGTATTTTCCAGATATTGAGAAACCATCATAATTCCATTCTGAATTTGTTTGCAAATCAAGAATTTTACCATCAGAGTATTCAAAGTCCAACATTTCATCGTCAATTATTCTCTCAAATGCACGAGAGTTTTCAGAAAATAATGAAACAAGAAGAATTGGAGTGTTACCTACAAAATCATTGATCACAACTTTAGATTCAATTTCATTTTGTTTGTAAGCTTTGTAGATGTCATCTTGATGTAAACCAATGACGATTTCTTTTGGATTCATTCTATCATCTCTGTTTTCTACTGGAAACATTATTCTTGGTTCAGTGTAATAATTTCCATAAGGATCTGTTGCATACGAACGAATGTGTCCTGTTTCAGTAGTTAACACCAATGTATCAGGATGAATTTTTTTCCAATCACCCCAAGTAATAACATCAAAAGGAATCAAATTCAATTCATATCCACTCAGCTCTCCAGTTACTGCCATTCCAAGTGCCTGACTCCAATATGATTCGGTGAATCTATCATACATCAACAAATTACTGTTGTATAATTTTCCAGAAGTACCAAATTCTACTTCTTGCCCATCGATAGTTCTCTCAAAAACCTGATTGGTATAACACAGTGGACAATAAGTTACAGATACCGGAGTACCACCAACATTGTCATTTACAATTTCATGCCATACCAAAATAAAGAGAGGGTAGGCTTTTGCCTGACCGTTAATTTCTAATCCAATTACTGTATCAGAGTCAGACATAAAGTGAGAATCAGAAATGCTTGCAAATACAGGGTTATCTATTGATGGAATTCCGTCCTTTGGGGGACCTCCTCCTTTAATTTTATCAAGCGGTATCAGGTGCTTTTCTCCATTTGTTTCCATCAGAGAAAGTTTTGAAGTAACATTGCCAGGCTCTTCAGAATTTTCTATAGTTGATTGATTAGAAGAATACATTCCAAATAAAACGCCAAATGCCAAAAGAGCAATACCTACTATTACAATTAGAAAGAATACCTTAAAGTTCAATTTTGAATAATTTTTGTTTGAAAAATATTAAACGATTATTCCAATTCTTGTGCCTGCCTCAGATTAGCCTCAAAAACAGATAGATTCTAAGAATTGAATTAGATTCTCAAAATGGATCCGATCAAAAAATTTTCTATATAGAATACAGAGTTATCATAATCTATGCCTAGTATTTGTAAATAGAATTTTCAAACCAATTTTATCAATGAAGACAACAACATCGTTACTGATTTTATTGACTGCACTTGGAGCTATAATCACTCCAATGTACGCAGACGCAGCAACATCACCTGATGTACCTGATCCAAACCAAGAGTTTACAATAACAGGAGCAGGAGCAACATTCCCATATCCACTAATTGATTTATGGAGAGTTGAATACAACAAGGAATTCAACAATGTAAATCTAAATTATCAATCAATTGGAAGTGGTGGCGGAATTAAACAGCACATAGAAAAAACTGTGAATTTTGCAGCATCAGACAAACCCATGAGTCAAAAAGAAAGAGACATTGCAGTAGGAACGCTACACATTCCAGAATCAATTGGTGGTGTTACGTTAGTTTACAATGTACCAGAAATTCCAAACAAAGGTCTAAAATTAACAGGTGAAGCTGTTTCAAAGATTTTCTTAGGAGAAATTACAAGATGGGATGATCCCGTAATTGCAAATGAGAATCCAGGATTGAATCTTCCTGATCACGAAATTGTTACAGCACATAGATCAGATGGTTCTGGAACCACTTTCATATTTACAGACTATTTAGCTACTGTTAGCCCAACATGGGATGAGCAGATAGGTAAAGGAAAATCTGTCCCATGGCCTTCAGGTCTTGCAGCTGCAGGAAATGAAGGAGTTGCAGGAATTGTAAAATCTACTGAATATTCTATTGGCTACATTGAACTTGCATATGCATTTCAAACTGGAATGACTTATGCATCAATTCAAAATGGTGACAAAACTGCATTTATCGAGCCTACACTAGACAGCATTTCTGCTGCATCTAGCGGAGTAGCAGACTCATTACCTGCAGCCGAAGAGAGCTGGGTCGGAGTGTCACTAGTCAATGCACCAGGACCTGATTCATACCCTCTAGCTAGTTTCACTTACTTGCTATTGTATGATGATCTAAAATCAGTAACTGACAACAAAGAACAAGCTAAAGCCTTAATTCATTTGGTTTATTGGATGATTACTGATGGTCAACAACACTCTGCAAGTTTACTATACGTTCCACTAGCCGACAAAGTGGTAGAACTTGGCAAACAAGGTTTATCAAAAATAACCTATGATGGAGAAACCATTTGGAATTATGAGGCAGAAGCTGTTGTAGATTTGGGAATTCCGCAATGGATTAAAGATAATGCAAAGTGGTGGTCTGAAGGATTGATATCTGATCAAGACTATATCAACGGATTGCAATATTTAATCCAACAAGGTATACTCAAAGTATAATTTTTTTCTTTTTTTATTTTTTATTAAGACTCTGCAATGACACTTTGCACTGTTTCATCTATTGTAATTTCAGATATATCCCTGGAATATTCTGCGGTTCTTCGCATATCTTCCAGAATTAGTTTGATAATTGCAGTGTTGTTGTTTTGTTTTAGAGAATCCATCAGTTTTTTCTCTTTGTCAATTACCTGAGTCACACTTGCTGCAACCTTTTCTGCCATTTCATAATCTCTTTTAGAAAGAGCAGTTATGGAATTTTCAAAAACGGTAAGGGAATCTTTGCTTATTTGCTCTATTTCTTTGAGGACTTTTTTCTCGATTGCCGAATCCAGATATTTTATTTTCTTTGCAATTAGTCCTGCATGATCTGCAATTCTTTCTACACATTTTACTACAGTTCTATAGCCCAGGCAATCAGATGGTTTTTCGAGCCCAGAATCAAGTAAAACCTGAACATTTTCTAGCGATAAATTCAGATTCCTCAACAAATATAGGCTGAATCTATCTACCTCATCATCCATTTTCAGTACTTCTTCGGCAAACTCTAAATCCAATTCCTTTAATGCCTCAATTGCGTCCTGATGCATGTTTGTTGCAGTAATGTACATTCTTTTTAGCGCAACATCAAATGACAATTGTGCAAGTTGTGTGAGAACTTGCAGTACAATTCTCTCAGAACTTGTCTCAATAATTTCAGTTCCCATAAGAGTGGTTCTAACCAAATCCCTGATTGCCCCCCTATGCATACTAGGAATTTCCATTCCTTTTGTTTTGATCTCTATGGTTTTGTAACCTGATAGGTACATTGCAATAATCTTTCTTCGTATGGATTCTTTTGAATCACTTTTTCCAATAAATGCAATAGCGTTGATTTTTTTATTTTGTTCTTCTTGAAATAGTGTAATTGAATTATTACGATTTTTTATTAGTGTGATATTGGAGTTTTTTTCTAGTTTTAATTCATCAATCCATGTTTTTGGTAATGAAACAGTGTATGTTGAACCGCCAGTAACCTGCAACCGTCTAATCTGTTTAATGTCAGTCAATCTGTCTAACAATATTGTATGATCATTTTTTAGTCATATACTGCTAATGATCATAATCTATATAGATCTAAATCCATATCATACTCTACATATTTTATGATCATTTTTTAGATAACACAACTTTAGCATCAAAATTTATGGCCAGGCCAAAACTTGTACCGAAAAAACCGGGAAGACTTCCAATTTCAGACAAGGTCTTCAAAATCGGTGCAACTCTTGCTGGCGTCTATGTTCTAATAATGATAGCATTGCTTGTCTTTCAATTAGTTTCTGAATCTTATCCAATTTGGGAAGAAGAAGGACTTTCCTTTATTGTTGGTACTGACTGGAACGCAGTTGAGGATCGTGAGTCCTTTGGTGCTTTGCCCTACATCTTGGGAACTTTGGCAACTTCAGCACTTGCCATGGCAATTGGTGTTCCTCTTAGCATCGGAATTGCCATGTTTATCTCAGATGCTCCTGCAAAGATTGGCGGACCCTTAGGATTTCTAGTAGAATTGCTAGCCGCAGTTCCAAGTGTGATTTATGGGCTTTGGGGTCTTTTTGTTTTTAGAGTTTATTTCAAAGATTGGATTGAAACACCACTGCACAATGCTTTTGGGGATTCCATATGGTTATTTTCTGGAACACCATTTGGATTAGACATTATCACTGCAAGTGTAATATTGGCAATTATGATCATCCCAACAGTTTCAGCTGTTTCTCGTGAAGTAATGAAGGCAGTTCCTCAACAACAAAAAGAAGCAGCATACATGCTGGGTGCAACAAAATGGGAAATGTTCAGACTAGCAGTATTTCCATATTCTAAAACGGGTTTGATTGGTGCATCAATACTTGGATTGGGAAGAGCAGTTGGCGAAACCATGGCAGTAACAATGTTAATTGGAAATGCAACAGGGATTGCAGCAATTCCATCGTCATTTTTCAAACCAAGTCAAACAATGTCAAGCATTATTGCAAATGAGTTTGTCGAAGCTTCTCCTGCATCACTGCATCTTCCGGCATTGATTGGAGTTGCACTAGTTTTATTGTTGATTGCAATTGTGATCAATGTTATTGCACATATTCTTGTAACTAGAATGCTCAAAGTTAAGGAGGGAGCAATTAACAATTGACAACTACACTCGAACGAAGACAAGAGTATCGTGCATTATTCAAGTCAAATGTAGCAAAAAGACTTGTAGTCGATAAAGTTGTAAGAATAATTGTTTTTGCATGTGTAATCATTGCAATTATTCCACTTGGAAGTATTCTAGTAGAAGTTTTCAAAAATGGAATAGCTGCAATAAGTTTTGAGTTTTTGACTGAAACACCTGGTTCAATTGGTTCTGGTGAGGGAGGAATTGGTCCTGCAATTCAGGGAACTCTGATAATTATTGGACTTGCAAGTTTGATTGGAGTCCCGATTGGTGTGATGTCCGGCATCTATTTGGCAGAATATGGGGACAACAGACTTGCCCGCTCCATTAGATTCTTCAACGATGTCTTTATGGAATTCCCATCAATCGTACTTGGAATATTTGCATTTTTAGTAATTGTTTTAATTCTTGGCCATTTCTCAGTCTGGGCAGGAGCCTTTGCATTATCTTTGATAATGTTTCCAATTGTAGCTAGAACCACAGAAGAATCCTTGAAGATGGTTCCAATAACTTATCGTGAAGCTGGAACTGCTCTAGGCTTGAAAAAGTGGGTAATTACATTCAGAATCGTAATATCTGCTGCAAAAAGTGGCATGATTACGGGGATTTTACTCTCTGTCTCCAGAATTGGTGGTGAGACTGCGCCATTAATCATGACAATTCTTGGAAGTAGTCAATTCTTTAGCAGTATGGATGTTCCAATGGATGCATTACCTTTGAGAATCTGGAGACTGTCTTTACTTCCATATGATAGTGCGCAGCTTCAAGGTTGGGGATCAGCTCTAGTTTTGATAATAATTATTTTGGGAATCAATTTAGGTGTAAGATACTATTTTGCAAATAAAAAAGGTCACGGTATCATCGGGAGATTAATTAAAGCAGGAGTTACAAGACAAAAATGACTGCATTGAGCATACCTACACCAAAAATTACAAGTTCTTTAAATTCAGATAATTCATCGTCCCCTCCCGAAGTAGAGAAGAAATACAAAATGATTGCTGAAGATGTAACAATTCGCTATGGAGATTTCATCGGAGTAAAAAACATCACAATGAAATTCCCAGAAAAATCAGTCACGGCATTAATTGGTCCTTCTGGATGTGGCAAGACTACTTTTCTCAGATGTCTAAACAGAATGCACGACATGACAAAAAATGCAAAAGTCGAAGGAAGAGTAATGATTGACGAGATTGATCTTTATGACAAGTCAATTGATCCTATTTACCATAGAAGAAAAGTTGGAATGGTTTTCCAAAAACCCAATCCATTTCCAACAATGTCGATTTATGACAATGTAACTGCCGGACTAAAACTCAACGGAGTTAGAGATAAGAAAATTCTTGATGAAATAGTAGAGGACTCTCTAAAGATGGCGTATCTTTGGGATGAAGTCAAAAGTGATTTGAAAAAATCTGCAATCGAGTTATCTGGAGGTCAGCAACAAAGACTCTGCATTGCAAGAGCCTTGGCAATCCAGCCAGAAGTACTGCTCATGGATGAGCCTGCATCAGCACTTGATCCAATAGCAACACAAAAAATCGAAGAGACCATTACAGAGCTAAAAAAAGAATACACAATCATCATAGTTACCCACAATATGCAGCAGGCAGTTCGAGTTTCAGATTATACTGGATTCATGTATCTTGGAGAACTAATTGAGTTTAGAGAGACAAAGAAACTATTCACGGACCCAAAAAATGAGTTGACTGCAAAATATGTACAGGGGCAATTTGGATAATGACTAGATTAATCGATCCTTCACTTGAAAAGCTATCTAGAATAATGTCTGAGATGGGAGATATGGCAATTGAATGCGTATCCCTAGCAGTTGACTCGTATCTTGAAGGCAAAAACACCAATGATCAAGTCTACGAGTTATCAGATTCTATTCGTAACAAGTATTTCGAAGTCGAAGATTTGATTTTCGATATGCTGCTAAAATATCAACCAGTCGCAGATGACTTTAGAATGATTCGCTCTTCAACTGAAATATCATATGCATTTTCCAGATTTGGCAGATATGCATACGACATCACTCAAGTCAGGGATTTGTTTGGAGATATTTCAGAGTGCACAAATGCATCATTACTTGAAATTACAAAAAAAGTCAAGCATATGATAAAAGAGGCCGTCATGTCTTTTGCAGAACTAGACGTTAGAAAAGCTGTAAAAATTCAGGAAGATGAAGCATTCATAGATAAAATATACAAAGAGAGATTACCAAAACTAATCGAATCAAACAATACAAAATGTGCTTTAGCTGAAGCATTACTCTTACGGTATCTTGAAAGAATCGGAGACCATGCAGTTTTCATGAGCGATGCAATCAACTATATCGTTACAGGAAAACACAAACCAAGTGAAAAGAGGATTGCTGATCACACTAAACCTCCATCAAAGGAGACATTATGACCAAAAAAATAACCATCCCAATTCTAGGAATTAATACAAAAGATAGAATATATTCAGGATCATCTAATACAGAATAACTATGAGATGCAAGTACTGTGGAAAAAATATTACTGTAAAAAATGCAATTTTTTGCTCGACTAAATGTAACACATACTATTCCACTGAACTTGAAAGAAAAAATGTGTCAAACTATTCCAGGGTCACCATTACACTGGATAAAGAGATGACAAAGAATCTCAGGGAAATCCAGTCAAAACTAATTAAAAATACCAATGAGGGCATATCCTTTTCTCAAGTTGTAAATCTTGTACTAGAAGAAGGGGTTAAAGTAAAAAAGACAATTCTAAATGACACCTAAAATCAGGATTTCTCCAGAAGAATCATTTGTAATTTAGAGTTAATACTAGAAAAAAATTTTGACTAAAAATGTTGTAACATTTGAACACAATATCTCTTATGAAATTAATCTAGTATGAAAAAACATGCCAAAATGCAGAAACTGTGAGGATGACTTTATTGCAAACAATTCAAGTTTTTGCTCTAGTGAGTGCTCAAATAGTCACTCAAAGAAATTCTTCTTATTCTGATTAACCTGCAAATGCCATTTTATGCCAAAAAATTTTAGTTGATTTAGTGATATGAATGCACATTTGTGAGGTGTTGTAAAAATATTACAAACAATCTGTAATGTAATGTAAATTTCAACATAAATTGATGAATATTGTTCCCAAGGTAATCGTTGTAGATGACGTTCAATCGCATTTGGATGTTTTTTGCGAATTTTTACGCTTGAAAAACATAGATGTTGTTGGAATTGGAAGCGATGGCCTTGAAGCAGTTCAGCTTTATGAAAAGATTCGTCCTGACATCGTACTGATAGATTTGGCAATGCCTATCTATGACGGGCATTATGCACTGGAAAAAATATTGTCGATAAACAAAAATGCCAAAATAATTGTAATGACTGCAATTGAGAATGCAAAAAACAGAGAAATGTTATTAGAAGATGGAGCAATTGATGTTCTCCAGAAACCATTTGAATTAAACCGCGTAGCAGATGTAATCAACAAGGCATTCAAAGATCAAAGAATTATTTCCAAAAGATACGACTAGAAAGAATAGAATTTGGAAAACTCGCTAGTCAAGATAAGTGAAAGTCTAGTTGTTTTAATTCAGAGTAAATGCAACCATTACTTGCTTTAATTAAAAAAGATGAGAGTATATTTTATGAACGAACTAAATATTGTGGATCAAGAAAAATTTCTAAATAGCATTATGAATATTTCAGGAAACATCAGATATGTAATGGTATATGATTTACAAGGAAACATGATACATAAACGAATAATGGATGGAATCACTGATCACTTGACAGAGCAAGAAAACATTACTGCATTAAATCATACAATTGAATCATGGAATTTTAGAAATTCTCTTTCAGAAAAAATTGGCAATGCCCATTATACTTTACAAGTATATGATAATCTAATGAGAGTGATTTTTCCATTCGGTAATGAAATGCTTCTTATCGTTACGTTGGATAATGCAGGCGCACCTAACGACATTATCCATAGAATTCAAAAAATCATAGGATAATTATCATTCCATAATTTTGGTTTTTCAGATTAAAAATACCAGAATAAGTTTTAGTAAATAAGAAAAAACAAATCTAATCAAAAAAGAGTAAGACTAGGATATTTTTTAGGATGGATGGTATTTTGCTTTGGTTGTAATTCCATCAGGAAATGTCTTTCCTGCAGGTAGAACAGTACCAGTTGCAACAGTAGCATTATCTAGAACTGTAGTATCTTTTTCGATGACAATATCATCACCCATTTTGACACCACTGCCGATAACGGCATGTCCTTCGACAATTACTTTTTTGCCAAATACGCAATTATTGCCTACGTTGACTTTGCGTTCAATTACACAACCATCTTCCATGGTGACACCACTACCTATAACGGCATGTTTTTGAATAACTACTTTATTTCCTAATACACAGTTATCTCCAATCTTAGCATCACCTTCAATTACAGTACTTTCTTGGGTTTTAACGCCATTTCCTATAATTGCACTTGAATCTATGTTTGTCATAAAATAATATTCTTGATACATGCATAAGAGTTAGTTCCTAATTGTATTAACTCTGAATCAAAACAATTAGTGGTTCCTTTAATTCATCTAAATCACGAGTAAGACTAGGAAATTAAATTATTATGAAAAAACAAACAAAAAAACCACAAATAAACAAAAACAACAAAACAAAGCCTAAAAATTTAATGAAAAAAGAATACACCGAAGATCTGAACAGATTAAAAAAAGAAATCAAGGAAGAGCATGTATAAGATAGAAGCAGTTGTTAGAAATTCAGTTTTCTATGAGGTAAAAAAGGCCCTAGTAGAAGTTGGCATTTCAACATTCTCAGCATTTCAAGTTCAAATTACAGGAATCCATCATTCTCACAAAGGATTAAGAACAAACTCACACAACTACATCCCAAAATCCAAAATTGAGCTTCTTTGTGCAGATGAAGATAAAGACAAAGTGATTGAGATTATTCAAAAAACTGCAACTACGGGTGAAAAAGGAGATGGTATAGTGTTTTGCTATAAAATTGAGAATTTAGTAAAGATTCGCGATGGTAAAAATGACAAAGAGGCCCTTTGAGATGAGTCTAAAATCACAAATTCAAAATCGTTCAATTTTATTATATTTTGAGAACTTTTTATACGGTATTAGGAGTATCCAATCATAATGTCGGATTTTGTTTTACCTAAATTGCCATATGCATATGATGCGCTAGAGCCATACATCGATGCACAAACTATGGAGATTCATCATTCAAAACATCATCAAGCTTACACAAACGGATTAAACGATACATGGGAAGACATGTCAAAAGACAATCAAGATTTAGCGTTGCTCATCATACTTTCAGATTTGGATCAACTCAAACCAGAAGTTAGAGGTCGAATTAATTTTCATGGAGGGGGATACACCAATCATGAATTATTTTGGAAGAGTATGAAGCCTGGTGGGGGCGGAGAGCCAAGCGGTCCACTAAAAGATGAAATTGTAAAAGAGTTTGGAAGTTTTGAGAAATTCAAAGAAGTGTTTTCATCAAAGACTGCAGCCATTCAAGGGAGTGGATGGGGATGGCTAATTTATGATCCAAAATCAAAGAAAATTAAATTTAAAACAACAGAAAACCAAGACAGTCCAATCACAGAGGAACTCATTCCGCTATTAGGACTGGATGTATGGGAGCATGCTTACTATCTAAAATACGAAAACAAGAGACCAGATTACATTGCAGCTTGGTGGAATGTGGTTAATTGGGAAGAAATTGAAGGTAGATTTGCAAGAGCCCCACAGGATGCAAAAGCATTCTTTACAAGAAATAGAACATAAACCATCGAATCAAATTTTAGATTTAAAATCCACGAATTATCGTACTTAGTTTATTCAAACTATAATGTTTAACGACTACCAATGAATTTAGCAGATACAGGTACGTCTAGCATTAAGGTGGGACAGCGCAATTGTTCCAATAATTTTATTGTAAGCCCACCAACAACAGATCTACTCTCAACTGACCTAGAACCCTTACTTTTTCCCATAACTATCAAATTAAAATTATTTTTCTTTTCATATTCTAAGACTTTTTGTAATGTTGGACCAATTAGTACTACAAGGGAAGTTTTTACTTTATTCTTGTTATATTTTTTAATTTTTTTCTGAAATTCTTGCTCCATAGTTTTTTTCATGTGAAATGCAGTGTCTTGTAATTTTTTTTGTAGTTCAATTCTTTCAAGTTTGTTGGATATACTCTCCATAGGGTATTTCGGAATGTTAACCACATGTAAAATTGTAACAGATCCATTTGATAACTTTGCAAGATTAATTCCATGTGCCAAAGCAGAATCCCCGGCTTCAAACCCACCATGTAAAACGAGTATTTTCTTATAGTTATTTGGTTTTATTGCCAAAATATTTACCTCATTTTAAAGTCAACACGTTGCATTTTACTTCTTCATGTATTGCACTAACAACATCATTGAAATGTTGTTGTTCTGAATTAGACAAGTGTGGATGATCTACAATTAACAAATCAATTTTGTTGGAGTCTACATATTCAACAATGCTATCAACTAGAGATTCTGTTGATTTGAATGAAGTTTTAAGTGAAATGTTTTCTTCATGGGCCTTTGCTTCAAATTTTTTTAGCAAATTCAAGATTTTGGCCTTATGTTTATCTGCCTTTGTCTTGTCTTTTTTGGTTTTAAAGAAGACAAATTGTGGAGACTCATCCTGTGAGAATTCAATAACAGATAATTTTGAGTGGTTGGTTTTTGCCATTGCCAGCCCCATGTTGAATGCAGTTTCCTTGTTGGTGGGTTTTACATAAGTTACAAGAATATTTTTGAAAACATCCGTATTAATGCTAGAATTATTATTCATTTACTGTTCCCATAATGACTATGTTGGAATTACCCAATTCTTTGGTAGGAATTATGATGCTTTCATTATTTTCCGTTGCAACAATTACATGCAGTAATTCTACAGCAGTAAGGGTTCCAGTTACATTTCCAATTCGTACTTTTTGACCAACTTTTAGAACTGAACGCTGTTTTGAAGCAGTGTTAATAATTGCAGGGAATATTTCTTTGAATGTAAATCCAAGACCTATTGCTATTGCAGCTCCAATTCCAATTGCAATACTCCATGAGAATGCAGAGACCAATATTGGAATTATCTGCTGCCCAATTCCTAGTTGCGTTAAACCAACTGCAAAGATTACAGCGTAAATGATTCCTTTAACACCAATCTTAACATATTTTGATCCTCCAAAGTTTGATTTAACTAATTCCTGATCAAGCCATTTACCAATAAAAGTAGCAACTATCAATCCAACTACAATAATTAGAATGAATGCAAGAAGATTTGGAACCCACAACCACAAATCAGTAAGTGCAGTTGATAACTGTTCAAATTCTAATGCATTGATGGCAGCAATTATGAAGAATAAATAGATGAACCATCTGACACTCGAGGCAATTAATTTAGAAGAATCTTGATTAGATGTTCCTGCGGATAAGAGATCATCGTTTTGTAGCTTAGTTTTCTGTAAGAATTTTAATGCTGTTTTTGAAATTACTTTTCCAAATACTTTTCCAACTACTAATCCGATTAACAATAAAATAGATGCTGCAATAATTTTTGGGGCAGTTTCAGCAATACTAGTTGCAAAAGATGTTACTGCCTCAATTCCAGGTTCATACAAAGTTTCAACCGAAAAGCTTGATTGTGCAAACACTTCATGGGTTGAAAATGTTACTAGTAAAGCAATCAACACTACAAATGAAAACATCATTTTTGAATTATGCATGAACGTGTTAATCATTAATCGAAGGACAATATAAACATTGATGACATTGTCTTACAATGTAAGTCATTAACTAGCAATGTCATCATAGTTCAGGCATGATTTTCCAAGAAATTAGATCGCAGATAGCCACAATTAACAAATTATGAATTAGAAAGTTAGATCTCACAGAAATAGCAATTTAGATAAAAATACTAAATCAACCATCAAAGGCAGATAGATTATTTCTTTTTCTTTTTAGATTTTAAACTAAAAGTAATTTCAACGGTATGATCCTCAATATCTTCCTCAATTGAAGCAATTTTGAGTTCACCAAATAATTTTTTCAATATTGTGCTAAAATAGATAGACCACTTGTTTCCGAGATTATGTTTAACGATGAATTCAATTGATTCGTCAGTTTCAATTACTCTTATAGGTATGTTAGAAGTTGTAAGCCATAATTTTATCACATATGTAATTCCGGTAACATCAACCTTACCATCAATAAAGAGTACAGCATCGCGTATTCTTGCATAACCTATAGTATCGGACATTTGGGCAAGATCCTTGTTGGAAACTTTTTCAAATAATGCACGAACTAATGGTTTTTGTACATACATAAACCCAATATCACCAACAAATCTATCCCAAGACGCATGTTTTCGTAAAATATTATTAATTACAGTAGAAACTGTAGAATCATTTGAAGATGCTTCAAATTCAATTATGTCATAAATGTGATTAGGGATTCTAACTGTGGTGCTAGTACTAACAGAATTAGGGAGTTTTTTGACCATATGTTTATGAAACTTTTTTGGTTAATGTGTATTTCTATCAATTGTAAGACATTGTAATATAATGTAATTTTTGAAACACTAAATTATTCGTTATTTTATTTTTCATTGCTGTAAAATTTTTCAAAGGGTAACTCTATAGTAATCTAATTTTTCAGGATTAATCTGCTGAACAAATTCAATCTCATCTTCTCGGTTTATTCTGTTTTGTATTACTTCACGAAGCTGCAAGCTAGTAAGATAAACATAATTTTTTTCTTTGGCTGTTTTTCTAAACAATTTTCTCATTGTAGAGCCGCCCCCATGACCCCAATATCCTGCCTTTATTGCCAATGGTTCAAGAAAAACAGTATTTTTTTTACCAAAATTTTCATCACAGATTTTACTTGGCAAAGAATATCCTTCCAAAGCACCACCTTTTGCAAATCCCACTATCTCACCAGTCGGCGTTCCCAAGCGTAAAGTAACTAGAATTGTATCAGATTCGTTAACAGATTCAAAGAATGTAGTTTTTTTGAATTGTAACGGATCTGGTAACTCATCATAAATATCAAAAAGAATATCACCTAACTTTGAGTTATTTTTATCATATTCCAAAACCGGGATTAGTTGAATTTGTTCATAAGAAATTGCTGCCTTGACCTCTAGCTCTTTCTCACGTAATTTGAAAAAGCCCAGTACATTATCCATGAATATTTTTCGCATGGTCTTAGGGAGTGACCTCATTACCTTGTCAGTCATCTCATGCTCTTCATTTAGCAAGGTCTCAAAAAATATTATACTTCTACGAATTAAAAAAGCAGGATCCCATCCCAGAGAATGAGAATTTTTCTTTGCAAGTTCCATAGCATCTAAAAAATTCCCCAGTGCATAAGATCCAATCCTATCTGCAACAGACATGAACCACCCGAGATTATGGAAATGTTCTTGTTTTTTCAAATCTGTAGAATATGTTGATTTTGAAAAATGTGCTGAGATTAGCGGTTTTAGCTCTGGTTCCCTAAGATTCCACGGATAAGCAGTACGTAGAATCAAGGTTGCAACAAGATGTGCATCAATTCCAGCTTCGTTGAATAGTTTCAAAAGTTTATGATCAGATGTAACAAAGTTGGCAGCCGTTACTTCATGTGGTTTGTCTTGTTCTTTTTCAGGATCATAATCATGAAACAAGGCAGCTGCAAACAAATGTTTGAAATCAAATTGATCAATGTGATTATTAAATTCGACTCCACGTGATGCCAATAAAGTATTGTGTGTAACTACAAGCTCATGACTTAGATTATGATACCCATAATAGTTTTCATTTAAATTTTGTTTATGAAATTTCTCCAAACTGTAATTTAGTATTTCAATATAACATGTGTCTTCAAGATGCTCGTCTTTTAGCATGTCAACTATAACATCTTGTAACTCTGTAAGGGTAGGGATTGTAGAACTGGACAATATCTTAAATTACTTATTTTCCTATATACGCATATACTGGATATATTTTTCCAGTTTTTGCAGATTTGTAACTCCATTGAGATTTATCCAATTTCAAAAGGGCAAAATATTCTTGAATAGAACCATGAATCTTTGTGTAAATATCATTACCCACCATAATTTGATCTGGTTTTGCTAGATTTTGGATTTTTGCAGCCATACTAACAGAGGTTCCCAAGATATCCACATGTGCCTCTTGCAAGTCATCACCATATCGCACAATAGTATTTTCTCCATAATCAATTCCAATTCTCACCTTTAATTCAGGCAGATCATTATTTTTCAGAATTGGATTTATCCCAACTTTTAGAACTTTAAGCATAGATTCAGCACAAGTTACAGCTCTGCTGGCAACAGATGCAGACAAGCCTTCTGCAACAAAATACCCAATTACGGCATCACCTACAAATTTCAATACAAAGCCATCATGCCGTTTTATCACATATGCCATTTCTTGAGCAAATGTAGTAAAAATGGTCGCAAGTTTCTCTTTGGGTAAATTCAATATCATATCTGTGGAACCAACAAGATCAATAAACAGCACTGCCATCTCCATACTTTCTAATACTTTTTTTCTTAGAAATATTTCAGATTCTTCAGTTACTGCAGAATACATGAAATTATGATTAAGTGAATTTGAAACTCGTTCCTTTATTTCTTCAATTAATGTTTCAGAGTCAATTATTTTTTCAGTACCACGTCCCATTAACATATCAACTATGCTAGGGGTTTTTTCAGAGAGTAAATTCTCTACACCCTTTTTTGCCATATCAATGACAATTTTATCATCCATCGCATTGATTGAAATATTCATTCTTTTAAGTTGTATAGAATAATGCAATCATGAATACTGTATATATGATGAAACCATATCAAAAGGAATAAGGAAGATATGAAACAGATTAAAGGATTAGTAATTTGGATAGTAATTACAGTTGGGTTTTGGTTTGCAAATTATTATTTAGTCCATGATTATATTGAAAAAGCATTTTACACATTTGCGGCATTAACCATAATTCACATCGCTTTCAAAATAATTCTAGATAATCAATTTTCTAAAAAAATCAAGGAGAAAAAAACCAGGTATTCTTTTAAAAAAATTACATCCATAATGTATGTAGGATCATTTATTGCAGCACTTGCTGCAATATGGTCAGGAGGAACGCAGGAGGTAACTGTTGCTTTTGGATTAGTAACAGCAGGAGTTGCATTTGCGTTGCAAGATGTGTTAAAAAATTTGGCAGGTGCCATAATTATTTACATCAATAGGCTATACGTAGTAGGCGATAGAATTGAGATAAATTCCAAAACAGGAGATGTTCTTGATATAGGAATCTTTTACACCACTATTTTAGAGATAAGGGAATGGATATCTTCAGATTCTCCTACAGGGAGGATCAGTACCATTCCAAATGGATGGGTAATTGCAAATAATGTCAACAATTACACAAAAGATCATAATTACATATGGGATGAAATTTCTATTTCACTTGATTACAAAAGTGATGCAAAATATGCTCAAGAAAAATTCATGAGTATTGTAACATCACAAACAACACAATTTGTTGAGAAAGCAAAAAAAAGCATAGAAAATATGGGAGAAAAGTATTATCTCGGAGAGGCAAATGCAGAGCCTGTAATTTTCATGTCATTGACAGACAAGGAAATTTTCTTGAAAATCAGATACACTGTAGAAACTCGACAACGCGGATTAGTTAAAGATAAAATCAGTAATCTAATTTTAGAGGAAATTAGAAACTCACATGATAAAATCATGATTTCCACTCAGACATTAAACATTACAGGCTTTCCCGATTTGTCAATTAATGACAATAAACAAAAATAAGATTAAAAAATTAGAAAATCATTTTAGTTTATCTTTATTCTTACCGTGCATTGCAACATCTTTGATTTCATCAAAGCCTTTAGAGCTTAATTCTGCTCCTTTCTCAATGCCTTCTTTTCCAATATCAATTCCTTTTTCAATACTGTTTTCAGCAGCTTCTATGAATTTTTTTAAAAATCCCATTTCTTGTTTCACCTACCAAATTTTCTATTTTTTTATACAAAGATAAAGAATTCAATAATTGTCCTGACACAGGATTAAATCAAATAGAAATAACACGAAATCTAAAAAATTCCTTCAAACAGATTCTTAGGCAGTAGAGCGATGTTAAAAAAACAACACATCACAGTTTACAGATCTAAGAGTTTCTGAATTGTGTTTTTCCTATTTCTCAGTGTAACTGTAGATACACCTGAAACTTCAGAGAATTTTCTTTGATTAACAGATTCCCCCATCAGCATTGATGCCAGGTATAATGATGCTGCTGCCTGACCTATAGGATTTTTTCCTGCAGTTGCGCCTAGCTCTTCTACATCTGCCAAAATCTTCAAGGCATAGCGCTTTGTTTTCTCAGAAATCCCCATATCGCTGGATAGCTTTGATAGAAATGATGAAGTATTATACTGAGGAACATTCAATCTAAATTCATCAATCAATACCCTAACTGCTTTTTGCAGAGATTTTTTATGGATATTGCCAAGTTCAGAAATATCATCTAAGCTTCTAGGAGTCATGGTCTGTCTGCAGGAGACATACAAAGCTGCTGCCATCAAAGAGTTTGCAGTTCTTCCCTTGGTAAGGCGATTTTTTTGTGCTCGTCTAAATAATGAACAAGTAACCTCCACAGTGTTTTCTGATATTCCCAATTTTTCTTTTAATCCGTTCAAGAACGTCAATGATTTAACAAGAGTTCTTTGCGATGATTGTCTCAATTTACTTCTATTATCTAATTGACGTAATCGATTAAACTGAGATTTACTTGCAGAGTTTAGTGGTTTCCCAGTTGCATCACGATCGTTTCCAATAACGGAATTCATTCCTTTATCATACATTGAAAGTGATTGTTTGGATCCAACATGACTCTTTGTCATAAAATCTTCAAGACTGTGAATCTGTGTTTCATTATTGTTATCTAATTTTTCTTCTATTACAGTACCGCAATCTGCACATAAAATTTCACCACTAAAAGAATCAGTAATCAAATTATTTTTACTGCAATTATCTAATTGACATTTTTGCATCATAAATTACAATAGGATTTTCATTTAATAAAGGGGGATCGATATTGACTTGATTCAGAATTAGTTCAAGTAGAGAAATCTTTTTTATTTTTCCAGGCATTAATTCTCATTCTATAGAACAAGAACATTATCAATAATAGTAGAAAATCATACACAGATAAAAAACATCGAATTAATAGTTCAAAAATTGAATTTATTTTGATTCGATGAAAATCACATCAACAAGATCATTGTTACTTCGTTTGGTTACAGTGTCTCTATTTGCATTATGAAAATTCTGTAAATGGGATTTTCTAGTTTTAATCCCATATCCTCGACATAATCTGCAAAAATAGGTAACCTGTCTTTCTGATCTTGGTTTTACTTGGTTTTCATATTCTAAAATCGCAGTTGCCATTGAGAATACTCATTGGAATAGTAGTATTTTAATGTTGTAATATTTATGACATGTTGTCATTAATATACGATTTATGCAAAAAATTTATATTTTGTAATCACCATTACACTAATTCAGTGATTAAAAGATGTTTGATGACCAATTCGAAAGAGCATTTCGAAGATTGTCGAATCCCTTTTTTTCAATGGGCGATGTCTTCGATAGTCCAAGGGGAGGCACAGTCCAAACTTTTGGCCCATACTACTACGGTTACGTAAAGACTGTAGGGGAAGATGGAGTTCCTCATGTAACTGAATGGGGAAATGCAAAACCAGGAAGTTATCTCCCTGATTCGTCAGTAAGAGATCCATATGTCGATGTATCAGTTGACGAAAAAGAACGTACCCTCAAGATAGTATCTGAGATGCCAGGAATTGAAAAATCTGATATCAAACTAAACGTATCAGACAAACTGGTCTTGCTCTCAGCAGAACACAATGACAGAAAGTACGAAAAGAAAATTCCTCTACCAACTAAAGTAGATGAAAATTCTGCCAAAGCAAAATACACAAACGGAGTATTGGAACTGACATTGGCGCTTGCCGAAGAAAAACCTCAAGGTAAGCTGGTGTCAGTAGAATGATTCGGAGGTGAAAAGATGAACGCAAATTCACCACTCAAGCAGATAAAACAATCTGCCAAAACGTGCATGGATAAAATTTCTTCAGAATATGAAGAAGTCGTTTCCAAATGGAAGATTGGTAGGAGAAATTTCCCTTGAGGTGCAAACAATGCCAGATACGCTATGTAGACAATGCGGAGGGGAATTGGATGTAGCAAAGAAATGTTTTCATTGCAGGCATCCAATTCAAATGATTTGCACACAGTGCACAGAGCTAACTGAAATTAGATTCCACAGTCAATGCATGTATCAAGAGGGAATTTTATCTCACACAGTCGCAGCACTGGCATAGTCATAGACACCCGATTCAACCATGTGAGGATGCTTCTCCCCACATGTCAAATTTTTGAGAATCCATATCTTTTAGCAATTAATGTATCAATTTCTTCATTGAGAATCAGATTTACTGTTAATATGGGATGATTCAGGGATTTTTTTAATGGATCTTAATAAAATTCTAGTACCAATTGATGGTTCAAAAAAATCCTTTGAAGCCCTAGACAGAGCAATTACACTAGCTGGATTTACACATGGTCACGTAACAGGCATTTATGTAATCCCCCACGTAATTGATGGAGGCCCAAGAACAAAGGCGTTTGATAAGCAGTTAGAGGAAGATGGAAAGATTATTCTAAAAAAAGCAGCAAAACGCGCTGGAAACAAAAATGTCAAATTTACAACTAAAATTCTAAGAGGATCACCAGGACACGTTACACTCCACACTGCAAAAGCAGGCAAGTTTGATCATATCGTAATGAGTACTACAGGATCTGGTTCTGCCACAAAAGACATGATAGGTAGTGTATCAAACCATGTCCTTCAAAAATCCAAAATTCCAGTGTACCTGATCAAATAATTTTCAAGAATCAAGTAAACTGACGTTGTGAAATGCTCAAAGAGTTTTTCTCAATGCTTCATTTAGTGCCTGAGAGTAACTGTATGAGGATTGGTTCTTTTGAATTACTTTTGCTTGAAACACTCGAAGTTTCTTGTCTAGATCTTCGTCAATCATTATAGTGATTCGTTTCTTCATATAGTATAGTATGAGTGTAAGCATATAAGAAATACTCAAATGTTCCAAAAACGGAATTGATAGATTATGCCTAATAGAGGAATTTTGGAAGTTTCTTAATCAAACTTGCAAGAGATATTCTTCCAGGACCTGCAACAATTATTGCCAACACTGCAGCTAGCATCACAAGATCCCACTCCCATCCTCCTTTTGATACAAAAAATCCATTCTCCCACCTAATATGGAAAATTGCACCAAGCAATATCACTGAAAATACTGCACCAGTAATTCTATTTAGCACTCCAATGATTAGCAGAATACCTCCAATGAATTCTGCAAGTGCAATTGGAAGTTGCATCTCAGGAGGTATGCCAATTCCTACCAGCCACTCCTGCCAGCTAGGATCAAATTTCTTTAAACTATGAACTAGAAATATCGCACCAATTGATGCTCGAATTCCCCAATGAGTGATATCATGAAGAATATTTTGACTCATCTTAGTTTCAGATAGCATTTGAGATTATGCTCGAATTTTTAATTAAAAGGATTTATCCAAATTTGATTTGAACTGCCAGAATAACAAGAGATTCAAAAAAATTTGAAAAACATCAGCCTGGGATTAATTTAGATGGTTTTTGATCGATCAGAGTAAACAAACTATTTTTTATCATCAATATACTAACATAATACTTTATGAGAAAGAGAGTGGTGCCCCAATGATGGCAGTATGCACAAAATGCAGAGAAAAGTATGAAGTGTCATCATCCATGGAATACCTAATCAAAATGGGAATGGTGCCTGAATCTCAGAGATTTTGTTGTGAATGGTGTAGATAAATAGAATCAATGAAGGCAGACCTGCACTGGTATAGGAGTGTGCAGCTGTCTTATCATGAATTCTATATACCATATAGAGCATTCATTCTATTAAGAACAAGGGTTTTTGATTTAATCTCGTACAAAGTCAATTCATTATGGTATACATGGAAAATAAAACTCACGTATCAAATTGGAGTTTAGATGGTGCAAGACTCAAAAACCTAATTTGAGAAACACTAGATACTTTATTTACAGGAAATTGTAAATTTTTGATCATGTATAAAACAATCCTCGTACCTCATGGAGGAACAGATGCAGGAGATGAGGCATTAAAGCATGCCATTAATGCTGCAAGAGAATCTTCTAAAATTATCATTTTACATATTGTAGAGGCAATACAAGCCCCACCATCATTTGCATTATCATCATCTGAACGAGAAGATTTACTGAAAAGCATTGATGATGCAAACGAGGAGATCAGAAAAGACATGGAGAAGAGAATGGAAAAATCAGCTCAACAATGCAAAGATAGTGGAATTGCAGTAGAAGTCAAAGTAGAGATTGGCGATGCAGCTGAACACATTTTGGAGTTTGTTGAAAAAAACAAAGTAGATCTGATTGTCATGTCAAAACGAAGAAAGCTCAAAGGAATGAAAAAACTGCTCTCACTTGGAAGTGTCTCACGCAAAGTTGTTGAGAATGTAACTTGTCCTGTAACTTTAATTGACATAGAAAAAGTTGGGGAAAAATAAGAGACAGAGTATTTCATCTGTCCCAGAAAATAGGTATGAAAACTAAATACTGGTTGCAATAAAGGCACCAATACCCATACCCATGACAACACCAATTCCCATACAAATAAGGTCAAATTTTACGACCTTTCTGAATGGTGCATGTACCATTTTGTCCCATGTGCTGATTTTCTGAGTTTGCATATTTTTCACCTCGGAACGATACTCAGTACTATCGTATAATTAAACAACTAAAGAGTTGATTTGATTCAGATTCAAATCAAAAGACTAGCAGTTTATGAGTTCGATTGTCGTAATGTATCTTGAGTGAATCGTGATAAGACAGCTGCTCTAAATTGTTGTTTTACATCATTTTCAAAAGCAGGTCTGCCTTCATTTGCATTCACTCTACAGATAGTTGGAAATTCTAGCAGTTCATAACAAATTCAAGACTTGCATTTTAGTCATGAATTATTTTGATTTTTTTAATTTCTGAATTATCTTAAAGACTGATTTTCCTACTTTGAGCTGCTTTAGGACTTTCAAGCTTAGTTTCAGTATTTTAAAACCAGCAAATACAGGCATAAAGACAAGCAGTAATATTTCTAGCCAGTATTTTTTTACAAAAGTTTTGGCATCTCGAACTTTAAGATATGCAATGAATAGCTCTACGGTCAAGAGAGACACTATTATCCAAAATATTACATCAAAGAAAACAACAATTTCTTTTGTAATTTCAAATAATGGTTCTGAGATTCCTAATGAAGAGTATTCAATATTTACCAAACCAAAAACATAGACTACCATTAGTGTAAAGGTAGCATAGCTGAGTCCTTTTTTGAAAGATGAGGAAAATATCAAGTTCATAAATTAAAACAATTAAAGTAGATTATATCAAAATAGTTCTCGTGGAGTTAATTTTCAACTTTTTACTTGTAGGGGCAGGATTGGTCATGCTTTACTTTGGGGCAGAATGGCTAGTAAAAGGATCAATTGCAATATCAAACAGACTGGGAGTAAGTCAGCTAGTAATTGGATTGACAGTAGTGGCTTTTGGCACATCAACTCCTGAGCTTGCAGTGAGCATTTCATCTGCAATGCAAGGACTATCAGATGTAGCTTTGGGCAACGTGGTTGGCAGCAACATCGTCAATATCGGTGCAATTCTAGGACTTTCTGCAATTGTTAGTCCGATAATTGTTTCAAAATCTGCCATAAGAAAAGAAGTGCCGATTATGATTGGCATATCACTATTACTCTTGGCGATAATCATTGATGGGAAAATTGATTTTGTTGATGGCGCATTACTTGTTGCAGGAATTTTTGTTTTTACCTGGTTTAGCTATCGCAGCTCAAAAAAAGATACAGACATTCAAAATGTACCAGCATACCAGATTTTAGAAAAAAATGTTTTTTCAAAATCAATAATTTTCATGATTATCGGTCTTGGGTTACTTACTGGTGGTTCGTTTCTTACAGTAGATAATGCTGTGATAATTGGTGCCAGTTTTGGAATATCAGAGTTATTCATGGGATTAACACTAGTGGCAATTGGAACATCCCTGCCAGAGTTAATCACATCCATTGTTGCTGCAAGAAAAGGCCATGCAGATCTTAGTGTCGGAAACATTGTCGGAAGTAACATCTTCAACATCATGGCAATTCTTGGAATATCATCATTAATCTCAGGAATTACAGTTAGTGAAAAAGTGCTAATCGATATTGGGATAATGATTGGTTTCAGCCTGGTACTAATTCCAATAATGCGCAGCGGCTTTGTCATATCCAGAAAAGAAGGAGTGCTGTTAGTTGCAGGGTATGTGGGTTATGTGATATTTTTGTTGTACAGACAATAGATGAATCCTAGATGAAAAATTCTAGGCATCTAGAGTTTCCAAGGTTGGATTTTTGCAATATGTAAAATAAGCAGAATGTGTAATTATAGGCATGGCAACATTAGATGAACTTAGAGTTTGCAAGTCTTGTGGCAATGTATTTTCTAAAAAGGCAGGAGTTACAAACATTACAGAATGTCCGCAGTGCAAGGCTACTAGCTTTGAGCAAATTACAGCAACCCCAATTGAAGGGGAATATCTAGACGAAATAGATTAGCTCAAGAAATATTCCAAAAGTCGTAGTAATCATACAAGCAGATCCATTGACCTTTCCCACAACGATACTCTGATTTCTATCGATGTTTTCTTTGATGATTACTACAAGATAGGTACTGCATTGAGAAATAAAAATATGGCATTAGAAATTATTAACATTTGTTTATTTTTTTTCGATATTTTTTACATCAATAAAGAAATCAAATAATCAAAGTTATCTTTAATATTATTACTAGAAAATCAATGCCCTCAGACATTAACAGTGAGATAAAAAAATTGCAAGACAGTATTTTAAGAATTGAGGAGAGCATTGCAGAATATTTGAGGATGAAGTATTATGAAGGAGTCAAAAAATCACTTCGCTTACTAGAATCAGATTTAAAATATCTGAGCATTCTTGCAAACGGCGCACCAATTAACAAAGAGGAAGACAGGAAGCTAATGGAGTTTTTGAGAACCCATTATGACTATTTACAAAAAATATCCGTTCCAGCATAATTTTTGAACATTTGTTTAGTTTTGCAATGGACATTTTTATTTAATTGACGGTAAATTATCCATTGATGAGTAAAGTTGCTCAGCAACCCAAAGACTTCTTTGCAGCATCTAAAAAAAGCAATTCCAAAATTATTCATGCAACAAAAAATGCCTCGCCGAATTTTCACAAATCACTAGTGAGACTACAGCAAGACTATATTGATGCCTGGAAGATGGTGATAAATTCTGCCATTTCACTAGAAAAAGAGTATGCAGAAAAAGTAGGATTTTTGCCCAAAGTATCAGATTCAGCAATACAAACTATTCATGAGATGACAGAGATGTCGATTCAAGCTTATCTCAAACAAAATGAGATCTTATCAGATACTGTCAGAACAACAGAGCAAGCATTTGCAACATTCAATGATTCGACAAAATCATTTACTTCAATAAATAAGGAGATTATGGAATTATTGATGTCAAAGTACGGCATGCAATTAAAAACATAATTCTTTCTTACATACTTTACAACTATCCAATTTAATCCAAAAAAGAAAACAAATTTTAGAATTTTTTAAAATGTTCTTTTTATTTTAGATACGGGTAGACGTATTATGGTGGATCTTAGGTGTGGTGAATATGGTTTTGGATGCAACTATGTATCCAGAGGAAGTGCTGAGAAAATAGTTTTTGATTTTTGGGAGCATATGAATAAAGAACATGGGATTGATTACTCAAAAGAGACCATTATGGATTCAATAAAGCGAAAAAGTTCAGAGCCAGCCCATAAACCCAAGCAAACATAATTGAGAAACAATGACAATTCAAATTTTATTTCCATTAATTGATCAATTGATGATGTTTCAGTTTATTTCAAATTGGAATGGGAGGACGCAATAGAATGCCAAGATCCTATGTGTTAATGAGCTGTGATTTGGGTTCTGAGAAAGATGTTATCTCATCACTGAAAAAAACTGACGGTGTAAAAGAGGCACGTGGAACACTGGGGCTATATGATATTGTAGTACAGATTGAATCAGATTCTGAAAAGAAGATCAGAGAGACAGTTACAGGTGTGATTCGTAAAATGCCAAAAATTCGATCTACTGTAACTTTGACTCGTTCAGAATCAGGAGAATTATTCCAATCCTCTGAAAAATTAATTGGGGCAATGCTTGGACAAAATCAAGCTCAAGCATATGTGGTGATTCACTGTGATAAGGGAGAGGAATATCCAACTCTGAAAAATCTTAGTCACATACCTGAAGTAAAAGAGGCCGACGTAGTCTTTGGATTCTATGATGTGATTTGTAAAATTGAGACAGCAGATAACAAAACACTAGAAAATATCATCACTAAAGCAATAAGAGCTCTGCCTCACATTAAATCTAGCATGACACTTAATGTAATCAACGAACAAGATTGACGTACACATTATTGTAGTTTATTTCTCAGGTAAATTCTAGCACTTCGCCTTTAGCAATTCGGTCTTTGAGTTTCTCTTTGTCTTTTTCTCTATTTTTTGTCTCTTCCATGCATACAATTAGAAGATCTTTGATTTATCGTTAACCACTCTAATTCTTAATAATTGTCAATTAATTTTGAATTAATTAAACATCTTTTAAGAAAATTTTTTCTTCACTATAATATGACAAATGTATCTTAATAGTATGAATGAAATTAAAAAATGTGAATGCCCTCCAGGCTCTAAAAGTTATGAAAATGAAGACGGGATGAGAATATGCATGTCCTGTGACGGATGGATAGCATGTTAAAACAGGATTTAGAAGAATACACGTGCTGCGAGGCATGTAAAAATCCTTTACCTCACTGCCATTGCAAGTGCCCCTATTGTGGGGAAAGAGACAAATGTGAATGTGCCTTGTTTGATGCAGCTACAGGCGGATAATATCCAACTTTATTTTTGAAATATATTTTTCAAAAATACACATACTCAATTTAAGCAGAATCATTTTCCCATAAATCCACTTAATTTTTCAACGACTATTTTATCATCGCCCACATCAATTTTTAGAACAAACCCATTGCTCCAACCTAGTTCAGAAATATCCTCTTCTGAAATATCTATTTTGTAATCCCCAGATTCTTGTTTGACTAGTTTGGTTGTTTTGACCATATGGGAATATAGACATAATGATATCTAACAATTACTAATATCATAAAGTAAATTCATAAATTAACTCAAGCTTCTCGAACCTTTGGCAAATTCCAGTTAAACTTCATTGCCAATAGTCTGATTCCAGTAGTTGCAACAATTCCAATAATTGATGCCAACTGAATCTCAACGCCAGAAGACAACGTAACATAGAAAATCACAATTCCAATAATTGATGCAATGGCATACACTTCTTTTACAAATACGATTGGAATTTCTCTAACAAAGACATCTCTGAGTATTCCACCGCCAATTGCTGTAATCATTCCGCCAAAGAGCATTGGAAGAAAATTCAATCCAACTATCTGAAATGCAATTGATGCGCCCAAGATGGAAAACACACCCAATCCCACTGCATCAAAGACCAGCCAGACATTCATCTGCTTTTTCATTTTTGTAAACAAGAAAAACATCACAACTCCTGCAATTACAGTCAGAGAGACATAGATTGGATCAGAGAACGCAGTTGGGAATCTACCAAAGATTACATCTCGCGTCACTCCGCCGCCAACACCTACTACAGTTGCCAAAACAATAATTCCAAAAATGTCAGCTTTGTGAGAGATTGCTTTTGAAGCTCCAGTTACTGCAAATGCGATTGTCCCCAAGTAATCTAAGATACTGATAAAGCCATCAATTGGAAAAGAGAAATCTACCAAACAATTCTTTGGCAGAAAGATCACTAATTAAGATTAATGAAAAAAGATCGGATCAAAAAATTAGAAATTAAAAATTATGTTGAAAAAAGTAAAGTTGCTTAGCCAAATAGTGAGGACAGTCCTTCCATGGCTGCTTCTTCGGTCTTGCCTTTTTCTTCAGGTGTTTCTTCTTTCTTTGCTTCACCACCGGCTGCTGCCTCTGCTGGGGCGGCTGCTGCTGCAACTGCTACAGGTGCGGCTTTAACTGCCTCATCGATGTTAACATCGGCTAGGGCTGCTACCAGTGCTTTAACTTGAGCTTCATTAACTTCTGCACCAGATGCTTTTACAACTGATGTGAGGTTTGCTTCGTTGACTTCTTTGTCTAGTTTGTGAAGAAGTAAAGCAGCGTAAACATATTCCATTGTATCGAGATTTTCTTGGGGCATAATATAAAACTATGGAGAAATGACGCCTAGAAAACTCAGTTTAGAATCTTCAGACTTCGACATACAGCATAAAGTGTTCGCTTTAGATTTTTGTCAATTAATGTATCCATTCTGTTTCGGAGTACTCGCTTTGCCTCATCTCTTTCAGAACCTGGTGGCAGTGACAAAACTGCGTTGATAAATTCAGGTAGTGATTCGCGAATCCAACCATCTAGCATATTGTAAATTTTTGGCGGCAGGATATCACACTTGTCAACATCGAGATCTAAAACTGCAGTATAGTTCTCATGCTCTACCCGATACACCAAGGCAAGTACTACATTGTCCGGAGTTGGATGCTCTAGAATTTCTCGGGAGCGCTCACCGGTCTTTCCCTGTTCAATCTTGTTTTTCAGACCAATTGGATTTACAATTACTCCGTTGATTCCAACCTTTCGTCCGTCAACTCCAGTAACAATGGCGAAGATAAAGTCGTTGAATTCACCATTCTTTTTGACTGAAAATATTTGAACGCCTTCTTTCAGAACAGGTTTCTTGCCAAACATGGAATTACTCCAGTATGCATTATATTTTAAGTAATGCAGAATGTTTTTTGTGACTAATGTCTAGTACTTCAAGGATTCTAACCATAATCCAAATTATTATCAAAATCAAGTAGAAAATTTAGAGGAAATAGTATGATTAATCTTCAATCAGAATAGAGTTCAAATTAAAAATTATAGAACATTTTACGATATAGTAATTTCAGAGATTAAACAATGAGTATCATTAAATAATTTACAAAATTAGCTGTTTTAAGGGAATTTATGAGTTGAAGCCATTACTAAAAATCACTTTACTTGTGATAATTCAAATAATTATTATTTTAGCTAGTTTTCTTACTCTAGTATCTATTGAAAATGAAAAAACAAATCTGGGTAATTTAGTTAACATATCTGGAAAAACCCGATTTCTAGCACTATCTGCCCAGCTAGACTTTGATCATTATGTTAGAGAAAACCCATCCCATACAGACATCACGGCCAGTTTGAAAGAGCTTGAGAAAAACATCCTCATTGTAAAAGATGGGGGCCTTGTAGATAGATTGTATGTTGCACCATTACCATTGAATTTTAATGAACAATGGAATGAAATGTATTTTCACTTTACAAACTATGAAAAAGAAGTATTAGGTTTTATGGAGTCAGACGAAATTAATCAAAACCAATTACTAAAAATTCAATCTATTAATAATGAATTGATTCATTCAGCAAACACTTTGACAAATTCCATATCTTCAGATTTGAGTGAGGCTACAACTGATTTGATATATTTGCAAATATTTTTTGCAATAATTAACATCGTGGCACATGTTGGTTTGATTTTTCTAATATTACGAATATTTGAGGCGCATCAAAAAGAGTTATTGAAATTAGAAAAATTCTCAACCATTGGAGAGATGACTGCCACATTTGTACATGACATTAGAAATCCCTTGACTATCATTCAGCATTCTTCAGACATACTAAATGCACGCAACTCCCAGCACTTTTCTGATTCAGATAAGAAGGCTATTGAAAAAACAAATCAGGCAATTAAAAGAATTGATTCACATCTTACGGATACTCTAGATTATTTGCGTGAGCGACGTATTAGAAAAGAGCATGTAAAATCATCTTTGTTAATTTCAAATATTTTGGAATCTATGTTGATCCCACCATCTGTTCAAATCATTATGCCTGCCAAGGATTTGACGATTAATTGTGATAAATTTCAGTTTGAGCGCGTATTGACTAACCTTGTAAAGAATTCTATTGAAAGCATGTCAGAAAAAGGCAAGATGACAATAAGCATTGAAGAAGATGAAAAAAATACCACCATCAAAATTATGGATTCTGGGATGCCAATTCCACCTGCAGAAATTGAGAAATTATTTGAGCCGTTATTTACTACAAAACAAGAAGGGACAGGGTTGGGCTTACCTATCTGTAAAACTATTGTTGAAAGTCATGGTGGAACTATTGAATATCAGGATTCACCAAAATCATTTATCATAAAATTGCCAAAATAGCATTAGCATAATTCCTCAATGACTAGCATTTACTAAAACTTGAGAAACAAATCAGATAAATTGAGACGTTATTTTCTCTACTAGATAATTATTCTTTAACATAGATTATTGGTTAGAATCTTGTTTTAATCGACAATTCTTAATATCGGGATAGGGCAGGCTTCATCGTTGGATAAAAAAGAGATTCTAAAAGAATTTTCAGCAGATCCTGACAGACATTACAATGTCAAGCTATTCTCAGAGCAAGGATTTGTAAGAAAGTCATGCACAAAATGTGGCAGATTCTTTTGGACGCTTGATTCTGGACGAGATTTGTGTCCTGATGATGGAGCAGACACTTATTCATTTATTGGAAATCCTCCAACTACAAAGAGATTTGATTATACTCAAGCTTGGAGACAAGTCGAAGAGTTTTTTGTAAAAAATAACCACAAGTCAGTTAGTCGTTATCCTGTGGTGTGCAGATGGCGAGATGACTTGTTCTTTACTATTGCATCAGTTGTTGACTTTCAAAGAATCATGGGTTCAAAGGTAGTCTTTGAGTTTCCTGCAAACCCATTGGTAGTTCCGCAGACTTGTCTGAGATTCAAGGATTTAGAGAATGTCGGAGTTACAGGACGACACTTTTCGAGTTTCTGCATGATTGGACAGCACAGCATTCCAGAAGGGGACGGATACTGGAAAGACGAGTGCGTTGATTTGGATTATAGGTTACTAACTGATCAGTTTGGAATAAAGAAAGAAGAAGTTGTTTTTGTTGAAGACGTTTGGGCAGGCGGTGGCTCTTTTGGTCCGTCACTGGAATATTTTGTAAATGGACTAGAGCTTGGCAATGCAGTCTTTACTGAATTTCAAGGGGAATTAGGACAGCACACGACACTAGACCAGCGAGTAATTGACATGGGTGCAGGCCTTGAGAGATTTGCATGGATTACCATGGGAACACCTACTGCATATGACTGCTGCTTTGGTCCAATTAACCAGAAATTATTTAACACAATAGGAATTGATTCGGATTCAGAAATTCTAAGAAAATACTTTACAGAGATTGCAAAGGCACTTGATGACTTTGAGGATCTAAATGATGTAAGGAGACATGCAATAAAGAAAGCAGGACTTACAGACGACCAGCTAAACAAAATGATTACACCACTTGAAGGGATTTATCTTATTGCAGACCATCTGAGGACTTTGATATTTGCAATTACTGATGGTGCACTGCCAAGCAATGTTGGTGGGGGATACAATCTCAGAATGATGCTGCGAAGAATCAATGCAACAATTAGCAAATTAAATCTAAAACTTGACATTGATGACTTGATTGACACTCACATTGACTATCTCAAGGATACGTATCCAGAGCTTGATGAGAAAAGAGAGGATGTCAAGAAAATTCTAAAGATTGAAGCTGGACGATACGAGGATTCCAAAGTCCACATGAAGAAAAAGGCTGAAAAGATTCGAGAGAGAGGTGTGCCATCAGTTGATGAGTTAATCACGCTATACGAATCAGACGGAATCACGCCTGAATATCTCAAAGAAGTCAATGCGATTGATGAGGTGCCATCTTCATTTTACTCCAAGTTATCAGATTTGCACCAGTCTGAAAAGAAAAAAGCAATTGCAGAACTGCCACTAGATGATTTGCCAGAAACTGAAACTCTGTTTTACAAAGACGACCCAATGGAGTTTGATGCAAAGGTAATCAAGGTGTTCGATGATCATGTGGTACTAGATAGAACTTCATTTTATGCAAGAGGTGGAGGACAAGAACCAGACCACGGTACCATTGCAGGATTCAAAGTTACTAATGTAGACAAGCATGCACACGTTATTGTTCACAAGTTAGAAGGCGGAGTACCAAAAGAAGGAGAGACTGTAAAGTGTGTAGTGGATGAAACAAGACGTGCAAACATTACAAAGAACCATACAAGTACCCATATCATTAACGCATCATCTAGAGGAGTACTTGGTTCATGGATTTGGCAACACTCTGCATTCAAAGACGATGATCATGCCAGACTGGATATAACTCACCACTCATCATTGACTGATGAGCAAGTAAAACAAATCGAAGATGCTGCAAACAAGATGGTAAAAGAAAACCTTACAGTAAACATTGATTATTTTGATAGAGGGACTGCAGAGCAGACATATGGATTTAGAATTTACCAGGGCGGTGTAGTTCCAGTAAAGTCTGTTAGAATTGTATCAATTGAAGACAAAGATGTCGAAGCTTGTGGTGGAACACATGTAAAGAAAACTGGCGACATTGAACTAATCAAAATCACAAAAACAAAACGAATTCAAGACGGTGTGGTAAGATTGGAATTTGTCTCAGGTCCCAATGCATACGAATATGTAAAGAATCAAGAGATTGTTCTAAAACAAAAAGAGCAAGAAGCTAAAGACAAGGCAGAACTAGAAAAGAGAAGAGAAGAAAACAAGCAAAAGGCAAGAGAGCAGATTCCTGTTTTGCTAGAAAAGATTCTAGATGGGGAATCAGGGGATATTGATGGTATTAGCATCAAAAACAAATTGTGCTTTACAGCTAGCGAGAATTATGACGAATATTTTCATCTCAACTTTGGCAAAAAGCTAGTAGCAAAAGATAACACTGCAGCATTTTGTGGGATTTTTGAGGCAGGCCCAACAATTCGAATTATGGTGTATGCCGGAGAGCAATCAGGTATTGATGCAGGCGTGATTGCCAAGGAGATTGCCGCAATTTTAGGTGGTTCAGGTGGCGGGGATGCCAAATTTGCCCAAGGTGGAGGAAAAGACACATCTAAAATGGAGCAGGCAATAGCCAAAGCAAAATCAATGATTTTAGGATGAATGAAACATGGAAATTAACTGGAATGAAATTGAAAGTAAATGGCGAAACAAGTGGATAGAAAACAAAGACTTTGAGACAGAGCCCAATGACAAACCAAAAAAATTCATTACAGTTGCATATCCGTATCCAAACTCACCACAGCACATAGGACACGGAAGAACATACACACTAGCTGACGTTCATGCTAGATTTTATCGAATGAAAGGATACAATGTATTGTTCCCAATGGGATTCCATTATACTGGAACACCAGTACTTGGCATGGCAAAGAGAATAGAGGCAGGTGAGAAAGAGATTCTTGATGGATTAAGAAACATTTACCATGTTCCAGAAGAAGACATCAAAACATTTGTTGAACCAATAAAGATTGCAGATTATTTTCATGAAGAGATAAAGTCTGGCATGATAGAGATGGGCTACTCCATTGATTGGAGACGAGAGTTTACAACCATAGTTCCAGGTTATCAGAAATTCATCGAGTGGCAAATAACTACACTCAAAGAGAATGGTAAAATAATTCAGGGCAGCCATCCAGTTGGATGGTGTCCAAAAGACAACAATCCAGTATCACAGCATGACACAATGGGGGACGTTGAACCAAAGATTGATGACAAAAATTATCTTGTAAAGTTCCAGTTCGGTGACTTGGTATTTCCAATTACAACATTACGTCCTGAAACAATTTTCGGAATAACAAATTTCTGGGTCAATCCAAATGTTACTTACAAAAAAGTTACAGTGGATAATGAAAAGTGGATAGTCTCTGAAGAATGTGCACACAAGCTAAAGTTTTTCGAAAAAGAAATTTCAATTGAAGGTGACATTCCAGGAAGTCAGCTAATTGACAGATATGCAACATCACACAATGGAAATGAGATTCCAATATTGCCAGCTGACTTTGTAGAGCCGGGGATGGGAACAGGACTAGTAATGTCAGTGCCAGCTCATGCTCCAAAAGACTATCAGGCATTGATGGATCTCAAGGCTAAAAATCACAAATTAGCCTCGAAAATTGACCCTATTCCAATAATTACCACAGAAGGGTATGGAGTAATTCCTGCAAAAGAGATTTGCGAAAAGATGGGAGTTGCAAACCAAATAGACCAAAAGCTAGATGAGGCAACAAACGAGCTATACAACAAAGAGTTTACCACAGGAAAACTAAACGAGCGATGCGGAGAGTTTGCAGGGATAAAGGTAGAGTTTGGACGAGATAAAGTAAGGGAATGGTTGGAAATAAATGAACACCTAGAAAAATTCCCAGTACTAGAGAATGGTCCTGTTCGTTGTCGTTGTGGGGCTGAATGTGTTGTAAAGATACTATCAAACCAGTGGTTCCTCAATTACGGAGACGAGGATTGGAAAACATTGGCAAGAAAATGTTTTGATGAGATGAACATTCTACCTAACAAAATAAAGACAGAGTTTCATGATGTTGTTAGTTGGCTGCATGAGCGAGCATGTGCAAGACAGCAGGGACTTGGAACTAAACTACCATGGGACAAGGACTGGATTGTAGAGTCATTGTCTGATAGTGTAATTTACATGGCATACTATACCATTTCACGATTTGTAAATGAGGGTAAGGTTAATCCGGAGAATCTCACAAAAGAATTATTTGATTTTATTTTACTTGATATTGGAGACTTGGACTCTGCTGCCAAATCATCAAAACTTTCAGAAAATCTAGTCAGTGCAATGAAAAAAGAGTTCACATACTTTTATCCGGTGGACTCACGTCATTCAGGTCGTGATTTGGTTCAGAATCACTTGACATTTTTTGTCTTAAATCACGTTGCAATATTTGATAAAAAGTATTGGCCGCAAGAAATTGTTGTCAATGGCAGTGTCATGATGGATGGCGCTAAAATGTCAAAGAGCATGGGAAATATCATTCCACTACGTACTGCAATCAGAGAGCATGGTGCAGATCCTATTAGACTTGCAATAATTTCATCAGCTGAATTACTGCAAGATGCTGACTTTAACATGGAGTCAGTCTCAGGAATTCAAGGAAAATTGCAATCACTATTAGATGATTGCAGTAAGGTAAAACAAGGCGAAATTAATAATTTGGAGCCTGAGGATAGGTGGATTTTATCAAAAACCCAGAATCTAATCGGACAGGTAACTGAAGCTGTTGAAAAAATGAGATTACGAGAGGCACTGCATGATATTTTGTTCTCATTTGAGTCAGACTTGAGCTGGTACAACAAGCGAGTGCAAGCTAAAGGCAGGGAGAACAATTCAGCAATATTACACAAAATAAATTCAGACAGAGTTGCAATGTTATCGCCATTTGCACCACATGTAGCAGAAGAGATGTGGGCAGCATTAGGGAACAATGAACTGGTATCAAAGTCAGCATGGCCTGAATTTGCAAAAGGATTAGTTGATGCTACTGCAATTCAATCTGAAGAGTTACTAAAATCAACCATTGATGATATTGCAAACATTCTCAAAGTTACAAAAATTACTCCGAAAAAAATTGTAATCTATGTAAATTCTGACGAGATGAAATCCAAAGTTTATCGCAAAGTTTTAGGAATTATGGTAGGCGGTCAAAACAACATGGGAGTAGTGATGAAGGAACTCATTGCAGATCCAGAAACAACTGATGCCAAAAAGATGCCTGATTTCATTCAAAAAGTAATCAAGGACTTGCATTCTGAATCTGAGGAAATAAAACAGATGAAGCTAGAATCTGATTCATTTAATGAAAAGGAATTTTTAAAATCAGAGTTATCGGATATTGGCAAAAAGGAATTTGGTGTGGGGGTTTTGGTTTATTCAGAGAATGATTCAGATATCTATGATCCAAAAGGTAAAGCTAGACATGCAAGACCTTTCAAGCCTGCGATATTGATTGAATAGAAAGTTGTTTTTATTAGAAATTCAGCCGAGCTAGTATCATCATGAGATAACTGCTGAGAAAATCTTTGTAGATAAATGTACATGTTATTTTTTAAGGGATTGACAAGGATAACATATCCCAAATGGATCAGTTGATCATTGTTCGTAGAGATTCAAATATATTCATAATTTTCAAACTTTCCGAGATTTGACCATTTTTCGTGCCTGAGTTGAGAATGATATTCCGATTTTTTCAATTACTCAAAGAATGCAAGAACAGAGATATTCTAGTCTAGCTTGGACCAGGAATCATCACACTGGCCGCACTTTGATTTCTCGCTCCACTTCTCAAATGATTTCCCAGATGGAATCTTGACTACGGTAATTCTATGGCATCCAGAGCACTGGACCTTGACGGAGTAGCTCCCACTGTTATCATCTACAAACCAGTCCTTGAATCCCATTTACACAAACCCTATAGCGTTTAGAGCATACATTTTCTTTTATAAAATTAGCCCATTGTGGCATAGGATACAACAAGGTAAATGGCAATTGAGACCAGCATAAATCCACTGATACCTATTGCTTTTTTGTCATTGAGTGATACTTTCATGATGAGGCTCGTAAGGTAGCGTCTTAAGCGTTTGCAGTATCGTATCTATGAATTCTCAAATTAATCATATTCTAAACAACTGAAATCCTAGTATTTCGGGGTTTTTCGTTTCTTCTTTTTTTGCTGCGCGCTTTTGTATTTTACAACTCGCTGTCTTGCCTCAGCTGCCTTTTGCCCTTTCTGCTTTCGCCCGTCTTTTTTCTTGGGTTTTTTCTCACTCACTATTTTTCTAGAAATTTTTCAAACTTAAGCCTGTTGGAATGAATTTGCCAGTCCTTTATCTATGAGAAATAACTAACAATAACATGTTATCAAAACAAGAAAAACTAGAAATTTTTCAAAGTACATTTGCAGGGCTAAAAAAGATAGCCACTACAAACAAAGAGAGATTAGCAGAGAATTATCGAAGACTGCCTTTGGCATAAAGAGATCATTCTTTAGTCAGATAAAGTAATGAATGGTATCGTAGTGGTGTGAGTTTGCATATCCGTTTTGGAAGGACTGAATTAACTACTCAGCTACGAAAAAGAAAAAAAGAGGTTATGCCCCTCGTAGTGATTTTAGTTGGTCTCTAAGATCTTTTGCTGTATCATAGTCGCCGTTACTTAATGCATCTCTAATCTCTAACAACATTCCTAGAAACTCTGCCTTTTTATCATCAGGATTCTCAGCTAGTCTCTCTGTGATTTTCTCAATCTTTTGGTCTAGTCTGTCAATCTTTTTTTGAATTCTATCAGTGTTGTCTATTTCGTGTGTTATGGTAGTAACGTTGTCAATGTCTGCTGCATCAACTACATGAAAGTATTTTACACCAGTAAAGGTCTCAGGGTTGTACTCTCTTTCAATTACAATCCATGCCAGGAATTTATCGTCATTCTCATTTACCACCACACCAATTCTTGCTCTGTTGGCATCAGGGTATAGTGCAGATGCTTCACTTAATGATACTGTAACTTGTTCTCTAAGATCTGCTCGTTTGGTATCCTCTGTAATTTGGATTCCACCAACAAAATCAGCTACCTCGAGGTGTCGTTTCTTGAATTGATCAGAGTCGGCCATTGCTGCTGGCAGTCCAACTGATACTATTGCAAGCATTGCAATTAGTGATGTCATTGCTAGTTTTGATTTCATTATACGACTAATTGAAAAATTGCATATAACGCTCACGTAGAACTTATCAGTTCTACTAAACCCCAAAGGTCTTGTTGCATTTGGGACACATCATACCGCCAGTCTCAGTTCCGCACTTTTTGCATCTCATATCCATGCCGGCAATCTCGCGTGGGTTGGTCTTTTTGGCCTTTACAATCAGAACAGCTACAATCAAGATTCCAACTGCAATTGCAATCCACACAAGTACCATGAATACAGTATACATCATCAGCATAAAAACCACAAGAATAACAAACCAAAAGAACACCATTTAGTCAAGAAATATTTTTTCACAGGCTCTAATTTTTCAAATTAAATCAAAACAGTGCAAGTACAAAGACTAGAAAACAGGTTATGTGGGGAATTTCTTGGCATTGATGAGTCCATCAGGTTTGTAGGGATTTTATGCAAATGTGGAAGACTCAAGGCCTATGACAGAAAAAAAGGAATAACTCCCCAGCTGACAGTTCCTGAGACAAAGCTGGTACACCGAGAGGCGCTACTCAAGGCAAAGATGAACAAGGTCTTTGATGGCAAGTTGGGCAAGACAAACTGGTCAGTTGAATCAAGGGGTAGTGTAAAGTGGATTACCGTTTATCATGGAAAAGACCTCGTACTGTTATCGGCTGAGATTTCATCAAACCATGACAGCATAGTGCAAAAGATTCTCTCAATTCTAAAAATTTAAAATCTTATTTTATAATCATTACAGGGCATTTTGCCATTTGGCTTACCTTGTTGCTGACACTGCCCAAAAGAAATTTGTTAAATCCACTTCTTCCATGAGAGCCAATAACGATTAGATCAATTTTATGACTAGTTGAAAATTTGATAATCTGGTTTGATGAAGATTTTGTTTCAAGAACATTAAAGGAGATTGGAACGTTTGCATCTGATGCAGGCTTTTCTAGTTTTGAAAGAAATTCTTTTGCAAATTTTTTGGCATCGCCCATTATCTTTTTGTTTGTTCTTTTGTCAATGTACCATGCGCCAACGTCTTCTTTTTGAAGACATGTCAAGACATGTATTTTGGCATTTTTGTTTTTTGCAATATCAAGTGCGGCTCTAAATGCTTTTAGTGAATGAGATGATCCATCAACAGGTACAAGAATTTTAGTTATTGCCATTTTACTTTACCACCATTACTGGACATTTTACTTTTTGTATAACACTATTTGCAATGCTTCCAAGAATCATCTTGTTGAGTCCAGTTCTACCATGAGAGCCTATCACCAGTAAATCATACTTGCTTGAGTGGACATGCTTTACAATTGCAGTAGATACTGAAGGGTTTTGTAAAATTTTCAAGGTTACACTGATGTTCTTTTTCTTTGCAAGGGATTCAAGCTTTGAAACAGTTTTTCTGATAACTTTGGTATATTTGGCTAGCTCTTCCTTATTGTATTTCATTGAAAATCCAATAGATGGCTGATATATTCCTGTAAGGACAGTAGTTACTGTGATTTTACTTTTTGCCTCTGCAACATCTAGTGCAGCATCAAATGCCCTGTATGAGTAGCTTGAAGAATCAAATGCCACCATGATGTTTTTAAAATCCATCTTATATCAAATCAGACTTTCTCACTAATAATACCCATCATTGTTTTTCTTTAGAGAGATTCAGATAGTCTAATTAGACTTTTTTGGCGGCGTAATGCCGAGAATTCTTTCATGGAATTCGTAGATAAATTCGTCTACTTCCTCAATGTCCATAATTTTCCAAAATAATTTTTAGTATATAGGAAATGTTCTGTTCAAATTTTACACACTAATTTACAGCATTCTTGATATACTGTAAAATGATTAATGATTTGATGGATGAGCAGGTTTTTTCTTGTGGACACAAGCCCATAGTGTTTACGCGACAGTCAAAACAATTCCCACAAATCACAATGAGATTGTGTCAGGACTGTCTTGACATGGATTGTGACAACGATTAGACGCAAAGCGTTGCTGCCTGCAGCTGGACAGTTTTGGTTGAGAGCAAAGAGTACTGGTTTGACATTACAATGTAATAGTCACCTGATCCTAACATCAAATCAAATTCTCCAGACTTTACCTTGCCGCTATCAAAAAATGATATGGCACTTTGGTTATTTTCAAATTTGTCAAAATTGTAATCATCCATTAGTATGACAATAATGTCATCGCCCAGTATGTCACTTGCAATGAATCCCCCTTGCACTCGGGCATCGCAGGGTAAAGTAAATGAGACATATGTGTAAGCCCCAGGACCCACCTCATACATAGAGTCTGCAAACTTTTGGCCAGACAAATCCAGGTCCAGTTTCTCCCCGCCAAAGATTTCATTTACAATGCTGCCAAGTGCACTCCCAATTGATTTTCCAACAGAAGATATCACAGAGTTTTGCATCTTGTTTTTCTGAATCTCCTCATTGATTCTTTCTCGTACCTCGTCATAGATTGAGATGGTTCTATACGACTCAAATGGAACAGGAATGCCAAGACCGAAGAACTGGAAATATGCGATTCCTTTTACTCTAATCTCCATTACTCCCTGAGATTCTATTACAGAAGATATGGCAGGCATCATGCTATCTTTTGTGATGTTTTGAAATGATGAAATGACTTTGATTTGTCCGGGATTAATTACAAGATCAACATCACTATTCCCCTTACCAATTGAAATTCCATTAATCAAGACATCATATGACAAGTCAGGAATGTATACTGGCAAGAGCCCGTTATTTGCAATTCCAAAGAATAGATTCAGATTAATTCCCTCTATTAGCTCAAATGCAGCACCAAACCACTCACCAGTTAAAGTAGACAAGCCAAGATTGAGCAGCTTATCCCATGTCAAAGTAGCCCAATCAATGCTGTGAAATTTTACATCATTGAGATTAACTGAGAGCTGGGTGTATGAATAGACAAACATCCCCACAATAATCAAAAATATCACAAGAAGAACAATCCCTATTGCAACTAGTTTGCCCATCGATATCATGAAACAATTCTCAAATTAAGTATGTTTATGAAATGATGAAATTCATTCTCAAGTGTGGTTCTGAGCTCACAGTGTATTATTAGCATAATTTAGCATTGATTTGTAGTTGAATCCAATACGCTTTAGCAAAATTTTGATAGTCGATGATTCTGAATCATTTCGAATTAAAGTAAAGAGGCTCCTTATAGATGCACAAGTCGGTTATTATCATTATGAGGCAAAAGATGGAGAAGAAGGCATTTCCATGTACAAGAAATACAAACCACACATAGTGATAATGGACATAATGATGCCAAACGTTGGTGGAATTCAGGCAATTAATGAAATTATGGAGTTTGATCCTGATGCCAAAATAATAGTTGTGTCAACTAGGGAAAATAAAGAGATCATTGATGCGGCAGTAAAATCAGGGGGAGCAAAGGACTACATCATCAAGCCTTTTAGCTCAGGTGCAGTTGTAATGACAGTCTCAAAACAGTTGAGCATGAACAGAGATTACAAACGCTCATCAACTTCATTTAAACAAATCAAAGATCTTAAACGGAAATAACAATAGATTATCTGCGACTAAGTGACAGCTTATTTTTGAGTTTTCGAGCTCTGGGCTTTGTTCTCAATAATCTTCCACAACAAGGACACCAGAGTCCTTCCCAAAAAATAAAAACCTCACATTCAGGGCATCGCTTTTGTCCCTGCTCATATCTTCCACCTTCTGCAGAGTTGCTCTTTGCGATGTATTGTTTGCAAGCACTGTTACAATGCACATAAAGTTCACACATGTCTCATAGAAAATATTGTCGGTTAAAGTCAGAATAATTTCTGATTCTTCATCTTTGCTCTGTTTCTATATGTGATTAGATGATAGCGAATGATGTTTTTTAGCTTATCCTCAACTGATAATTCCTCTTCAATGCAGATGCTCAAAAAATCCAGATAGTCCCGGTCTTTTACATCAAGATTTATCTTTCTCAATTCATAACTTGAACCCGAATTATGCTGTAATCTCGTGAAATCAGTTTAGCGTGAATAATACAAAACCTCATGATCTGCTTGCAGTATGGTTTTCGACTCCCCTCTTCGAAATGGTAAAACATTACTTGGGCATATGCCTCAGTGTCGCACCCCAACATATTGCAAATCATGAGAGAGTATCTAGGAAGAATCGAGCCTAAAAGGGCAGGTTATAGTGATAATAAAAAAACAAAGACAGGCTGTTAACTAATGGTTTACAGATTTTGCAAAGCCAACATTATCAGAACCAAAATCACACCAACAATATGAAGACTGCAAAAGAGATCTATGAATTTAAAAAAGAATTGATAAAGACATTAGAAACTGGAGATAAACAGTACTATGGATTATCACTTGAGAGTCTAGTCAAAAATTAATTTTTATAAGAATTGTAATTATTTGAGAAGTCTTTTGAGTTCAGTGTTAATCACGTTTGAAAAACTCACAGAATTTGCAGATTTACTAATCTTCTTTGCTTGAATGACTCTTAATTTTTTTACAATCTCATCATCCAATACAATTGTAAGTCTTTTACCCATAAAAAGTCGGGATTCCTAACAGTATATAATCTAATTACACATGAATGCAATTTCATACTTGCATCAAAGATGAAAAAATTAAAATTTAGATTTGGAATTAATTGCTTTGGTTATTCCATCACGTTTTTTGTATTCAATTTGTAAATTGTGATCTAATCGCTTCATGGTTTCATCAGATGTTGGGTTTTTTAGTTCTGCATCCTTGTGTTTTAGTAATTTTTTGATTCGTCTGTCATTGACTTTTTTTTCTTCATATAGCAAGTCTAGCTGAGTCATACAATCAAGACAAATTAGTTTCCCATCAATATGAGTTGAAAATTCAGAATCGCATCTCTCACAAATCAATTACAAATCATATGAAAATATAATAGACTTAAGGATATTGGAGTTTGATTTGGGTTTTTTAAAACTAAGGAAATTGTAAATTAACATTTTCAATGCATTCATCAATTTGAGTTTGGTTTGACCACTGTTCATTACATTCTTGGATTTTAGTATTTTTCATTATTTGATCAATTTGAAAGCGTAATGGATTTTGTTGTTTCTTGGCTTCCCAAATTTCTTTTTGTTCAATAGTGCCATACAGATCTATGGCATTATTAATGCAATATTCCCAGTTAGTCCCTGCAACTAACAATTCTGATTCACTAAAGGTAGATGCATCAGTCATGATTAAATCACATTGGAGTAATGCACTATCAAGATTTTCTTTGTTTTCAAGAATGTAAGATTCTGAATTTTCAAGAGTATTTTGATCCTGAGGCATAATTGTAACTAGTGAAATAATTCCAACTAATACTGCAATTGCAATAATAATGTAGAATTTCATAAATTTTCTGTATAAATTAGGAAATTAAGCGTTATTAAAACAGGTTCGTCATATTGAATTTCTGAAAAATTCTAATTAATTTAATTATATCAAAACGAATTCTCAAAGACCACATCAGATAGAGGTAATTGCCCACCACGTGGTGCAGGATCCTTTGCAGATTTTCCAATCACTACCATCATTGTAACTATATGATCATCAGGTAGATTGATCAATTTTCCAACCTTGTCATAATCAAAGCCCTCCATAGGACAGCTGTCATATCCGATAGATTTTGCTGCAAGCATGATAGTTTGAGCTGCAATACCACAGGAGCGAATTGCCTGGTCTTTTTCAAGCTCAGGATTTCCTGAATATGCTTGCTTAATTCCATTGACTAGATAATTTCGGGATTCTTCTGAAACATTTTTCCAGTAACGCTCAGGGTTTTTCTCCCAGGCCTTCAAGTCAGCACACAGTACAATGACTAGAGAGGCTTCTGAAACTTGCTTTTGTCCATATGATAGTTGAGCCATTTCATCTTTGAGTTTTTGTTCTGTAACAATTACAAATCTCCAGTTTTGGATATTGTATGAAGTTGGAGACAAAATAGCACATTGAAGAATCTGATCAATCTCATCTTTAGTGATTTCATGATTTTTAAAACTCTTAATTGAACGACGGGATTTTATCGCATCAATTGTATCCATAATAACAGACACAGGTTACCAAATTTAACTTTATGAAAAGGTGATTGAGCTTAAGATCAACTCCCGAAAGGATGTTGATGACAGCTCGTCGCTTAAGATCAGAAACATCTGTTACCTGATGACAGCGATTGTCTTTAGGCCTGAAACTATTGTAATCAGACGAAAGACTTACCTTTCAAAATCAATATGGAAATTTCATATTTAACCGGTACTACTTTTTCCTACTAGTGGCAATTAGGTTAACACTAGCAAAATTTCCAGATAGTGTATTTATTAGGCAAAATGAAATTTCAATACATCTTGAAGATTGCAGTAATGGGAATGGGTGTTGCAGGATCTTATCTTATGGCCAGACTAAAGGACTCAGAGCACGAAGTTGTAGGGTATGAAAGAAATGTTGAAGAAAAACATGATTCAATTTGTGCATGGGGAACAATAAAATCGGTACTGGCAGATTTTTGCAAAAAAACGGGAAGAGATTTCAATGACTTTTTGATTCATGACGGCAAAAACATGCATGTGAAAATGAACAACGATGTAAAGTTTGACATTGGATTAAAGGGATTGTGCACGTATAACAAATTAGGACTAATCAAGGATTTCATCAAAGATTCAAAGATAATTTATGGACAAGCCCCAAAGCTTGAAGAATTAGAAAAAGAATATGACATGATAGTTGACTGTACTGGATTTAACAGAGTCTATCTTCCAAAGCTAAAGGAGGATTTCTTTTTGCCAACATACGAGTACAAGGTAGAATATGAAAACGGGGTTCCCTATGATGACTTTTACATAGAGCCATTTCCTGGAATGTCCGGATACTTTTGGTATTTCCCACTAGGTGAGAAATGGGCACATATTGGAGCAGGAGATTACAATAAACAACACATCAAGGCAACTGATGAATTTTTGCAAAAGCACGGAGGCAAAGTAATTACAACAAAGGGAAGACCAATCAGACTTGCAACACCAGATAGATGCAAGCCATACTATTCAGGAAAAGTTGTAGGAGTTGGCGAATCAATTGGAACAGTTTATGCACTATTAGGTGAAGGAATAATTCCCTCAATGCAATGCGTTGAGATATTCCTAGAAAACATGAATGATTTCAAAGCTTATGAGAAAGCAGTAGAAGAGCATTACAAAGTATATGCCAAAGTGTTTAATTTTGTTCGAGCAAAAATTCACAAGGACTTTAGTTTCTTCAAGGCATTACCTGATTTCATTGCAATATTTCGCTACATGAAAAAGCACGAAGACAGATTTGGAATGAATATCAAAATTGCAGACTTGATGAAAGTAGCTAAAGCCTAGCTAAAACTAACAGAGCCAAACCCTTCTCTATTTGTCCTATTTGATGCCATGTTGTAATCATAAATTGTTTTAGAATAGTCCTTGAATTCATCTTTCATCGGATCCAAGGAATCTGCCAAGTAAAATCCAGGACAATCCCCTGTAAACTGATAGGTGGCATGAACACGTGCAGTGCCTTTTTCATTTTCAAGCCAGCTAGAGAAGGGATAGAGATAGCAAACACCAGGTCTATCTGGATGCATACTGCACCCACCTTTTTCATCTAAGAATCTACAGGAGATGTGCGTTCCATCATCAGATGTTGTCTCATCTTTTTTTCTTTTCAGATTAATTGTAGTCATTGTAGTTAGTTGTCCTGAGGGCCCAGGTTCTTGATACGTTACAGTAAGTGTTTCATTTTTAATAAAATCAGAAGGCTTTTGATATTTCAAGCCTTTTCCAATTGTTATCAAGTCATCAGAAGTTAGCGGAAGTCTTCCTTGTCGGTCACAGCAGTTATGACAGTCAGGCCAATAACATTTCCATAAAATGAATTTTTTCTCAGAGTTAAGATAGGGCACATGAAAGACTACATCTTTGACTTTGAGCGGATAGTCAGATACATCAGTAATTTTGCCAAGCATGAATTTACGTAAAATTGGATCAACATCCCAGTCTTTTTCTAGCAAGTTTAATGATTCTTCAATTTCGTTTTGAGACAACTATTAAGATATAACATCTGTGAGTCATGTTATTAATGTTGAGTGAAAAAGGAAAGTATGCCTCAGCTACTCAAAACAGAAGATGGGTATGGAGTGAAATAATTTGGCCTCTAGTTTTAGAAGTCAATGACGTATCATTTACATTAAAACAATTTCAAAACAAACGTAAAAAAATTTGTCAAGAACAAAATGTTTCAATCAATGTTCCCTCAAGAGGACTTGTGTCATTGATGCAAAAAGGAATTTTGTTAAAGGAAGGAGAAATTTATTCGATTCATTATAGACTAATACCATACATGCGATTAAAAGCAGAATGTGATTATTCAACTGCAATTCATGAAGTTAGGATAAAGTAATCATAGCATTTCAAAAAATCCATAAAAATTATTCATTATAGAAATACCAAACATAACAACAAATGATTATATTCTTAAACAGAAAAATTTCTTCAAGTAGCCCGATAGTCTAGCGGTCAAGGATTCTGCCCTCTGGATCTCAAGAGTGGATAGGCGGAGACGGCAGTTCGAATCTGCCTCGGGCTACTGAAAATTTCTAAAAAATCTATCTTGATGCTTGTGCTATTCTTTCTAGCTCATTTTTCTTCTTTACAGAAGGTGCATTAGGATCATTTACAGCTGCAAGCATTATTTGCTCGGCCATATGTTCCTCGATTGGTTTTGGATTGGAAAATGTTGCCTCTTTGATTGCATCAGCTATGAACTTTAGTGCCAAGTCAACTCGTCTGATTGGAGCAACATCAACAGATACGTGATAAACAGTACCACCATAAACGATTCTAGTAGTGTCTTCATTTGGTGCAGAAAACTCGATTGCTCTAACTAAGACTTCAACTGGGTTTTGTCCAGTCTTTAGCGCAATAATATCAAAAGAAGTTTTTACAGTGTTTAGAAGTTTAGTTTTCTTTCCAGTCATTCGTCCTGTGTTCTTTGCATATTTTTTTCCAAAATGCATTGTTTTGTTGATTAATCTCTCAACAATGTTAACATCTGCTTTATTGAATCGTTTTAATGCAGAACGACCATAAGTGTAAGGTAAAATTTGTTTTCTCAAAGAGATGGCAGTTTTTAGTCCAGGATCTTTGATTTCAATATCAGATAAATCCCATTTTCTAAATAATAACAAGTTTTTAGTTTGTGCCATTTCTATCTCCTTGGTTTCTCTTTCTTTCCAATTACTAGTTCATGAAGTGATGTACCATTTACTTTGAAAACTTTGAATCTAACACCAGGGATATCTCCCATTGCACCACCTTGTGTTGCACCCATTCCTTGAATATGAACTTCGTCGTGTTCATCAATAAAGTTCATTGCACCGTCTCGTGGCAAGAATGCAGTAACGGTTTTACCATTTTTAATTAATTGAACTCTAACACATTTTCTAATAGCGGAGTTTGGTTGTTTTGCAGCAATTCCTACTTTTTCTAAAACAATACCACGGCCTTGAGGAGCACCTCCAAGTGGATCTGCTTTTTTATCAATTCCAAGTTTTCTTCTCTTGTATGTTGAAATTGCCCACCTCTGTTTTTTCTTTTTAGTAGTTAAAACTCTGCCAGCAAATAATCCAAGTGGTGATTTTCTCATATCTTACATCTCCATAGTAGCACGTTCAGGACTGTTAATCAGTACGCTGGTAATATCAAAATATCGTTTTGCAAGAAGCCTTGCTTTCTCAGCATTTCTACCTTCTCGTCCAACTACAATTCCTTTCTTTCTTGGATCCACCATTACGATTGCCTGTTTTGTCCCATCTGCTCGTGTATTTATTTTTACTTCAGAAATTAGTTTTGAATTAAGCAAAGAAGACAAGAATTTTGCTGGATCTTCATCATATTCTACTAATTCTACATTTCTTTTAACAATATTTTGTAATGATTTGATATGAACACCACCTTTTCCAATTGCCAATCCCATTTTACCAGTATTAACTACAAAAATTACTCTATCTTGCTTTTCATCCTCAACGCAATCACGTGCAGTTGCACCAGTTACATTTTGGAAAAGTGACATCATACGCATTTGATCTGTTGAGAGTTTAATTGACTGTGTCATAAGAAATCCTATTTATCTCCGACCTGAATTGTCTCATTTAAACTTTCATTAAATAAAATATAGTTATTCATTTTTTTCCTCAGCTTCTGTATCTTTTAAAATTGATTTTATGTTTGCGTCAGTTATTGATGTAAATGAAATTGTTGAAATTCTAAATTGTAAGCCGCATAATCTTCCTAGTGCGACTGAAGTCCCTTGAAAGTTGACTAGAGGTACTTTTTCTTTTTTTGCATCTGATTCAATTTTCTCAACCATTTCTTTACTCACTGATTGAGATAATACAATTAGCTTGGAATTTTTTAGAGAGTTCAAAACTTGTTTTGTTCCGAATGTTAATTGATCTTCTTTTCGGGCATCCTTTAATGATTTTTCAAGTAGTTTACTCATTTATGTTTCCTTAAATCGATCGTCATCACAGGGCTTTATAGGTTTATTGAAAAAATACGCATGGATATAGAAAAAATTAGTTCAGAAAATCAAACACAGAACCCAAATTTGAAAATACTAAACCAATTTCATCAAACAAGGAAATTGGTTTTTCCTTTTCATGATTTGAAGTACTAGTAACTTTCGGCAATACATTTTCAGAGTAATCTATTTTTTTGATACTTGGTTGTACTGGCTTATCAACTAAAGTTACAATTGGAGTGTTTAATGAATCTGCAATTTCAAGATTTTTTCTTGCTGAATTATAGTTTGGATTTTTCTTTAAAATTTCTTCATAAATTGAAATAGCTTTTTCATAATCTTTCAAATTTGCAAGTGCATTTGCCTTGTTATTTTTGGCAGGTAAGAATTCGGGATTGATTTTGATAGCATGTTCATAGTAGATTAGAGCCTCAGTGAAATATCCCAATTTCCCCAAGGCAGAGCCTTTGTTTACTAGAATTTCCACATCGTTTGGATTTTCAGTTAGGGATTGATTAAAGAATTCCAAAGATCCATCAAAATCACATAATCTATACAGTGCAGGGCCCATTCCATCATAGTAAGATATAGTATCAGTAAACATGCTTTTGTCACATTCCAAATTAATTTGGTTTAGAATTAGTCCCAATTCAATATCCTCAACAGTAAGATTTGTTTGTTTTTTGATTTCAGTTGGAATGATTTTTTCTTGAATAGTTTTTTTGATTTCAATTGTATTAGATTTTGATTCAGAAGTTGGAGGAGTTTCTTTAATTGCAGACGTTATAATGGAATTCGAATTATCAATTGTTTCTTCAATTGTTTCTTCAATTGTTTCTTCAATTGTTTCTTCAATTGTTTCTTCAATTGTTTCTTCAATTGTTTCTTCAATTGTTTCTTCAATTGTTTCTTCAATTGTTTCTTCAATTGTTTCTTCAATTGTTTCTTCAATTGTTTCTTCAATTGTTTCTTCAGATACAATTTGAGGCTCCTTATAATAATCAAAAAAAAGATATTGCTTCAGATTCCCCATAATGGGCTTTTATTGAATAAGTTCCCTCGGTTCTAAAATTAACACCATCTTTTACAAGAAAGCTAGTTGAGAATTCCAGATCAGAATTTATTGTTCCAAAATAAAACCCAGCAGGCATTCCAAATGGATCATAAACTCCAATCAACGAAGTTGGCGAACCTAGCGAAGAAACAAGACCTGTGATATGTATAGTATCATTGTCAGCGTATTGATTTTGGTCAGTGTAAAGAAGAAAGATTTCTGGTTCTTCATTTACCCGAACTGGAATTTCAGGTGCGGAATAATCCCCTACAGTGAAATAATGATTATCAGAGATTTGTCCATAGTCTAATTTTATTTGGTATTCCCCAGTTTTTTCATAAAATGGAGAATCAAGTTGAATGGTTTTTGTAAATGTTTTTTCAGATGAGATTTCCAAATTATTTGCAGACAAAATTTTCCCATCAGGATCATAGATACTCATAGCAATTACTGGCATTCCAAAATCAAGAATTTGGCCTGAAATAGTAAGAGAATCACCTGTGTTGTAGGATTGTTTATCTGTACTTACCAGAAATGTTTCGGCAAAGGCATCAGAGAAGACTAGAGGAGATAATACGGTTAACACTAAGGTAATTCCAATTAAATATCCTAACACATGAAAAATTTTGTAATTTTCTATTTAATTATCACGTAGAAATGATACTTTTCATTCCACTGTAATTAAACTCGACATTATTGGTGCTAGCACAGTTGGATCGCCAAGAGAGTTCCAGACAAATGTTTCAATGGCGTAATTTCCAGAGTTTTTTGGGATCCATGATTGTGAAACATCAAGACTTTGTCCAGACGATAATTCACCTTGAACCCATGAGATAGACTCTACAATATTATTTTCGTTTTTAACTTGAATCAAGTAAACAAATTTCTGATCAAATTCATTTGGATTAACTATAGTTCCAACTATTTGTAATGAATTATCAGGTGAAAAGGATTCTAGAGAATTTCCAAGTGCATCAGAAAATTGGATTGGGAGATTATCAATTCTATCTATTGGAGGAATTGATGAATCAACCAAGGCAAAAGTTTCAAGGGCTAAATTATCTGAGACGGAATATGGCTTTGGTAAAGTATAATCATCATATTTTGCAGAGATTTTATCACCAGGAATCGAATACAGTCTACTTCCACTGGTAGTTGAACTTTGAGATAAGGAAAAGGTTGCCACAAACATACCAGAACTTTCTGATGTCTCAATTCCATCAACTTCAAATCCTGCAATATCAGAATCAGATGAAATTTGAATTGGAATATGATCTAGTGCTTCAGGATTGAGATTCATATCTGAATCAATGATGCGTACAGTTACAATTTCATCTAAGAGATAAACTTCTTGAGTGAATTGAATAGTTCCAGCATTCCAACGTACAGGTGCAGATTCAGTTAGGATTACACCATCTGCAAATTCAAATGATATTGTAACTGCCGAATCCCTATCGACTTCTAAAAATCCACTAGTAGGACCAGTGCCCATGGTTCTCGGAGTTGTGTCAATAGTTCCATCACCATCTACATCATGCGCAAATCCTGTAAGTATTACTTCAGCTGTAAAAATTCCAGAATTTACATCAGTCTCTGTAAATCTATAAGGCTCTAGCGAATGCTCTCTTGTGGAAATTTTAATGGGATGGTCTTGTGTATTTCCTATTGAATCAATCAAATCTTTATCAGTATTCCAACTAGGAGCAATGATTGTCATCTTTATTTTGTCAGTCCAAGAGTAGAAGGGTTTGTCTGTAAATATCGGAGAGTATGGTTTATCATAATCAGGAATTGATTCTCCAAATGCTGGAAATAAAATCAATGGAACTATGATGAAAAAAAGATACATGTGAATAATTAACAAATATTGAATTTAATGTTTGATAGAATAATCTAGGATTCGTCTTCTGGAAGAGAGACGAGTAAAATATTATCTCCACGCAGTAGAGTCTTTCCAATCTTTTCATGCTTTTCTTCAGTCACATCTTCAGCATCTTCTAATGTCAAATTCATGTGAATATCAAAGTCTTTGAGAATTCCTTGAATAGTTCTAGTATTTCTTAAACGAAGTAAGACAAGCTTATCTTTGCTGTTGTTCATTAGATTTGTAATTTCATCGGCCATAATTTTTACCAGATTATTTCTTTTTACTTACTTGCATGTACAAGTCAACAGTTCCACTTCCGATTGGAATGTTACTACCGACAATTACATTTTCAGTGATACCCTTGAGTTGTTCCACTTCCCCGCCAAGTGCAGCATGTGCAATGGTTGGAACTGTAATTTCAAATGCGGCTCTTGCAAGGACACTGTCTTTGGTACCTGCAATTCCGTGTCTACCGATTTGTTGCATGTATCCTCTTGAGCACATCAAATCAGATACTAACATAATGTATCTATTATCTACCTCCAATCCTTGGTCGCCTAGTGTGTGATTGAGTTCATCAATCAATGCGTTTCTTGCAGCCTCAATACCCAGAGTTCCTGCAATTTCAAAGACATTGTTTGTTCTGACATTTGTTTTGTCAATGCCCTTTACTTCAAGAACTTTGGCAATGTTTGAACCAGTTGTTTGAATTACCCATTCATCATCTTTTTGAACCAGTGTTACACGTTCAACGTCAGGAACTCCCTTTACGGTAGTGTTTAGAACTTTATTTCTAATTGCAATTACAGTAGCAGTGTCAGACTCTTCAACTAGTTTGAGAGTAATCAGTTCACCAACTGTCTCCATTTTGAATTTCTTGTTGGATGCAAGTGATGCTTCAACCTCAGCAATTGAGCAACCCCTTTCTTTGAGCCTATTTTCACTTAAGATTAATTTGATTTCAGTAGAATAGTCAGTTTCACTGGTTGCAATTAACGCACTGATTTTAGTTTGTAATACATTTCTTGCAACTTCAATTGCTTTTTCTCGAGATTTCTTTGATTCGTTATCAAGATAGATATCCATAGTTGGAGTTACAGGTTTCTTTCTTGCGTCAACTAATTCAATTAATCTTGGAAGACCCAAAGTTACGTTTCTTTCTTTAATTCCTGCAAAGTGGAATGTTCTCAAAGTCATCTGAGTTCCAGGTTCACCAATTGATTGTGCAGTAATAATTCCGACTGCTTGTCCTGGCTCCACTTTGGCTTTGTTGTACAGTGATAATCCTTTCTTACAAACTGCTTCCACACCATCTTTACTTAAAGAAGACTCATGCAAGGCTTCAGAAACAAGAGAGGTTAGTCTTGGACTGAATGTCTTTGTGTATTTTTTAATGGCAGAATCAATTTCATCTTTTGTTGCTTTTTTACCAGAATCAATCATGGTTTGAGATTCAGCTAGTCTACTAGCGTTAAATGCTTCACCATGATCACTTTTTGCAACATCAATTCCATCTTCACCGTAAAGGAATTGTACAATGTGACCGTGTGGATCTCTTACTGTTCCATCATATTCTAATCTAATGTGTTCTAATGCGTTGATCAATCTACGCTGCATGTAACCACTTTGTTGGGTTCTAACTGCAGTATCTACAAGTCCTTCACGTCCACCCATTGCGTGGAAGAAGAATTCTAATGCAGAAAGACCTTCTCTATAATTGGATTTTACAAATCCGTGTGCATCGGGATTATTATCATGTTCTTGGAAATGGGTCAATGCACGATTATGATAACCATCATTCATTCTATTTCCTCTTCTTGACTGTTGTCCTAATGCACCTGCCATCTGACCTACGTTAAGAGATGAACCTCTAGCACCTGTTGTAGCCATAATTTTTCCAGCATTAGTGTCATCAAGGGAATTATTTGCAGTAGAGCCGGCTTTGTCTCTTGCTTTACCCAATTCATTTACAATGTATGCTTCAAGTGCCTCTTCAGCTCTCATTCCTCTTGTAAGTTTCAGGGTTCCTTTTTCATATTGATGAGTTAAATCAGATACAACATCATAAGTTGCTTGAATATCATCTAGAATCTGTTGTTTTTCTTTTTCTGGTACTTCAAGATCACCAAAGCCATAACTGAAACCATAACTTGTGATGAATTGTTTTACCATAATTAGAATAGAGTTTAAGAAATTCTTTCCAACTGCATTTCCATAGTCTTTTGTAATTCGGTGTAAGACACTTTCTGGTTCTTCTGCACCAATTGATGTTTTGTCAATCACACCACTGATGAGTTCACCTTTTTTAATTACAACATCTTTTGCAGGACCGCTTGTACCCTTTGACCATTTTGATGTAAGGACATAGTTGAAGTCTTTTGGAAGGAATAGTGAAAATAGTTGTTTTCCAGTGTAGGCTGGACCATCTTTAGTTTTAGTACCGGGCTTTGGAAGTGCGTCTTTGTAACCGCCAAGCATTGCAAGGTTTGAGAATTCTTGAACAGAAAGAGTTGTTCCGTCTTTTGTTAGAAGATATGCACCAGTAACAAAGTCTCTTAGTGCGCCAATGATTGGACCACCATATCTAGGAGAGATTAATTGATCTTGAACTCTCATCAAAAGAATTGCTTCTGCTCTGGCCTCCTCACTTTGAGGAACGTGAAGGTTCATCTCATCACCATCAAAATCTGCGTTGTATGGAGGACACACTGAAGGATGCAATCTGAAAGTTTTACCAGGGAGTACTCTCACATAGTGAGCCATAATTGACATCTGGTGAAGTGAAGGTTGTCTGTTAAACATGACAATATCACCGTCTGCAAGATGTCTTTCAATTAGATAACCAATCTCAAGGGTTTCTGCAATAGTAGAACGGTCTTCTACAAAATCCAATCTAATCTTTACACCATCAGGTCTAACGATATAGTTGACACCTGGGAATTTTTCAGGTCCGTTAATTACGAGTTTTCGCATTCTCTCAATATTCCATTCTGTAACAATTTCAGGGATTGTTAGTTTCATGGCTACTTGTTCAGGAACTCCAACTTCAGACAAATCCAAGTTAGGATCAGGGGAAATTACAGTTCTACTTGAAAAGTCAACCCTCTTTCCAGAGAGTGAACCTCTGAATCGTCCTTCTTTTCCTTTTAGTCTTTGAGTTAATGTTTTAAGTGGACGTCCAGAACGATGATGAGCTTGTGGAATTCCAGAAACTTCATTATCAAAATATGTTGTAGAGTGATATTGTAACAGGTCAACTAGGTCTTGTACAATGAGTGGCGGTGTTCCTGCCTCTTTACTTTCTTTTAGTCTTTGATTAACTCTGATGATATCTACCATTTTGTGTGTCAAATCATCCTCAGATCTAATTCCTGTCTCAAGAATAATTGATGGTCTTACAGTTACTGGTGGTACTGGTAATGCTTGAAGAATAAACCACTCAGGTCGAGCAGTGACAGGATCATATGATAGCAATTGCAAGTCTTCATCAAGAATTTGTGAGAATCTTTCTCTAATTGTAATTGGAAGTAATCTATGTTCACCAATCTCTGTTTTCTCAACGAAGATAGTTGGTTTTGTAAATACTAGCTCATACTGTGTCTTTCCACAATGTGGACATTCTTTTGCTTTCTTTGCTTTTTCTATAATTTGTTCTGGAATACGTTTTTGAGAAATTACAGTATATGCAGCATGTTTGTCTTTGATTTTTTTGAATTCATTCAAATCTTCTTGTGGGACTTTGAGTCTTGCACATGAGCGACATGTTGATTGTAATAGTTTGTAAATATTATCAATGAATGCAATATGTAAAATTGGTTCTGCAAGTTCAATATGTCCAAAGTGTCCAGGACATCTGGCTGCTGTATTTCCACATGTTAGACATTTTTGTCCAGGTTCAAGAGTTCCAAGTCGTCCATCCATAAGACCGCCTTGAACTGGCATTCCATCTTCATCATATGTTTCAGGAGCAGTGATTTCTGCAACAGAGTATTTTCTAACTTCAGTTGGAGACCATACAGAAAAACGAATTCCGTCAATTGATTTGATAGCTTGAAGGGACATTAGATTTTCTCCTTGATTAATAGACGTGGTGCAACGTTAAGACTCTGCATTTCTTGTAAGAGTAGTTTGAATGCATATGCCACTGATACTGATGAGACTTTGGCTTTATCGCCACAAACTCGGCAGACATATTTTCTTTGTTTAACATCATGATAAGCAACTAGACCACATCTTTCACATACAAAGATATCAGATTTGTCAGATTCATCTAGCAATCTATCTTTTAGAATCATTGAAGCACCATAAGCAATCAAGCAATCTCTCTCCATTTCACCAAATCTTAATCCACCACCTCTTGCTCTACCTTCAGTTGGTTGTTTAGTTAACATCTGAACTTGTCCACGTGCTCTTGCATGGATTTTGTCTGCAACCATGTGATGAAGTTTTTGATAGTACACAACACCAATAAAGACATCTACTGGGAATGGTTTTCCAGTTCTTCCGTCATACATCACTTCTTTACCAGAATATTTGAAACCATGTGCATCCATTACTTCCTTGACCTCATCCATTTTTTCTCCTACAAATGCTGAACCATCAAATCGCTTTCCACGAAATGCAGCAGCTTTTCCACATACAGATTCCATCATCATTCCAACAGTCATTCTTGATGGGAATGCATGAGGATTAATTAAAACGTCAGGAGACATTCCTTCTGCAGTATATGGTAAATCTTCTGCTTTAGCTAAAATTCCAAGAACACCTTTTTGTCCGTGTCTTGATGCAAACTTGTCACCAATTTCAGGTATTCTCATATCTCTTGCCCGAATCTTGTACATTTTTCCACCTTCATTTGATTGAGTCATTACTACAGTATCAACAACACCAGTTTCAGATGGTCTTACACCAATTGAGGTATCTCGTCTGTAAGGACCTGAAGATTCAAACTCTCTATATTCTTCCATAAATCTTGGAGGACTGGTTTTTCCAATTAAAATATCCCCACCCTTTACTGGTGCTTCTGATGCAACAACACCATCTTCTTCAAGTAATCTATATGCTCTCTCTCCCTTGTAACCTCTAATGTTATCTTCAGCATTAGGAATTTCAAAAGTATCACGCATTCCACCAGGGTATTGTTTTGCCTCGGCATCATAAATTCTATAAAAGAAAGTTCTACCCAAACCCCTATCAACAGATGCCTTGCTAAGTACAATTGCATCTTCGATGTTATATCCATCAAATGGTAATACTGCAACTACACAGTTCTGACCTGCAGGTCTATCTTCCAATCCTAAAAGCTTCATTGCTTTGGTGTTTACAATTGGAACTTGAGGATATAGCATAAAGTGTTGTCTAACGTAAGTACTAGTATTCATCATCGGTGTTGAGAATCCTAAACTTTGTTTTGCCATTGCAGACTCGTATGTATTTCTTGGAGACTGGTTATGTTCAGGATATGGAATGATAGAAGCTCCTGCACCCAAGATTGCTGGTGGGAAGACTTCAAGATGAGTGTGTTTCTTTGTATCTTTTTCATCCAAAGTAACATAGCAATTTTCTTCTTCATTAGCATCAATCATTTCTAAAACACCCATTCTCAAAAGATCAGTCCAAGAAAGTAATTTCTTTGAAATTTTATCCAACAGATCTTGGGTTAGTAATGATTTGTTATCTTTGATAATTATCAGTGGTCTCAAAACACGTCCAGCATTGCAATTTACATAAAGTCTTCTTGTCGATCCTTCAATGTCAGATTTATGGAATGAGACTCCAACGTGAGGATGTATCTTTGAGTTTCTTCTAAGATCTCTTAGAGATTCAGCTAGTTCTTGACCGTCTTTATAATAGCCAATAAGACGACCATCAACAAATACGCGGGTTCCATCTTTCTTCAAATCTTCTTTTGCATCAAAGAAATGTACAGTTCCAAGATCATAGAGTTTTTCTACAATTTCTTCAGATGGGACATTTACTGAGATAATTCCAGATAGTGCAAGATTTTTTACCAAACCACAGTTGGAGCCTTCAGGAGTTTCACTAGGACAAATTCTTCCAAAGTGAGTAGCATGCAAGTCTCTTGCCTCAAAGTTTGGCTGTGTTCTACTAAGAGGAGATTGAATTCTTCTAAGATGGCTAATTGTTGAGAGATAGTTTGTTCTATCAAGTAATTGAGTAACACCGACACGTCCTCGTCCCCAGTTTCCTGTTGCAATGGCATTGTTTAGTTTATCAGTGATAATTCCTGGACGAATTGCAGCAGCGACTGCATTGATTCCACGTTTTTGACCTGATCTTTCTAATTGGTATTTCATGTCTCGGACCAAATTTCTAAATGCAGTTCTAAATAGATCTGCTAACATTTGTCCGGCAAATTTGATTACTTTGTTTCCATAATGATCCTTGTCATCAGGAGTAATCCAGCCGAGTTTTAATTCTAATAATTTACAAGCTGCCTCACCTAAGAATTGTGCTTTCTCTTTTCTGTTCTCGGGATGTTTACCCAAATGTGGTAACAATCCCCAATCAAGTAAAGTCTCAGCACGTTTGATTTGGAATTCCTCTAACATTCCAGGTGCGATTCTTTTACTGATGTAAACAATAGCATCTTTAGATGTTGGAACATCACCTGCTTTTTCAAAGGAGCCTTCTAATTCATCTTGCAAGTCATCTACCAATGAAACTACTGCCGCAATTTCTCTATCAGATTCCAATCCAAGTGCCCTCATTAATGTGACAACGGGGATATCAACAGGAGAGCCAGGGATTCTAGCTACAATCAAACCATCATTTTTCATTACAAGTTCTAATTTTGCACGATAACCAACAATTGATGAATATACTTTAGCTTTGAAAACAATGTTTCCACCAACAGTTTCTCTATCAACAATAATTTTGTTGTATGAAAGATCTTCGAGTCCTACTATGACTCTCTCAGAACCATTAATGATAAAGTAACCACCTGGATCATTTGGATCTTCACCATGTTCAATTAATTTTTGAGTAGAGAAATTATGTAAGATGCATGCATTTGATTTTGCCATTACTGGTACGTCACCAACATGAACAAATCTTGATTCCAAAATTTTACCATCTTCTACAACACTTGCCTCCATCATTACAGGTGCAGAATATGAAACATTTCTCAGTCTTGCCTCAGCGGGAGTAATGTGAGTAATAGAACCATCAAGTTCCATCATTCTTGGTTGTTGGAGTTTAACTTTTCCTAGTTGAATTTTGTAAGGATATTCAGCATTTTCAATATCAATTTGACCTACCTCATTGATGATACTTTGTAATCCTCTTTCTAGGAATTCATCAAAGGAGTTTAGATGTTGACGTGCAATACCTTCACGTTTTAAAATATCTTGAATTACGGGCCAACGTTTGGTAGAAGGATCTGCCATTATACTTCCACCACGTATCTGTAATAGAGACTCTCACCGGCAGTTGGGCTTTTTCTAGTAATTTTTATCATATCACCAGGTTTTATTCCAAGTCCCAAAATTGCAGGATCGTTTACAAAGATTAAAGGCAATTCTGTTGGTTTACAGTTGTATTTTTTCAAAACTTCTTCAGCTTCTTGTTTTGAAATAATCTCATGTTTTGGTACATAGATATGATCAGGTACTAGAACTTGATTTTTTTTAGTTGCCATCTACAAAACCCCCACGTAGAACATTAAATGTAACGGAAAATAATACACACAAACTGTCAAATTTCACGCTCGGGTTAATATATATCTAATCTGATATTCGTCAGAGAATTGTGTTTTTTCTTTTTAGTCAATAAATTTTATCGCAACCTTAAATAGCATAATTTTTCGCCTAAAATTGATGAAAGCTCATCTAACGGTGTTTACCTTATCTGCAATTTTAATTGTAAGTATTGGTATGGCACCAGCATTTGGACAAATACAAAACTCGATTGTTGTTACTACGGACAAATCATCATATTCAGAAGGTGAAACAATTCTAGTAACAGGTGAAGTGAGAGATCTGTATTCTGGCACTCCAGTTAGTGTAATAGTCAAGGCTCCTAATGGAAACTTGGTATCAATTGCACAAGTAACAGTTGGTGTTGATAAAAAATTCAGCACTGAGATTACTGCTGGCGGAGCGTTAATGAAAGCAGAAGGATCATACACGATTACAGTTCAGTATGGAACTGAAAATCGATCAGCTGAAGCAACATTTGAATTTGGAGGATCAACAATGACACCACCATCTACAGGAGGTTCTGGTGTAACTGACAAAACAGTTGCAATTGAGGGTTCTACAGATTTGATTGGATATACGATCACAGGTGGAAAATTACTAAGTATCATGCCTGATGTAGAAGCAAATTCACTCATTGTATCTATTGATGCAACAAGTGACGGTTCACTAACCTTGACAATTCCAAGATCTGTGTTGGATGCAACAATGAATGGTGAAGATGACGATTTCTTTGTCTTAATTGATGGAGAAGAAGTTGACTTTGAGGAAACAACATCAGCGACAAACAGAGTTCTTACCATAGCATTCCCAGCAGGAGCTGAAGAGATCGAAATAATCGGTACATTTGTAGTCCCAGAATTTGGTACAATTGCAGCCATGATTCTAGCAGTAGCAATTATCTCAATAATTGCAGTATCTGCAAAGTCAAGACTTAGCATTATGCCAAGATACTAAATTTCATCTTTTTTTCTATTTTTAAATATACATAAATAACAAGATATCTGAAGTTGAATTAGTATGAATTTTAAACGTTCTACAACATCAATGGCGATAGCCCTCATGGCATTGTCATTAATTTCAATGACTTCAATTCAACAAGATGCTTTTGCTCAAAGTCAAGGAATGAGTCTTACAGCCATGGCTGACAGAAACTCAGACACGATTACAGTAACAGGCAAGACAATTTCAAAAATTACAGATGTCACATTTAGAGTAACATCTCCAAGTGGAAACAATGTAGTAGGAATTAGTCAAGTTTCACCAGATGTCAATGGAGAATTTGCAACTGAATTCAAAATAGGTCCAACATGGACTGAAAATGGATTCTATACAATCAAGGCAATGCAAAGCCCACAGCAAAGTTCATTGTACTCACTAAAGGTGCTTGTTGAAGTAACAAACGGAATGGCAAAAAAAACTCTTGTAACTGAAACCAATATGGAATCAGGATTAGTTTACACCACTCCAAATGTTGCAACAGATCAAGGAATTGAAATTTATGCAGATGCTGTTATAGGATCTACAACAATCAACATAGAAGGTACAACAGACAGAGTAAGTCAAGATGTTACTTTGACCATAACGGCACCAAATGGAAATGTAGTATCTGTTGCCCAAGTATCACCAATGCTTAATGGAGAATTTACCAAAGAAATTACGACAGGTGGACCACTATGGAAGCAAAATGGATTCTATACTGTAAGTGCAAAACAATTTGACGATCCAAAATATACCGCTTCAACCGAAGTCGATATCAAAGATGGAGTCGTAGTACCTGAATTTGGTACAATTGCAGCCATGATTCTAGCAGTAGCAATTATCTCAATAATTGCAGTATCTGCAAAGTCAAGACTTAGCATTATGCCAAGATACTAAGTTCACAACTTTTTTCTCTTTTTAAATATACATAAATAGAGACAGGTTCAATTCGCAACAAGATGAACAGTCGTACGTCGTTCGCGCTACTAGCCGTTTTGACTGCAGTCGGTACCTTAACTATGTCATCAGCATATGCAGCAGAACTTCCACCAGCATGTGTAGGATGTGCTCAGGATGAGGCCAAAGCATCAGCAAAAAATGCTTTGATGCAAGCACTTCCGATATCTGTGTGGACAGATAAAGAAGAATACATGCATAATGAGATAATTACGGTAACAGGCCAAGTAGCAAACATAGCATCTGGATATCCAGTCACAGTAACTGTTGTGAACCCACTCAACTCCATTGTTACAATTAATCAAATAGTTGTAGCAGATGACAAGAGTTTTGAGACCACATTAAACACAGCAGGTGCATTGTGGAAATACGACGGTACTTACACCATTAAAGTAAACTATGGCAGTGTTGAAAAAAGCAGCAAAGCACAAGTTGAACTAATTGGTGGAGAAGCAACTTCAAAACCTACAACACCAAGCAAATGTGGCCCCGGTCAGATTACTGCAAGTGGTCAATGCATACCATTTACCATAAATGGTGGAGTAGTGAAAAGTGCAACTCTCAATACTAATGACAAATCAATTGTCATTAACATCGACGCTAAAAGTGATGGAACACTAACAGTAACCCCAACCAAAAAAGTCCAAGATGGTATCTTCATGGTACTAGTTGATGGACAAGAATGGGATGATGTTGAAATTGACGGAAACAAAGTAACAGTCATGTTCCTTGCAGGCGCTGAGAAAATTGAAATTATAGGTACCTTTGTGATACCAGAATTTGGTACAATTGCAGCCATGATTCTAGCAGTAGCAATTATCTCAATAATTGCAGTATCTGCAAAGTCAAGACTTAGCATTATGCCAAGATACTAAAATCACACAACTTTTTTCATTTTTTCATTTTTAGTAGTAAAGAAAATATACAAATAGACATTTCAAACTTTGTGGAGTTTAGAATATTTTATGCATTATTGCCATTACTAATAATCACTGGAGGAACTGCTTTTGCACAAGAATCCTTACTATCTGTTGAAACTGATGATAACAATTATGATGAAGGAGACACGATTGTAATTTTTGGAAATGTGAACACTGTAATTGGTGACACACCAGTATTGATACAAATTGTAAACGAGGGCGCCATAGTAGAAATTGCACAGATTACTGTAGGTCAAGATGGAACATTTACAAAAATAATTATCGCAGAGGGAGGAGTATGGAAAAAAGGCGGAGATTATACAATTCGAGCATTTTATCAAGAACACATTGCAGAATCAGAATTTACATTTACTCCAAAATCACAGATGACTGAAACCACCACTAATTTCGAGGTTGATGCAGGAAGTAAGGGAACATTTGATGTAGAATATACTATCAAGGGTGGCACAGTGAAAAACATAGTAGTAGATTCTGAAATTTTTGCATTGATTGTACAAATTGACGCAATAGATGAAGGAACAATCACACTAGATCTACCTAGAGAATTCATCGGGGCAGAAAAACAAGATGGAAAGGATGACACATTCATCATTCTAATAGATGGAATTGAAGTGGCATATCAGGAATCAGTAGTAGGTTCAGATTCAAGAGTAATAACAATTAATTTTGAACAAGGGGATTCAGACATAGAGATTATCGGGACATATGTAGTTCCAGAATTCAGTACGATTGCAGTAATGATTCTCATCATAGGAATCATGGCAACAATTGTAATGACTAGAAACAAAATTCAAATAAAAATTTAGTTCAAGCCAAAAGAATATTTTTCTTTGAATGGGGAAACTGAACGGAGTTCTTCAACAACCCTTTTGAGCACTTCAACGGTTTCATTAATTTCATCCTCATTATTAAAAATCCCAATGGTTAATCGCAACGAACCAGTAATTTGTTCTAGTGAAAAACCCATTGCCTCTAAAACATGTGAAGCTTTTTGTGTATTAACAGAACATGCAGAACCGGTCGAAGCTGCAATTCCAAATTCATCTAGTTTGATTATCAAGTCTTCTCCATTAACTCCAAGAAATGTAAAATGAATATTATTAGGCAATCTTGATTCAGAATGTCCATTTAGAGTAACTTGGGGTATTTCATCAAGCACTCTTTTAATCATATAATCTCGCAGTTTTTTCATATTAGAGAGATTTTCATCTAAATGGGTTTTTGCAATCTCACATGCTTTTCCAAATCCTACAATATTTGCAACATTTTCAGTTCCAGAGCGTAAGCCATTTTCTTGTCCACCCCCTAAAATGACAGGATCGATTGAAATTCCATTTTTGATAAATAATGCACCTACTCCTTTTGGTCCATAGAGTTTATGAGATGAAATTGACAGTAAATCTACACCTAATTCTTTGACATCAATGGGGATTTTACCAACTGCTTGAACTGCATCAGTATGAAATAAAATATTTTTTTCATTACAAATTTTTGCAATTTCAGAGATTTGTTGAATAGTACCCACCTCATTATTTCCAAACATAATAGAGACAAGACGAGTTTTTTCAGAAATGTGGTTTTTGAGTTCCAAGATATCCACCATTCCAAATGAATCTACGGGGAGATAATCAATGTCAAATCCATTTTGAGATAATTTCTTGCAAGGCTCTAAAATTGCATCATGTTCAATTGAGGATGTGATGATTCGAGATGATGGATTTTTCATCGCTATCCCCCTTAATGCAGTGTTGTTAGATTCTGTACCTCCGGAAGTGATAAGAATTTCAGAAGGTTCAGCATTTATTAAGGATGCAATTTGTTTTCTTGCCTTTTCAATGGCTTTGTGTGATAATCTCCCATAACGATGAATAGATGACGGGTTACCATATTGTTCTTTGAGATATGGAAGCATTGTTTCTAAAACATCTTCATGAATTTTAGTGGATGCAGCATTATCAAGATAAATCAATCTGCAATCACATTGATTTTTCCTGGTTTATATCCTTCCGGATCAATTTCGACGGTACGAAACCCTATCAGTTTTAGTTTTTCAGAAATTTGCTTGAAAATAGATTCATCAAAAATAGATATCATTTCTTTGTCAACTTCAATTTTGGCAGAACCATTCAGATCTCGAACTCGAACTTGTTTTAATTTAGTTAATTGTTTTACAATTGTCTCACCAAATTCTATTCTAGTTAGTTTTTCTGCTGTTACTCTTTGTCCCCAAGGAATCCTAGATGCAAGACAAGAATTTGATGGCTTGTCAAACACAGACAATCCAACAGATTTAGCAGCATCTCTAACTTTAGATTTTGAAAATCCTGTTTCCACAAGTGGACTCCTAATCCCATATTGTTTTAATGCCTCAATTCCAGGTCTATAGTCACCCAAATCATCAAGATTTGTACCATCAACAATAATCTGAACATCATGCTCTTTTGCCAATTCAGTTAGATGATCTCCCAATTCCATTCTACAGTGAAAACATCGATTTGAATCGTTTTTTGTAAAATCTTCATTTTCAAGTTCATCATAATCCAAAAAGATCTGCTCAATCCCTATCTCAGAACAGACATCTCTAGATGTCTGTAGTTCTTCTTCAGACAAAGTTTTGTAGTCAGCAGTAACAGCAATTGCAGATTTTCCTAATTTTTGAAAAGCAGCATAAGCTACAAGTGCACTATCAACACCGCCAGAAAGTGCAATCATCACCTTACTTTTGTCACCAAACCAATCAACTAGTTCATCAAGATTTGTCATGTTGAAATCTCCATTTTCTCAATTTCTTTTCTTAGTAATGATTCTGTTTCTTTAATTGATTTATCAATGGTGTTCGATATTTTCTTTAAATCATCAAATTCTATTTTAAAATCAGTTTTTCCTTTAAAGGTAGACTTTTTGTAATTTACTTTGAAAGACTTGCCATCCAATGTTAAAGATACATCATGGATTGTTCTGGGAACAATGAATCGATTGGAATCAGATATTCTCACACCCAAAGTTCCTGTTTCTAAGACCAAGGCATCAACAATATCATCCACATTTTCATCATCACATATGACAGACACAAGATTTGTAGGCCTTCCTTTCTTTGCAATTCCATGATATATCGAGACATCTTTTGCACCTTTAGTCATAATTTTTTCAATAAGATTTCCAAGAATTTCACCAGATACATCATCAACGTTTGTTTCTAGAATCTTTACTGAATCAACATCAAAATTATTGTTTGAGCCACGAATAATTTTCAAAGAATTTGAAAAAGATTCAAAATTTTTTTGACCTGCGCCATAACCGATTGAATCGATTTTCATTGATGGGTAATACTCCACAGCAATATCTGTCAAGTTCACTAAAATGCATGCTCCAGTAGGGGTGGTAAGTTCTTCTTTAGAATCATTTCCTTTGACTATTAAATTTGAGTTTTTAAAGATCTCAAGAATTGCACTAGCTGGATTAGACATGATTCCATGTGAAAAAGTCACAGTCCCCCCACCAACAGAAACAGGCAGACAAACAATCTTCTCTTTAAACAAACCCAAATCCTCTAAGCAAATTGTAACACCTACAATGTCTACAAGTGTGTCAATACTTGAGGCTTCATGAAAATGAACCGAGTCTTCAGGAATTCCATGGATTTTAGATTCAGAAGAGATCAGAGTATCAATACAAGATTCAGCAAAAACTTGTGATTTCTCGCATAGCCCTAATGCTTTAGTTGAATTAACAATAGCATTTTTTATTTCTGAGCCTTTTCGTTCATGTGGCTCTTCATTAACTTCTAAAATCAATTGCTGACAATCAATTCCATGTTTCTGAATTTTTTGAAAATCAATTTTATTAATCGTAGAATTTGAAAGAAATTTTTCAGAATCCTTAATTCCGTCAATTATCCTTTTTTTATCAGCACCCAAATCAATTAATGAAGATAAAATCATATCACCGGAGATTCCAGCAATCTGAGGATCAATCACTACAACCATGATTAAAAATTATCAAAAATGCTTATAAATTCGTCTAAAAGTTGAATAATTTCATTAGATTTAATTATTCAAAATCATCGATGATTTTTATGATTACAATTATTGGTTCTGGTAAAGTAGGTGGAGATGCAGCATTATTCTCAGCATTAAAAAGATTAGATGATCAGATTTTGCTACTTGATGTTGCAAAAGGACTTCCACAGGGTGAAGCAATGGATATCAATCATATGCTATCAGAACAAGGCATTGACGTAGAGGTTAAAGGATCAAATGATTTTGCAGATATGAAAGGTTCAGATGTTGTTGTAGTGGTTGCAGGTTCTGGTAGAAAACCAGGAATGACAAGAATGGATCTTTTGAAAATCAATGCATCAATTGTAAAAAGTGTTGTAGAAAATGTCAAAAAATTTGCCGATAATTCAATGATAATTCCAGTGACAAATCCGCTTGACCCAATGGCCTACATCACATACAAGGTTTCAGGATTTGATAGAAGTAGAGTATTTGGTATGGGAGGTATGCTGGATTTGTCAAGATTTAGACAATTCATTCACGAAGCAACAGGACATTCTCGTGATTCAATCAGAGCACTAGTCATTGGAGAACATGGTGAAAACATGTTACCATTACCAAGATTTTCATCAGTATCAGGAATTCCATTATCAACATTTCTTCCAAAAGAGAAATTAGATGAGTTAGTTCAAAATACAAAACAAGTAGCAGCTAAAGTAATTGAATTGAAAGGAGCAACAGTGCACGCACCAGGAAATGCAATTTCTGCAATTGTAGAATCAGTAGTAAGAGACAGAAAACAAGTCATTCCTGTTGCCACATATCTTGATGGGGAATATGGTCATTCAGATGTTACAATTGGTGTTCCAGCAATAATTGGAAGAAAAGGTGTGGAGAAAATTATCGAGTTGGATCTAAATGATGAAGAAAAACAGGTTTTTGATAAAGCTGTTGAGAGTGTCAAGAGTGCCATTTCAGGTATAGAAATCTAAGCATTTTTTTATACTAACAAAAATACAACATCATTGGAAATTGATAAAATCCTAGAATCACTAAGTGCTGGAAAGATATCAGTTAACAATGCAAAAAAACTTCTTTCATTATATTCAATTGAAGAGGTAGAAGGATTTGCAAAAATTGATATCAATAGAAGTAAGAGACGTGGAATTCCCGAAGTGATTTTTGCTGAAACCAAAGAAATTGAAGAGATTAAAAAAATTGTGAAAAAAACTTTAGAAAAATCAAATTCAGTATTAATTTCAAGAATTAAGAAAAAGGACTATCCAACAATTTTAGCATTTGCTAAAAGATTAAAAATTACAATTAAAACTGGAAAAAATTCATCTACCTTACTATTATTTAAAAACCCAATTTCATTTCATGGAGGAAAAGTAGGAATTCTTACTGCAGGAACTTCAGATATAGGAGTTGCAGAGGAATCTAGATTGATGTGCGAAGCGATGAATTGTAAATGCATAACAGGATATGATGTTGGCGTTGCAGGAATTCAAAGAATTTTTCCAATTTTAAAAAAAATGATTAAAGAGGATGTAGATTGCATAATAGTTGCTGCAGGGATGGAGGGGGCTTTGGCAACACTCGTTTCATCTATGGTAGATATTCCAATAATAGGAATTCCAACATCAGTGGGATATGGATATGGAGAAAAAGGAATTGCTGCATTAGCATCAATGCTTCAAAGCTGCTCATTGGGGTTATCAGTGGTTAACATAGATAACGGAATAGCTGCCGGAGGAATTGCTGCAAATATTGCAAATAGAACAATTAGAAAAAAGGATTAATTTCCAATCAGTAATAATCTGTCTCGTAAATCATATATAACATACTTTGTCGAAGTCTGGTAGTTGGCTGGCAAACGTGTTGTTCTTACTGCTGATCGTAGCTTAATGACAAATTACAGAGGAAATTTTCTTTATGGATTCATCGCATGTGGACCATATGAGGTGCTACCTGAATGGGTATTTGATAAAGTATTTTGTCCCTCAGTTGAAACAGACCCAATCACAGGAGAGGTGAAAGTTGCTCAAGTTGGACTAAGAAGAATTGAAAGTTCATTGATTCAAGGAGGATACAAAAGAGAAGATGTTTTTATGGCACATCCAGAAATGCTTCACAAATCAATTGGACCAGATACCAAAGTTGTAGGAATTAATGTTATGGATCCATTAGGAATGGCCCCTGTAACTACAACAATGTCACCTGAAAAATTATCCTATGTAGCAATGAAATTTAAAAAAATGTGTGCAAGTATTATTCAACTCAAAAAGAAATATGATTTCAAAGTGGTAGTAGGTGGAAATGGTGCATGGGAATTAGCAAAATCAGATAGAATGAAAATACATGGAATTGATACCGTTGTTGTAGGGGAAGCAGATGAGTTAGCAGTAGATTTATTCCAAGACCTGGAAAAAAATGATGCTCCAGAACTAATGCATTGTTTTGTCAGAAATCTTGAAAACATTCCAGTAATAGAAGGACCCACAATCAACTCATTGATTGAAGCAATGAGAGGTTGTGGAAGAGGATGTGACTTTTGTGATGTAAATAAAAGATCAAAGAAAGACTTGCCTTTAGAGAGATTGCAGCATGAGGCTAAAACTAATTTAGATTATGGATTTGATTCAATTTGGTTACATTCAGATGAAATGCTTCTTTATGGATGCGACAATAGGGATTTCATCCCAAACAGAGACGCCATTGTAGATTTGTGGAAAGGACTAAAAGGATTAGGTGCAAATTTCGTTGGCACTACACACATGACATTTTCAGCAGTTGCTGCAGATCCGACATTAATGCAACAAATTTCACAAATCAACGAACAAGACAAAACAGGGAGATGGCTTGCAACCAATTTAGGGATTGAAACTGTTGCACCTGCAATGGTAAAGAAACATCTAGGTGTCAAAACAAAACCATTTTCACCAGAAGAGTGGGGAAGTGTAGTTAGAGAAGGAGCAAAAATACTAAATGAAAACCATTGGTTCCCAGCTGCTACAATCATCATTGGATGGCCAGATGAAACTCCAGATGACATTCAGTACACCATTGATATGATGAGCGACTTTAGAGAGATGGACTTTAGAGGTCTAGTAGCACCATTACTTTATCAAGACTTTAGTGAGAAAAATTCAATGCATTTTGGAAACTTGAATGAAGCACAATTTACACTGTTTTGGAAATGTTGGGAAAATAATTTGCGAGTAATTAATGATATCATCCCAATTATTCTCAGAAATAAGACATATGGGCCACCAATGAAAGTATTCATGTACGGAATACTAAAAGCTGGGACATGGGCAATTATGAGATATCTAAGAGGATTATGTAAGGATCTCTTTAATGGAAGAACTCCAGATGAAATAATTGACAAATATGCAAGAAGTAGATCAGTATCTGCACCTAAAATTCAAACTAAAAAATTATAGAGTATCAATAGCAGAATCTGCTAGAGTGTTTCTTTTTGGTGTTAAACAAATAAAGTAAACTTTGTCTGCTCTTTCAATTCCATCTACCTTTTTGTAAGATTTTGATGAAACATCAAATTCATAAATCCCAGGTTCAAGAGAGCCAGTTGCATAAATCATAAGATATGTTTCGCCAGTTGAAGGGCTGAGCGGAATAAATGCCATCACATATCCTTTGTAGGAATTAATCGGCATTGTATTTTTCATTGGAGGGGCTGCAGATGCCATATACATGAACATATCTTCAATATTTTCAAATTCTTCATATTCAGTATGCATTACAATTGGTAATCTGTCTCAATATAATAAGTTACTAGAAGAGAGTCTGGTAAATTATTTTCTGGATTTAAAGTGTTTGTGAACTTTGAATCCAATTAATGCAGGTGCTGCAATATACATTCCCAAGTTAAGCGCAATTACAGAAATTCCGAGACCTAAAACTTCAACTTCAGAACCACTATCTGCTAAAGTCATAATAGATAATGTTGAAATCATTGGAGTGATAAATACTCTAACAGCTTCTTGGAACATTGGGTTTTCTCTTTCCATATCAGCAATTGTTGGTGAGAATGAATAATACAATTGATTAAATCCAGTCATGAAAGCCATTCCAGAAGAAGTACTCATTACAGTATTATCTCTAATTTCTCTAAGGAATTGAACTTGCGGAGCTAATTCAGTTCCATAAGCTGCTGTTGCAATTAAGCATCCACCACCTTTAGATTCTGGTTCTGGGGTTTTGATTACTTGACAAATTCCATTAACAAGTTCAGTTCCTGCCCCACATGTTGGTTCTGGCTCAGGTTCTGGTTCTGGCTCAGGTTCTGGTTCTGGCTCAGGTTCTGGTTCTGGCTCAGGTTCTGGCTCAGGTTCTGGCTCAGGTTCTGGCTCAGGCTCAGGTTCCGGAGTATTAACTACCAAGTCTCCACCTACATAATCAAGAACGAGTTCACTAGTATTTCCACCATATTTTGTTTCAACAATATAATCTCCACTTAATTTCCATAGTTGACCACCTGCAATAAATGAAAATTCAAAAGTTCCATCAGAATCCGGAATCAATTGCCCAATAGTTACAAGATTATTTTCCGGAGATTTTACAACGTATGTAACTGCACCAGCAGATGGAGATAATGGATCATAGTCTTTCAGATTTCCAGATATTATGACATTTGCACCATTTGCAACAATGTCTATGTTTGAAGATGTATTTACTGGTAAAAGATTATGACTATCAGCAAAGACAGAGCCATTAACTCCGTATGATAAAATAGATATTGATAATAATGCAAATGCTAAGATTGCAGTAAGCCTCATTTTCATTTTGATTCATGAGTTGAGAGTATTTATGTTTTCAACGAAACAAAAATTGACCAGATTATACTCTAATGATACCTTTTTTGATTAAGAATTGAAGTGATTTAACAAAGTCATCGTCAGATATTTTCCCATCAGCCCACCACAAGGCATTATTTTTGATCCAATCTGGAATCATTTGATTTGCAGAAGACATACTTTCAATAGAAGGAACAGAGATTATACCTTCCTCAATCAGAAATTGAATCCCATCAATAAATTCAGAATTTGTAATTGTAGTTGAGGCCCAAGATTTTGCAGTGTTTTTAACCCAACTAGGTATTTTTGGTGAGATTACTTCAAAGGATACAGAACCCAAATCAAAGTTATTGTGAGACAATTGAATTTCATAAAGTCCGGACAAAGAATTTTCGTTAATTGAAATTATGGATCTATAACTTCCTCCACTAGAAAGGGTTGCTCCAAAATTCTGAGATTGCCCATCTGGAGAAACAATATTCACTTCCAATGGAATTCCACGTCTGTGATTATTTACGCTGCCAGAGAGAGTTATTTCCTCAATGTTTCCTGAAAGAGGTTTTACAATTTCATAGGAACTAAGTTGTGGTGAGCTAGAAAAAGAAGCAGATGATTTACTTCTCAACAAACTAAACGTATTTGCATTACCAGAACTATCTCGTGAATCATAATACTTAGCATCAAGACTGCCCCCTGCAGATGAAATTAAAGCAGTTCCAGATTTGTTACAAATTTGTGAAGGCATTTTAAATACACCTTCAAAAACACCGGTACTTGGTCCAGTCTCAACTAGAGTGAATCCAGTAGCACCTAAACCACCATGTTCAACTCCATTAACAGTACAACGTTTGTAACGAATATCCTTAATCAAAACTTCAAGTAAAATAGCCCCGTCCTTTCCGACGGTATCAACATCATCAGAATTTGGATCGTTATTTACAAAATAAATGTCAATTAGATCTTTTTTTAAGTTAAGATCAGGATCTTTGAGAGTTATTGTAACAGGTTGCCCAAAACGAAATGATTGTGAAGATGTAAAAACATCACCAGAGTGAGTTTTAAAATCAGATTGTGATGTAATAGTAGTTGCAACACCAGTCACATCAAGATCAGAATAAGATATAGTAATTCCAGTTTCATCAATCAATCTATTTATGACAATAATTTTTACCTCATCACCAATTGTTTGAATGGTTTGAATGAAATTAGGATCTAGTATATTCAATTGATTTGTTACAGCATATTCCAAAGTACCTTCAAAAATTGAAGAGTTATCACCTATTTCTTCTAACTCAAAACGGTAAATAGAATTGTTTATACTTTTATCATTTTTTAATCCAAAAGAAAATACATCAAAGACAATGGGTTGTTTTTTGGTTTCACTAGAAATATCAATTACACCTGCATTATTATTAGATGAGTCAAAATCAATTACAAGAAATACATTTCCACTTTCAACCAAGATGGAAGTTATATCAGAATTATCAATTTGAATAAATCCTTGTGATGATGAAAGATCACCTGCATCAACAATAGTAATTGGTGAAGAACCAAGCGTTCCAAAAGTTAAAGTGAATGAGGTATCACTAAAGTCAGAAACACCTAACTCTTTTTCAAATGATCTTAAATCATAATTTATCCAGTTTGTACCACTTGTGTTGGATTTAGAATCATCAAGTAAAATTGAAGTAAAGGTAGAGGCAGAAACCCCCAAGTTTACAGAAAGCATGTCATATGATGCAACTCCCAATGTTGTAGTATCAATTATCAACCTATCAGAATTAGAGTCAGGCACAGATGAAGTGACGCTAGTACCACCTGTCAGAGCAGGTGAAGTTAAATGAAATTTAACATCATTTGCATTACCCAGAGTTATTGGATTTCCAATTGTTATAGTAGGAATTATTGCAGTTTCCCTAAAGACGTCTAAATCATCATTTGAGCCAGTGTTTAAATTTTGATCTGGATCTTTTAAAATCACAGGATATTCAGTTCCAGGACGTAGAGAGTTATTGTTTCCAATAGTCAGAGTAGGGGTATTATCAAGTGAAACAGATGCAGTTGAAGAACCTGTCAAAACTGACAGGGACTCATCATTGTAGCTTATTTTTCCCGTTTGCCCACGAGGAGCATTAGCAAGAATTCCGATTGTGGATTGATCATTTGAATCAAAGCTCTCAAAAATTCCTGAATTTGGTTGTTGTTCAACTAATGTCACTATCTCTGAAAAAGTATTTGCACCCCCATCATTTACAGAAGAAGAAGGCTGATCACTGTTTGTTCTTAATTCCATGATATTTCCAAGATCTATGGAAAGTTTACCATTGCTTTCAAATCCCAAAGAAGAAAGACTGGGTACCAAGTCAACTAAACCTAGACCTCCATTTGCAGAATTAGTTCCAGAATTATCAAATGCTTGATAAAATGTTGATGGATTAGATCCAATATCAAATGTCCATGAATCTTCATCCGTAGGATCCTGATTTAATTGAAAATCATTGACAGTTAGAAACACTTCAGCATTATTAGGATATAGAGTTCTATCAATATTCAAAGAAATATTTTCCATTTCATCAAATTCAAGTGATACTTTTTGTGTTGGACCACCGGGATTATATTGAATCACTACATCATCAAATGAATAAAGTTGAATCAATGGCCACGCATTTGAATTCAAACCAATTTGTCCAACTGGAATATTGGAATTAGTGTTGATTGATTTTGCTTTTCTAACTACATTATTCAAATTTGCAGTAGAGCCTGGTGTACCAGTACATGCATTAAATGAAGAATCACCATTTGTGGAACCAGTCAAAGATCCTAAACGTGGTACTGCAAAACCATCTGTTTCAGAAAGGGAAATTCCAAAAATCGAAGGAGAAGTATCTCGACTACAAAAAACACCAAAATCTAAACCTTCTCCAGATAAACCAACTGTTGCATCTGCAGATTTTGCCATTTCAACATTGGCAAAATAGGCATACCAATTTCCATCAGTTGCCTGAACCATCCGTAATGATTTTCCATTAATAGTAACATCAGGTTCACCCTTTCCCTGACCCGTATCCTTGAGATTAGGATCATTTACTACAACTTCAATTACCATGGAACCTGAAAAATGGTTTTTAAATTGTGAATTTTCAGCTGATACAAACAGGTTTGGATTACTAGAAGCTTCTACTTCAAAAAGTGGAATTAAAGATAGTAATGAAAGAAGTACTGTAATATAGAAGAATTTCATGCCCAACATTGCAAAAAATCACTTTATCACAAATAATGTTGTCGTATCTTTTATTCTTAGAAACCTGTAATACATGATTAGAATTATTAAAAATATGGAAATGTTTGTACAAAGGACCAAAGTATTAAAAATTTCATTAGTAGCTATATTTTCGGCATTTTTAGTAGAATTAATTTTTGGTTTAATCTCAAACAGTCTAGCCCTCATTACAGATGGTATTCATGCATTATTGGATAGTGTGGTAACAATGGTCTTGTTATTGGCTGCAAGAATGGCAATGAAACCAGCTGATGCAGAGCATACCTACGGACATGGAAAAATTGAGTCATTAGGAGGTATGATTGGAGGAATTGCAATTTTTTTGATTGCATGTTTTTTTATTTATGAATCGATTCACAGACTACAAAGTCCACCCCCAGCAATATTGCCAGGATTGTTTGCAATCGTTGCAGGGCTGTACACAATCGGTATTGATATTTTTAGAATAGGGCTATTAAGAAAATCAATGAAAAAAAATCGGAGGGGCCACTCTCAAAGCAGATTTCTATCACGCATTTATGGATCTTGGATCTACTCTAGTTGCAATAATTGGAATAATTCTTGTTTCATATGGATTATACTTTGGAGATTTTGTTGCAGCGTTAATACTAGGAGGATTATTAGCTGTACTAAGCATCAAACTAGTCTACAAAACTGCACTTGATTTAACAGACATCATATCACCAGAACTTGTAAAAAATGTAAAGGAAATTGCAATATCAACTGACGGTGTAATTAATGCAGAACCAATATTGATGAGAAGATCAGGTGAGACAATTTTTGCAGACATTACCATATCATTAAGAGGAGACACTAGTTTTGATAAAGCGCATGAAATAAGTAATAATGTTGAAGCTAACATAAAAAATGAAATTTCAAATTCAGCAATTACAGTACATTTTGAGCCTAATTGGCAAGATGTTCCACTAGATGCAAAAATTCTAGAAATTGCAAAAGGAGTTGAAGGTGTAAAAGATGTTCATAATGTAAGTACGCATAAAACCAAAGGAAGAACATTTTCAAATTTACATGTAATGGTTGACCGAAAAATGGATCTTTTATCTGCACATAAAATTTCTGAAGTTATTGAAGAAGAAATTCACAAAAATATTCCAGAAATAGAGCATGCTACAATTCATTTAGAACCTTTTGTTAAAATACCAGAAAATTTCAACTTGGAAGACAAAATTACTGAAAATCAAATTAAAAGAATATTAGAAAAATATTCAGAAATTAAAAAGATTGGAAGGATAGTATCTTTGAATTTTGAAAATATTCTAAAAATTGATATCGATTGTTCCTTTGACAAAGACTTGTCGATAGAAAAAGTTCATGATTTGATTTCAGAGATAGAGCATGAAATCAGGACTAAGATAAATGATTCAGTGATAACAATTCATCCAGAACCAGTCTAAACCAAAATACTGGTCAAATACATAATGACCATTCCAATTGCAAAACCAGAGGCAACTGCAGCACTTGAGAGATTTTTGTCACCTTGTTCCCTTATCCACTTTAAAATTGTGATAATTACTTGAAATATCGCACCAGCTCCAATTGACAAAAATACCACAGATGTAAATGGTGAATAAACAAAACCACCTATCCACGCACCAAAAATAGCCGGAGCTCCGGCAATTAATCCCATGGCAGCAAGTTTTCCAATCACTTTTTTTTCTCTAGACATTGGTGCAGCTATTGCAAGTCCTTCAGTTGTATTATGTAATGCAAATCCTATTATCAAAAATGTGCTAAACGCAATGGACCCAAGACCTACTGCAGCTCCAATTGCAAGTCCTTCACCAAAATTATGTAAACCAATGCCAATTGATATCATTAATGCAATTGCAACAGGCTTTGTAATCCTAGAGGATTTTGCTCTACTCACCAATTTTTCACCAGTATAATACAATCCAAGAAATGACAATATCAAAACAGTTGCAACAAGCAATACTCCATTAAAGCTTCCTGCAAGACTTTCATTTGAAACATCTAATGCCTCTTCAACAGAATCAATTGCTAAAAATAACAATAATCCAGCAGTTAATGCCAAAAAGAAATGATATTTTTGTTTGCTAATCCGTTTGATAAAGGGTAGCCAAAGCAAACCAATCATTACAGGGATTATTCCAACGTAGGTTCCAATGATTGCAAAAAATCCTAAAAGCTCAAAGCTTGGTTCTAATGCAGGAGCTGCTGCCTCAATCTCTTTTTCAAATCTAGTTCCATCTTCAATCGTAATTCCAACGATATAGGGTTCTGCATCATTCCATTCAAAAGGAATTCTAACGAGGGCTGTTTCATATCGTTCTAGATATCTGTCTGGTTCAACTGCTGCCGGTTGTATCCTATCATTGACATCAGCCATTGCAATCTCTACGGATATTGGACCAGTGTTTCTAACTGTCACTTGAATTTCAGAATCTAGGAAGTCAACTTTTTCCATAGTTATCTCAGGTAAGGGAATACCAAGATCCAATAATTCAGATCCAGGTCCAAAAATGTAAGCAATCAAGATGATTAAAAATGCAAATGGAATTACACCACTGGCAATTAATTTTCCTTTTGAAGACGTATTACTAACTTCCATATTTTACATCCTCCGTACCTTCTTTGTTTTCATTTACCATGAATATCCCAACCCATCCTTTTTCTGAGAACTCAACTTTGTGGGCATGGAACAGATATTTTCCAGGGTATTGATATTCAAATTCCATTATGCCCCTTTCTGTTTGAGATAGAGTAATCATATCAGTGTAAAACGATGGTACGATGTCAGTTCCAGTTGGATAATATTTATACAAATTTCCATGCAGATGGAAATTATTTATCGGATCAAATTCAACCATGTTGACAACATAAATTCGGATTAATTCATTTGTGTTAATTTGAATAGGGTGGTGCTGATAATAAAATGGAATTGTATTTGCAGCATAAAAATTATTTTCAGTATCAAAGTCAGTATCCAGTCCATTTAACACCATTACCATTTCATCTGCTGGTGGTCGTTCTTCTTTAGGATCAACAATAAACACACCATAAAGCCCATGCACAATGTGTTCTTCTAATGGCATTACGTGACAATGATATGGATGAACTCCTACAGGGCCAGCTTCAAATTCATAAACAAATTGTCCACCATTCCCACCTACTGGTTCAAATACACCATCCATTCCAGCAGGATGAATTCCGTGAAAATGAATGGTGTGCTCTTTTTCACCGTTGTTAATGAACTTGACTCGAACAATATCTCCCTCTGTTGCTCTGATTGTTGGACCAGGTACAGTGCCATTAAAAGTCCATACATTGTAAAATATACCAGGAGAGACTTCCATGATTTCATCATCATTTGCAATAATGGTGTACTCTCTTAGAACAGTACCATCTTCTAGTTGTGAAATTCTACCATAATTGAAATCACGTAAATATTCCATAGGATCAAATTCAACGGTTGCACTTGTGTATAGAGGATCTAATACTTCACCAGTGGTTTTAACCACTGCTCCACTATGAGTAACAAAAATGTTTTCCTCAGTTTGAGCTTGAGAACCAATTGGAAAAATCATAATTACTGAAATTCCAATCAAGATTGTGATTGCGAGGATCATTGATTGAGTACGGTTTATCAACAAAACAATTAATTAAATTCTTTATTTAAATTTAACCTAAGCTAACTTTTTTAGCCTAGTCTAACTTTTTATGCTCAATTTTTCGAGATTTGTAGAAAAATTAGGTTTAAACTAAAGAAAATCAAATAAGTTTTGTGCAGAAATCTGGAATGATAATAATTGGGTCCGGAGTTCTAATTATCATAGGGTTATTTCTACTAGTATTAGGAAATCAAGCTATTCTTGAAGGAATTGTTCAAGAAAATGGTAAAGTGAGTTCCGAGCAAGTACTTTCAATTGACAACAATTTTGATCCACAGACAACTCCCATCGGAGTTTTTGCTGTTCAGATAGGAGATTTCCAAGAAAATACATTTTCTGCAAAAATAGTGGATCCATTGGGTATTGAAATAACTTCACAGCAAATTAATGATGAAACTATTGAAGAAGAATTTGAAGTTTTAGAGACGGGAATTTACAAATTGATCATTCAAAGTAATAGTAATGAAGAATCTCAAGTTTTTGGAGCAATTGGATCGTTACCGGATTCAGGAAAGAAAGTTCTTGGTTTTATTCCAGTATACGTCATTGTTGCTGGAATGATTGGCTTAGTTGTAGTTGGAATTCTAGGTATTAGAAATAGAAAGAGATCAGTTTAGATAACTATCCATTTTTTCAAGACCGCTAATTGTAGCATCAAAATTATCACCATTTTCAATTATGCCATTGAGTTTCTCAGAATTAGCTGAAAGAAAATACTTTCCATCATTTAGATTTTTGAAAATAAATTCATGCTCAATTAAATATGAAAGCCTATCAAGGACGTCATTTTCAGAAATAGAAGATTTTTGTGCCAAAAATGAACATTCTTTGGGACCATCTTCAAGATCTGCCAATATTGAAGAAGTGACAGGATCAAACATACAATCCACAACTTTTTCTTTATCAAAAGAATTACTCATTTACATAAATATAGAAATTAGAAATTATTAACTTTTGGAATATCTATTCCAATAAGATAATTAAGAAAAAGGGGTTTTTACAATATTATGCAGAGGCTATGTAGTCAAGATCCATCAGGCAAAGGTGAACATTGTTTTTGCATAGATATTGACGCTCAACGCGGAATCAAAAAATGCTGTAAATGTAATTTATGGAATGTCCAGGGTAATGATTGGACAGAGGATGAAGACTTCAGATAATTTGTGTCAAAAATTTACCAAAAAAGGCATTGAGATTTAGACACGTCTGAAAATATTCAAAAATCATTCAATTTGGTGCCTAGCATGGTTTTTATCGGGGTTTCTTTGAATTTTTGAATACTTGAGTACTCAAGAATATAGACACATTGTAAGGATTGTGGGTAATGATATCCCAGGAGAGCGAAAAATGCTTGTAGGGTTAACCCAGATTAAAGGAATTGGGTATAATTTTGCCACAGCAATTCTAGACACATTAAAGATTGATACAAATTCCAACATCGGAAATCTCACTGAAGAGAATGTTCAAGCAATTGAAAAATTGATCACAGATCCTATTGGAGGAAATTTCCCAACATGGTTCCTCAATAGAAGAAAAGACATTGAGACAGGAGCTGATTTGCATTTACTTACATCAGATATTCCATTTACATTAAGAAACGATATTGAAAGAGAAAGAATAACTGCAAGTTGGAGAGGTTATCGTCACCTTAGTGGCCTAAAAGTAAGAGGTCAAAGAACTAGAACATCAGGTAGAAAAGGTGGAGCTGTAGGAGTTGCAAAAGGAGGAATGGCAGCACCAGTAAAGAAGGGAAGTGCAGGAGCTCCGGCAGCAGAAGCAGCAGCTCCGGCAGCAGAAGCAGCAGCTCCGGCAGCAGAAGCAGCAGCTCCGGCGGAGAAAAAAGAATAGGTGTTTTGAATGGGAGATCCAAAATATCCACGTAGAGTTTGGAGAAAACCAAAAAGACCACTTAATTATGAATTAAAAATGGAAGAGCTCAAAACTCTTGGTACATTTGGGTTAAGAACAAAAAGAGAATTATGGAAAGCACATACAGAGTTATCCCGTGTAAGACATCAAGCAAGATCATTGCTTGCATTAAGACAAGAAATTAGAGAAGAAAAAGAACCAATTTTAATGCAATCCCTTGCAAGGATTGGATTAGTTAGCAGCGGTGCAACACTAGACGATGTGCTTAATCTGAACGCTAATGATTTACTTTCACGCAGATTGCAAACTATTGTAACAAAGAAATTTGGATTTAAAACACCATATCAAGCAAGACAAGCAGTTATTCATGGCCATATTATGATTGGAGATAGAAAGGTGGACATCCCATCATACACAGTAACAGTTGCAGAGGAAGACAGCATTCATTTTACACCAGAATCAAAAATTCCAGAAATGTTAGAGAATACAAAATCTAAAGAGGCTGCTCCTGAAGAAACCAAAGAGGCTGCTCCTGAAGAAACACCAAAAGATGAAAGTTCTTCAACAGAGTAATCAAAAAAATAGGCTTATCAGTAAATAACCCCAATTATCAGAGAGAATGATATGTGTTCAATTATAGGATATTACGGAAAGATTAGTGCTGCTCCCATTCTTGTAAAGGGGTTAAAAAGAATGGAATATCGTGGATACGATAGTGTTGGGGTTGCAACAGAATCAGAGAATAAAATAGAACTAAAAAAAGGAATAGGGAAAGTTGATGAAGTAAATTCGAAAATTCAATTAGATATTATGCCAGGAAAAATTGGCATTGGCCATACCAGATGGGCTACACATGGAAAAGTGACAGATACAAACGCACATCCTCATTCAAGTAACTCTGGAAAAATAGCAATAGTTCATAATGGAATTATTGAAAATTTTGAGGAATTAAAGCAACAATTAGAAAATGATGGATATAGTTTCAAAAGTGAAACAGATAGTGAGATAATTGCCAATTTACTTCAAAAAAATTATGAATTAACAAAAAATGTCAAAGAAACAATTATCAAAACAGTTTCAGAAATAAAAGGACATTACGCTTTTGTTGCAATGTTTGAAAATGGTCAGCTAGCCGCAGCAAGATATCATGAACCACTAATAATAGGAGTTGGAAAAGATGATTTCTTTTTATCAAGTGATGTTCTAGGATTCATTGAGTATACAGACGATGCAATTTACTTGGAAAACGGGAATTTTGTAATTTTAGACAAAGATAAATTTCAAATTTTAGATTTTGATGGAAATCATGCAAAATATGGCATTACCAAAGTATCAAAAGAATTTGGAGATGCTTACAAAGGCGATTATGCACATTTTACTTTAAAAGAAATTTATGAACAACCTGAAACAATTTTGAAGGCAGGCGAGAAAACAACAGAAGCAATTGAAAAAACTGCTGATTACCTAAAACATTCAAAAAATATCTACATTACAGGTAGTGGTACAAGTTACAACTCAGCATTAATTGCAAAACAAATGTTATCAAAATATGCTAAAATCAAAGTAGAGCCAATCATGTCAAGTGAACTTCAGTTTTCACCAGATAGTATTGAGGAGAATTCAATCCTAATTGCAATTTCTCAAAGTGGTGAAAGTGCAGATGTGTTAGAGGCAGTAAAAATTGCTAAAAAAGCGAATTGTAAAATCATATCTATTGTAAATCTGCTTACATCATCACTTGCTCGAGAAGCAGATGTAGTTATTGGAATGAATTGTGGGCCAGAAATAGGAGTTGCGGCAACAAAAAGCTTCACAGCACAACTTGTAATAATTTACAAAATAGTAGAGAAACTAAATAACAGTGAGATTAAGATAAATTTTGATAAGATTTCAGAATCGGTTTCAAAAACTTTGGACAAACCCATTAGAATTCAGATAGTGGCACAAAAATTAAAAAATATTTCAGACATCTATGTTCTTGGTAGAGGAGTTCATTATCCAATTGCCATAGAAGCTGCCTTGAAATTAAAAGAGCTCACATATATTCATGCAGAAGGAATTCCGGGGGGAGAACTAAAACATGGACCACTTGCATTAATGGATGAAAGCGTGTTTGTCTTAATCATCAATCCCAATGATTCAACATATTCAGATACTCTAACTAGTGCAAGAGAAATTAAAGCTAGAGGAGCAAAAATAATTGGAATTTCAGATGTGGAAAGTGATGTGTATGATTATTGGATAGAGATTTCCAAAGTTGAAGAATCAATGTATCCAATTTCAGAAATAATTCCAATTCAGTTGCTATCTTATTATGCAGCACTTGAAAAAGACACAGACCCAGATTATCCTAGAAATTTGGCAAAATCAGTTACAGTGAAGTAAATAATCGATGATACTCTTTTTCTGCCAAATCCAGATACGTTGAAGAATCATTTCCAGTTTTAATCATTGAGGAGATAATACTTCCACCAGCACCAACTCCTTCTTTTGCAAATCCTTCTGAAAATGCCTTTAGACCAGAATATCTAGAATTTTCTAAACCGGGATTAACAGAAATTGCGGGAATGTTGGCAATTTTTTCAACTAGACTAACAAAATTTGCATTTTCATCGTTTGTAATGTATGAGGTGGTTCCAATAACAGCATTTTCTTCATTGAATCCAATTTTAGATGCAAATGCCAATACTGCCAACATTTGAGTTCCTCCTGCAAGCATAACCTTTGAAACATCAGATGCAGAGCTTAGCATTCCAGCTACAAATGGAATCATTGGATCACCTACTTTTGCCACAATACTATATGGATGATCAGAATCAATTCTTTCAAGTGCAGAATCAACAATTTGATTTTTCAACTCTACAGGATTATTCGGGATGCTAGAGCTGACTTTAGCATCAAAACCTAATCCTCTCAATACTGCCAATGCAGTTGTTGTTCCACCTGGTATACTCTCACCAATCACAAGACAATCTGAAAGCGATGCTAAACTTCTGCCAACTATTCGCCCATAATCCACGGCATGAGTTACTTCTGAATCAGTCATTGCATCATTCATGGAGATATTTTTTCCAAAGGATAAGCCTGATTCAATAAAAGGTAATTTAGGCAAAACCTTACTTCCAGCATTAATCGTCAAATGTGGAATACTAGAGGATTCTAATGCAGTTTTGGTAAGTAAGCCAGGAGTAGGTTTTCCATCTGGAGTCATCGGGATTTTATCTATAGTTTTACAATATCCATAATGTAGATATTCTGCATCAGCAGGAGGAGTAAATTGAATAGAGTTCATGTCTGCACCAGCAAAAGTAATTCCGGGAATTTCACAAGTTTCAGTATAGGATATTACAAATGAAAAAAGAAATCTGCCGGATTTCATAGTTTCGATGAAATTATTGGCTTGATCTATATTCCCATGCAGTTCAAATTTTTCCAAGAAATCACTATCCCATCATTTCGACAAATTGTTGCTCTGTTCGTTTTTGCATTACATGATTTGTGATCTTTTCTTGTCCAAGAGTAGATACTTCAGAAGGACCATAATTGTGACCCGAATACATAACCAAATTATCATCTAATGAATACAAAACATCAAACAGACTGTGATATAGCTCCTTTGCACTACCCCCAGGCAAATCAATTCTTCCACAATTTCCAACAAATAATGTGTCACCTGAAAAAATTTTTCCATCACCGACAAGACATATACTATCTTTAGAATGGCCGGGTGTGTGAAGTACTTTTAATTTTGAATTTCCAAATTCAATAAAATCACCATCTTTTACTGTAATGTCATGCTTTAATTCTGAATACTCATGTTGAATTATTGGAGCTTTAGTAGATTCAGAGATTGCTTCATTTCCCAAAGTATGATCAAAATGATGATGAGTGTTTACAATGTATTTTATCTTTAGATTATTTTTTTTTATGATCATTTCTAATTCCATTAATTCCCAAGATGGATCAATTATTATTGCCTCACTTGTATCTTCATCTTCAACAATGTAAGTGAAATTTTGCATGTTTCCTACTTGGATTTGATGAACTTTCATAAGATTCCCTCTTCAGCTTCTGGCGGAATTCCAATTTTTTCTGCATACAATTCACCAGTCAAGTCTTTTCTCTTTGGAATCCCTTGTTTCATTTTATGAAAGGTAACTGTCATGTTGCATTTTGTGCAAATGTTTGCAGTCTCACCTGTTTGTGGATCTAATCCAGATGGGACATCAACTGCGAATTTGTAACAGTCTGTTTTATTGATATAATTTATTGCAGATGCATACGGTTCTCTAATTTCTCCTGAAATACCAGTTCCTAAAATTCCATCTACTATTATATCGGGTTTGAAATCAAAACTCAAAGAATCACCAATCATTAATTTCACAGATGGCATTTTCTTTAATATTGACCAATTCCAGTTGCTCTCTTCGGTTTTAATTTTTTCAGGAGTACCAAGAAGCATCACTGTAACTTTAGCACCATAACCTGCCAAGTGTCTTGCCATCACCAAGCCATCCCCGCCATTATTTCCTAGTCCTACAAAAATCAAGATATTTTTAGATTCTATATTTTCAATCTTCTCAACTAATCTTCTAACTGATGCAGCACCAGCATTTTCCATCATGAATTTTTTTAAAAAGCCCATATCATGACCTTTATTTTCAATTTGATACATTTGATCTACAGTAATTTCCATACAATAAATGAAAATTATATCCAAAATAAGAGCTTTGAAAATAGGAATTCTGGCTAAAATAGGCATAAAATTTTAGAATTTAAGATAATGTTTCTCAAACAAAATTGGAGAGATAATAGATATTCATTGTAAATGTTCTAAATTCTAATTTTAACCAATTAGTCGATCTAGAATCTTTTTTGTTTGTTTTAAAATAACAAACACGATGCTAAGTATTAATTTATGAATCTAACAGTAATGAGAACATTAAGAACTCAATTATCCGTATTAACAGTTATTCTTTTTACATTAGGATTTGCCCCATATCTTACATCTGATGCTTTTGCAGCATCTGGAATTTCATCTGCAATAGCAGACGATCCAAATGATGCAGATGCAGTATATTCTGTTGACGATACCATAGTCATCACATTTCCAGCTCAAGTAAATAGCACATTTGCATCAGGAACAATGACTAATGCAGAATTCCGTGCAAACTTTACAGTAGCTAATTCAGATATAGATACTGCTGATACTATCAGTGGTATTTGGAATGCAGGGGCTACTGCATTAACATTAACAATTGATACAATTGCAGGTTCTACTCCTCCAGTGATAAATACTGACACAGTACTTTATGATCCAACTGCAGGAAATATTCACTATCAAGGAAATGGAACTGAATTTACAAACACAGCAGTTACTCTAACAGGTGACTTTGGTTTGTTTGTTTCAGTTTCTGCAAGTAATGGAAGTGGATGTAGCGGGGATTGTGAAGAGCCAACACTGGGTGTAGATAGTAAGGGTAAGAGATTAGTTGATAACGGATTTACATACAATGGAAAATCAATTGATGTTGAGAGATACTTTACACCATATCCTCTTGTAACAGTAACCACAGGAGAGAAAAACATTGCAGAATTCAAAATTTATGATAACTTGGGTCCGGACAACATCTCTCACTTTGAGTTAGCATTTGGTCTGGCAAAAGGAGAAATTATGAGTAACAGCAAGGCAGTAATTAATTGGGACAAGTCATTTGATGGTGTAGCAACACTTTCAGTTGATGATCCTGAACATGTCTTAGGGGACATCGAAGTCTCAACTTCTGAAGGTAATTGCTCTGAGGAATCAGCACAGCAATGCCTACTAGTCAAAGTAATTCACACATTTAGAGCACCACTTGATTTCAACATACTTGGAACAAATGTTTGGGATACAGAGCGTAATGCTTGGCAAAACTATTACAATCACGGAATTGAAGTTGTAGGACCATCAATGAATCCTGCAAAAGAATATGATGGAATCAACAATGGTCAGATTTACCACTTGACTGAAACTGGCAGGACCACAGCAGTTGATGAATTTGGAAATTCATGGTCTCTAGTAATTGACCAATGGACTATGGATTATATTCCAAACAAAAAGATAGTGGATGAAATTGCAATGAGCGGTATTGCAAGAGAGCATGCTTACTTTAACATGTACAAATATGGGCAATATCTATTGGCAGAAAATGAACTAAACCAGATTTGTCCTGGATGTCTTGATGGATCGTATGAGGAAATTGACAATATTTTCTCTTATGACTTTAAGGAAAGAATCAGCAAACTTGACAAACCAGAAGTAAAACAAAAGATGCTATTAGGATCTGAGAGAGCACAAAAAACTATGGATTACATACTTGATCCAATTTTACATCTAAAGAATCAATGATTGCTTTTTATTTTGAATAGGGACTCAAAAAGATTTTTTGTTCTAAGAGATTCTGAATCTAAGTTTTGTTGATATTCATTGTTAACTCGCTTGTTATATTCAGGAAAATCATATTGGAAAATATCATCTATTTCTTTAAAAGATTCATCAAAGCATTTCAAACAGTTTTGTTTTAGCAAATATTGAGCAACTAGCTGTTGTCCTTGAACATAAATTGGAAAGAAACTGTGCTGCCTATCAATACCATGCATTGGAATTTTGTTTGATTCAATTTTCATTAATACAGGAACTATTTTGTATCCATAGTACCCTTCATCCAGATTCATATCCAGATAAGAAAATATTTTTGGATTTGTAATTTCTGCAACTTTATGATAGTCTGAATTTAAATCTTTTCTCAGTATTTCAAATCCAGTTATTTTTTTGTCTTTTGAAATAGTTGGTTTTTCCCATTCGAGTTTCAGTGAGTCTTTTGAGAAAGTAGTGATTGTAACTGGGACAGATGCATCAATTTCTGAATCAAGAATTCCAACCAGATATTCTGATTTCCAGGATAGTGATTCTTCAGCAAAAGAACTTTCTATAGATCCAAGTAATATTATAGCAGTGATAATGCTAATTCCTAGTAATTCACATCTCATTTTGAGTCTAGATTTGAAATGAAATATGAGGGATTAAAGACAGAGGAATATTTTGAAGATAGTGAGTTCCTTTTTGGAAATAGTTTACGTAAAATTCCTAAGAGTTTGGCAAACGGCTTTATCCTAGTCTTAAGATATTTCCACCATGACTTTAAAAAATGTCAAAACATCATTAAACAAAATTTCAAAATCTTTAGGAGTAGTTCAAGATTCAAGAGAATTTTTATTGAAAAACACTAGAGAGATCATTATTCTATGTAGCAAATCAATTATCGCAGTTCATAAAGGAGAACTTGAGACAGGCAAAAACAATCTAAAACAGGCAGATATTCTCTTAAAAAAATACAAGAAAAAAGCAACGGGGGGACTAGAAAGATATCTAATTACACCAGAGCAAGAATTTGTAGAGGCAGCATGTCTAATTGCAATTGTTGAAAAAAAAGAGATTCCTTCTGACAAGAAATTATCAGTAATGCCAGAGTCATATGTCCTAGGATTGCTTGATTGTGTTGGAGAACTAAAAAGAATGGTATTTGACAAAATTCGAGTAGGAAAAATAGATGATGCTACTAGAATTTTTGATATAATGGAGAATCTGTATATGAATTTGTATACTTTTTCATTATATGACAAAGTAGTCAAAGAGGCTAGAAGAAAAATAGATGTAAATAGAATTCTAGTAGATGATGTCAGATCTGCAATTACAGAAGAAAAAAGACGTAGTGAATTAATCAAAACTTTACAAAAACTAGAATAATAATTTTCAAGAATTCTAGTGCGGGCGATGGGATTTGAACCCACGAACTCCTGAGAGACTAGCCCCTCAAGCTAGCGCCTTTGGCCAGGCTGGGCGACGCCCGCAAAGGAACTTCCTTGCATGGTTTTTATAATCCTTGATTACTTTTTCGTTCGTATGTTAATACCTGTAAGATGTTTTACTTGTGGAAATTTAGTTGCAGACAAGTTTGAGGATTATCAAAATAAAATTAAATCAGGAGAAGATCCAGTTAAAACTCTGGATTCCTTAGGAATTGAAAGATATTGTTGCAGAAGAATGCTTTTGACTACCGTAGAAACAATTCAGCAAGTAATTCCATTTTATGAAGCAATTCAGAGAAGAAAACAAGAAGTTCAATCTGAGTTAGAATAACTTGGCCAAAATATCCTCAATTGAAGGACGTACTCTATACAACAGTAGAGGAACAAAAACTATTGAAGTTGATGTTGAATCTGAAGGAAAATTTCTAGGCAGAGTTTGTGCACCTTCAGGTGCAAGTGTCGGAAAATATGAAGCAGTAAGTTTTCCCAATGGAAAACCTGAAGAAAGTCTGAAAATTTTAAAAGAAAATGCCAATAAATTCATCGGCTTAGAATCCTCAGATCTTAAAGAAATCCACAACACGCTGAAAAGTTTGGATGATTCTACAAATTATGCAAACATAGGCGGAGCATTAGCTTTTGCAGTAACAATTGCATCAATGGAATCAGCATCAAAAGCTTCTGGTCAGGAATTGTTTCAAATATTATCATCAGAATCATCGTTCAAATTCCCATTTCCAATAGGCAATATTTTAGGTGGAGGAGCACATGCAGGTCCTGGAACCCCAGACATTCAAGAGATTCTAATTTGTGCTACAGGTTCAAAAACTATCGAAGACGCAATTGAAACAAATTTGTTAGTTCACAAAGAATTACGTAGTGTTTTAGAAAAAGAAGATCCTCATTTTACAAATGGGAGAGGAGATGAAGGAGGATGGGCACCAAAATTAGAAAACATAAAAGCTCTAGAAGTTTCTTCAAAAGCTTGTGAAAATTTAGGATTCACATTAGGTAAAGAAGTATCATTAGGTGTAGATTTTGCATCATCTACCCAGTGGAATGAGGAAAAAGGAAAATATGTTTATGACAGAGCAGGATTTGAAAACTCCCCAGGAGAACAAATAGATTTTGCAGCAGGCATTATTGAAAAATTCAAATTAATTTATGCAGAAGATGCAGTTCATGAAGAGGCGTTTGAAGATATGGCAGAACTGACAGCAAAATTTCCAGACACATTAGTCACAGGAGATGATCTTACAGTTACAAACAAAGACATTCTGACAAAAGCAATTGGCTTAAAATCATGTAATGCTGCAATTCTCAAAGTTAATCAGGCAGGTAGTCTTTATGATGCATTTGAATTTGCTAGTGTTGCAAATCAAAATAATGTTAAACTAATCACATCACATAGATCGGGCGAATCTACGGATTCACAAATTTCCCACATTGGTCTTGCTACAAAGTCAAAAATGCTCAAAGTAGGAGTGGTAGGAGGAGAAAGAGTGGCAAAATTAAATGAATTATTACGCCTCTCAGAGCATGATTTAATACGCGGTATGGTAGAGATTTAAAATCGTCATGAGCCAACAAGCAGAAACAACTGACATTAAGAAGAAGATCCTAGCTACTGGAATCAGAGTAGGAACTCAAGTAAAGACAAAATTCATGAAATCATTCATCACCAAAGCCAGTCCTGAAGGCCTTTACATGCTTGATTTGGACATTACGCTAGAGAAAATTAAAACTGCAGCCAAATTCATCAACAGATTAGGTGCAGACAATCTCATCGTATGCTCAGGTAGACAATATGCAGAAACACCAATTGAAAAATTCTGTGAGATGTTAAATTCAAAGAAATTACTTGGAAGATTTATGCCCGGAACATTGACAAATCCATCATTACCATATTACATTGAACCAAAATTGGTGTTAATTTCAGATCCTCAAGTGGATGAACAAGCTATCATTGAAGCAACCAATGCAGGAATTCCAATCATAGGAATTGCAAACACAGATAACATCACATCTAATCTTGATGTAATTATTCCTGCAAATAATAGAGGAAGAAAAGCTCTTGCTACAGTCTACTGGCTACTTGTACGCCAAGTACTAATTGAAAGAGGAGAGCTAAAAGAAGATGAATCAATGAAATATGAAATTGATGATTTTGAAACAAAGATTACCGAAGAGGAAATCGAGTAATTCAATCAAAATTCAGAATTCACTTGAAATCTAAAGCTTCTGCTCCAGGAAAAGTAATTCTTTTCGGAGAACATTTTGTAGTATATGGAGTAAAAGCTATCCTTTGTGCAATTGACAAAAGAATCACCGTTTCTGCAGAAAAAACTAAGGAGAGAAAAATTTCCATCATATCAAATATTGGCAAACTAGAACTAGAGAAAAACACATCACTTTCAGAAATTAATTCTCCACTAAAACCATTTTATTTTTTAGCAAATAAAATAATAAAAAATCACGATACGGGAATTGAAATTATAGTAGAATCAGACATTCCATTAGGGGTTGGGTTGGGTTCATCATCTGCCTGTTGTGTTGCAGGAGCTGCTGCAATTTCCAGATTATTTTCAAATACAACCAAAGAGGAGATTCTAAAACTTGCAATTGAAGCTGAAAAAACAATTTTTCAGAATACATCAGGGGCAGATTGCACTGTTTGCACATATGGTGGAATAATGGAATATGATAAAGAAAATGGATTTACCACAATAGAATCTCAGCCTAATTTTCATTTAGTAATTGCAAATTCAAACATTGAGCATTCAACAAAAGTAGTAGTTGCAGGAGTAAAAGAATTTAAAGAAAAAAATGAGATAGAATTCACCACATTATGTAACAACGAATCAAAATTAGTAGATGAGGTTTTGAAGGAAATAAAAGAAAACAACATCAAAGAAATTGGGAATAGAGTAACTCAAAATCAAGAATATCTTGAAAAAATAGGAATATCTAATGACAAATTAAGGGACATGATTAAAATTGGAAAAAATGGATCTTTTGGAGCAAAAATCACGGGTGCAGGTGGTGGTGGATGTATTTTTGCTTTAACAGATGAATCTAATCTAGAGAAGACGATAAAACAATTCAAGGAGAAAAATTATGATTGCTTTTCAGCCAAAATCGATTTCAGAGGACTGGATACTTTTTAATTGACTAAATAATTTCGAACATCATGATTCTAATAAAATTAGGAGGATCTATTATTACAAATAAAGAAAAACCACTATCACCAAGGAAAAAAACAATCGACAATCTTACTAAGAGTTTAAAGAAAATCAGCGAACCCATGATCATTGTTCATGGTGGTGGCTCGTATGGACATTATTGGTCTGTAAAATACGATATGCATACTAAAGAAAAAAAATACGATCCAAAAGGTGTCGCTATTGTAAAAAATTCAATGATTGAATTAAACAAAATAATTTTAGATTCAATGTTACAAAATAAACTAAACCCATATTGTTTGCCACCAACAGATTTCATGTCAGGAAACAAACCAATAATTAAAAAAATCAAAGAGATTGAGAAAATTTCCAAATCAAGATTAATTCCAGTTACATATGGAGATGCACTGTGGTATGGGCAAAATAAAACTTACATATTATCTGGAGACAAGATAATGACTCATCTAGCAAAAATACTAAAACCCAGACTTTGTATTTTTGCATTAAATGAAGATGGCTTGTATGCAGATCTAAAATCTAAAAAATTAATTTATGAATTAAAAGGAGAACACCCCTCAATATCTGAAAATAAGATGGACGTCACCGGTGGTATGACTAGAAAAGTGGAAGAGGCAACAAAAATTTCGAAAATGGGAATGAATGTATTCTTTGTGAACGGAAACAAGCCTGAAAGAATTGTAAAAGCGGTTAAAAATAGGAAATATGAAGGAACATTGTTTAGGAGTAAATGAAATGCCAGAAGAATTAGTGATTTTAGTTGATGAAAATGACAACCCAATCGGTACTGAAGAAAAAGTAAAGTGTCATTTACCAGATGGAAAACTTCACAGAGCATTTACTGCATTATTATTTGATAAAGATGGAAGGCTTGTTCTTACAAGACGAGCAAAGGAAAAAATGCTTTGGCCAAATGATTGGGACGGAACATTTGCAAGCCATCCCAGAGAATCAGAAACATATGTATCATCTGGGGAAAGAAGAATGCCAGAAGAATTAGGAATTACTGGAAATCTAGACTATCTTCACAAATTTGAGTATCATGTTCCATACAAAGATGTAGGCGCTGAAAATGAAATTTGCGGAACGCTGGTTGGAGTAATTGACAAATCTACAGAATTAAAAGAAATTGATGGTGAAATAGATGAAATAAAGTGGATTTCAGCAACAGAGTTAATCTCAGAACTAAATTCAAACCCACAAAACTATTGCCCATGGATGCTTATTGCATTAGAATTACTTGAGAAATCAGAACAGTCAATGCTTGAAAAGTATTCAAATATTTTATCTCCATGGTTGAATAATGAAATCCATGAAGGATTGCAAAAAGCAATCAAAGTTCATTTACCAAAAGAAAAATGGAGATTAGTAAATGAAAAAAACTAAACAAATTGAAAAAAATGCCAAAACTGTAAACAAATATCTTAAATCAAAGCTAAAAGGAAATCCAAAAAAACTCTATGATGCAGCAGGACATCTAATAGTTAATGGAGGAAAAAGACTTAGACCATACATGGTAATTAGAAGTTGCCAAATTTTGGGAGGAAATAGTTCCAATGCAATGCCAGCTGCAAGTGCAGTTGAAATGGTTCATAATTTTACCCTAGTTCATGACGATATTATGGATAATGATGAAATGCGTCACGGAGTACCTACAGTACACAAAAAATTTGGAATGCCTATTGCAATTCTAGCAGGAGATGTTTTATTTTCAAAAGCATTTCAAGTGATTACAGATTCTAAATTATCACCTATTGCCGTAACCCAGTTGGTTTCAAGACTTGCTAAAGGATGTGTTGATGTTTGTGAAGGTCAATTACTTGATGTTAAAATGGCAGAGGAGGGAAGAATTCCAACACAATCAGATTATATTACAATGGTCAGCAAAAAAACAGCAGCATTGTTTGATGTATCATGTGCTATGGGAGCAATATGTGCAACAGACAAAGATAATGATATATCAAATTTATCATCATTTGGAAGAAACTTAGGGATAGCATTTCAAATAACAGATGATTTAATCGGAGTGATGGGAGATCCAAAGATTACAAAAAAACCAGTTGGAAATGATCTTAGAGAAGGTAAAAAATCACTTCCAATTTTGATGGCAATAAAATCAGCAAAAGGCAATGATAAAAAAATTATTTTAAAGGCATTTGGAAATTCAAAAATTTCAAAAAATGAGCTAAACAAGGCTGTGGAAGTAATTCGTTCTCTAAATATTGAAGAAAATGTAAGAAAACAGGCTCTAAAATATGCAGATAAAGCTGAAAAATCACTATCAAAATACTCAGGACCTGCCAAAGAAGAGCTAATATCATTGTTGGATTTTGTAGTTAAAAGAAGTGTATAGCTGCAAAAAGGAAAATTATCATGGATGAAGAATTAAGAAAAGAAGTTAGAAAATTATCACTACAAAATGCATATGAGCATGGGGGAAAAACTCAGGATAAAATAATTTTGGGAAAAATTCTCGGTACAAAACCAGAATATCGAACCAAAGTAAAAGAAATTACAAAAGATATTTCTGAAATTGTCAATTCAATTAATCAGTTATCATCTGAAGAACAAGAAAAAGAAATCAATGAAAATTTTCCAGAACTCTTAGTACCAAAAGAAAAAATTGAAGAGAGAGAAGGACTACCAGAATTAAAAGATGCAGTTCAAGGTAAAGTGATTACAAGATTCCCTCCAGAACCCAATGGGTATCCGCACATCGGACATGCAAAAGCTGCAATAATTAATTCAGAATATGCAAAGATGTATGGAGGAAAATTCATTCTTAGAATGGATGATACTAATCCTGAAGCAGAGCGAATGGAATATCATGCAGCTATCAAAGTTGGACTTGAATGGTTGGGTATTGAGTTTGATTTGGTAAAAAATACTTCAGACGACATGGAAATATTTTATGAGAAAGGCATGGAATTAATAAATTTGGGAAAGGCCTACATTTGTACTTGTAAAAGAGAAGATATCAGTAAGAACAGAAGAGAAAGAAAATCCTGCAAATGCAGTATGAATGATATTGATAAAAATAATAAAAATTGGGGAAAAATGAACACGAAATACAAAGCAGGGGAAGCCATTGTTAGATTTCGTGGAGATATGAAAGCAGATAATGCAGTTATGAGAGATCCAGTATTATTCAGGATTATTGATGGAAAGCATTACACATTAGGTGAAAAATTTAGAATTTGGCCTAGCTATGATATGGCAGTTGCAATCGAAGACAGTATAGATGGGGTAACACATGCATTTCGTTCAAAAGAATTTGAACTGAGAAAGGAATTGATTGATGAGATTTTAGATGCGTTAAACATGCGTAAGCCACAACAAGGCTTTTTCTCAAGATTAGAATTCAAAGGTATGCCCATTTCAAAAAGAATCATCAAGCCGCTAATTGAGGAAGGCAAGGTTTCATGGTATGACGATCCAAGATTACCAACTCTTGAGGCCCTAAAAAGAAGAGGAATAAAACCTGAAGCCATTAGAAAATTTATCATGTCGTTGGGGTTAACAAAAGCAAATACTCTGGCACCTTTTGATTCTCTTGAAGCATTCAATCGAAAGTTTGTGGATTCCGATAGTATCAGACTATTCATGGTAAGTGATGCAAAAGAACTAGTAGTCAAAAATTTATCAATGTCATCAGTAGAAATTCCAAACCATCCAGTAAACGATAAAGGTAAAAGAAAAATTGAGATAGATGAAAATTTCTATATTTCTGGAGAGGACGCAAAGAATTTCAAAGAAGGAATTAAAATTAGACTATTAGGATTAGGCAACATACTAATTAAAAAAATTGGTACTGTATTTGAAGGAGAACTAATCAATGAAGGGGATACCAAAGAGATAACAAAAATTCAATGGGTTCCACAAAAAACTGCTCATGAAATTAAAATGATCATTCCCAAAACATTGTTTATTGAAGATGAATTTAATGAAGAAAGTTTGGAGGAGATAGATGTCTACACAGAACCACACTATCTACAATTAAAAGAAGGTGAAGAAATTCAATTTGTTAGATTTGGATATTGTAGAAAAGATTCACAGAATCAAGCAATTTTCACACACAAGTGATGGATTATGAAAATAGTACGCTTAGCTTATGAGAATAATGAAACATATGGTTTTGTAAATGGTGATAGAGTATCAACAAAAGATGAAATCACATACCTAACAGGGGTGCCAATTCCACAAAATGTGAAGGACTTTCTTTTTGATGGCTGGTATGATGAAATTAAAAATAAAATTAAAGATTTGCCATATGCAGAAAATATTTCTAAATTCAAAATACTACCCCCAATACCAAATCCAAATAAAATAATCTGTTTGGCATTCAACTATGTGGATCATGCAAAGGAACAGGGATTAGAAGCACCAGAGGATCCGGCAATTGTAATAAAACCTAGAACTGCATTAAATAGCACTAAATCAGATATCGTATGCCCAGATTTTGTAAAACAACTAGACTATGAAGTGGAATTGGCTTTGATAATTGGTAAAAATTGTAAAAATGTAAGCATAAAGGATGCACCAAGTGTAATTTTTGGATATATGGTTTTCAATGACGTATCTGCAAGAGACATTCAATTCAAGGATAAACAATTCACAAGAGGGAAGAGTTTTGATTCTTTTGCACCATGCGGACCATGGATTACAACATCTGATGAAATCCAAGATGCACAAAATCTAAAGTTAACTACAAAAATTAACGGTGAAATAAGACAGAATTCCTCTACAAGTAACATGTTTATCAAAATTCCAGAAATTATTTCAAAAATCTCAAATGTAATGACGTTAGAAAAAGGAGATATTATTTCTACAGGAACCCCAGCTGGAGTAATGCTAAACAAACCTAATGCAGTGTTTTTGAAAGATGGTGACAAAGTAGAAATGGAGATAGAAGGTCTTGGCACTTTAAGCAACACAATAAAATTTGTTAAATCAAATTAATCAAAGATTTTTTCATCAAATAAAAAGAAATTTTATGTTCCAGCGAATCAAATTTTGGTAAGATATTTTTTGTTAAAATTTGGATTCTTTCATAGTTTTTTTCAATTGCATGATGTTGTAAAAATGAAACAACATCCAAAACAGAGTTTTCTGAACCTGGAAATAATGTAACGATCAAAGTTTTATCAAAATGTTCTGAATCAGTAAGTATTGCAATCGAATCAGTATCAAAACCAGAAGATTTGATAATTTTTTTGTTCTCATAAAATTGAGAAAGAGTAAAATCATCAAGTGGGAGCCACCTCCAGGATTTCACATAATGAGTACAAAATTTTGGATTAATTGATTTTACATAATGTATTTTATGATTTAGGTTTTTTTTTGGAGATAATGAATAATAATTCCAAGTTTGAAAAATTTCATAGTCTAAAGATTGCGCCATTTCTAAAGATGAAAAATTTTGAGTGTCAATTAACATATACGAAAAAGAAGCATTCTTTTTTAGACCAATTAATTCAGCATTCATCACAAGCTTTGAGGCAATATTTTGTCTCCTAAAATTAGGATTTACACGAATTCCTTCAATCCAGACTTGATCCTTGGAGTAAAACGAATGACAGATTCCCACAGGCAACTCTTTTTCAAATACAATAAGATTTTCCTCAGATAACCAAAAATCCCAAACATATTCGATGTAATCTCCCCAAGAAAAAGTGTTTTTACAAAATTTTAAAACTGGAATTTTATCTTCATTTTTGGCAACTCTGATCATCATTTTCACCGTATACGAAAAAATAATAAGAATAGTTAGATAATAACTGCGATGGGAAAAATTATTGCTGGAAAAACATCAGATATTCCTCCTGGAAAAATGACCAAAGTGACCATTGATGGAAGAGATATTCTAGTTGCTAATATTGACGGCGAGTATTATGCTACAGATGATTCTTGTACTCATTCTGGTTCAAGTTTGTCTGAAGGAAAATTAGATGGTTGTGTAATTACTTGTGGCTGGCATGGAGCACAGTTTGATTGTAAAACAGGGAAACTGGAAAAATTTCCAGCAAAAATAAGAGATTTAACATCCTACAATGTTGTTGTTGAATCAGATAGTGTATTTGTAGAGATGTAACTATATACCTCTATTTTTTAATAAAATGTAATAATATGGCAGATAACGCTCAGAATAAAGAATCCATGAAAGAAGCAATCGATACACTAAATCAGATTGTCGCTAGCAATTCAACACCAAAGACAATCAAAAAATCAATTACAGACTTAATTTCTGATTTGAATAATCAAGAATATTCGTTATCAGTAAGAGCCGCAAATACAATTAGCCTTCTAGATGACGTTACACAAGATCCCAATATGCCATCATATGTTAGAACCCAGTTATGGCAAGCAGTTTCAAAATTAGAAAGCATAAGAGAATAAATTCTTGTTTGCAGTACAGTAAATATTGAAAATAGAAGAATATCTAGAAACACTTCCAGAGAACTTACTCAGTGGCGAAGATGTTCAGCTTCCAGAGAAATCATTTAGAGAGATTTTCAAATTTGTAGATTTAGGAGAAAATGATATTTTTTATCATTTAGGATGTGGAGATGAAAAAGGAATTGAGATTGCAATTAATGAATTCAAAGTAAAAAAAGCAGTTGGTATCGACAACAATTCTGAAAAAATTCAAAAAGCAAAAGAAAATCTAAATGCAAAAAATCTTCAAGGACAATTCATTTGTAGTGATGTAGAAGATTCAGACATATCAGAAGCATCGATTATTTTATTTTGGTTTACAGATGAGGAGGTCATAAATAATATGATGATGAAGTTTGAACATCTTAAACCAGAAACAAAAATAATTACAATTTGGGGACCACTGCCAGATTGCCTTCCAGATAAAGTTAGTTTCCCATACATTATCAATCAAACGCCATTTAAAAAAGCTGAAAATATGCAAGAGCAACTATTATCCATTTTTGGTGTAAAGTGCATAGATTTCGTTACTGCTTGGGAATTTGCTGAAAGATATACTAAATCTATTGGAACTCCAGAAATTCAAAATGATCGTTTTTTGACAATTATTCAAACTTTGATGATTTGGATAAATGCAAAAAAATTAGGAGTTGCATGTGGTGAAGAAATTCCAGAATCCATTCAAACATACATAAAATTAATGAAAATGAATTTCGATATTGATTTTGGGCATCTATTAAATGAGTAATTCATGTAATCCTTTTATTTTGTTTTAAAACTATCAAAGTATTGGAAGGTAAGATAAACATCAACGTTTCTGCAGTAGATTATGATAAAACTAGTAAGGCATTAACTCATCAGTTATCACTATTAGAAGAGATGGTTCATGGAGAGGAGGATTTTGTTATGACAGATTCAGAATTTGCCTTTGGATGGCATTTTTTTGTGCTTAGTGTGAATAGATCTCTTGTCCAAAAGTTGTCAGAAATGATGGGATCTGACTTTGAACGATTAAAAGGGAAAGGAATGGAAAAAAAATTTCTTACATGGTTAACAAAGAATCTAGAGAATAAATCACCCAGATTCAAAATTGCCATCAAAGAAGAGATGGAATCTAGTAAATTCGGAATATTCTAAAAGTATGAATGGGCCCTCGAGGGGAATCGAACTCCTGTCCGAGGATCCACAATCCTCTATACTAACCACTGTACTACGAAGGCCACAAGGAAGAAACTTTGTTTATCCTGTAATAATCTTTTAGCTGGGAATTAGACTGTAGATTTATTATTGACTAGGTGAAATTTGTAATATGAGATTATGGTGGGTAGCAATGGCAATTGCAATTGGATTAACGTGGGTTGGAATGAACTATTTACTTCCATTCAAGTAGGCTCAATTTCAAAACATTTCTAATTTTTAGGTGTAATAGTTTTTCAATAAATTAAAGCCGATCGCTTTAAATTTGTTGTATCAGGGTATTTTTCAACTTGAAAAAAGGATTCATTACCAAAAAATTGCGAACCGGGAGAAGAGTCCAAGAAGAGGATATCAATACAGGTAAAATGGAGAGAATCCAAGGAGAGAAATTTACTTGGTTGGATCTTCAGAATCCAGATAGAGGGCTGATGGAGCAAATTGCCAAAGATTACAATCTTAACTCACTTAATTTAGAAGACTGTTTAACCAAATTTGAGCTTCCAAAACTAGACAGTTATGATGATCATTTCTTTGTAATTTTACATTTTCCGCCACTATCACAAAAAGTAGGAATATCAAAAAATAGTCAATTATCTATTTTTGTAGGTAAAGATTTTCTAATCACCGTACATCAAGGAGATCTAAATCCATTAGTTGAATTAGTTGAATTATGTATCAATGATTCAGATCCAGAAAGAAAAAAGCGATTAATAGGAAAATCCCCAGGGCATTTACTCCATGAGATAATCGATGTACTAGTAGATGATCTTTTGCACACATCTAGAAAAATCATCGCAAATTTAGATGAGATGGAAGATAGAGTATTTGATGAAAGGAAATCTGTCGCAAGAAGTATTTCATTATTAAGAAGAGAAATTAACAGGTTAAGAAGAATTGCAAACCCATTAAAGAAATTCGTATTAGAGATTGCAAAGAATATTGACAGATATTCAGATAGGGAGCTTGATGAACTTACATTATATTTTGACGATGTAATTGACCATATTGACAAAGTAATTGAAACATTAGAAGAATCAAGAGAAACTATGGAAATTTACAAAGATACAGACTTTGTGTTAAGCACTGAAAAAACAAACAAAGTGCTAGGAGTTTTAACAATTATCTTTACATTAGCAATACCGGCAACTGTTATCGGTACATTTTATGGAATGAACGTCAATCTTCCAGGTGGGATTGGAGGAGATTTGATATTTCTGGGTCCACATACATCGTTTATCATTATAATTTTGGCATCAGCAATTCCAGCAATTCTGATGTTTGCTTACTTTAGAAAATTAGGCTGGATAAGTAGCTAGGGAAATTATTTCATATAGATTTACTTTGTCAAAGGCAATTACAGATAGAAAAATCAATTCATTTTGAAAAATATCCAAGATCTAAAAAAAGAAGCTTAGATAAATATGAGATATTTTAAAGTAAATTATGGGGAAAATTAGAATACGAACCGGTAGAGGAACAGGAACCATTGAAGTTGACGATGATCCTACTAAATGGTCAGGAGACGAATATAGAAAAATCCAAGAAGCTAGGAAGAAAGCATCTGCAAACAGAATGGTTCACACCGGAAGGGGAACAGGTTCAAGAAAATTAGGAGACATGCCTGAACCAAAAGCAAGACCTTCTACTGAAGGAATGACTAGAAGTACAGGTAGAGGAACTAGTTCAAGAAAGAGTAAAAACAAAGGTTCAGGATAAAAAGTCCTCAATTTTCATTTTTAATATTTTTTATAGTTTTAGATTTTTATGTCAGGATTTCCGGCTTTGAGTTTCTCCCAATCTGCAAGAAAATTCTCCAAACCAATTTTTGTTAGTGGGTGTAGCAGCATCTTATCAAGAACAGTTGGAGGCAACGTTACCACATCTGCCCCAATTTTTGCAGCATCTACTACATGCACCGGATGACGAACACTTGCAACAAGAATTTGGGTATCTATTGAATCCTCATAATTTTTAAAAATTTTTTTAATATCTGAAATTAATTTCATCCCATCCTGACCAACATCATCCAATCTTCCAATGAATGGACTAACATATTTTGCACCAGATTTTGCTGCAAGTAAGGCCTGATTGGCAGAAAAAATCAATGTAACATTAACAGGAATTCCTTGAGATGAAAGTGTTTTACAAGCTTTGAGCCCATCAGGAGTCATGGGAACTTTAACTACAACATTATCCCCATATTCACGAAGTCGTTTACCTTCTTCAATCATTCCAGAATAATCTGTGCTGACAACTTCTAGACTTACATCACCCTTGATAATTTTAGTAATTTCTCCCATTGCATCTTTTGGATTTCCACCTTCCTTTGACATCAATGATGGATTAGTAGTAATTCCATCCAGTAAACCCATATCATTGAATTTTTTTATTGATTCAAGATTAGCAGTGTCAAGAAAAATTTTCATAATTTTTTGCTCCTAATTTCTTTGACTTGTTTTGCTATATTAAAAGATGTTATTCCATGTTTTTCCAAGAGTAGTGGAACCTCATTATCACGAGCAGATTCGCCAAACATATCTTGAGCGCCGATTCTCTTAATTGGGACAGGATATGATTCGGAAATAGATTCTGCAACTGCAGAGCCCATTCCTGCAAAAATATTATGTTCCTCAGTAGTTACAATACAACCTGTTTCACGAGCAGCTTTTTCCAATATCTCATCATCAATTGGTTTTATTGAAAACATATCCAAAACTCTACAGGAAATGCCCTCCTGTTGCAATGAATCAGCTGCCTCCAAAGCCATACGTACCGTAATTCCACAAGCTGCAATAGTACAATCAGAGCCATCTCTTAGTGTAATGCCTTTTCCAATTTCAAAATTTTGGGATTCTGAATGAATCAATGGAGTTTTAGATCTTGCCATCCGCATGTAAAAGGGACCATATTCTTTTGCCATCAATGCAGTCAATTTTGAAACTGCAACAGTATCAGCTGGAATTAAAACTCTAAAATTTGGAATTACTCTCATTATTGCAATATCCTCTATTTGTTGATGAGAACCTCCATCAGGTCCAACAGATAAACCTCCATGTGATGAAACTAATTTTACATTTAATCCCTTTTTTCCAAGAGGAGATGGATATGCAATGTTATTTCGAATTTGATCAACAGCTCTTCCGGGTAAAAAAATAGCATATGTACTTGCAAAAGAAATCTTTCCAGAATATGCTAATCCTGCAGAAATTGTCACTAAATTCGCTTCAGCAATTCCAACATTGAAAAATCTATCAGGGAATTCCTTTCCAAAATCAGATGTTTTTAAAGAATCAGTTGTGTCTGCACCTAAAACTACAACATTTGGATTTTCTTTTCCAAGATGTATAAGTGCTTTTGAATATGCTGAACGCATGTCAGTCATAATTGGATCGTTCAAAGATATCCTGCCTCCTGTGCAATTTTTTGAATTTGATCTTGTTTTTCACCTACAACATGCAAACCGATCCATTTCTTTACTAAATCAACACCACCCAACTCATTTGCCTTATCAAGTAAAATCCGTCGTCTAGATTTTAGAATCTCTGATCTAAAATCTCTTATTGCCATTCGGACATCTTGTTGTCCTATAATTGCACCACCCCCAACAAATACACGTGCACCATCAGCAAAAATAGAACCAATATTTTCCAGATTTACTCCTCCATCAGCCTCAATGTAACCTGAGAAATTGTGTTCTTTAAGAACAGAATTTAATCTAGCCATCTTTGAGTGGGTTTCTTCAATGTATTTTTGGCCAGATTTACCAGGTACAACAGACATTACAATTAGTTGATCAAGTGACGGTAAAAATTTGTGCGACCATTCAGGTAATTCAGTGTCAGGATTTATTGCAAATCCCACACCAACTTGGTTTTGTTTAAGCAAATCATGAATTTCACCAAAACTTGATTCGTCAGTTACTTCTGCATGGACTGTTATTATGTCACTACCTGCGTCAATGTAATTCTTAACATGTTTTACTGGTTCGTTAATCATCAAATGGGAATCAAATGGAATTACAGTAAGAGGCCTTAGTTCTTTGATTTTATTATGATCAAAAGTTTTGGTTGGTACAAAGTGCCCATCCATCACATCGAGATGAATGTAATCTGCTCTACCAGACACACATCTTTTAATTTCATTTTCTAAATTTGTCATATCTCCTGCAATTATCGATGGTGCAATCATGAATTGGGAATCCAATTCAGAATTAATTATAGGAACCACATCAGAGTCAGGAGCTTTACCATGCCATTGGGGATTATCTTCCATGTGTTCAACAGATTTACCCTTTACTGTTCTAGAAATTATCATTGTGGGCACTCCTTTTGTTGCATTTGCTTTTGCTATTGCAGCGTTGATTTGTTCAATTCTATGACCATCAATTTCAATAACATTCCAGCCAAAAGATCTCCATTTATCACCGGTCTTCCAGCGTGATGCATCTTTCCACATTTCAGAAAGATCATCACCTTCTAATTTTTCATCAAGGGGCATAATTTTTTCAGTGTAAGAATCTTGTTGAATAAAATTTCTATCAAGAAAGGCAGTAAGATTATCAACTTTATATTTTGCAGCAGTCATTGCAGCCTCCCAAACCTGTCCTTCATCAGATTCCCCATCACCAATAATTGTGTACACATGATGATTTTTAGAATCAATTTTTGCTGCAAGTGCAATTCCAATAGAGTAGGACAACCCAGTTCCGAGTGAACCCCCACAGAATTCTACACCCGGACATTTAAGATCAGGATGACCTTGTAATTTACTGCCAAATTTCCTCAGTGTTTCAAGTTCAGATTCAGGAAAATAACCAGATACTGCCATGTTAGAAAATAATCCAGGAGATGCATGACCTTTAGAAAGAACTAGGCGATCTCTGTCTTCCCATTGAGGGTTTTGAGGATCGAATTTCAAATATTTGTTAAATAAGCATCCCATAATTTCTGCCATTGAAAAGGAACCTCCAGGATGTCCTGAGCCAGCAGCATTCGTTCCTTTAATCACTAATTTTCTGGCTCGTAGAATATTTTTCTTTATTTGATAATAATTGAGCCCCATCTGGAACGTATTCTTTGTAAATTGAATAAAAATCTACTTCTGCAATATTTTAATTAGATCGGAATAATCTAATCATATGGAAATCAAAGAAAACACTCCAATAGTAGTTTTTGATAATCAATGTTACTTGTGTGTGAAATTTGCAAAAGTCGTTAAATTTTTTGCAAGGGATAAAATCACTATGATTGGTCATTATTCAGATTTTGGAAAAAAGATACGAGATGAGATTTTAGATGAATCCGCTTTAGAGATGTTTTGGTTTATTGATAAAAAAAGAGCATATGGTGGAAGAGCTGCATTACTCCCATTAGTAAAATCATTGTTTGCTAAAAAAACAAAAAAATCAATTTCAATGAAAATGGATGATATTTGTGAACAAGACTGTAAAACAGTCAAAGCAGTTTTTATCAGATCAGCTAGTTTACTAACTAATAGCAAAAAAATTGATTTTTAGTAAATCTAAATAATGCTTCAAAAACTAGCAAATAGTGTGAAATTAAAAACTGAGAGTTCTATAAAAAAGAAAACAGAACTTCTTTGTGGATTTGTTTTAGAAAATTCAAACAAAGTCTTAGGATTAACGAAAATAGATGTAAAAACAGCATCATCAATTAATCAATCCCTAAAAGATCTGGATGGGAAGTTGGGGAAAATGATCATTATTCCTACCCCAGGGGCAAAATATGCTAATAGAATTCTTCTTGCAGGATTAGGAAAAAAAGAAAATTTGACAAATGATACCATAAGATATGTTTCAGGAAAAATTGCACAAAAAGCACAAGAGTTAAAGTTAAATGAATTTTCCATAATTTCGCCTCCTAATTTTGCATATGACCAAATTTCATCGGTTACACAAATTGTTGAAGGCTCCAAAATGGCACTATACAAATTTGATAAATTCAAAGCAGAGAAAATAGAGAAAACACCAGATCTTACAATCATCGTTTCAAAATCAAACAATATTTCAAAGGCTATCAAAATTTCCGAAATTGTTGCAGAGGGTGCAATATTTACTAAGAGCATAGCAAATTTACCTCCTAACGAATGTACTCCAACAACTTTGGGAAATTTTGCAAAAATGATTTCCAAAAAAAATAAAATGAAATGCAATATTATTTCTAAACTTGAATTAAAAAAGAAAGGCTTTGGTGGAATTTCTGCAGTAGGGCAAGGAAGTAAAAATGAACCCAAACTAATTGTTTTAGAACATAATAATGGACGAAAAAATGAAAAACCCATTGTTCTTGTTGGAAAAGCTGTAACATTTGACACAGGTGGAATTTCATTAAAGCCCGGAGATAAAATGGATGAAATGAAATTTGACAAATGTGGCGGATGCACAGTTTTAGGAATTATGAAAGCAGTATCAGAATTAAAACTACCAATCAACGTTGTTGGGATTATCCCTTCAGTTGAAAATATGCCAGGTGGGGAATCATATAGACCAGGAGACATCATTAAATTGTATGGCGGTAAGACTGCCGAGATTCTAAATACAGATGCAGAAGGGAGATTGATTTTATCAGATGCATTATCATATGGTGAAAAACAATATTCACCTAAAGCAATAATTGATTTTGCAACTCTTACAGGTGCATGTATTGTTGCATTAGGAACTAATGTTGCAGCTATAATATCAAATAATGAACAATTGACAAAAAAGATCAAGAGCGCTTCAAAGAATACAAGCGAAGATGTATGGGAACTTCCACTTAATCAAAACTATATGGACATGATAAAATCAGATGTGGCAGATATGAAAAATGTTGGTATAGGAAGAGCTGCAGGAACTATTACTGCTGCTGCATTTTTGAGAAATGCAATAAATGACACACCATGGGTACACTTTGATATTGCAGGAGTTGCATGGACTCAGATAGCTACCAAAGAGAAATCATACAACCCAAAAGGCGCAACAGGTTTTGGTGTTAGATTAATCTTGGACTATTTACAAAAATTATAAAATTAGTACCCTCTACTATTTCTATCAGGAGTTCCAACATTTGGATTTCTCCAACCATGTTTGTCCATCATATGATTTAGTAATCTAATGTCATTATCACACATTTCTCCACAAACGCTACAATTGGGCATTGAATTCATTTCATCCCAAGTATTTGGATATTAAAAGATTGATTGTAAAATAGAAAATGCCAGCACTGTTGCTTCCCAAAGGCTCTCGCATTTTAGTAGCACAACAGCGACGTCAGGTTTGACTTCCAAGTTCGGAATGGGATTGGGTCGCACCCTAACGCTATGGCCGGCTTGAAAATTAATGATGAATTCTCATCTATTAACCTAACGCTGAATTTGAAATACGCTCAAAATAGGTATAAAGCAAAGAAAATACGGGATTACAACATGACTCACAGGGTAGCTGTTTTAGATCAAGACCTATGTCAACCACAAAAATGTGGTTTAGAGTGCATAAAATACTGCCCAGTAAACAAATCTGGGGCAGAATGTATTGTTATTAATGAAGAATCAAAAAAAGCCAAGATAGATGAAGACATCTGTAATGGATGTGGAATATGTGTCAAAGTATGTCCTTTTGATGCAATAACTATTGTAAATCTAGCAAGTGAATTGGCTACTGATAAAATTCATCAGTATGGAGATAATTCATTTAGGTTATTCAAATTACCTACACCAAAAAAAGGAGAGGTCGTAGGATTGCTGGGAAGAAATGGAATGGGGAAAAGTACGGTAGTCAATATTCTATCAGGGAATTTAAAACCAAATCTTGGAAGATATGAAAACCCTCCTGAATGGAATGAGATTTTAAAACATTATAGTGGAACTGAACTCAAACAACATTTTGAAAAAATAGAACAAAAACAAATTCGTGCATCGATTAAACCGCAGCAGGTTCATCATATTGCACAAGCATTTGATGGAACAGGAAAAGAATTACTTGACAAATATGATGAAAGAGGAGTTTCAAGAGAATTAATCAAAGAATTAGGATTAGAAAATTCTATGGAGCAGAGTTTAAAAGAATTAAGTGGCGGGGAGTTACAAAGAATTGCAGTAGCTGCTGCCGCATCAAAAGATACTGAATTTTATTTCTTTGATGAGCCATCATCATACAACGATGTTTTTCAAAGAACAGGTGTTGCTCGGGTAATTCAGAACTTGGCAAAAATTGGAAAGAGTGTGATGGTTGTAGAGCATGATCTAACATTGCTTGATTTTCTTAGTGACTATATCGAAGTTTTATACGGTGAACCAGGTGCATATGGAATTGTTTCAACCATACTATCTACCAAAATCGGAATCAATGTCTTTCTTGATGGATATTTACCAAATGAAAATGTGAGATTCAGAGATAAGAAATTTTCTTTTGATGTATCATCATCTACTACAGATATTTTTGAAGAAGGAAGTACGATAGTCACATATCCAAAATTAGAAAAGAAATATTCAACATTTTCAGTAACAATTGAAGCAGGTCAAGTAAGAAAAGGCGAAGTTTTAGGCATAATGGGAGCTAATGCCCTTGGGAAAACAACCATGATGAAGATGATAGCAGGAGTTGAAAATCCAGATTCTGGTACTGTAAATAAAAAAATCAAGATTGCATACAAACCTCAATATCTACAAAACGATCTTGACGTAGAAGTAATATCAGTATTAGATAAAGCAAATGGCAATCCCGTTGAAGGTAGCATGGAAGAAGAACAAATACTTGAACCATTAAAAATTAAAAAACTATACAATAAATCAATCAAAAATCTTTCTGGGGGAGAATTGCAAAAAGTTGCTGTTGCATCATGTTTATTGCAAAAAGTAGATTTGTATGCATTAGATGAGCCATCAGCATTTTTGGATGTTGAAGATAGAATTGCAGTTGCAAAATTTATTCAAAAATTTGTTCGTTCGTTTGGAAAATCTGCAATAATTATTGATCATGATTTACAGCTAATGGATTTAATTTCAGATTCTATAGTAATTTTTGAAGGAGAGTCAGGAGTTTCAGGAACAGCTACCACTCCAATGCGAAAGGCTGAAGCCATGAACAGATTTCTAAAATCCCTTGATATGTCATTTAGAAGAGATGAAAGAAGCCTTAGACCTAGGGTGAACAAACTAGAGAGTAGATTAGACAAGGATCAAAAATCATCCGGTAATTTCTATTACAAACATTGACTCGAATGCTAAAAAAATCACTTGCTAGTGTACTTTCTGAAGAAGAAAGTGAAGATTTAATCTCAGCATTTGATCAAATTGGAGACATAATAGTTGTAAGAATTCCAGACACTCTTTTATCAAAAAAAAAATCATTGGAGAAACTTTGCTAAATGAGGTAAAAATTGTTCGAAGTGTGTATTATCAGGCATCGGATGTAGAAGGGGATTTTCGAACTAGAAACCTAGAGATCATAGCAGGAGAAGACAATACTGAAACTGAATACAAAGAATTTGGATGTAAATTTATTGTTGATGTAGAAAAAGCATTTTTTTCGCCAAGACTTTCAACAGAAAGAGAAAGGATTGCAAATTTGATTCATGATGGTGAGATTGTGACTAACATGTTTGCCGGAGTTGGAATGTTTTCTATAATGGCTGCAAAAAAGAAAAAATGTACTGTGTACAGTTTAGACATTAATCCAGTTGCTTCAAAACTCTGTGAAAAAAATATAGGGTTAAACAAACTAGCAGGAAAAATAATATCAATTAATGGGGATGCATCACATATTATCAAAGAGCAACTAGAGAACAAATCAGATAGAACCCTGATGTTATTACCAGAAAGATCTGATGAGTTTTTAGATTCTGCAATTAGTGCAACTAAGAGTGAAGGAATAATTCATTACTACTCGCATATTCATGCAGATAAAAAATCAGATGCTGGAAAATTATCAGAGGAGCATTATCTTCAAGTTACACCAGTAAAATCAGAAATTCTAAATTCAAAAATTGTTAGAGCAGTAGGTCCAAGATTCTATCAAACAGTAGTAGATGTAAAAATTTTCAAATAATTAATCTTCAGAAGTAATTGATGCAGGAGATGGTTTGGTTGTTGCCATAACATATCCAATCCATGCAATGACTCCAAGAATTCCGCCGGCTATCATTAATACAGATAATTGTAATACAATTGGACTCCATTCAGAGAGCATTAACAAATATGCATAAAGAAAAAATCCACCAATGCAAAGCATGAAAATTGTAATACCCATTCCTTTACGTTTATCCATGGCGAAGAATTTTTTGAGAGTTATTTATTGGTTTGAACTAATCTAATTCAATTGCCATAAGATATGCATCTTCCCCATCTCGATAATACGAGTTTAATTGTTGTCTAATGACAAACCCTAATTTTTCATAGAGTCTAACAGCTTCATTATTACTACATCTAACTTCTAAATAAAATTCATCACACTTTCGTAATTTTACACCATTAACGGATTCTTCTACAAGAGCATTTCCAATTCCTCTTTTTCGATATTCATTTAGAACAGCAATGGAAACCACATGACCTTTTTTAACAAACCCTAATTTTTTAAAATTTGAAAAACCGTATTCAGTTTTACACATAATATACCCTACATGTTTTCCTCCAATTTCTGCAACAATAAATGCTTCAGGAAGTTCTGCCAGTAGACTTTCATAGAAATAATCAGAATAATGTTCTGGAAGTGTTTTCAAATTAATTTCCATTACAGAAATAAGATCGCTAGGTTCAGCTCGTCTAATATTACAATCTCCTAACTGTCTAAGAATTACTTGCATACTTTAGATTAAGAGTATCAATATTTATTTTTAAACCAAAAGACCATTTAATGGAAAGATGCAGCATTTAAGAGATGGAAGATTCCTCACAGGAAGAGATTATCTCTCTAGTTGAATCAATATTCGAGGTAAGTGATTATACAAAAACTGAATTTTCTTTAGAATTTAGAATTGAAGACTATGATTTCAAATCAAAGTTCGAAGATCTAGCTAGAAGACTGGAGAATATGAGTTATGCTGGGAAATTAGAAGAGAGAAATAATGAAAAATATGTAATCATTCAAAAATTTTCACCAAAAAAACAGAGAAAATGGATGAGCTCTTCATGGACTCCGAGAATACTATTTGCAATTGTCATATCATTTGTGATGATTGACGGGTATTATAGAACTGCAGGAACTAATTCCATCATAGAGATTGGAGATCCTTTAGAAATGGCTGGAGTATACACATTATCATTATTAGGGATTTTAGGAATTCATGAACTTGGCCATATCATTGCTGCAAAAATACACAGACTAAAAACTACTTGGCCATATTTTATTCCAGGATTACCTGTAATTGGAATACCAACATTTGGTGCGTTTATTCAATCAAAAGGATTAACAATTAACCGTGAAATTTTGTTTGATGTTGCCATTGCAGGGCCCATTGCAGGGTTAGTAATTGCAGTCATAGTTTCAATTTATGGGGCATATACTGCACCAATATTAGATCAAGATATTGCAGCAGGATTATTTGCCGAATCTAAATTAATAGAATGGAATCAAGGCGAGCCATTACTAATGACTGCCAGTTTAGCACTGTTTGGAAAAGGTGGAGCAGGACATGAGGTAATCATGACACCAGTTATGTTTGCAGCATGGATAGGATTTTTGATTACTTTTTTGAATTTACTTCCAGCATGGCAATTAGATGGCGGACATATGGCAAGAACATTACTTGGACCAAAACTACACAGATATGCTACTTTTGGAAGTATGGCAATTCTTGTTTTGCTAAATTATTGGTTAATGGCTTTACTAATTCTCTTTATGAGTTCAAGAAATCCAGGGGCAACTCCACTTGATGATATATCGCCACTTTCTAGAAACAGAAAACTTGCATATATTGGAATTATAGGATTAGCAATTTTGTGTGCACCATTGCCATCAGATTTCCTACCGTATCTTTTACCTTAGCAATAGTCTAGCACCATCTAGAACAACTGAAACCTTTTGTTTTACTCCTTGTGTTTTTAAAATATAATCCATAGAATATTTTATTCCAGGTAGCGATATCATGTTTAGTTTCTTAGCATAAAATTCAGGCAATATTGAAACTAGTCCAATCTGAAAATTCTTTTGGATTTCGGAGAGAAATAACAAATCTTCCATTCCGCCAATGTATTTGGTAGGATTTCTTAGTTGCTCCAAAGTCAATCTGTCTTCAACATATTGCTGAATTGCATCAGATCCCAATCCACCTTTGCATTCAGCTACTAAAATTGCAAGACCATCTTTTTTTATTGCATTAGAACAATTCCAGAGAGATGAAAGAGATTTCCCTAAATCAAAATTACTTGCATCCTTACCAGTACTAATTACCATGGTTTTATGCTCCCCAACATCTTTGATTGAGTTTGATTCCAAAGTTTTAGTAGCAGTAATTGTTTCAGATGGATGGCCAATTGAAAAATCAAGTATACCTTGAGAATTTGCCACTATTTCAATGCCCTGAATTTCAAAATTATCAGTGAATTTCTTTGCTTCAACTAAACTTTCGGGATGTTGTCCTGGCACTGGTAAATTTCCTTGTCTTTTAGCATATGCAGAAAGCATAGAATCTAAACCGAATTTTTTAATTAAACGTGTTGAAACAGTCTCATAACCAAATAATCCATCAAATTCCATCTCACCCATAAATACAAGATTTGAATTAGAAATATCAACATCGTCAAATTCATTAATTGAGCTTCCTTCGGGAAGTCCAGCTTTGACCAAATTTAGTATTTTTTTCTCAGCAAAAATTTTGGGAAAAGGTTTTGATTTTTGCTCACATAAAGTAAACAATGAAGAGATAATTTTTTGGATTGACTTTGAATTATGTAAAATTACTAGTTCCATTGGTTTTGACAGATCTAGAGAATTGAGTTTTTCATTGATCGCTGAATCTTCCAAAATTTTTCCGTCAGAATCAATTTTTTGCTCTAAATTTTCTGCCCTTATATCCAAAACTACGTCTGTAACACCATAATTTAACCAAATTTCAGGCATAATTCATTGATAATACAAACCAAAATAAATCCAGTGTAGTTAATTTTGGTATGGAATTTGTAAAAGAGTTTGCAACCTTTTTGCATGAAAAAGGCATTATAAAATTTGGAGAATTTACTCTTGCCAGTGGCAAAAATAGTTCATACTATGTAGATTTAAGACTAGTTCCTAGCTACCCACACGAATTTAGAAAAATGGTAAAACATCTTGAAAATGAGATAGCTCAAAATATTGGTTTAACTAATTTTGATTCTATTGTTTCTGTTCCAACAGGTGGTTTGGTGATTGCTTCAGCATTAGCAATAGAAACTGTAAAACCTCTAATCTATGTAAGAAGCAAACCGAAAGATTATGGCACTTCAAAATCAGTGGAAGGAAAAATTCATGATGGAATGAAGGTGGTTATGATTGATGATGTTGCAACTACTGGAGGATCAGTAGTAAACGCAATAAAATCCTTAAAAGAGGTCAACATTTCAGTGAAAGACGCATACGTCATTGTTAATAGAATGGAAGGTGCAGACAAAGCCTTATCTGAATTAGGAGTCAATATGCATTCAATTTTAGATATTTTGCAAATTACAGAAGTATTGTATGAACAAAATTTAGTTGATGAAGGCATTCTAGAAAAAGTCAAAAAACAAATTAACAAATGAATATTGGCAGCTCAGACAAATGCCTTCCAATCACCATTCAGATATAACTCTGATTCTTCATTGCGGCCAATGAATTTTGGATTGGCTTATTTTAAAACTAATTGAAAATATATGGGCCCGAAGGGCTTCGATCCCTTGGCTCACCGGTTATGAGCCGGTTACTCTACCAAGCTGAGTTACGGGCCCTAAGCAGATGAATCTAGTCTTAGGTTTAAAATGTTATGAGATTAACAGTATTCTTCATAACAACTATCAAGTAACGAGTTTTGTGCAGAAATGGATTTATCTGCAATTTCAATCAAGTTATTTGTCTCAGATGAAGATTTTTCCAAGATGTTTCTCCATGATGCTGTATGACGAATATCAGCTTCTGTATGGAGTGTAAAGTATTCTGTAGCCTCATGACTTGTTAATCCATAAAATTCAGCCAGACCATCAAGTTTTGTTTGACTAATTTTTGGAATTTCTTTTTCAAAAGCATACATTGCACATGCACCACCTTCAAAGGTATCCATTAATGCATTAAGATCAGATACAGCTTTCTTAGTTTTTGATGTTCCAGAATATGAGATTAATTCATCTTGTGAAATACCAAGTTCTCCTGCAAATGCAATCCAAGGGGCAATATGATCAGATTCTTCTTGCTGATTTTCAATTAATTCATCAACCACTCCTTCTGGTGCTTTAGCAATAATAGGAGTCATAAAATTTGGAACAGCTTTTACAAGTTGAAAGTATTCTTTTGAATAACCTGCCAAAGATTCTTGAGTTAGCTTTCCATCAGACCACATTTGATAGAATGGGTGTTTTAGCAAACTTCTTTCTTCAATCATTTGATCAATTTTTTTAATTATACTCATGATTCAACTCCTAAATTGCCAATAAAAAAATCTTTGTTGTTTACAAAAGATTTTATGGTCAAAACACAGAATTTTCATGGGTTCCAGTGGTGTAGACCGGTCAAGCATACTGCCCTTTCAAGGCAGTGATCCCGGGTTCAAAATCAATCGATGAAAATCCCGGCTGGAGCACCAAGATTTATTTACTAATGACAAAGTTTTTTGATCAGGCAATTTTGGACAGGAAAAATATTGAAATTAATCCATTACTTGAAACCTATGGAAAATATATTGAAAAAATTGACGAAGCATTAAAAAATGAATTGTCTCTTTATTCAGAATCTGAATTTATTGAACCTTTAAAATATTCATTGGAAGGTGGAAAACGAATTAGACCAATAATTTTGACATTGGCAGCTGAAAGCGTAGGGAAAGTTGATGAAAATACATGGTCAGCATCTTGTGCTGTTGAATTTTTACATATGGAATCAATCATTCATGACGATATTATCGATAATGAAACAATGCGAAGGCAAAAAGATCCATTTCATATCAAATATGGCTATAACACTAGTGTTCTTACAGGAGACTTTGTTTTAGGATTAATTCTTGCAATATCTTCTAGATTAGATAATGCCAGAATTACAAAAGATTTAGCCACAACTGCAATGTTGATGAGTGAGGGTGAAATGATTGAAAATAGATTAGAAACAAGCGAAGATGTTACTTTTGATGATTATCTCAAAGTAATTGAATACAAAACTGCAACTGCATTTGAGGTAGCAGCCAGAATAGGTGCAATAATTGCAAATGGTTCTGAAGAAGAGATTGAAGCGTTAACGGAGTATGGAAAAAATATAGGTATCGCATATCAAATTAGAGATGATTTATTGGATTGGAAAAATGAAGATAAATTATTCAATCTATTAATTAAAAAAAGTTCAGATCCAAGAGACGTTTTTAATAAAATGGAAGAGTTGTTAAAGGAATATTCTGATAAAGCCAGAGTCGGTTTAAGAAAAATTCCTGATAATGATGCAAAAATAAATTTAGATAATTTAATTAAATTTACTTCGTTTAAGGCATAAGACCTAAGCTAATTACAGGTGTTGCAAACTCTACAAATTTAATTAATGGATCTGGATATACACCAAATCCTACTAAGAAAATTGTGGAGAAGATCATAACTGCCATTATAGATTTTGGTTCTGCAACTCTTTTTTCTGTTTCACCTTCAAAGTACATTTTTCGTGTAATCCAACCATAGTATGCAAGAGATAATGCACTGTTTAGGACTCCTGCAATTGCAAGCCATGGAGCCCACCATAAAGCAGAACTTGCATCTAAAGCACTTCCAAATAACATGAGCTTACTCCAGAATCCTGAAAGTGGTGGAATTCCAGCTAATGCAAACAATGCAATTACCAACCCCAAAGCAGTGATTGGCATTCTTCTTCCAAGTCCTTTGAGTTTATCAATATTAGTTACAGCAAGAGTTGTTACAATTCCTGCAATTGCAATAAAGGCAGCTCCTTTCATTACTGCATGATTCATTATTTGATACAAAGATCCTTGTAATCCAAGTGAACTGTGTGGTGCAACTGCAAGTCCTATCAAAATGTATCCTGCATGTGCAATACTAGAATATGCCAACATCCTCGAGAGATTCTTTTGCATAATTGCTGCAACGTTTCCAACAGTCATGGTCATCACAGCAATAATAGCAAGAGCTAATGTCCAATCAAGATTAAGAACTACCATTCCAAGAATTACAATTCTAATTGTTGCTGCAAATCCAGCTTTCTTTGTTGCTGCTGCAAGAAGAGCAGTAATTGGTGATGGTGCACCCTCATAAGTATCAGGAAGCCATTGATGGAAAGGTACAAGTCCCATCTTGAACCCAAATCCTGCAATAAACATTCCAACAGATAGCAAAGCAAGAGGTAGCAATGAAGGATCAAGTGTGGAATAACCTTGAATAACCTCTCCGATATTTGTAGAACCAGTTAATCCATAAGATATCGAAATTCCGTAAACAATAATTGCTGATGATAATGCACCAAACAAGAAATATTTGAGAGCTGCTTCATTTGAGCTTGGATTCTTTTTCATAAATCCAACTAAAACATAAGTTGGAATACTCATCAATTCCCATGCAACAAATAACATCACCAAATCAGTAGAGTATGCTACTAACACCATACCAATAGTTGCAAGTAAAATTAGAGAATAGTATACTGCAGGGGAATTATGTTTTCTCATGTAATTGAAAGAGCCAACTGTTGTGAACAATGCAACAATCAACATTGCAATTGCAAAGAAGCCACCAAATGCATCATCAACTATAACATCATTTGAGAAAAGAGCAGATTGTGAAACATTATCGTTAATGAATTGATATCCAACGTATCCCATGGATACAATTAATGCTGCAAATGCAATTACAGCATAAAATGAATTGGAGCCTTTTTCTTTCCTAGCAATGCTAATTATAGGAAGAATGACGCCTACAGTACCCAATATTGCAATTAATACCAATGGTGTTGAAGTAATTTCTAACAAGTCATCAATCTCCTACATCAACAATATCAAGACTACGAATAGTAATCCCGCTCCAAATACGAATAGATATGATTGTGAAACACCGGTTTGAGTTCCCTGTACAACTTTTGCACCCCAGCCAACTGCTTTCTGAACTCCATCATTCATACCATAATCGATAGCCGTCTTTTCAAAGTATCTGAACACACCTCTTGCTAACCATAATGGCGCTACAACAAAGCACCAATAGATTATTGCATTAAGATACCATCTGTTTAAGATAACTTTGTGAATTGCGTAAAAGAATATGTTGGAATTTACAAATCTTACAGGATCAACCCATCTTCCAATATAGAAGATGTAACCAAGACCAATTCCTGTAGCAAATGCTACTAATGATGCACCAAGGGCCACTGGATTAATTCCTTGTAAGAACTCTGGTAAAATGGATACCCCATCTTTTGCATATTCGCTATGAATACCAAATGAGTGTTCAAGATACTCTTCAAACATGTGATGAAGTCCTTGTTCTGTTGATAATCCAATAAGACCAATTCCTATTGTCAGTACTGCAAGAATTCCATATGGAACCCACATTGATAATGATGCTTCATGGATATGATGACCTTCTTCTTCCATCTTCTCAATGTGTTTGCTCTTCTTTCCAAAGAAGACCAATCCAATCATTCTTGTAGTGTAAAATGCTGTTATTACTGCAGTTAGAACTGCAATAGCAAATAACGGTAATGCCCATTCATTTCCAGATGTGTAAACAGCAGCAAAGATTGCATCCTTACTCCAGAAACCTGTTGTGATAAATGGTGCTCCCATCAAACCAAGACCTGCAGCCCACATGAACGCATATGTCTTCTTCATTTGTTTTCTAAGACCACCCATATCAGTCATGAATCGAGAACCAACAATATGCAACAGTGAACCTGCTGCCATGAATAATGAAGCTTTGAACATTGCATGAGAAATTAAATGGTAAAATCCTGCAGTATAGCCATCAACGTATTGATGGGATAGTCCTGCAACACCTAATGCCATCATCATATAACCAATTTGAGAGCCAGTAGAATAAGCGAGAACTTTCTTAATTTCAGGGTTGACCATTCCTTGTGTTGCAAGTAATAATGCAGTAATTGCACCAACCCAAGCAACAATCTCAAAGAATTGGTCTGCCATAATTCCAGCAGCTCCTAGTGCAAAAACAAGTGGACCAATTCTTGCAACCAAAAATACCCCTGCTTTGACCATTGTTGCTGCGTGAATCAATGCAGAAACAGCTGTTGGACCAGTCATTGCTTCTAAGAGCCATTCGTTTAGTGGGAATTGAGCTGATTTTCCTATTGCCCCTCCAAAGAGTAAAACAAACGCTGGAACTAATAGTCCCTGTGCAGCCATTGTGGTTGCCCATTGAGTATCACCCATTAGTTCTTTAAATCCAAATGTACCTGCAAATAAAAATATCAAAAGCATACCTGCAATCATCATCACATCACCAACTTTGGTCATGATGAATGCCTTCATACCTGCGTGTGTTGGTGCATAGTAATCTAACATTCCAAGAACAGTTCTACCTTCAACACCAACATGATCTTTTTTCTTGTCACGATACCAAAAGCTGATCAAAGCGTATGAGGCTAGTCCAACACCTTCCCATCCAAAGAATACTTGAAGTAAATTATCAGACAAGACAATTAATTGCATTGAACCAATAAAGAACATCATCCAGAACCAGAATCTTGTGATATCTTTATCGCCTTTCATGTATCCTGTACTGTAAATCATAATGAGGAATGAAATCCAACCAACAACGTTTGCCATGATTATTGAAAGCGGATCTGCTAAGACACCAGCTTTAAGTCCAATTGCCTCAATCCACATAATTTGATGGTGTAATTCGTGTGCCTCTAAAGCTACAGGAATCATTGTTGCTGCAGACAAAGCACTCATCAAAGCAAATGCTACTGCAACATATCCAGTTGCATGTTTTGATAATTTTCCAACACCGGGTATAATCATTGCAGCTGCAAATGGCAATATCCAAACTAACCAAGCACTTAGAGCTCCAACTTCAAATGGCAATCCAAAAGCTTCTGTTGCCATATTCTAGACTCCCAGCACTCCATTCATGTATGGAATAATTGTTTTCAAGAAAATATCTGGATAAATTCCAACTATAATTGTAAATCCTGCTAGTACCATCATTGGTGCAGTCATATACCAACTTCCTTCTTTCACATTTTCAAGATGCTCAGGAGTTTTTCCAAAGAATACGCGCTTTAGCATCCAAAGCATGTAAGACATCGTAAGAGCTGTTGCAACAAGACCTAAACCAAACGTTACGGCTCTAAGAGTTGAGCCTTCTTCAATTGCAGTCTCTAAAGCACCGTAAAACAAAATCCATTCACCCATAAATCCACTTGTTGGTGGAACTCCCATTATTGTCAATGCGCCTATAACTGCACAAACAGCTGTAATTGGCATCTTTCCTGCTAAGCCTCCAAGTTTTGAAATACTTCGGGTTCCAACTTTAACAATTATTATTCCAGCCATCATGAAGAGAATGCCTTTTCCAATTGCGTGAGTTACATACATCATCTCTGCACCAGCAAGTCCTAGTGCAGACATTGAACCAATACCAAACAAAAGATAGCCCATTTGACTTATACTTGAATATGCTAAGAGACGTTTGAGATCATCTTGCATTAATGCCATTGCACCACCATAAATCATCGTAACAAGTCCCCAAATGTGGAACCAAATTGAAAGTTCTGCAAACGTTGCAGGCAAGAACTCAACAATTAATCTGAAAATACCATAAGCACCAATTCCAATCATGGCAGGGGACAATAACGCACTGATTGGTGTTGGTGCAGAACCGTGAACATATGGAAGCCAAATATGGAACATGAATACTGCAAGCTTAACTCCCAATCCAATTGCAATTGCAACTGCTGAGATCATTACAATGTCTTGAGGTATATCAGATTCACGAATATCTACAAAATCAAAACTTCCCAATGAAAGACCAATCATCAAAAAGCCTAAGAGTAAAACAACTGCACCAGCATGGGTCCAGAATAAGAACATTAAACCAATTTTTCGTCTTGGTCCATCACCCCAAAGTGCAACTAAGAAGAAACCTGGAATTAACATCACCTCGAAGAAAATATAAAATTCGATGAGGTTTGTTGAAAGAACGGTTCCAAGCATTCCCATTGCAAAGACAAGATACAATGCAAAGTAAAGACCAGATTTAGCATTAACATAATTTGAAAGTGAAGATGATTCAACTACTGAAGTTTGAGCACCTGAAGAAGAATTCATTTTATGTTCTTCTTCAAATTGTTCGTGGAATTTGTGAATCATGTATGGTTTTGAATATACTGCCAAGATTGTAGACAACACATAGATCATTATTGCAAATGGAGATGCCAAACCATCTAACAAGAAACCAAATTCTCCAAACTGTTCAGTCCATGGATAATGCTCCTCTACTGTTCCAGATAATGCTGCATTAATTACTAAGATTGTAGTGTAAAGTAAAATTGCAAATGTAAACCACATTGCAGGTGTTGGACCCATTTTTCTTCCAATAATGTAAGCAACTGGTGATAAGAGTAACGGCAAGAAGACTGCCTGTAATAATGCATATTCCATTATCCCTTCAAACTCCTAAAGTCTGCAATATCGACATTGTTATACATTCTATATGCTACAATAATCAAAGACAATCCAACTGCTACTTCTGCTGCTGCAATTGCAATTGAGAATAATGCTAAAGTCTGACCTCCACTATGAGGTAAAAATCTACCAAATGCTACAAGATTAAGATTTGCGGCATTGATAATAATTTCAACGGCAAATAACATACGAATAAAATTACGTTTTACTGCAAGACCGTAAATTCCTATGCCCAATAGAGCAACAGATACAAGTGTAAAATCAACTAGCTCGTTGGTCATTCTCCACATCCTCTCGTTTGGCTAAAACTAGTGCACCAGTAACAGAACCAGCTAGAATCAATCCCATCAAAATCAATGCAGGCCAATAATATGTTACAAAGTCTGTACCGATATCTCTGAAATTAACTGGAGGTTCATCAGTAGTTATTGTTTTTATTCCTGAATCCAAGAATACTGCCCCTAGTGACACCATAACTACCAACATTAATCCAATACCTGCAAATTTTCTTCTCTTGTCCTCAATTTTTTTGAAAATTAATTCTCTTTTTACTAGCATAACAGTAAACAAAATCAGAACAGCAATAGAACCAACATAGACTGCTAATTGAAATAATGCAACAAATGGAGAATCTAGTAAGAAGAAGAATCCAGCTATCCCACCTAAGGTTCCCATCAAAGCAATTGAGCCATAAATTAATGATCTTAATTCAAGTGCTGCAATTGCAGAACCAATTGTAATTACAGTTAATGCTAGAAACGCTGCATCAGCCATGTGAGGCACCTCTATCAGTAATTTGGATTTCACTATCTTGTGCTACATATGGTTTTACAGCAAGTTGTGCAGGAGTATAGATCAACCCTTCTTTAGAAAATGAAGATAGTTCATAATCGTTTGTCATGTATAAAGCATAAAATGGACATGCATCAACGCAAAGTCCACAAAAAACACATTTACCATAATCAATTTGTGGCATGATAGATTTTTTATTTTGTTTTTGTTCTTCTGGAACTTTGACCATTGCAATAGCTTCTGCAACTCCTTCACATGCAATAGAACATAGTTGGCAACCTGTACAATGATCATGGAATAACATATGACGTCCCTTTAATCCAGCAATTCCAACACCAGTAGAAGGATCAAACTGATAACCATCGCCTACAAATTTTAATTTCTCTTCAGGATAACGAAGTGTAAATCGCTTTGTTGCAATATGTTTAATTCCAGAGTTTAATGCACGAATAATACCTGTAGCAGTTCCCATTATTGTAAACCTCCTGGACCTAACACTCCAGCGTAAAGCAAGCCTAGAGCAATAAAGATGTTAACGAATGCAAGTCCAATAAGTTTGGTCCATCCAAGACTCAATAGCATATCAATTCTAATTCTTGGGAATACACCTCTTGGCAATAATATGAAAAAGATGACTCCTACAGTTTTTAGAACAAACCATAATGTTCCATTAAGCATTTCTTGGGTAAATATTGGTAAACCTGCGATATTGGCAGTGACAGGACCAAGTTCAATTCCATCAGTAACAATTTCGGCGGGGAACGGAGGTACAATCATTGGGCCATTCCATCCACCAAGGAATAATACTACAAACAATGCTGCAAATGCATAAAGTTTCAGATAGGTTCCTAATTGAACAAGTCCATACATCATTCCAGATAGTTCAGTAAGCCATCCAGCTACAATCTCACTTTCTGCCTCGGGTAGATCAAATGGGATTCTTTCTAATTCTGCCAACATTGTAATGAAAAAGACAATAGCGCCAACTGGTAAAAATACTATCCAAGGGAAGCTAGATTGACTAGCTGCAATTTCAGACAAGTTTAGAGTTCCAGTTAGAATAACAACCCCTAACAAAGATAGAATTAGTGGAATTTCAAATGAAACCATTTGGAATAATGCTCTGATACCACCAATGAATGGGAATTTACTGTTTGCAGACCATGCAGAAAGAATTGTAATTATTGGGAAAAATCCAATTACTGCAAACACACCTAGCAATCCCAAGTCTACATCGGCTACTACCCAACCAGGGGCAACAGGAATTAATGCTACAAATGATGCTGCAGCTGCAACAAACATTACTGGTGCTGCCCAGAAAATTGGCTTGTCAGCTTTGGCTGGAATAATAATTTCTTTTGAAATTAATTTTAGTCCATCGCCCATTAATTGTAAAATACCCTCGAATTTTCCACAGTAAAATGGACCAACTCTTAATTGTAATTTTGCAAGCATCTTTCTTTCAACAAATATTGTTGCTGCAGCAAGTAGGGCAGCAAAACCAAATCCTGGAAATGCCATTACTCTGAACATATCAGTTGCCATGAAGGCTTTGATGATTGGAAGAGTACGTGATGGATCTGCTATCCATGTCAATGCTAGAAACGGTGTAAGTAATTCACCATCAATTACAGGCATTTCTATTCCAAATAAAATTACTTGAACTAATGGAATTCCAATTAAAACCAAAATGAAAAGTATCCAAAATACATTATCAAGTAGTGATTTGATAAATTCACTTAGTTTGAATTTTGGTGCAATTACAGACATCTATCGGTCTGCCTCCACTGGCCAATAATTAAGACTCCAATAAACTGAAGGCATGTTTCCAAGTTTTTCACCTTTTAGAAGATATGGTAATGCAATTAGATTTCTAAAAGAACCAACACTCATCTTAAGTCTATAAGGTTCAGTTTTTCCATCAGACACAATATAACATCCTAAAGAACCTCTTCCAGATTCAACTCGTTTGTAAACTGAATCAAGTCCTTTTCCTTTTGGATTTGGTTTAAGTTTAGTTCTAACAGAGCCTGACTTTGGCATTTTTTGTAATGCTTGTCGGATAATATTACAACTTTCAAGCATATCAAGCCATGGAACTTTTGATCTTGCATAAGAATCACCTTCTTTCATTACGTTAGTGTGAACATCTAATTCATCATAGACATCATAAGGCTCCTTTATTCTAAGATCATAATCTACACCACTTGCACGAAGTACAGAACCAGTTGTTCCAAGTCTAATAGCATCTTCACGCGAAAGAACTCCAGTATCACGAGTTCTAGAAATCAGAATCGGGTTATCATAAAATACTGCAGCATATTCTTTGATTCGTTTTTCAAAGTAATTTACTTGACGTAGGCAAACATCCTCAAAGTTTGGAGGTAAATCATTTCTTACTCCACCTGGAACAAAATGAGCATGTGTAACTCTTGCACCAGTCATTTTTTCCATCAGATCAATTAAGAGTTCACGATCACCTGCTGGCCACATGAACATTGTAGAATGTCCTAAGAAAATACCATAAATTGCAAGCCAATACATTGTGTAAATACATCGATTCAGTTCAGATGCAATAACTCTAACATATTTTGCACGCTCAGGAACTTCAATACCAACAATTTCTTCAACACCCAAAACATATGGATAAAGAACATTACAGGAATCATGAATCACAGGTCTTTCTAAGTGAGGAATGTTCAAAATGTAGTTTCGGTATTCTGCCATTTTTTCTTCACCACGATGAACATATCCTGGATCAGGATCACATGCAACAATATAGTCACCATCAATTTGAACAATAATTCTCATGTGACCAGAACCAGGATGTTGAGGCCCTACATTGAGAGTCATTATTCTCTCATCAACTTTTTGGAGTGCTAATCCTGGAGGTAATTCAGTAGTCATTCTATCTTCCCTTTATTGTAAAGTCCTTTCTGAGCGGTGGTAAATCTGCCCAATCTTCTGGTAAAAGTAATCGTCTATTATCAGGATGTCCTTCAAAGTAAACTCCAAACATTTCAAAAACTTCTCTTTCATGAAATTCAACACTGTAAAATATATCTCTAAGAGTTGGAAGTTTAGTAGCATCATTTCCAGGAATTGGATTTTCTTCTCTTTGGGCCCTGGTGGACAAAACAAGAATTTGACTAGCAAGTGATGAATCGGTATAAGATCCTATATGATAAACAACCTCTATTTCTTTATCTTGAGGATAATCTACACCTGAAACAGATTCTACATGATCAAAATTTAATCCGTCACGAATGAATTCAGCAACATCATGAATATTTTCTTTTCCAACTTTAATTCCAACTCTATCCTGTTTCACAAATGTAGATTCCACCTTATCACCAAATTTTTCAATAATTTTATCAGAAATTCCCTTTTCAAAAGCCGGTAAATCTTCAGATTTTTCTTCAGGTTTTTTTGCAGGAGGTGGAGGCGTTTTTTTTCTTGGGGTTTAGCATCTGCAGAAGGTTTTTCAGAATCAGAACTCATTATACAAACTTCCTAGCCTTCATTCTCTTGATTTTCTCTTGTAATAACATACATCCTTGGATGAGAGTTTCAGGTCTAGGTGGGCAACCTGGAACATATACATCAACTGGAATAACTCCATCAATTCCTGGAAGTACATTGTACGAATCAAAATACAACCCTCCAGTAATTGCACAAGCTCCCATAGCAATAACATATTTTGGTTCCGGCATTTGATCATAAACTAATCTAAGACGTGGTGCCATTTTTCGTGTAATAGTTCCCTGAACTACAACTAGATCACATTGTCTAAGCGAACCAAATGCTTCAATGATACCAAATCTTTCAACATCATATCTAGGGCTTGATGCTGCGCCAAATTCAACACTGCAACAAGCTGTTTCAATATGGACAGGCCAGAGTGACCAAATTCTACCCCAATTGATGGCATAGCCCAATGGTTTATCAATTGCTTTTTCTAAAATATCTCCTAGTTTACCGACAAACACATTTGCATTTTCTGGTGTAACTAAATCTTTAAGCAATCTTATCCCCTACCCTCGTAAATACGATTTATATAAAAAACTACCATATTCTCCTTCTCCCTGATTGATATAATGCAAATGCCATTGCACCAAACATTATTGCTAAAAATCCCATCATAGGAAGCGTGGCACTTTTTGGAAGTTCCAAAAGAGCACTTCCCCATGCATACAAGAAGATTGCCATTACATCAAAAACAACAAACATCAGAATGTAAGGATAATACTGCATCATAAAATGAGTTCGTCCTTCACCAGTTGGAACCTGACCACATTCCATTGGCAAAAACTTGACAGGATTACTTCTTTTTCTTGGAGAAATCATTCTTGAAATTATTAGTGCTGGAGCCATTGCTACTACAGCAAAGCCAAACATCAATACAACGGTACTATAATTGCCCGCTAATTCCCCGACCAATTTATCTTCTGACTCTGATTTTTGTATAAAAAGGTATTCTTCCTTTTTTCCGATCAAGTTTTGAAAATAATTATTTTCTAAAGTACTTTATAGACCATTTTCTTACTGCGATCATGACTTTGAACATTGGAGATACAGCTCCTAACTTTGAACTTCCAGATACAGAATTGAAATTGCGGACTTTGGATGAATTTAAGGGCAAAAAAATTGTTTTATCATTCATAGTTGCTGCCAGTTCACCAGTTTGTGAAGCCGAATTGTGTACTTTACGGGATTCATGGCAAGAAATTGCAGATCAAGGTGCTCAAGTAATTGCAATCAGTAACGATGGTCCATTTGCAAATAAAGCATTTGCAGAAAAAAATAACTTCAAATTTCCTTTATTAGGAGATTATTCAAGTAAAACAATTCGTGACTATGACATATTGATGCCAGATTTACTTCACATTAAAGGATACAACGCTGCAAAACGTTCTGTATTCATAATTATGGAAGACGGAAAAATTGGTTACAAATGGGTTTCAGAAGATCCATTAAAAGAACCAAACTATGAAGAAATTAAAAATTTCCTGAAATAGGAAAATCTTCTTTTTTATTCTATATCAGCTATAGGATCGCCTTTAGCAACAGATGCAGTTTCTTTAATTTTAATTGATTTTACGACTCCATCTTTGTGAGCCTTTACAGAAACCTGCATCTTCATAGATTCGAGTGTACATATCACATCACCTTTCTTTACTGAATCTCCTTCGGCAACTGCAATTGAAACAACTTTACCTGGGATTTGGCTTTTGAGTGCTAATTGAGTACCACCTGCACCTCCACCTCCAGAGTTTTTGAAAACAATTTTATCAAAATGAGTGTTCATGTTTAGGGTAATTGGAACATGATCAATTACAAGATTCATTTCGTTAGTTAGAGTTTCAAGATATTTTGCTTTATGGTATTGTTGGTCTAAGATGAATTCTATTCCTTTTGCATCCATGTTAAGAATTCTTAATTGATGCTCTTTGTCATTTATCTTAATTACATAATCATTGTTACCCAAATTTTCAACAATTTTTCCTTCAAATGATTTTTCAATGTCTGGTATCTTATAGTCCATTAATTATCAATCCAATTTATTTTTCCATGTAGAACTGGTTGCGCCGCTATTTTGAACTTTGCTCTTAAAGTATTCAGAATGAATGACAGCAGCAGCCAAAGCAGCTTCACTTTTATCTTCCTTCTCTTTCTTTAGATCTTCAGTTAATTTTTCAATCATATCATAACGTTTCAAAAAGTCGGTTGATAGTTCTCCATTTTTGTATTGGTCAGAGTTTAGAATTGTTTTGTAAAGTGGAATAGATGTTTCAACGCCTTGAACGTACATATCATTTAGTGCTGTAAGCATTCTTGTTCTAGATTCTTCAAATGTTGGTCCCCATGTACAGAGTTTAGCCATCAATGAATCATAAAATGGGGATACAGTGCATCCAGGATAAAGATAAGTGTCACATCTAACATTTGGTCCAGCAGGAATTATTACATCCGGAACAGGTCCAGTTGAAGGTGCAAAGTCCAAAAATGTGTCTTCTGCGTTAATTCTACATTCGATTGCATAACCATTGATTTTGAGGTCACTTTGTTTGAATGGTAATGGCTCACCATTTGCAATATCAATTTGAAGTTTAACAAAGTCTAATCCTGAAACCATTTCACTGATTGGATGCTCTACTTGGAGTCTTGCATTAATCTCAATAAAATAAAACTCTCCATTATCTGCTCGTAGAAATTCTGCAGTTCCCAGATTAGTATAATCAACTGCTTCTGCTGCTCTAACAACTATTTCACCAATTTCTTCTCTTTTTTCATCATCTACTACAGGAGATGGTGTTTGCTCAATTAATTTTTGATTACGTCTTTGAATGGAGCACTCTCTCTCAAAGAGATGTACTGCATTACCATGTTTGTCTCTACACATCTGATATTCAATGTGTCTTGTTTTTTCTAGGAATTTTTCAACAATAATGGCAGATTTTCCAACAGCAGCTATAGATTCAGATGTTACTGTTTCAAAACCTTCTTGTAATTCTTTATCATTAGTTACTATTCTAATTCCTCGACCACCACCACCATAAACTGATTTTAACATTACAGGATATCCGATATCATTTGCAATTTTTGCTGCATCATCTGCATCTTTAACTAAACCAGGACTACCAGGTACTGTTGGGACTTTAGCTTTTAGCATTGCAGCTTTACATTCCATTTTATCACCACAAAGATTCATTGAATCTGCAGATGGACCAATGAAATTAATTTTATTTTTTTCACACAGTCTTGCAAAGTCATCATTTTCAGAGAGAAAACCATAGCCTGGATGTATAGCATCAGCACCTGCTGAAAGCATTACATCAAGAATTTTTTCTTGATTTAGATATGATTTTGCAGGAGCTGCCTCTCCAATGTGATAAGATTCATCAGCTTTCTTTACATGTAAAGAATTGTAATCTTCATCAGAATAAACTGCTACAGTCTTTATTCCTAATGTGTTACATGTTCTAATTACACGTAAGGCAATTTCCCCTCTATTTGCAATGAGAACTTTTTCAATCATCGTTAATCACAAATTGATATTTCCATGTTTTCTTGGAAGTTGTTTTTCCCTCTTATTTGCAAGCATTTGAAGTGCTTTGATAATCATTGGTCTTGTTTCTGCTGGGTCAATTACATTATCTACAGTTCCATGAGATGCTGCCACATATGGATTTTCAAATTTTTCGGCAAATTCGTCAATTAATTGTTTTTTTAGTGCTTCAGGATCATCTGCTGCAGCAAGTTCTTTTCTGGACATAATTTTGACTGCTGCCTCGCCACCTAAGACCGCACATCTTGCAGTTGGCCATGCATAGTTAATATCAGTTCTAAGATTTTTACTTCCCATTGCAATGTATGCACCACCATATGCTTTTCCAATTACTAGAGTAATGCGTGGAACAGTTGCTTCACAGTATGCATAGAGTAGTTTACTTCCATGTCTAATGATACCATTATGTTCTTGATTAGAACCTGGCATGTAACCTGGAGTATCAACTAGAGTTAGAATAGGAATGTTAAATGAATCACAGAATCTAATAAAACGTGCAGCTTTGTTTGATGAATCAATATCTAGTGCACCTGCAAGATGCATTGGATTGTTTGCAATAATTCCAACTACTTGACCATTCATTCTACCATAACCAACAACTACGTTTGGTGCAAACAATTCATGTACTTCGAAAAATTCATGATTATCAACAATAGAATTGATGATCTCTTTCATGTCATATGGTTGAAGAGGATTTTCTGGAATAATGCTAATCAAATTATGATCTAATCTGTTTGGGTCATCATCAGTTTTAGTCTTTGGGGGTTCTTCTGTATTGTTTTGTGGAAGAAATGAAATTAATTTTTTAATGTAATCCATGCATTCGTATTCATTTTGTGCAACAAAATGTGCAACTCCACTTTTTGAACCGTGTGTCATTGCACCACCAAGATCATCAAATGAAATATCTTCACCTAAAACAGTCTTTACTACATCAGGTCCTGTAACAAACATAGTTCCTGCTTTATCCACCATTATTACAAAGTCAGTCATCGCAGGAGAATATACAGAACCACCTGCAGAAGGACCAATGCTTGCAGTAATTTGCGGAATAACTCCCGAAGCTAATTGATTGTGATAAAATATATCTGCAAATCCATCAAGACTCATAATTCCTTCTTGAATTCTTGCACCACCAGAATCCATAATTCCAATAATTGGGCAACCAGTTCTAACAGCATGATCCATTAATTTAGTAATTTTTTTGGCTCCCATCTGGCTTAGTGTTCCGCCAAGTACTGTGAAATCATATGCAAAAACAAAGATTTGTCTTCCATTGACATTCCCATAACCACCAACTACACCATCAGTGTAGAATTTCTTTTTCTGCATGTCATATTCGTGATAATGGTGAGTAACCATTGGATCAATTTCAGTAAAAGTACCTTCATCAAGTAATAAATCGATTCGTTCACGAGCAGTTAATTTTCCCTTTTCATGTTGGGCCTTGATTCTATCTTGACCTCCACCTTGGTGTGACGTGTATTTCTTTTTAGTATAATCTTCAATTTTTTCAGAATGCATAACAGTGATCTAAGTCAAGGAAGGTTTCCTATATTAATTTAATTTGAAAATACAATCTACTAGAATTTTTACAAAAACTCATAGATCATTGATTTTTTTAGAATTTCAAGAGTTAAGAATTGGGAATTTCTTGTTTGTTGATGTTTGATATGACTTGAAAGCGTCTTTTTTTTCGCTACATTTCTTACAAATGCATAATTGAGAAACATTTGGAATATCACAAGTTTCCTGAAATTCGCACTGAAGGCAACCAGCAGGACCCCCACAAACACTGCATTGTAATTCATTGATTTGAGCACATTTTTCGTGTTTTACGCCTAATCCTTTTGCCCATAAACCGATCTCATTAATTTCAATTTTTTCATTGCAAACTATACAAGTACCAGGAAATTTCATTGGTATTTTTCTCCAACTCATTGAATTATGCCAATCTCCTTTTCAATAATATCCCCAAAAGTTTCCTCCAGTTCTAATTCAAGAGCATTATTTTTAATACAAAGTAAAACAAAAGGTAAACATAAAGTTACAAATGCACTTGAAGACATATGTAACTTTCTTGCCATTATAGATGACATTGATTTAATTTTTGCACCATCCCAACGGATTCGGTTTAACAATGGCCATGATAGATTGTATTGTGAATATCTTATTCGATCATCATTTTGATACAATTTAATTAAAATATCATTAAGATATCGTAAAAGTCTCCAGTTCTGAGTTTTCATAATCTTTCCAAAAAGCATATCAGCATTTGAAATAGTTTCTAGATATTTTGCAAGACTTGAATTATCCAAATTACTTGTAATTATACTTGAATAGAACGCATTAATTTTTTCTCGAGGATCAATCTGCATAGAGTATAAAACTATTCTAGCTTCTTCAATTGAATTTGCTTTAAAGAAAGCATTAACACCATCTTCCACATTAATATTTTCAAAAGTTGTTTCTGTTTGCGGATTAAATCCAGTAACTAAAGATTGGGCAAAATTTATCATTGAACGTATATCGCCTTTGGATTTATCAATAACTTTGATTAAGGAGCCAGGACTAAGTTTTGAATTTTCTTTTTTTAAAATATTTTCAAGATATACTCTAAGTAATCTAGGAGGAATTCTTTTGAATGAAATTGTTTTGACAACTTTTTTTATACTTTTCATTTTATCGGATGTATCATTATTTGCTGCAAGAACTATTGGTACTGTAGGTTCTTTGAGAATATCAACAAGTGCAGAAGCACCTCCATAATCACCGCGTCCATGAATTCCATCAACTTCATCAACAAAAATCATTGGAGTCCCTAAGACGCTTACATTACCCAAAACAGGCATAAGAATTTCATTTATTCTAGATTTACTTCTAACATCGCTTGCATTAAGTCCAATCATATCATACCCAAACTGTTTAGCTATAAGATATGCAATGGTGGTCTTTCCAATACCCGGAGGGCCAACTAGAAGAAGAGGTTTTGTGCCTTTTTTCCATTTGGCAAACCATTCCATGATTGCTGCTCTTTGTTCTTCGTTTCCCACCATATCAGAAATAATCTGAGGTCGGTATTTTTCAGACCACATCAATTTTATCACTTGGGAAGTTTTGATTGAAATTCAGACCACTTGTTAGCCTTTTGTAATTTATTATACCAATATTGATTATAATGTTCCACAGTCAAAAATAAAAATTCTAAAAATTCTTTATGTGAGAATTCCTCAGGTAATAATTCCAGAGTAAGCCTAGCATCTTGTAGATACAAATTACTTTTTTCCAGTGTGACATCAAATCCTTTTTTCACATCATTGGCCAACAAAGAATAGTATAATGGCCAAGAAGGGATTTTTACAAAACCATTTTTTATTGAATCTTCAATTTCATTACCACATCCAACACCTTCTGCAGCACGGGCCATACCTAAGTAGAATATTTCTCCCAGCGGTCGCTCTGCTAAGGCCATGTTTCTACCAGCTGTTCCCATTACGGCACGGTATTTTTTGTAAGACAATGTCATTTCTTCTTCAGTAATTGTTGTGGGTGTTGATTTTAATTTCTCATCCAGATATTGTCCAATTCTTGCATCCTTAAAGCCATCTTCAAATTCTTTTAGGACTTGTTCTCCACCTTTTGAGATTTTATCTCTAGCTAATTTTAGAATATATGGATTCATGAGTTTGTAATCATCAAGAAATTCCAAGTCTTCATCTTTATCTACAATTCTATCCATAGGTTCACTCAAATCAATTGCCAGAATATGTCCTTCAACCATATCTTGTTTTAATTGTGGATCGTCTCTTCCAGAAAATTCTGCTGCAGCATCAAACAATCCATTGAAAACAGGGAAAGTCATTTTTACAAAATTTGAATTTAGTATACGATTTACTCTATCTTGCATTACTTCAAGATTATCCAATTTTGATTTTATAGGCTCAATTTCAGATGCATTTAGTATAATTTCAGTAGAGCCTACCTCATTTCCAAAAGATTGTTGTGTAGAATTTGGATTTGAATCAGATTGAATTTCATCTAGCAATCCCTTTGCAAATCTTTCAGCAAAATTTGGAAATTGTTTTTCAGTTTCTTCTTTGTATTTGTTAAATAATTTGTAACCTTTTGATTTGAATAGAGCCTGTTTCATAATTTGTTTTCCAGGTTTTGTACTCATCAAAGATTCTTTACTTACAACGGATTGATCTTTTCCACTCACAAACGTTAAGCTTCTTTATTGTTATTTATGCTTTCAATACAAAAATTTCTTCACTTAAATTACGAACAACTAATTTTGCAATATGGAAATAATAGAAATTCTCCGCGAAGCATCAAAAAGAATTTATGAAAATGTAAAAGATCTACCAGGTACTGATAAAGCTGCAGGTGATTTTGGTCTTGGGGCAGGTGGAGATATTTCAAGAAACATTGACATTATTGCAGAAAAAACAGTCTTAGATTATCTTAAAGAAATTAATTTCAAATGTGTTGTATTAGGTGAAGAGTGCGGTAGAGTTGAATTATCTGAAAAACCCAAAGGGTTTGTAATAATGGATGCAATCGATGGTTCTGCAAATGCAGTAAGAGGTGTCCCTTTCTTCTGTAGTTCACTAGCATTTGCTACTGAAAATAAACTTAGTTCAATATCTGATGGTGTGATCACAAATCTTTCAAATGGTGAAATGTATTGGGCTTCAAAAAATCAAGGGGCATTTTATAACAATAAAGAAATCAAGGTTCACAAAAAAGATCCAATTTACAAAATAGTTGGGATAAACACATCAGGCGCATCAATTGAGTTGATAAATAAACTACAGCCAATTTTTGAAAAATACGATCATACCAGACATTTTGGTGCCAATGCATTAGAAATGGCAATGTTTGCAAGAGGTTTAATGGATATTTTCATAGATTTGAGAAATAAAATTAGAATTCAAGATATTGCTGCAGGTTACATTATTGTTAAGGAAGCAGGGGGTTTGCTTTTAGATTCTAATTTGCATCAACTTGATGCAGATCTTGGTTATGAGACAAGAGTTTCTTTTATCGCTGCTGCAAATCAAGAAATTCTAGATGAAGTAGTATCTCAAATTGAAAAGTAAATTTTTGAATAAAAGATTGGAAAATTTCTAATAGTTTGAGGAATTATTTGACATTCTTGAGTTTTCAGTAGATCTTGGAAGGTAATTGATAAGAGAAATATATTTAACCAAAGTCGGGAAAAAACTTCTTGTATGGTTACTGAGATGAAGGCAAAGGTTGTCTATACCGAACTACTAAAAGAAGATCTTGTAATCATTAGATTAGTTCCAGAAAATGGAATGCCAGAGTACAAAACAGGTCAATTTTTGACAATAGGACTTCCAATTCCTGCAGAAAAAAAAGTTGTTAGAAGAGCATATTCAATTGCATCACATGCAGAAAATAGAGATTATTTTGAATTTGTTATCAGATGGGTAAGAAAACCACTTCCAGGTCGTGTAACTACGGAATTATTTTATCTTAGTGTTGGAGATGAAGTTTCTCTAGGAGACCCAACAGGGGCTGCACTACAAATTAGTGAAAAGTTATCTAATGGGCAAAAAGATAATCGCAGAGTAATTTGTGTAGGTGGAGGTACCGGACTTGCACCATTTATTGCATTTGCAAAACATTTCCACGATACTAATGATAAGCGGGAAATAGTTGTCCTTCATGGAGCAAGTTATGTGGATGAATTAAGTTACAAACGATTGCTTACAGATTTAGAATTAGAGAGTGAAAAAAGAGGGAGAGATCAATGGAATTTTAGATATAGAGCAGCAATCAGTAGACCAAAAGAATATTTTAACAGGTCATGGAATGGTCATGTTGGTAGGGTAGAATCATTTTTCAAACCAGACAAAAAGACAGGGCTTTCTCCTGTTGAAGAAATGGTGGGAGAAAAACTAACTCCTGAAAACACCATAATCTACATTTGTGGATATCAAGGAACTATTGATGGTGTTATTGAACATCTAGGGCCTAAAGGATTCGTTACAGAACATGAAAAGAAACCAGATGGAAGTTTTGGGATCAAATATGAGTCATATGGATAATCAATTCTAAAATCATAAGATAATTCATTTTCTCATAGTCAAAATCAATTCTCTTTAATTCTCATTTACCTGTGGATTTTTATATTCATTATTTTTCAATAATGTATGGCAAAACTCAAGTGTAATGATTATGGATTTGAGTGTGATTTTATTGCAGAAGGAGAAATGGAATCAGTTATTGATGAATTTCAAAAACACACTGATGAAGAGCATGGAATAGATTATTCTAAAGAAGCCATTATGCAGTTCCTATTAAGAAAGCAAGGATTATAGAAAATTAAGCATCTAATCTTTTCATTCTAGCTGACAAAACAGGTAGTTCTTTCTCAATGATTTTCTCTACTGCAGGAACAATACCAACTCGGGTTTTCACACTCTCTTCATAAATTTCTGCAATTTGATCTCTGAATAATAATTTAATTCCAGGAAGAGCAGTAATACCTTCATCTACAGTTCTGGGTTCTGATAAATCTAAAATCAGTGTACCTTTTTTCTTTTCTTCCATCACTAATCTAATTCTATCATATGTAATCAAGAAATAATCAGCAGTTGTGGCAACAAAAATAATATCATATTTGTCAAAACCTGCCAATACATCACTAAAGTCAACAGGAGTTCCACCTAGAAGAGTTGAAAAACCAGTTGCACGATCTAAACTTCTACTAGTTACATCAAATGGAACACCTTTTTTTCCTAATGTTTTTGCAAGCATAGCTGCAGGCTCACCAGTACCAATAACAAGGATTTTTTTCTTTGAATCAAGACCGGCTTTTTCATCGACTAATTTTATTGCAATATCACCTAATGAAATTACATCTTTTCCAATACCTGTAGTATCTCTCATTCTTTCAGCTAATCGTATCACACTATCAAATAATTTATTGAGAATACTTCCAGATGCACCTGAATTCTTTGCATCGGCAAATGCTTTTGTTATATCATCAAATACACTTTGCCATCCAATTACAAGTGAATCTAAACCGGATGCTAATCTTAAAAGATGTAGATAGACATCATCACCTTTGTAAACTTCAAGTGTTTGATCAAAATGATCTATATCAATTTGTTCTAATGAAGATAAAGAAACCCAAGTGTCTTTAATTTGATTTAAGACAAGTGTTTTTCCTTCTGCCCGTCTTGCATCAGGTGAATCATCAGTTTCAACATTGCTAACTGTAAATATTTCAACTCTGGTTGCAGTTTGTATAATAACACATTCCTCAACACCAGGTATTTTTTTAAATTCTTCACATGCTGCTGCTATATCCTTGAAAGCAAATTTAGCTATTGTATGAATAGGTACATTCTTGAAAGTTACTCTCGCATTCATTACATCAAAAGAAATTTGACTCAAATCATAGCACCTATACCTTAATCTTACTCCTTCCACCTTTCGCAGTTCTAAATACATTCATACCAATATAGAAATTTTCATGTAATGATTCTAAGTAAATAATTTTATCTTGAGTATCTTTAATCTCTTTTTCTGTTGCCTCAGGATTATTTTTCAATTCTTCTAATTTTCGTTTAGTTTCTTCTAAGAAAGAATCAACACCTCTTTCGTAATTTGAGACACCCCCAAATTCAGGACTCAAAACATGTTCAGGTTTGTATTTAGGAGTTTGATCTTTAGGAATTTCAACTTCTCTTGAAAGAGATTCTTGTACGTCTGCAGATAGAATTGGTCTAGGGAAACGATCTTTTTTCTCTAACCAAAATTCAGGCTCACCCATGTCTCTTCTAAAAATTTCTTCGCCCTGTCGCTTAAATGTAAAGTCAGATTTTGAAGAAGCCTCTGCTTTTACTTCAGCAGCAATTGCTTTGTATTCTTCTTCAGCTGCAGCTTCTGCTTCTGCTTTAGCTGCTTCTGCTTTTGCAAGAGCTTCTTTGACTGCTTGTTCTGCTTCTTCGGCTGCTTTTGCTGCGGCTTCTGATTTCAAAATTGCTTCTTCGGCTGCTTTTGATTCTTCAGCTGCTTTTTCATCTTCAGCTATTTGTGCATCTTTAGTTGCTTGTTCTGCTTCTTTAGCTGCTTTTGCTGCAATCTCAACTTTTGCAACTGCTTCATCAGTTACTTTATTTTCAGTTTTATCGGGAGATGTTTTAGTCTCAGTTGATTTTGTTTCAACTTCAGATTTTTTTTCCTCTTCAGACAACAAATTTTACTAAAATTCCCTGAATTTTAATATTCTTGTGAGATTCATCTTCAATCTATCATTATTCATTAATTATTTCTAAAAATGTATTTTTGATCGATATTAAGTGATTTTCAACTAATGATAATAGAAATAATGGCGCCCTCGGCGGGATTTGAACACGCGTCTCAGCCGTGACAGGGCCGAATTCTAGACCGGGCTATACTACAAGGGCACAAATTGTTTGAACAAAATTGCCAGATTAAAAGTTTCTGTCATAAGAAGATATTTTGTAAAAGACTAAATTATACACGAAAATCATTTTTGATGAGGGTCTATGGCGCAGCCAGGTAGCGCACCGGACTTTTAATCCGGTTGTCAAGGGTCCGAATCCCTTTAGACCCGCTACTTTTTTTATTTATTTCATAATTTCATCAATTTGTTTTGTCAATGCTTCAATTGAAGAATTGATTTTGTTTTCTCTTTTTGTAACATTTGTTCTATATTCATTAATTTTTTGAATCCTATCTGTAATCATTCTTTTCTGCTCATCGTATCCTGAAGAACCTAAAGATTTTCTATCCTTTAGAGATGAAACTACAGATGTACTGGAAATAATTTTAGATACAATTTTTGGATCAACTTTGGTGCCAGATACAGATTTTTTTATTTGTTCTAGAGTTAATTTTGAAATGGGTTTTTTTGATTGATATGCTAATTGAACTAAAATCCCTGAAATCTTATGAGTTATTCTAAATGGGATTCCTTCCTGTACTAATTTTTCAGCAATATCAAGTGCAATAAGATTACTGGATTCTGTAACTTTTTTCATTTGTTTTTCATTTACTTTTAACGTAAGAAGAATAGATTTTAAAATCAATAATGCACTAATAGATATTTTTGATGTATTCCAAATTGAAGATTTTATCTGTTGTAAGTCACGTCCATAACCTGAAGCTAATCCTTTGATAGTTGTAAGAATTGCAGTAAGGTTTCCAATAATTTCAGATGTTTTACCACGAGTTAATTCCAAGATATCAGGATTTTTCTTTTGTGGCATTACACTTGAAGGAGATGTAAATTCATCAGCTAATTCAATGAACGAAAATTCAGATGTTGACCATATCACAAAATCTTCGGATATCTTACTCAGATTAGTCATTAAAATTGAAACCATAGCAACATATTCTGCTACAAAATCACGTGTGCTTGTAGCATCAATTGAATTTTCAAGAACGCCGTCAAAACCTAACATTTTTGCTGTACTTATCCTATCAATTGGGATGCTAGTTCCCCCAACTGGCCCTGCACCTAATGGACTTTGATTTACTCTTTCAAAGGTTCCATAAAGTCTTTCAAAATCTCTAAGCAGTACATCTGCATGAGCTAGTAAATAATGAGAAAACAAACCAGCTTGAGCCTGTTGAAGATGGGTGTAAAGTGGCATGATTGTTTTTTGATGGTTTTTAGCTATAGAAACTAAGGCTTCAACAGTATCTAAAAGACAATTACAGATAATGTTTACATCATCTCTAATTTTCATTCTAATGTCTAAAGCAACTTGATCGTTTCTAGATCTAGCAGTATGCATCTTCCCACCACTTGTCATACCAGCCTTTTTGATCACAAGTGATTCAATTAATTCATGAATATCTTCAGATCCAGAAGAAGTATCAAATTTTTCATTTTTCAAAATATCCAAAGCTGACAAGATCTTTTTTGCATCATTTCTTGTAATGATGTTATTTTGATATAACATCAAAGTGTGAGCTTGACTTCCAATAATATCATAATATGCAATTTCAGAATCATCGTTAATTGATGAAACATAGTCTAACGTAATATCACTCAAATCAGTACCTAGACGTGAACGATACATTATCTAAGGTTCTAGAATGGTTATATATAGCATCGACGCTTTTGCCGACATGAGTCAAGATATCAAATTGCTTAGAGTGAAAATCTTCGATGAATTATCAAAGATTGTGGATCCAGAAATTAATACTTCAATTGTAGAATTAGAATTGATTGATGAAGTAGACATCAATGACAGCAATGTCAAAGTAGATTTGCATCTTACCAGTCCATTCTGTCCTGCAGTATTTGGTTTTAAGATTTGTCAGGATGTTCATGATAATCTCTTGAAAGTAGATGGAGTTAATGATGTTAAAGTGAATGTATCAAATCACTTTATGGCTGAACAGATTAACAATCAAGTAAATAACAGTCCAAACCCAAAGAAGTCAGGTTAATCTCTAAAACCTAGCAAGTAACCTCTAAGAAGCTGAATACCCATTGCCGGATCTACACCCTTTGGGCATACTTGGCTACAAGAACCAGCAAAATGACATCTCCAAATTCCATGAGACTCGTCAATAATTTTTAGCCTTGAATCTTTTCCTTTATCTCTGCTATCAGCAACATAACGATATGCTTGAGCTAATGCTTGAGGTCCAACGAAAGAAGAATCAGTTGCCATTGTAGGGCATGCAGAATTACACAATCCACATTTTATACAATTTGCAAATTGAATGTATTGTTCTACCTCTTCAGGAGATTGTAAAAATTCTTTTTCATCAGTTTCTAATTCAGTGTCATCTCGAATAAGATATGGTTTGATTTTTTGATGAGTGTCAAATAATCTTTCAAACTTTACTGCAAGATCTCTAATTACAGGGAAATTATTCATAGGTTCAACTGTAACAACATCCGAGTTTAATTCACTAATTTTTGTAAAGCAAGCCAATCGAGGTTTTCCATTAATTATCATTCCACATGAACCACATGTTGCTTGTCTACACGAATAACGTACTGCTACTGAATGATCAAAATGTTTTTTGACCTCTAAAATTGCCTCCAAAACAGTTGTCCAGCGTTCATATGGAATTGTAAATTCCATGAATTGACTAGAATCATCATGTTCTGGATTATATCTTGCAATTCTAAGTGTAATTGATTTTGATGAAGATACTGGTGAGGATGCCTTTTCATCTGCGATGTGAGATACCTGTGCCATCTCTATATCATCCCCATGTTAGTCATAATAATTGTTCTTGAACCGTATGCTATTAAACCAAACATTGCTGCCAGACAACCATATGAAACAGCTTTCTCATAAACACGTCCTTGTTTTAACTCCAACAATATAACTCGCAATCCATTAAATCCATGAACAGATAATAGAATTAAAATCAGTTCAAGCATTATAGCATATGGAATGAATTTGTAATTTGCTAAAACTGATTCATATTCTAAAGACTCGGCAAAGCCCATTGTAAGACGCATCAAAATATGGACTGCGACCAAGCCTACGGCTGCAAGGGCGGTCCCATAGTGAATTTTCATAATTGTGCTTTCTCTCATTTTATTCACCAAACATTACGGCTAATCCGTACATCATAGCAATTGCAGCAAGAACTATTGCAGAGTAGATACCTATTTTGTGTCTATAGTTTTGAGATGCTGGATCATATGGGTAATCAGGTCTTGCAGGTTTTCCCACTCCAACTCCGCCATGTCCCAACATCACTCTAATTCCATTAACAGTATGAAACACACACATGGCAATTACAATTGCCAAGAAAATATGTCCTTCAGTAGTTTGAGTTAATTCAAGGAATTCATCCCATCCTACTTGACCTCTCAAAATATTACTTGTTTCATAAATGTGAGCTACAAAATATGCTAATAGTCCCAATCCACTTAATCGCATTAACCAGTAAGCTACTCGTTCAATTCCATAACGGCCTGGATTGGCCATTCCTTTGATTCCTTCTTTATGTTCGTCGTGTGTCATCTAATATTTCCTCTCTACTGGTTGATATTTTGTAATTGTTACAGGATGTGTTTTCATAATCGGTTCATTCGGATCATAGTATGCAAGGGTATGATGTAAAAAGTTTGCATCATCACGTTTGGTATAATCAGTTCTTGCATGTGCGCCACGAGATTCTTTTCTATTAATTGCACCAAGTAAAACAATTTCTGCTACTCTAAACATTGAATCAAGTTCCATTACATTTGCAAAATTGGTGTTGTATTCTTTGGCTTTATCATCCACATGTTTCCATGTCTGTGTTTTTAATTCACGAATTTTTTTAAGACCTGCAACAAGATCAGTTTCGTTTCTATAGACATATGCTTTTTCATTCATGGTATCAGTTAGCTCCTGTCTAATTTCATATGGATTAACATCACCATTTCCTCTAAATATTCCATCATAGATTCTCTTTTCTTCAGCAGCAACTAAATGATGTGGCCAAGGATTTGAAGAAGTATCATTCATTACATATTCTGCAGCTAATTCACCAGTGATTTTTCCCCAAACAATGCATTCAGATGTGGAATTCGCGCCCAATCTATTTGAGCCATGAACGCTATTACATGCAGCCTCTCCAGCTGCCCAAACACCTTGAATTTCTGTTGCACCATCAATATCAGTATGAAGACCACCCATCATATAATGGCACACAGGTCTAATGTCAAGCAAATCAGTAGCAGGATCTATACCAGAAAATTTTATGGAAATTTCTCTAATTCCCCCTAATTTCTCTTTAATTTTTTCATCACCAATATGTCTCAAATCAAGTTTCATACAATCAACACCAGTTTCATGTTTGAATCCGCGTCCTTCTTGAATTTCTGTCATAATTGATCTAGATACGATATCTCTTGGCGCTAATTCCATTTTTCCAGCAGCATAAGTTTTCATAAATCGTTCACCCTTGTTATTTAGAAGATAGCCTCCTTCACCTCTGGCACCTTCCGTAATCAAAATTCCAGAGGGCATAATTCCTGTAGGATGAAATTGTACAAATTCCATATCTTTCAGTGCCATTCCAGCACGTAATCCCATATCCAAACCGTCAGGGGTTGAAGAAAGAGCATACGTTGAAAAACTGTATAATCGTCCAGCCCCACCAGTTGCAATAATAAGAGATTTTCCTTTAATTGTGTAAAAGGTTCCTGAAGCTAATTCAATTGCAGTTACTCCCATGAATTTTTTTCCATCGTGAATGATTGATGTTACAAACCATTCATTGAGATATTCAATATTTTCAAATTTTTGACATGTATCATACAAAGTCTGCATTTCAAAGAAACCAACTTTATCAGATGCATATGTTGCCCTTGGAAAACTATAACCTCCAAAGTTTCGTTGATCAATTCTACCATCAGGTCTTCTAGACCATGGCATCCCCCAATGATCTAATTGATGGATTTCTTTTGGCATCTCTACACAAAGTCTTTCTGCAACATCTTGGTCTGCAAGAAAATCACTTCCTTTTACAGTATCATAAACATGAGATTCAATAGTGTCACCTTCATCCTCAAAAAGGACTGCTGCAGTACCTCCTTCTGCAGAGACAGAATGAGAACGCATAACTTGTACTTTTGAAACAACACCGATTTTGAGACGAGGTCCCTTTTTTGCTGCGGAAATAGCAGCCCTTAATCCAGCAAGACCTGAACCACAAATAATCAAATCAAATTCTAAAGAATCAACCATTTTCAGACAAACTTGCTTGATGTGGGATAAATATGTAGTAATTGTTAGGCACAACACAAAAAATTAAAATATATCACTAGTGATATCACTAGTGATGATATCTGAATGGTTTCAGAGAGTGGGTAGCTCAGTTCCTAGAGGGTTTTCAAGATATTTCATACTAGAGTTGTTGAAGAAAAAATCTCATACTGGAAAAGAGATTATTGATTATGCAGCCGAGCAAAGCAATGGAATTTGGAAACCATCACCAGGTTTGATCTATCCCTTATTGGGAAGGCTGTTGGATGAGGGATTGATCGATGAAACAAAGGATGGAAAGTATCAACTTACACAAAAGGGTGCAGAGACTGCACAAGATGTAGATAAGGTAAATGATATTGTAAAAAAACAGCTAGAAGTTTTATTCAGATTAGGAAATGTTGGAAGATTTGTTGCAATTGATTTGCTTGAGAAGATATTCACAATGGGATCTATTCTGAGCTCAAATGTTACAAAAATGACTGATGAGGAGACTCAGAAATATAAAAAATTCCTACAAGATGAATTAAAAAAAATAGATGAGAGTTCTGCCAAGAAAGGCAAGAAGATCAAAATAGAATAATAATTTTTGAAAGGTAATAATTAATTGAGTTCAACTCCACGGGACTCACCCATATTTTGGGACGAAAATAGATGCAGATTAGTCAATCATTGCATAGAAAACCATTGTAACACAGTTTTCAACTGGAGAAACTTCAATATCTTTTAGATCTGGATATTGTTCCACAGTCAATTCTGCACACTTGTTTGCCAAATCACCAAAATAATTTGCACTTGGCTTGGTAGTTTTCATTGCAGTATATGCATTATCCAATACTGACAGAGTAAATTCTTTATTGAATTTTAGATGTTCAGGGGTTCCCAAAATTGGTTCATGCCCTGAAACAATAATGTCCCAATCCATTGATAAGAGTTTGTCATGTGCAGCAATATGTTCACCCATATCTCTTGTGATTCCAAAATATTGAAATGGTGCAGCTTTAGGATGGAAAAAGTCAACTGCCATGATCACTTTATGTGCAGGAGAGTTAACTACAATGTCACCTTTAGAATGAAAATCTCCAATGTAGGATAATTCTAATCTTTGATCACCTACATTTAGTGTATAATTATCATCAAAAGTTACTGTTGGAACTGGTCGCTGAGGATCATTTTTCATTATCAAATGTTCTGCAGTATCACTATGGGATATGTACACCGTATCTTTTGGAAGCAGACTAGCAGAGCCAACATGATCTTTGTGAATATGAGAGTAAATGAAATGAGTTACTTTTTCTGAAGTTACTTCAGATATGGCTTGCTGAATCTTTGTACCCATACCCATAGGAGCATCAACTAAAATTACTCCTTGACCTGTTGCCAGAAACATTACTTGATACATTCCATCAGTAAGCCAATAGAGTCCATCGCCAATCTCAATTACTGCATATCCTTTGTCAGGATCAATCTCAGGTCCAGTTACAGTGTAATCCATAGAGGATGGAAACAAAGCTTTTTGAGATTTTGTTACCACATGTGGTGATGTTATTTTATTGTCAGAAATTTCTGAGCATAATCTATCACCACAGACTTTGTTAGAATTGATTTCAGTCATAGAATTCCCTTTTGCCTTGATAGCATCCACACTTGGAATAAATTCAGATTGCAACGCAGGTATGATTCCAAGTGATAAGATAAGAGGGATAAATGCAAAAACTAGAATATTCATGAAAATAATTGATTTAAAATCAAATTTAAAGGATCTTTGTGATTCTTAGAGGTCTTAACCTTTCTTGGGCAGATTAATGACATAAACTTTCATAATTTTAAAATCATAAATAATTCAGATAAAGAAAGGATTCATGAAAAATTTACGTAGTATGCTAAAGTCAAAAAAACCACTTGTAATTCCAGGTGTCTATGATGCTATTGGAGCTAAAATTGCAGAAAAAGTTGGGTTTGATGCAATGTTTCAAACAGGATATGGGACATCAGCAACTCTATTCGGAATGCCAGACTATGGATTCATTGGTGCAACTGAAACTCTAGATAATGCAAGAAGAATTTGCAGAGCAGTATCAGTTCCAGTTATTGTTGATTCAGATACTGGATATGGTAATGCGCTAAGTGTTTGGAAGCTTGTAAAAGAATTAGAAACAGCTGGAGCATCTGGAATTTTTCTTGAAGATCAAAGATGGCCAAAGAGATGTGGTCATATGAGTGGAAAAGAAGTAATTTCACAAGAAGAATACACAGAAAAGCTTGGAGCCGCAATTGATGCACGAGAAAGTAAAGACTTCATTATAGTTGCACGAACAGATGCAAGAGCAACAGAAGGATTAGATGCTGCAATTCAGCGAGGCTTGCAAAATAAAAAGACAGGTGCTGATGCCATCTTTGTTGAAGCCCCAAAATCAATTGATGAGATGCAAATGATTGGAAAATCTATCAAAGCCCCACTTGTTGCTAATATGATAGAAGGTGGCGCCACACCAATTAGTTCTGCTAAGGACTTGCATAAAATGGGATTTAACATAGTTCTTTATCCACTATCAGTGTTGTTTGCAAATACATTTGCAACAATGGAAATATTGCAAGAACTAAAGAAGACAGGTACAACTAAAAAATCAAAACAAAAAGTTGTGAATTTTGATCAGTTCAATGATTTAGTTGAACTTCCAAAGTTTAGAAAGATGGAAAAGAAATACGGATTTTCAAAGAGAGAATAAAAGAAAAAATTTCAAGTAAAGTATACAGCTATGCTGTATTTCTCTTTACTTCAATTTCTATTGTTGAAACGTTTCTGGTTCTACCGTCTTGTGACTCTAGTGATTCTGAGCCTATTTTGATTTCTCCGATTGAGTAGCCTGCATTTTCAGTTTTTCTTGCAATGATTTGAGCTACATCTACAGCACGACCTATGCTGAGTCCTCTAGCTTTGATGTTGACGGCCGGTAAGTTTGCCAGTTGAATTAGCGTTGATGTAACATATGCCATCAATGGTTTCTTACCAATGAATATGGTGTCTCTGGCTTCGTTTGACATAGAAATTTTACTATTTAAGGATAATTTAAAGCTAAAAGTGTTTTTTTGAATTTGTTGAAAAAATATTGAAAAATTTTAACTAATATTAACCAGAAAGGAGGATTTCTAGCGAACTTGGAAAACATTTCAAAAGTTTTAGAATCAGGAAACAATCAAGAAAAAATCAGAATTTTAGAAACTATGGATAACATAAACAATCCAATAATTTTGGAAAAAATTATTTCGAAATTAGATGACGACGATATTCAAGTAAGAGGAGAAGCGTTTAGTTCACTTATCTTAAATGAAAATGACATTTCTAATTTTTTAATTAAAAGCCTTAATTCCACAAGTAAAAACATTAGAGGTTTTGCATCACTAGTATTAGCAAACAGAAACGAAGTAAATTCAATCCCAGAAATAATTAAACTTACAAAAGATAAACGTTCAATGGTTAGATCATGTGCAATAGGCGCATTAGGTCACCTAAAGGCAGAAAATGCAAAAGAAGTTTTCTTAGAATCACTTTTAGATTCAAATATAGAAGTAAGAAAGAGTGCACTTCATGCAATAATTGATCTAAGAATTTCAGTTTCTGAAGAGAGAAAAAATGAACTTAAGAAAGAGAAGGATACTGAATTGGAAAAATTACTTTTAAAATTAAAATAGTGGACCGGAAGGGATTTGAACCCTTGATCCGATGCATGCCATGCACCTATCCTACCAGACTAGACGACCGGCCCAATTATCAGAAATCTGATTGAATAGAATTTTTTAAATTGGTTATTAACGTTTAGCGGTTTTCTTGTAATCCACCTGTAAAATTAACACAATATATTTAACCTTGATAATGATGGTTCAATCGTTATGGTAGTAGATAACAAAGCAACTGTCACTTATGTTCAATTACTAAAAGAAGATCTTGTAATAATTAGATTAGTTCCAAAAGATGGACCCGTTCCAGATTATAAAGCAGGTCAATTTATCACGTTAGGATTACCAAATCCAGCAGAAGGAGGTAAAATAGTTAGAAGAGCATATTCAATTGCATCTCATCCAGAAAATAGAGATTACATTGAGCTTGTAATTAGATGGGTTAGAAAGCCACTCCCAGGAAGATTAACTACTCAAATATTTAATACAAAAGAAGGAGATGAAATTCTCTGGTTAAAACCTACTGGCAGAGCATTGTTAATTAATGAAGAACTTCCAAATGGTGAAAAGGATAATAGAAGAATAATTTGTATTGGTGGTGGAACAGGATTAGCACCATTTGTGAGTTTTGCACAACATCTTCATGATGCTGGGGATAAGAGGGAAATCATAGTTTTACACGGTGCAAGTTATGTTGATGAATTAAGTTACAAAGACTTGCTAACAAATCTTGAAAATGAAAGCATAGCAAAAGGTAAGGATGAATGGAATTTTAAATATAGAGCAGCAATCAGTAGACCTCAAGAATGGTTTAACAGATCATGGGCGGGTCAAATTGGAAGGGTTGAAACATTTTTGAGACCTAGAGAAAATGGAATGTCACCTCTAGAAGAATTAATTGGAGATACAATTACTAAAGAAAATACCATGTTCTATGTTTGTGGTTGGCAAGGAACAATTGATGGAGTAATGGACTTTTTAAAACCAAAAGGCTTTGTTACAGAACATGATAAACGTGAAGACGGAAGCTTTGAAGTCAAATACGAATCATATGGATGATTTTTTTTTAAAAACAAGTCTAAAAATCAATCATTGAAATAGAAGATTCATTTAGGAAAATCAATTGATTACTGCCCTATATCTTGCACATCTAAATCCGGTAACAAATGCTCATGTTGAAATAATTTCAGAATTAAAAAAAGAGGCAGATATTGTCAAAGTCATGCCAGTAGTTTTCATAGATGGAAAAAAAGAAGTTAACAGTAAAAGTTTTCCATTTAATTTCGAAACTAGAAAGAAGATGCTTTTATCAGTTTTTCGAGATTCAATTCAAATTTCTGATGATTACGCTTTTTTCTCCCCGTTTAAGAAATACCTCCCACCATTACTTGCACCTAGATCATGGAAATTAAGAAAACAAATTCTCAGGGGAGTTGAAGGAGATTTTTTTTCATACACAGGTGACAAGGCGGAAGGATATATGCTTAGAATTTACAGATTGAAACCCAAAATAGGTGAAAGAAAAGCACTTTCTGCTGCATCTGTTAAAGAGAAATTGTATGATGCGGCTCTTGGAAAAAAGTCTTCATGGAAAGAGCACGTTCCAGAAAACATTGCCAAAATAATCGAGGATGATTGGGAAACAGTTGAGAAATATGCACATATGGACGATTTGACTACCAGAGTTGCAGGAATGAAATTTCCCAAAGAAGGATGGTCAAAAAAATCACCATAAAGCATGATTTGATACCTCACTCACGAATATTGTGGATTTGTTAGATTGAAAATAGATTAATACGCAACTGCTAAAAATTTTCCTATGAAACTTCCACTTTCAAAATATGTCTGGTTTGATGGAAAGTATGTTATTTCAGAAAAAGCCCAAGTTCCAATTACTACACATGCAATTCATTACGGAACATCAATCTTTGAAGGAATCAGAGCATACTGGAATGGAAAAAATCTCTTTATCTTTAGACTAGATGAGCATGTTAAACGATTTAGAAGATCTGGGCAGTATTACAATATCTCACTTAATTTTTCAGATAAAGAAATCACTGATGCAATAATAGGAATTTGTAGAAAAAATAAGATACAAAAATCATGTTACATAAGACCATTTTATTTTGTAGGGGATTACGGAATTAATTTACACGTAACTGAAAAGGCACCAACAAATGTTGCAATTTTCACATTTCCTTTTGGGGATTTATTTAATAAAAATGGAATTACAGCAGGAGTTGTATCTTGGAGAAAATTCTCAGATATGTCTACACCACCACAAGCAAAAATGGGCGGGAATTATCTTAATTCAATTATAGCAACACAAGAAGCAAAAAGAAATGGTTTTGATGAGGCAATTTTGCTTGATCATAACGGAAATGTAAGTGAAGCTCCAGGAGAAAATATCTTTATTGTTAGAGAGGGGCAATTGATAACACCGACATTATCATCATCCGCACTTGAAGGAATAACCAGAGATGCAATAATAAAAATTGCAAAAGATTTGGACATAGATATACTAGAAAGAGAAATTACCAGAAGCGAGTTAATTATTTCAGAAGAAATTTTTCTTACAGGAACTGCAGCTGAGATTACACCAATCATATCAATGGATTCAAAAAAGATTGGAAGTGGTAAACCAGGAGACATTACAAAGAAAATGATGCAAGAGTATACAGATATTGTAATGAACAAAAATATCGATTATTCACATTGGCTGACGGAAGTGTATTAGATGAAAATTATTCAAATTGGAACTGGTGGATGGGGCAAAAACCATACAAGAATTTTATCCCAATTGGGAGTGCTTTCGGCAATATGTGATACTGATCTTAAAAAAAGCAAAGAATATGGAGAAAAATATTCTGTAAATTATTATGATTCATTAGATGAATTACTAAAATCTGAAGAATTTGATGGAGCATTTGTAGTAACACCCACATCAACACATACCCAAATTACAAAAAAATTGTTAGAGGCAAAAAAACATGTATTTGTAGAAAAGCCCATGACTTACAAATCTGAGGATGGGGAAGTATTGGCAAAACTTGCAGAAAAAAACAAAGTGATTCTCACATGTGGGTATATTGAGCGATTTAATCCAGCAGTAGATGTAGTAAAAAAACTTGTCAAGGAAAAAAAATTTGGCGATTTAGTAATGCTAGAATTTCATCGTGAAAATAGAATGCCTCTCCACATCAAAGATGTTGGAATTATTTACGATACATCGGTTCATGACATTGATACTGCAAATTGGTTATTTGATGACATGCCTCATGTTGTATTTGCAAGAGCAGGAAAAATTAGACATGAGCATGAAGATTTTGCAAGCATAATGCTAGGATACAAAGATGACAAAGTTGCAATTATTTCATCAAATTGGATTACTCCAAAAAAACTAAGAAAATTTAATGCAGTGTGTACTGATGCAATAATTTCATCAGATTTTATCTCTCAAGAAATTACTGTAGAAAAAGATGAAGAAAATGAAACGATTCAAAATGAGAAACAAGAGCCATTATTATTAGAAATTAAGAGTTTCCTTGGAGCAATTGAAGGTAAAAATGAACATATTGTCAAAGCACAAGAAGCAGTAAACGTGACAAAAATAGCAGAAGCGGCACTTTTATCTAGTTTAAAGGGAATTCCAATTTATCTGGATTTAAAATGAATAAAACAATGATGGACATATTGGCATGTCCAATTGATAAAAATCACCCATTAGAATTATTTGAGATCAAAGAAAAAGATGATGTAATTTCAGAAGGCGCATTATTTTGTAAAAAATGTTCAAGATTTTATCCAATCATAGAAGGAATTCCAATCATGCTCCCTGATGAACTAAGAGACAAGAAACAGGAGATAGATTTTCTAAAAAATTACAAAGAGGAATTACCTGAAAAAATTATTACACAAGGAAATCCATGGCATTTGTGAGATAATGGTTACAAATTTTGTTTCAGATAAAGCGAAAATTGGTGAGAATGTTCAGATTTGGCATTTCTCATACGTAGGAGACAATGTAGAGATTGGCAATAATGTCAAAATAGGATCTCTTGCACACATCGATTATGATGTAAAAATTGGTGAGAACACAAAGATAGAAGGACAAGCATACATTCCACCTTTGTCTAGAATTGGAAAAAATGTTTTCATCGGTCCAGCAGCTGCTCTGACAAATGATCCATTTCCAATGTGTGACAAAATGATAGGAGTTACCATTGAAGATAATGTAATTATTGGTGCACGTGCAGTAATCAAAGCAGGAGTAACTATAAAAAAAAATAGTGTTGTTGCAATGGGAGCTGTAGTAACAAGAGATGTTCCTGAAAACTCAGTTGTGATTGGTTCTCCGGCAACCATTAGATATAGCAGGGAAGAATATGACAAGAAACAAAGAAAATGGAAAGAGAGTTAAGATTTAATTTCTTTTCTAAAAATCCAGTTTTTCAATTTTGCCAAAATTAGAATCCAAACTACAACAAGCACTATAGCGATAATAGCTTTAATGATTGATGAAATGAATAGATCCAATTGACCAAATCCAGAAATTGAGATAGGTCCTAAAATTGTAACAAGAATTCCCCCACCAAGCAGAATCAAAATCCACATGCCAAACAAGAATCCATACAGACCAGATTTCATATGTATACTCCCATCAAAAATGCAGTAATAATTGCCAATATTCCTGAAAATACAGTCAACCTGAATATTGCAAACCCAACCTGTTTTTCGGTAAGTGATCCTCCAGCAAGAATTAATCTAACCAAAGTTACAGGGGCAGTTTTGTCATCAGTTGCTTTTAGCTTAAAGTCATCAGTATGCTCTACAGGCTTACCCTTGACTTGTCTGTGTTCCACTATTCGTTTTACGCTTGAAAGAAACAAAAATGAGTTGATAACAGCAGGCAGTAGTGCAACAGCTGCAATAATTTCAACACCCCCTACAATAGCAATTGCACCATACATTGCACCAAGAGTTAATGCACCGGAATCTCCTGGAAATATTTTACTTGGTACTTTATGGTATTTGTAAAATGCCAAGGAAACAAAGCCTAATGGCAAACTAACAATTGCAATTTCATAATTTTGCATTACAAACAAACATACTGATAATGAAAAACTTGCAATAACCATAAAACCACTAGCAACTCCATTTAGAACATCAATTGAATTAATTGTGTTTCCAGTAATTGGAATCATAAAAATAATCAAACCAAGATATAATGCAGGAATTTGAACTGTTCCAAATATAGGGAAAGCAAGATCAGAATCATAAACACCAAAAGCTATGATTGGAAGCGCAGCAATTGCAAGTGCTACAGGTTTAAACCAGCCACCCATAACTTTTCTGTCATCAACATATCCTATTAGAAAAGCTGCAAATGTTGTAATGATTATTGCTAGAATTTCATTTAGTTGTAAAAATGCATAAAGTACAATTTCTGAGGTAATAATTCCCGCAATTATAGATATCCCTCCAGGTCTTACAACCATTACATCTTCTTTTTTATTTACATCCTTGACTGCAAAATTTCTATTTTTAAGGAATTTGATTAGAGGTGGAGTCATTGCAAAAACTACAAAAAATGCAACAAGACAAGAAACTATTGCTGGAAGTATTAATTCAATCAATTATCTAACCTTTCGTAACTCGGCCTTTATGTTATCCGCAATGGTTGAACCAATTTTATCAATCTCTGCTAATTTATTCACAGGGATTTTTGACAAATCATCTAAATTCTTTATCCCATGTTTGTATAGAATTCTGGCTCTGACTCTTCCGATTCCTTTGACTTTAACCAGGTCAAGTAATTCTTTTCTAATTCCATATACAATTCTTGTTCGTAAATCAGCTAATTCGTCTAGTAAATCAGCTCTCTCGACGTGTTTTGAAATCTCTCTTAAGCAGTATGTAAGCCAATTGGCATTTTCAGCCATCCTATGCATATCTCCTGACTCTATTCCAAGGCTATCAGAGAGAGACAATTCTGAAGACTCGGTAATCCATGACTGCAAAGCCAAAAGGCTTCTTGAGCAATCATATTCAGAAATTGGCTCTAAGAGTTCTGAGGAATTGTTTTCTATCATCAAACTAGCTGATTCATAGTCTTTTTGTCGTAGTGAAAATTTTGGAAAAAATTCATCACAATTGGAAATTAAATGTAAAAATCCAAACGTATGATTTCGTTCTTCAGATACATTTTCAATTGCATCTCTAAAATATGTTGCAGTTAAGGGATCAATATACAACATTGATGTCTTTTTTCCAAATTCAGTAGCTGCATATCTTTCTCCTTTTTTTATTATCAGATACTTGCTAGAAAGAAAACGTAGAGAGATGTCAATTGCAAATTTTAACGTGGGTTTTCTTGATTGTAATCCTCCCAAGGTTTGCAAAAAGAATTCCAAGATCTCTTCTTTTTTAATTCCAGGATGTGTCACAATTACACTGAGAATATGAGTTCTCAAAGACTTATCATCAGTGATCTTTGAAACAATTGGTTCTGGTTCTCCATTTATGTAATACTCTATAAGATCTTCAGTGTTTCCATTTCCAACAATTATTGATTCACCAAAATCATCGTATTGAGGTCGTCCTGCTCTGCCACATAGTTGTTTGTACTCTAGAATACTAATCGGTCTATTTGCCCCAACTTTTGCATTGTATCGATTAATATTTGAAATTACAACTCTTCTTGCGGGAAGATTCACCCCTGCAGCTAAAGTTGGTGTAGACGATAATAGTTTGATTGTCCCTTTACGAAATTCAGTCTCTATGATCTCTCTGCATTTTTGATTTAATCCTGCATGATGAAATGCAACTCCTTTTTTAACAAGAACAGCCAAAGTTTTTACTAATTCAGTATGTTCATTTTCAGAGAGGATTTTTTTTGATGTTTTTTCCAAATCATGTAATTCATTTTTTTTTAAAATCTGAAAAATTGCATCAGCAGCTTTTGTTGCTAGAGATTTTGAGCGAGTTCTAGTTTCAGCAAATACTAGTGATTGACCCCCTTGTTGTACTGATTGTACGCCTAAATCAATAGGTGTTCCACGGAGACTGCGCTCAACTTCAAAGGTTTTACCATCACTCATAGTCACCTCCCCCCCATCACATACTCCTTCTGAGAGAGGTACTGGTCGCCAGTCATTTTTTACTAGTTTACAATTTAGCCAATCTGCAATTTCATCAGAATTTGTAATTGTCGCACTAAGACCTACAAGTTGGGGTTTTGTATCCAAAAGTTTTAGCTGAGTCAATATCATTTCAAGTGTTGGTCCACGACTTTCGTCTCCTATCAAATGTACTTCATCTGAAATTACTAGGCCAATTTCTTCAACCCATTCCACACCATGCCTAATTATGGAATCCATCTTTTCATTTGTTAATATCAACACGTTACTTTTCTCTAGGTTTTTCTCAATATTTTCAAAATCACCAGTAGATATTCCAATTTTAATTTTTTTTCCTAATGCTACTTTTTCTAATTTTTTAAATTCAGAAAACTTTTCAGCTGCAAGTGCTCGCAATGGACTAAGATAAACTACTTTTCCATCATTTTTTGAAAGATAACTAATCATTGCAAGCATTGCAATCAAAGTCTTTCCACTTGCAGTAGGGGCAGATACTAGAATACTTTTACCATCTAATAATCCAGACTTTACACTGTCAGCTTGTGGAGGATATAATTTTTCAAAACCTTGAGATTGTAAAAAATCAATTGCTGATTTTGGAAGATCTAGTTTTTCAATTTTCATACTCGGTTATAGTGACCGGGTTTTGATTCATAAATAGATGCTTCTCTGAGCATTCTTCGGATATAGTTTCGAGCTTCCTCTTCTGTGAATTTTTCACTCTTTTCAAGTTCTTGGACAAACGTCCTTTCCTCTACTGGGACTTTATTGTCACCTTCTAGACTTTTTAGGATATCCATGAATAATTGCATTTTTGATACCTCACTTCTTGGCTTTCCTTGTAAGACACCAAGGTCTACCTTTCCAGTATTGACATCAACTCCTGCATCTTGAAGCATACTCTGAATTAGGAAGATTGCACGCTCAGCATCCTCTTCTTCTACCTTGTCTTTCATGAGCAATCTTGCTCTAGCAGTAGAGAGTCGAATAATTCCTTCTAATTGTCTTGGAGTAACGGTAATCATTTCTTCAGATTCTACATTTCTCATCTGGAGATAGTATGATAGAATTTTTTCTTCGGCTTCTTTTGTTAATTCAGGAATTCCACGTTTTGCATATGATAGGTATTTTGTAAGTAAATCAACTTCAATTACAGATTTTTTATCAGTTCCTTGAGTAGTATTTCTTTGAATAATGTGTCTTGCAATCTTTTCATCTCGTTCTTTTGTAGGAATGTCTCTTACTACAAAGATCAAATCAAATCTTGTAAGTAACGGAATTGGTAGATTTACATTTTCTGTAATATTTTTGAATGGATCATATTTTCCATACATTGGGTTTGCAGCAGCTAAAATTGAAGTTCTCGCATTTAATGTTGCAACTATACCACCCTTTGCAATACTTGCTGATTGCTGTTCCATGACTTCGTGTAAAGCACTTCTATCTTCAGGTTTCATCTTGTCAAATTCGTCTATACTTACTAGACCTTGATCACCAAGCACTACAGCACCAGCTTCCAACATCATAATTCCTGTTTTATCTCGGACTACTGCAGCAGTAAGTCCTGCAGCAGTTGAACCCCTACCAGAAGTATACAAGCCTCTTGGTGCAATTCTTGCACAGAATTTTAGCATCTCACTTTTTGCAGTACCAGGATCTCCAACTAGAAATACGTTAATGTCTCCTCGAATCTTACTTCCATCACCAAGTAATCTCTGATTAGAACCTACAATTAGTAGCAAAATTGCTTCTTTGATTAATGCTTGTCCCTGAATGTGTGGTGCAAATGAATCAATCAATCTTTGATAAACATCAGAACTTTGACCAAGAGATTTGATCATCTTTTCTTCTTCAGGTGAAATTTCTTCTCTCCCTATTTTTCTATCAGTTTTAGAACCACGTCCACTTAGAAATTCAATATTATTTCCTTCAATTCTTAATCGATATAATCCACTATGACCTCTCTGAATCCCTGCTACAGATTCTTGTTCAACTCTGACAACACCTGTAAGAATAATTCTATCACCAGGTCTTGAATTATCTACTAAATCCTGCCTAATTGTGACATCAATATAGTGAGGAAGTTGTCCCGGAGGCAAGTCCTCAGGGAGTTCTTGTAATCTAAGTATCTGAAAATCAATGAACTTACTAGCTTCAGGTTTTAACTCAAAGTCACGCTGTTTGCAATTTGGATTGTCACATACAACTGGAATTTTTACATCCATTCCTTTTAGTTGAATTACTTTGGTTGTATGCTCATCAGGGCATACAAAAACTAGTTCTTTTGCTAGAGGCTTTACTTCGGATGCTCTAACTACCATTCCTGAAACACTAGTAATGTGTCCAATTGTTTCAGCATTGATTTGTCTTAAGCTTCTTTCAAGTGGAAAATTAATTAACCTTACACGAACTTCATCTTTGATTTTTTCAGCATAATCAGGAAATCTTGTTTGAAGAGCTTCTTTGATTGCTCTAGAAAATGCATCAAAGATTCTATCAGGATTTGAAGAAAAAATTACTTCAATTTGTGGTTCGACTACTAAATCATTATAATCTACTATGATGTATTTAGAATTCTTTGGCATCATCTCGTCGATTGCATCTACATACTTGTAATTACCATTCTTATCTTTGAATCTAGTTAGAAATTCTTTTACTTTATCAGATAAAGCAGAATCAGTAAAAGTACTAGTTTGTTTGGTGCTCATTTATGCCTCCTGTAATTTGTTTTTCAAATTCTTTGCTGTTATCATAGATAGTTTTGTAGAAAATATTTTCTTCAACAGTTAGTTTGTTGTATAATTCAGAATTTAGTTTGATAGAGTCTGCCATCTTTACAAGTTTACCCCTTCGCATTCTAAACAATTCAAGCATCATGCTTTCAACTTTATCAAAATCATCACGATTCAATTCTTTTAGTGATTCTCTTAATTTAATGTAAAAATGCGGATCAAGTGTTGATATTTGATATTCGCCAACCATCTTTTCTTTCGATAGTGCTTGCTTTAATTCGGTAATCATATCAGGAGAATCCAATACCCCGAGGTTATTCTCAGATAGAATCTTTCCGACCCATTGAGGAATGTTGTTAGTATCACCCTGCGTTGCTTCAATTTTTACTCCAGCAACATTGAACTTAAAATCTTGATTAACTGTAAATTTAGCATCCTTTAGGCGGTATCCAATAGAATGAACTTTTTCTACTTTGTCAATTTCCATGCGAGATCACTTATCCTCTTTTAGATCCTCAAGTATCGGATCGATCAATTCTGTTAACAATTTGGTGAGATCAATTGATCCTAATTAATCTCAGGCTGATCGCAAGGAGATTTTGTTATATTTTGATTTTAAGATATGGTATGATACTATAACCAATTCGGATTTATTAATGGGGTTTAGCCCTTAGGACTCATGCTGGATAGTGGTATGTGGGTAGAAAAGTATAGGCCAACAAAACTCTCAGAAATTGTAAATCAAACTGAAATTATTGGCAGTTTAGAGGCATTAATCAAAGATCCAACAGACATGCCACATTTGATGTTTTCAGGTTCTGCAGGAGTTGGAAAGACAACTGCTGCATTATGTATTGCAAATCAAATTTTAGGAGTAAATTTCAAAGATTACACATTAGAGCTAAACGCTTCAGATGAGAGAGGGATTGGCATGGTCAGAGAGAAGGTAAAGAAATTTTCAAGATTTGCCGGAATGGGAGAAGTTCCATTCAAGATCATCATACTAGATGAAGCAGATGAGATGACTGCAGATGCTCAAACAGCACTTAGAAGAATCATAGAAGACACTGCAAAATATTGCAGGTTTATTTTCATTGCAAATAACATATCAAAAATTATCGACCCAATTCAAAGCAGATGTGCTACCTTCAAGTTTACAACAATTCCAGAAGAGGATCTCATCAAAAGGTTAGAGGAGATTGCAAAAAAAGAGAAAGTCAAATTTGATAAAAAAGGACTCAAAGCAATTTATGATTATTCTGAAGGAGATATGAGACATGCAATTAATCTAATGCAGGCAACTGCAAGTCTGGGAGGAATTACTGAAGAACATGTCAAGGGTTCAGCAGGTCTGACCAAAACCTCTGATGTAGATGAGGTTCTAAAGATTGCATTAGCAGGCAAGGTTGCAGAAGCAAGAGAGAAGATGATTGAATTAATCAAGGTGTATGGAATGTCAGAATCAGATTTTCTAAAATATCTCAACTCAGCAGTTTTCAAATCAAAGCATGAAAAGTTATCAGATATTTTAGAGATAATTGCAAAATATGATTATAGAGTTCTAGTTGGAGCAAATTCTGAAATTCAGCTATCTGCAATGCTAGCAGAACTCGGAAAAATAGAAAATTAAAACGCAGAGAGAGGGATTTGAACCCCCGTATGCTTGCGCACACAGGCTCTCAAGGCCCGCGCCCTACCGAGCTAGGCGACCTCTGCGAAAACTGTTCAATAGAAGTGATTAAAATTTGTTGATGTGGAATAGAAAAATAAGAAAAAAGAAAAAATTTCTTTAATCGTGTGCGTGTGGGTTTTCAGAACCAGATTTCATAATTACATATGTTCCGGCTGCTTTCTCGTGCCATTCTTGGTTAGCTGATTCGATACGAATAGCTCCTTCAGGACAGATTTCTTGACATGCCATACAAACTGTACAATCGTGTTCTCTGATTGGTTGTGATTTGTCTGTATAATCTAATCTTTCATCTTGTTCTGTTAGGCCAGTTCCTTCAAAAGTTTCTCCCATTACTTTATCTGCTGGAATATCTTTTTCGGTTCTGTACCATTGGAATGTTTGTACTGGACATACACTCATGCATGAACCAGCGGCTACACAGGAATCCCAATCGACTGCAACAGTAGTTCCATGAATTCCAAGAGGAACTTGTTTTTCTCCTCTTGCTTCATAGGCTGCTTTTACATCTTCATTTGAGAATGCTGCACCATCAGTTCTTCCCTCACCCCAAATCCAGTGGAAATTCTCACCATCTGCATGGCTTGTTTTTCCCTTTGGTTTTACATCGTTGTGACAAAAGTCTTCTGGTATTTGTAGATCTGCCATAATCAGACTACCTCAAAATATTATTTAAATCTAGATATAATTAGTCGAGACTAAATAAAAAATAATAAAAATTTCTAGATATAATCGGTCTTGAAATTCTAAAGAGTTTTGGCTGCGGCTTCATGTTTTTCAACATTTGATTGATCAACTTTGATAGCTTGTGGTGGACATACTGATACACATGCCATGCACCAAATACAATCATGTTCTCTGATTGGATCTGCCTTGTCAGTTAGATCTTTTCTTTGATCTTTTTCATTTGAACCAGTTCCTGCAAAAGTTTGACCAACAACATCTTTGGCTGGAATGTCTTTTTCAGTTCTGTACCATTGGAATACTTGAACAGGACATGCTTCAATACATGCTCCATCTGCTACACAAGAATCCCAATCAACGGCTACCATTGTTCCACTAACACCAAGAGGAACTTGTTCTTCTCCTCTTGCAGTGTATGCTGCCACTACATCAGAATCTGCTAATACCTCAGCTGGTGAGCCATCAGTGTTTTTTTCTTTACCGGGACCCCACATGATATGGAAATTTCCATCATCGAGGTTAATTTTTCCAATAGGCTTTAGGCCTTCAGGGAAATTTTCTGCTATTGGCATAGTATAATTTTTCAGGGTTATTATTTAAAGCTAGATAAGCTGAATTATGTATTCATGGTAAAATATCGATCTGCTAGGAATGATTTCCTTACGTTCATAACGCTGAACGATCAATTCTCGGGATATGGATATTATCAAATTTGATGTGTATCGTGGCCCTAACATCGGGGTTTACACTAGAGTTAACGATAGTGTAATTTTACTCCCAATGGGATATGCACAATCAAAAGCAGACAAACTTGCAAAACATCTTGATGTGGAATGTCTATTCATGTCAATTGCAAATACAAGACTAATTGGATCATTATGTGTGATGAATAACAAAGGAATTCTAATTCCAAAAACAGCTTACCAAGATGAATATGATTTTCTCAAAAATGAAACAGAATTAGAAGTAGGAGTTCTTGATTCAAAATTATCGGCCTTAGGAAATGTAATTTGTACAAATGATAAAGGAGCAGTTGTTTCCCCATGGTTATCTTCTCAAGACTGCAAAAATATTTCAGATGTTTTAGGAGTAGAAGTAATTCAGAAAAAAATTGCAGGTTTTAATCAAACAGGTGCTGTAATGGTTGCAAATAATTCTGGTGCTGCCATCCATCCAGAAGCTGACGAGGAAGATATGAAGACATTTTCCAATTTATTAGGCGTAAAAATTGAGCAATGCTCCATTAATAATGGAATTCCATATGTTGCATCAGGAATATTGGCAAATAATCATTCCATAATTGTTGGATCATTAACTACAGGTCCTGAAATTATGATGCTAACTAGAGCTTTTCTAAATTAAGAACAGATTTTGGATCTTCAGTTAATTTCTCTAGTGAAATCGTTCCTTCTGTTCCATTAATCATATCTTTTAGAACAACATTTCCTTCTTCAAGCTCATCAGGTCCAACTATAATTGAAAATTTTGCATTGTTTGCAATATCCATTTGTTTTTTTAGATTTCTTCCTGCCAAGTCAATATCAGTTGGGATATTATTGAGTCTTAATAGCGAAGCAATTGAATGAGCAACTTTTTGCATTTCCTCATTGATGTATAACACAGCAACTCTTTTTTGTAATATTTCTGGAATTATTTTTTGCTCTTGCATTGTAAGAATAATTCTTTCAGCTCCCCCTGCAACTCCAGTTGCACCAATGTCTTCTCTTCCAAATGCTTTAGTCAGTGTATCATATCTACCACCACCTGCCAATGCTCCTAATGTTGAATTTTTATCAAATACTTCAAAAACAATTCCTGAATAATAATCCAATCCTCTAACTATACCAAAATTAATTCTTACATTAGAAACACCACGATTTTCAAGTGAATCAAATAATTGTTTTAGTTCATCCCATGATTCTAATTGTGTCGTATCAAATAATTTTTCAACTTCTGAAATTGTTCCTTTAATTTCTGAGAACTCTAGAATCTTTTCTATTTTTTCTGTTTCGTATCCTTTTGCTAGAAATTCTTTTAGAATTTCATCTTTGGATTTTTTTGCAATTTTATCTACTGCTCTTAAAATATCAGCGACTAGTTCAGGTTCTTTTGAATTGAAAATTTTGTTAATGTAAGACTCTACTAGATTTCTATGATTAATGTCAATTGTAATTCCTTTGAGTAATAGTGAATCAAATAATCTGGAGGTCAGTTCAATTATTTCAGCTTCTGATTCAATGGAAGATTTCCCATACACCTCGATATCCCATTGGTGAAAATATCGATATCGTCCCTTTTGTGGTTCGTCATATCTGAATACACCACCAAAACTTGAGAGTTTTGCAGGTAGTTTCATAGATTTTTGAGATGCGGCATATCTTGTCAAACCCATTGTAAAATCAAATCTTAATGCAACTTCTCTGTCCCCTTTATCTTTGAAATAGTAAATTTCATCTCTAATTCCTGGACCTGACTTTGTTTCCAAAGTAGATAGCAGTTCGATTGGAGAAGGATCCATGAACGAGAACCCGTACAAATTGGATAGTTGTTTGAAATGGTATCGGATATGTTCAAGATTTGCATTTTCTGCACCCTCAAAATCTTTCATTCCGCGCGGTAGTTCCAAGATGATTCTTTCTAAGATGGTTGTGATTTAGATATTTCTGTGAGAATGCCAGTTTTTTAAAGAGATTTTTTCTAAGAAACTTGTGTCAATTGAGAAAACTGCTCTTGCAAAGGATTTAGAGATTTGCAGAATTCTAAACGGAATGTGGCAAGTTGCAGGAGGTCATGGTCAGATTGAGAAAGATTTAGCGATTACAGACATGATAGAATACCATAATTCAGGATTTACAACTTGGGATTTGGCAGACATTTACGGTCCTGCAGAGTCATTGGTAGGGGAATTTAGAGAAAAAATCGACAGTACTCAATCACAAGCACTAACTAAATTTGTTCCAAATCCAGGTCCAATGAGCAATAGTATTGTTACACACTACATTGAGCAATCATTGAAAAAAATGAATACTGATTGTATTGACTTACTTCAATTTCATTGGTGGGACTATAATGATACAAGTTATCTTGATGCACTTCACCACTTGTCAAAATTGCAGAGTGAACAAAAAATAAAACATTTGGGTTTGACAAACTTTGATACTGAAAGAGTTAGAATAATGATTGAAAATGGTTTTCATATAGTATCAAACCAAGTTCAGTTTTCTATTTTAGATCAAAGACCAGAAAAAATAATGACGCCGTTTTTTGTAAAAAATGGAATAAAGATTCTAGCATATGGGACACTGTTAGGGGGATTCTTTTCTGAAAAATATTTGGGGTTAGATGAACCACACAGAGGTGAATTGACGACAGCTAGTTTGCAAAAATACAAGAATATGATAGATGTTTGGGGAGGGTGGCAGTTATTTCAAGAATTACTTTGTACCATGGATGAAATTGCAAAAAAGCATCAATGCAGTATTGCAAATGTTGCTACCAGATTTGTACTTGATAAATCTCAAGTTGCAGGAGTAATTATTGGGGCGAGATTAGGAATTACTAATCACAGAAATGACAATGCCAAAGTTTTTGATGTGAAATTAGATAATGATGATATTTCATTGATTAATTCAGTTACTGCAAAATCAAATGATTTGTTTGAGAAAATCGGGGATTGTGGGGACGAATATAGATAGGAAAAGTCATCATAAACTATGCAAAACTAGGCAGTTTTTTTAAAACTTTATTTTAATATGCTTGAGTTACAGAATTACTTTAGAAATATGCGAAAAGAACTCATAATTGGTGCAGGTGTTGGAATTCCCCTCGTAATTTTAATGATTTTCATAGGCGGAGATGGTCATTCATCATTTGATTTTGCAGAGTCAGAGAGTACTACTGGAGATTCAAAAGAAATAGAATTAGAAACATCTCGAAAGAATTTACAATCTTCATTAAATTGTTCTGGAAGTGCTCAGTGCTTTGAGGGAACAGTTACTAAAATTATTGATGGAGATACTATCATAGTTGATGATCAATCAGTTAGATTTGCATTATCTTCAGCTCCTGAATTAAAGATGTTTGAAGGGGTGGATTCAAGAGAGTTTATAGAAACGATTTGTCCAGTAGGCTCTAAAGTTTTGGTAGATGAAGATGATGGACAAATACTGGGAAGTTATGGAAGAATGGTTGGTGTGATAACGTGTAATGGTGTGAATCTCAATTCAGAATTGCTAGATGCTAATTTAGGATATCTACAAGACAGATTTTGTGATTCAAGTGAATTCGGAAAAGAATCTTGGGCTCAAAAACATGGATGTTCAAACTCTGTTTCAGAATTGGAGAATTCAAATAAAAATCCAGAGCCTATCAAAGATGATTGTGATACGTCATATCCAGACTTTTGTATTCCTTCCAGTCCACCTGACTTGGATTGCAAAGATATCGGGCAAAAGAAATTCACAGTATTACAACCGGATCCACACAGATTTGATTCAGACAAAGACGGTATTGGTTGTGAATCCTAAGGGATTGTAAAATTACCATACTTCCAAAATTTCTGTATGGATATATATCAGAAAATGCAATGAAGTGATATCCTTCAAGAATCCTGTTAAGAGAAATCTTTGTAGGCTTGAAGAAAATTAATTTTAAAATTTTATTTTCAATTAAATGGGATTAAATGGTACAAAATAGAATTTTTTTAAAAATAAAAAAGAAAGATTAGTTAGCAGGAATAACAATTCCTCTATCTATCATCTTAAGAGCAGTGTTTGCTTTGAGACACATCGGTACTCCGTTTGATGCTTTCATTACAAGACTGAATCCTTCACGACATTCTACTTCTGCAGCATCAATGCCTGCAACAATTTGTGTACGTGGGGAAATCCATGCTAATTGCATGTCTTTAGCCTTTTGAATGAAATCTTCTCTAAGTTGTTGTTTTTCTTCATCAGTCATTTCAGATGCTCGTTCACGAAGTTCTTCCTTGAATGCTTTCATGTCCGATAATCTGTCATGAATTGCTGATCTTCGTTCATCAGACATTTTGATTTTGACTTTTTTCATGTGATCTTTGAATTTCATCTTTAGTTCTGACTTTTGCTCAACAGTTAGTTCACCGTGTTTTTCTCTGTATTTCATCTTGATTTCTTCACGTTTCTCATCAGAAATGTCATGTTTTTCCATGATCATTGCCTTGAGTCGTGGAGACATATCAGACATTCTGATTCTTTCAGAAACTTTGTCTTTCATGTGATCTTTGGCATAGTCCTCTCGTTCTTCTGGTGTCATATTACACCATTTTGAGGCCTTTTCTACAAATTCTGTATCAAATGTTGCAGTTGCAAGATCAGTATTTGTCATTGAACAGTATTTCTCAAAATCCATATGAGAGAATTTATCCATCATACGATCTTTGACAGTATCTTTCATATGATCAGTTTTGTAGTCAGCTCTCTCTTTAGGTGTCATTTCACACCATTTAGAGATTTTATCAAGTTTTTCAGAGTCTCTGATTTCAGTTGCTCTATCAGTTGAGGACATTGCACATAATCTGTCATAGTTCATGTGATGTTTGTCAGTTATTTTGTCATGAATTTTGTCTTTCATGTAATCACGTATGATATCTTTGTGTTCTACAACAAATTTGTCAATTGCATCATCTCGATCATCTTCAGATAAATCACAGTAATTTTCTAATCTATCAGAAAATTGTGCTAATCTTGGATGGTCTGCAAAGAATTGACGTTTTTCATCTGTAGTCATATCACAGAAGTACTCTAGTCTGTCATCAAGATCAATTGCTTCACGAACATGCTCTCGAATAAATGCATCAATTTTATCTTCTCGATCATCTTCAGATAAATCACAGTAATTTTCTAATCTATCAGAAAATTGTGCTAATCTTGGATGGTCTGCAAAGAATTGACGTTTTTCATCTGTAGTCATATCACAGAAGTACTCTAGTCTGTCATCAAGATCTGCATGTCTGTCATACTTGTCGTCTCTATCGTCTTCTACTTCTGTTCCATCATCATTGAACTCATCGTCAAGTTCCTCAAACTCGGAATCAAAGTCGTCTTCAACATCGTCTCTAGCTAGAACAACATCGAAAATGAAATCATCAAGTGTATCATCACGCTCTTCTTCATCTATAATATCACAAATCACAGAAAGTTTTTCATCATATTCTGCCATATCTGGATAATCAGTGAAAAAGTCACGTTGCTGCTCGATGTTCATTTCACAAAAGTCTTCTAGTCTATCTTCAAGATCATCTGTATCAGCAAAAGCTGTACTACCGGCAGTTACTCCAGTAAGCATGATCAGTGAAAAAACAACGCTTAGAAGTTGTGTACTTTTCATTACGCAAATTCTTTATTTTTGTATATAAAGGATATCGGTCAAGATCATAGTAAGTATTATTACAAATGAGACAATTTTTGAGTAATTCACGCCTAGCAAATACAGATTTGATTTTATAGAAAAATGAAATACTCTAAACTCAAATTAGTTATGAAAAAAGATTAATTTTTAAAAATTTCTTCTATTGGTTTGATGATAATTTCCTTATGCCTACACAAAAAGAAAATGATTTTGTAGAGGAATTATCAATGTGGGCTTAAATCTACTGGAATTAATACAGATAGAGATCCAAAGCGGGTGTAGTTTTTGAACACGCATTTTGTTAAGTAAAAAAATTTTAAGGTAAAATCATGAAATTAATTGGACAAACAAAACTACCACATGGAATTGTGTATCACTATTCAAACAGCAGCGGATACATAGAATCTTGTTTTATTGAAAAAAATACCCAGTAGAATTTTTAATACAACAAATTCAATTCAATACTATTGAAATCAATTGAATCACTAAACAAAAAGATTGCAAGCTGCAAAAAGTGTCCAAGACTATCAGTCTACATTAGAGATGTTGCAAAAAATAAGGTTCGACGATTCAAAGATGAAAAATACTATGGTAAGCCACTATCTGGATTTGGTGATGTAAATGGGAAATTACTCATTGTCGGTTTGGCACCAGCTGCACACGGTGGAAATAGAACAGGTAGAATGTTCACAGGTGATTCATCGGGAGACTGGGTGGCAAAAGTAATGCACAAACATGGATTTGCGTCAATTCCTACTAGTCAAAATATTGATGACGGATTGATACTCAAAAATGCGTATATCACTGCAGCAGTAAGGTGTGCACCACCACAAAACAAACCAACCCGAGAAGAGATGGACACTTGTTTTAGTTTTTTGGAGCAAGAAAGAAAGATTCTAAAAAACATTACAACAGTTCTCTGTCTTGGAAAAATTGCATATGATGCAACTTGTAAATTATACAAGGTAAAACCCGATAAATTTGGGCACAATAAATTATTCAAATACGATACCATAAAGATCATCACATCATATCATCCTTCAAAGCAAAATACACAGACAGGAAGATTAACTTGGGTTCAATGGTCTGCAGTACTTGCAAGGGCAAAAAAACTTGTAATTTCTTGAATTAATATTCCTAGCAAAAAATTAAAATATTCAAAATTCCCTTACAGTAAAAATGGCATCAGGTAATGGGTGTTCAAGTTGCAATCCAGAGCATGATGGTGATTTTTACAGAATTTGTAAGTGCACTTGTCATGATAAAATTGCAAGAGAAATAGTAGACTAGAAATAAATTAAATAAAAATCACAACTTTAGATTTTTTTAATCAGTATTTTCATAGAGTTTTTGAATTTGCTCGATAGTTTTAGGATCTAATTTCTCAAATATCTTTTCTAATTCTTTTTCATTTAACTCTTCATCATGATATAACATCTATGTTCTGATATAATTTTGGAATTTAGCTGATTATAATTATAGATTACAAACAATGTACTAAATACTCAAAAAATTATAGTTTTTACAATACTCTACAGCCCATGAAATTCAGACCACTGATGCTCTAGCTTGTAAATAACTTTCCAACCAAGCCTATCGATGTTTACACTTGGCTCTGCAATAACTAGTAAGATGTATCTTCCAAATGGAAAACTCATCATTACAACTTTTTCTCGCCTTGAAGAAGAATATTTGACTCTGCCTAAATTTGCATCAAATCCCTTTCTATTTGCAACTCTGTGTGCTAGTTCTTGAAATGTCTGTCTTCGTCTTGCATCATTTTCAAAAGGGATTATGCCTTCCTTAAAATCACCTGCGATTAATTCTCCTTTGCAATCAATTAAACCACAATATCGAATTTCAGGTTCAGCCAAAATATCTTTGATTTTATTTTTGATATCCTCAATTGAAAATTTCTCATTTGTCATATTGGATTAGATGTGGTTTTGTGTATTTAACACAATTAGGCAATTAGCAAAAATGATTCTAAAATTGATTATGGGAGATAATAGAAATCATGAATTAATGTACATCTGTATGATTAAAAAATTAATAATAAACAAATGTTAAGATTTTATACAGAACTCTTTAAATTTTATTTTTGCACAACTAGAATAACGAGGTCTATCATATCTGCCGAAATTCAAAAGGAGAAATTTGAGGAGGTGGACAGGTAGTAAAAAAGGAAAACACGAAAAAAGATGGAAGCATCTAGAATTCGTAGTTTTCCAGTATACCTCGTTTCCTATTTCGTAATAAATCACCTTATAGATTTTAAAGCAAATACTTAGATTTGTTGTAGAATCCAAAATAATGTGAAAAAATGTCAATGCAACAAATGTGATTGTCCAAGTAAAATCAAGGAGTTTGGTCACAGATATGAAGAAGAGAATGCTATTGTCGAAGCCAAATTTGAAAATGACGAAGATAAAGTCAAATCAATAATCAAAGAGATTTGTAATTTTTGTGAGAAAGGTCAACATCAAGGCCAGCCAATTTCCTAAGCAATGTCTAATTATTTATCTACGTTTAATGTAAGAGTTGCATGAATGGTTTATTGTATGGAGTAATTTTTATAATTTTTTTGTTTTCAATACCTGTAGCACTTGCTCAAGAATATCATGATCTTGGAGTGAAAGTGGACATAGTAGCTGACAACCTCACTATCCCATGGAGTATTGATTGGTTACCTGATGGGACCGTCATATTTACAGAAAGAAACGGACACATCAGAATTATTGAAAATGGAACACTGTTGGATGAGCCCATATTGTCACTTGGTGTTGGAGGAGTTGAAGGAGGAATGTTAGGAATTGCAGTGGATCCAAAATTTGAAGAAAATAATTTCATCTATATCTATTATACATACAATGAATTTTTATCAACAATAAACAAACTTGTTAGATTTCAATTTACAGATGGAGAATTAACAGAAGATAAAATATTACTTGATGGAATTCCTGGCGGGCCATTTCATGATGGAGGAAGAATTCAATTTGGCCCAGATGGAAAATTATACATTACAACAGGGGAAGCAGGAGATCCAAAATTAGCTCAAGATCTGAATTCGTTAGGCGGAAAGATTCTAAGAATTAATTCTGACGGAACAATTCCTAATGATAACCCATGGAAGAATTCTCCGATTTATTCAATTGGCCATAGAAATCCTCAAGGGATTGATTGGGATGAATCTGGGAATTTGGTTGCAACAGAACATGGACCATCAGGATGGAGAGGAGTAGCCCATGATGAGATTAATGTGATAATTTCAGGTACAAATTATGGCTGGCCAGACATAATTGGTGATGAAACATCAGAGGGATTGCAAAATCCTATCCTGCACACAGGTGATGATACATGGGCACCATCAGGTGCAGAGTTCTACTCTGGAGATAAAATCCCTGACTGGAAAGGGAAATATTTTGTGGCTACACTCAGAGGAAGTCATCTTCACATGATAGAGTTTGATTTAGAAAATAACTTGGTTGTCTTACACCAAAAACTATTCCAAGATGAATTTGGAAGACTACGTGATGTGCAAACTGGACCTGATGGGTTTTTGTACATCCTTACAAGCAATCAGGATGGTAGAGGATTTCCAAATCCTAATGATGATAAAATTTTGAGAATATCTCCATTAGATACAATCAATAGTTTTGAGGAGTGTGCCGAATCTGGAAATCCTATAATGGAATCATATCCAAGACAGTGTAGAACTGAAGATGGTAAACATTTTGTCGAAATAATTTCTAAAATTCCTGAATGGGTTAGAAATACTGCAAAGTGGTGGTCATTAAATCAAATATCAGATAACGACTATTCATCAGGACTCCAATATCTTTTAGAAAATAATATCATTTCAATGCCATTTGGAACAACATTTGAAGGAGACTCTGAAGAGGAATTACCATCATGGTTACGAAAAGATGCTGGATGGTGGAGCCAGGGATTAATATCAGATGAAGAGTTTTTCAAAAACATTCAATGGATGATAAATAACGGATTCATCAAAATCTAGTCTTTAGGGATTTTACTTGATGGGATTGAAGGAATACGAATAAATACAAATTCTCTTTTCTTTCTGAAATTAAACACATCTTTCATATTTTGGAATTTTAATATAAACATCAAGTAGAAATTATTCTTAAATTAATTTGGAGAAGAAATTTCTTACAAATCCAATTAACACTAGTTGAGATTTGGGATCTACTTTTTATTTAATGAATGCCCAATGTATATCAGAAAGCTGACACAATAACCTATTGTCCAAATGCTGGTGATTGTTTACCGGTCTATGCATACAGCAAGGCTGAGTAAAGATTAATCCGCAACAGTCAGCTTTCAAATTTTTAAAAATACCACATAATCAACCATTATTATGAATATCAAAATAGGATGTACTGGGTGGAGCTATCAAGGATGGTCAGGTACATTTTATCCAAGAAATCTAAAGAGTCAAGATTGGCTAAGGTATTATTCACAAATTTTTGAAATTACTGAAATAAACTCTACATTTTACAAAATTCCCTCTCAAGAGATTGTAAGAAGATGGAATGCAGACACTCCACGGCATTTTAGATTTACAGCCAAATTTCCATCACTTATTACGCATGAAAAGAGGTTAGAAAATGTAAATTCCGAAGTTTTTTCATTTTTGTCTTCTCTCATTCCAATTCACGAAAAGGTGTCAGCCCTGGTTTTGCAATTACCGCCATCCCTGTCATTTGATGAGGCAAAACCAAGACTAGAAGAGTTATTTGATATTTTGCCTGATGATTTTTTGTATCCAATTGAAGGAAGACATGAATCATGGTTTTCAGATGACGCATTGTCATATCTAAAACAAAACAAACACTGCCTAGTATGGAATGATGTTGCAGGAATAAACAACCCATTTCCAGTAACAGCAAATTATCTTTACGTTAGATTAATTGGAGATCGTTCCATTCCAGACTCAGAATTTGGCAAAGTTACAAAAGATAGAAAAGAAAAGATTACAGACTGGGCAAAGAAACTAGAAAGCATTCAAGACATTCCAGTTGCAATGGTAATGACAAATAATCATTTTGAAGGATTTGGTCCTGCTACTGCAAATTCTTTGCGGATGCAATTAGGAATGAGTGAATTGATTTGGGAAGAGAAAAGACAAAAAACATTAGGTAATTTTTAAACAGAAATTCTTCAATAACTAGGGGAGCATTGAAGAATCTCTGCTATGCATCCAGCCAAACAGTAGGATGTTACAAGTTATAGTACCTTTTTGATATTTAAGGCAATGATGCCATAGTGCTAGTGCCAAGTCCAATTGCCTCTCCAAAATAATATCCGGATAGAATTGTTCCAGTAGACCAAACACATGAACCTCCAAATGTGTAAATAACAAATTTTGGAATTCTCATTTTTAGTAATCCAGCTGGAACTGAAATCATTTCTCTCATTACTGGAACCATTCTTCCTAAAAATACAGCCTTGTCACCATATTTTTCAAACCAAATCTCTACTCGCTCTAATTTTTTTTCAGATACTCTAACATATCGAAGATAACGGATTAAAACAACTCTACCTAGTTTTAATGCAATTAGGTATATTGCAGATGTACCTATTGTAGCACCTATTCCCCCAAGTAGAATCATAGGAATAAGACCAATTAGAGAGATACCTTGTTGAGATGCCAAGAATCCAGCAGTAGGAAATACTGCAAGAGTGGGAATTGGAGGAACAATAGTCTCAAGTAATGCGGCCAAGAAGATTCCTTCGTATAGATGCTCTCCTAAAAACTCTGCAATCCAAATAAGGAATGAATCAAATGGTTCCAATTGCTTCTGGAAATGAAATCTTACTAAATTACTTTCCGAGTGAAAACTATGATAGACTTAGTCACTTTACATGACAATTATGGGAATTTTCGTAAAGTCAAAAACCTATTTTTCAATCTTGTGAGAAAATATCAAAATAAGCATTTTAAAAAAATCTGTGATCGATTTTTTCATAAATTGCTTTTAAAAAATTTGACAGTTTATTTTTTCAAGTTTAAATTTCTAAAATAAACAAAATTGATCGATCATAAAATAGATCCATTAAATGGAATATTTCAAAATAAGAGATTTATAATTTAAAAAAATTCGAATTTTAGGGGAGTAATGGAAGAAAAGGAATTTCGCATAATGGTAGACATGTTAAAAATAGCAATCAAACAAGAAAGGGAGCTTACATCTGACGAGGTGTATGGATTGATGGCCTGCTTTAAACAATTAGCCATATTGAAATAATATTTTATAATTTAATTCATTTTTTTATTTTTGAGATTTGGATGCTTCCAAATGTTCTGGTTCATATTTTTCATTAAGAAAATTTACATCATAAATAAAAACTATGAAAAGCATCTATTAGCGTGAAAGAGCAAAATGAAAAAATCACATGTTGGGTATGCAGTACAGAGATTATCGAATATTTTGAAATACGTTACAAAGGTAAAAGAGGGAAATGTACTTGTTGTAACATTGATTTTCCTTTAGAATAATCAATTCATATGTAAAAATAATTCAAATCATGGTTTAAGGAATACCTTTAGTGTATCAGGCTTTTTTGCATGAATAATTGCATCTTGAAATTTCTCAAGAGGGAATGTAGAATCAATCAGATCATCAACTGTGATTATTCCAGTGGCTAGTGCATCAATTGCCGGTTTAAACAATCCACAACGAGAACCAATTAGAGTTATTTCATTGACTACTGTAGGAGTCAAATCTAAATTTTCTCTAGAAGCAATAGTTGATTTTAAGATTACAATTCCACGTGGTCTTGTTAATTTCATAGTATCAGAGAATCCTGAATTACTACCTGTAGCTTCTATCACTAAATCAAAAGTAAATTCATCTGAGGGTTCAATTCCAATCTTTGTTTTGATTCCTAGTTTCTCTAAACTTTGTAGTTTATTTTTGTGTCTACCAAAACAGGTGATATTCTTACAAGATAATTTCAATACTCTTGCAATTAATTGTGCTAGTCTTCCATCACCTATCACTGCTACATTCCATAAAGGATCAAGTTTTACTTGTTCTTTGATTTCAAATGCTGCTGCCAGTGGTTCAATAAACACAGCTTGCTCATCACTAATTGAATCAGGTAAAACATGCAAGTTTTTTTCTGGTAGTGAAACAAATTCTGCAAATGCTCCATCTCTTTTTAAAATTCCAAGAACTGTTCTGTTTGGACAATGACGAAACATTCCGATTTTACAAGTTTCACAAGATCCACATCCAGCATTAATTTCACCTACAACTCTTTTTCCAATTAGTTCAGAATTTTTTGATTTTTCTACAGTTCCAACAAATTCATGACCCAATATTCCATTGTACTTCATGTATCCATCAAGGATCTCCAAGTCAGTTCCACAAATTCCTGCCAAATTTACTCTAACAAGTGATTCAGAAGAAAGTGGTTTTGGATAGTTTTGATCAAAAATCATTTTTTCGCCATCAAAATAAGCAGCTTTCATAAAATAATTTCATAAAGTATCCAATTTTAAAATACTGAAATTTTTCAAAATTAAAAGCTCAGTTTTAAATAATTCAGTGAGATCAAAAATTATGCCAAGAATTTCTCATTTTGATATACCCGCAGATGATCCTGAAAGGGCACAAAAATTCTACAAAGAAGTGTTTGATTGGAAATTTGAGAAATGGGATGGACCAATGGACTATTGGATGGCTACCACAGGAACAGAAGAGCCCGGAATTAATGGAGGTTTATCAAAAAGAATGACAGGACAAATAGGAATATCAAATACCATTAATGTTCCATCACTTGATGACTATTCTAAAAAAATTATAGAAAAAGGTGGGCAGTTAATTGTTCCAAAAATGGCAATTCCAAAAATAGGGTGGTTTGCACAATGTACTGACACTGAAGGGAATATGTTTGGAATTATTGAAATGGATGAGAAAGCACAATAGTCCATGCAATTATGAAAATACAAATTTTACCACATCAGAAATAAATCTTGGAATTAGTAAAAAGTGCAGAATTTCTTGCAAAAAAGAAACATGCGGTACATTTGAGAAAGGATGGCAGTACTTTCTCAAAGCATCTAGAAGATGTAGTGAATAGACTCAAGGGTTTAGGTGTTATTGACGAAGAACTTCTAAGTGCAGGATGGCTTCATGAGATTATTGAGGATACTGATGTCAGTTTTGATGATTTGTATGAACAATTTGGAAATAGAATTTCAGTAATTGTATCATCTTTAACTGAAGATAAAACACTACCCAGAAAGCAAAGAGAAAAAGCATACAGATTACAACTAAAAGATGCGTCATTTGATGCCAAGCTAATCAAACTTTGCGATATTTCAGCAAACTTGAGTGATTTGAAAAATTCTGATGCATCAAAATCAAAAAAACTACGAGAGATAAAACAAAATAGATATCATTTGTCTATCATTAGAAAGGATTTAATGAGTTCAGATTTTCCTAAAATAACAACATTACTAGAAACAATAAATCATATCTTAAGACGATACGGTCAAAGAGTAATTAACTAGAATCATGAAAAACATTTTTTGCCCATATTGCATATAGACTAGATTAATAATCAGAAAGTTTTCTAAAAAATACTATTGAGTTACAAGTTTTTAGATCATGCAACAGATGCAATTATCGAAATTACTGCAAAAGATATCAAAGAAGCATTTGCTCTAGCCGCAGAAGCAGAAATTAATCTAACACTTGATCAAGACAAAGTTGAAGAAAAAGGCAAAATGGATTTCAATGCAAATGGAAAAGATTTACGTTATCTTCTGTTTAGCTGGCTTGAAGAGATCCCATTTCTTTTGATAACTGAAGGATTTGCAATAAAACGAATTGAGTTTAATATTGAGGAAAATGACGGCTATACCATCAAGGCAACAGCATATGGGGAGCCACTTGATGTTCAAAAACACAATTTCAAGGTGGAGATAAAGGCCCCAACATTTTATGACATGGAAATTAGAACAAATGGTAAAGTCTACATGAGATTTTTACTTGATTTGTGAGGGTGGTGAAAATTTATTCGCTCAAAGCAAGAAGAAATTATACGTGTTTTTTAAAAATAAACTATTTCAAGCATCATTGTGCTCATTAAATTATCGGGATTAACGGCATTATTGTTATTGCTAGTTGTAATTACACCAGCTTATGCAAATGTAACTTCTATGTCCCTAGAAAAGGGGTTTTACACAACTGATGAAAATTTTACTTTTATTGGAAATCAGGAGGGTAAAGAGCAAGTCTTTGTCATAATTTATGATTGGTCAGGAACATACATAGGAATGTTATCAGATATTAATCCAAGTCAAGGGGAATTTTCTGTAATTCCAAGACCAGTAACAATGTTCTTTGAAGATGAAGGGATCTATAATGCCACAGCATTTACTAATAATCAAACACAGAATAACGGAATTACAATTCAATTAGAGTTTGATGGAAAAAAATTATTTCAGGTTCCAGACTTTGTATTACAACTAAAAACTATTGCAGATAGATCAGTTGAAGTAGAAAAAACTATTTCATTCACTGCTGGGCTTATTGATAGTTCAATCACAGATGCAGTTTTTAGTTTAGAGGGAGAACCAACTGGTGCTACAATTGATCCAAGTACGGGTAAGTTTGTTTGGACACCATCAAAATCTCAAGGAAACATCCAAGATGTATTTTACACATTTGATATTGTTGTAAATAAAGGAAGCCAAGAAGACAAGGAAAAAATTACAATTACTGTAAAAAAGGCATATGAAGAACCTGCTCCAAAACCAAAACAAACCACACCTGAACCGGAGCCAGAACCTAAAGAATTACAAATTCCAGCTTCATTTGTTGATGAATCAAAAGATCCACAGAGTTATGTTGACAGGTACAACAATGAGGCAAGCTACAAGAAATGGTTTGATGATAATTTTTCAGAGTATGAATCAATTTATCAGGCTGTAGGTTTGGATGAACCATTACAAATTCCAGCTTCATTTGTTGATGAAGCAAAAGATCCACAGAGTTATGTTGACAGGTACAACAATGAGGCAAGCTACAAGAAATGGTTTGATGATAATTTTTCAGAGTATGAATCAATTTATCAGGCTGTAGGAATTGAAGAGCCTAAAGAGTTAGCAGCATTTGTTGATCCAAATTTAGATCCTCAATACTATATTGACAGATACAATAAAGAAGTCACATACAAAAAGTGGTTTGATGAGACATATCCAGACATTACAATTTACGATGCTGTAGGTATTCAAAAACCAGTAATGGAAGAACCAGAAATGGAAGAACCAGAAAGTGGCGAGTGTGGTGAAGGAACTGATTTGGTAGATGGAGTATGTGTGATTGTAGATAATTCTGAAGGAGGGGGTTGCCTCATTGCAACAGCAACATATGGTACTGAGATGGCTCCACAAGTTCAATTACTCAGAGAAATTCGTGATAATCAGTTAATGAATACTGATTCAGGTGCATCATTTATGACAGGATTCAACCAACTCTACTATTCATTCTCACCAACAATCGCAGATATTGAAAGAGAAAATCCAGTATTTAGAGAAGCAGTAAAGATTGGAATCACCCCATTATTATCATCATTGTCAATCCTATCATTTGCCGAATCAGAATCAGAGGTTTTAGGTTATGGTATAGGTGTTATTATGATGAATATAGGAGTGTATTTTGTGGCACCCGCAATCATAATTTTGAAATCAAGAAAATACATCAAAATTTAAAAAATCTTGTAAATAGTGTAAACCTCAATTGATCAAATGAGTAGTGAAATTAATTATCCAGTTTAATAAATTTCCAATTAAGGAAATAATTACAACTTGAAGATGAAAATAATTTTTAGCATACTATTTCTGCTTTGCATAGCATCAATTCAAAGTGGATATGCCCAACCAGAGTTTGCCTTCAACTTTGGAACAACAGGCTCAGACAATGATGAGCTTGATACACCAACTGATGTAATTATGGATAAAAATGGAAAAAACCTCTATGTGGTAGATAACAAGAATAATAGAATTAATGTGTTTGAAGATGATGGAGATGATGATTTTCTGTATGGGTCATTTTGTGATATTGTGGAAATTCAGAATTGTAATAGTGATGCTGATGGGGCAAATGAAGACGGGGATGGTCAATTCAACGATCCAATCAGTATTGCAAGGGACGCATTAGGAAAATTCTTTGTAGTAGATTCAGATAACTCTAGAATTCAGGTATTTGATGATGATGGAGAATTTCAATTTAAATTTGGATCATCAGATAGTGGTATTGATGAATATCTTGGGTCAGCCATAGGAATTACAATACAAGAATCAACGAATAATATTCTAGTTTCTGATATTGAAAGGGATTCAATTTCCGTTTTTGACTCTACAGGGGATTTTCTGTTTAAATTTGATTCATTTGATGGTAACAATGATTTTCAAAATCCAACAAACATGGTAATTGATAACTCTGAAGATATGTTATATGTTACAGATTCAGGAAATGACAGAATTATAATTTTTGAACTAGTTGATGGTACAACTTGCCCTAGTGGAACTGAGGAATCAGTTGGTGGTGTTTGTTTTGTAAAACAGTTTGGAACTTCAGGAGATGATAATGGTGAATTTGATGATCCTTCAGGTCTAGCATTTGATTCTACAAACAATCTTCTTTACGTTTCAGATACCGACAATAACAGAATCCAGATATTTGAAATAATTGATGATACAACTTGCCCTAGTGGAACTGAGGAAATTGTTGATGGTGTTTGTTTTGTAGAAGAATTCGGTACTTTGGGAACAAGTGATGAAAATTTTGATTCCCCTATGGGAATAGCACTTAATCCAACAAATGATTTATTGTTTGTAGCTGATTCAGATAATGATAGAATACAAGCATTTAATGTAAATCCAGAACCAGTTGCATTAATTCCAGATAAGCCAGATAATGTGAAGGCATTTCCAATATCACCAACATCAGTAATGATTTCTTGGAACAAGCCTATTATGGATGAAAGCGTGCCTGAAATCACCGGATATAAGATAGAATACAAAATTAGTTCAGGAGATTTCATAATAATTACTGCAAACACTGCAAGCAAATCTACATCATTTATTCATCAAGGACTGGATTCAGATGAAGTTTATTTTTATCGTGTATATTCTATTAATTCAGAGGGCACAAGTGTTTCATCATCAATTGTTTCTGTAAAGCCAGAACATACCACAACTCCTGCGGCATTAACTGCAACAGCAATTTCTCCCAGCCAGATAAAGCTTTCATGGTTACCACCATCAGAAACATTTGGTCAAACAATAAAAGGATATGAAATTAAACGAGAAATTATTCCAGGAGTCTATGACAACGTTGGTGAGACAAGCGGTAGTACTAGAACATTAATTGTTAGTAATTTAGCAACTGACAAAACATACTCTTTTGCAGTAAGTGCAAAGATTGGGTTTGGTTCTACACAAGAATCAAACACAGCATCGGCAACTCCAAGAGATGATTCTGTAGATACATCAGAAGAACCCATAGAATCTACTGCAGTTCAAATGACAGTTTCTTCACCACCAATTAAATTAACAGCAACAGTTGTTTCAGGAACTCAAATCAATTTATCATGGAGTCCACCAGTTGAGGATGGAAATACGCCAATCACAGGTTATAAAATTGAAATGAAAAAAGACAGTAATCCCTATACAACACTAGTTGAAGATTCTGAAAGTACAACTAGAACATACGCACATACAAACCTAATTACAAATACAAAGTATACCTATAAGGTTTCAGCAATTAATAATGTTGGAATAAGTGAACCATCAAATGAATTTTCTGCCACACCAAAATCAACAAATGTCCAAATTAGCCCTCTAGGGAAACTTACAATTGACGAAGGGAAATTCCTATCTTTCACTGTTAAACTCGTAGATAAATCAGTAAAAGACGTAGTGTTTAGCTTAGAGAAAAATCCACCAGCGGGTGCAAAAATTATTTCAAATACAGGCATGTTTTCATGGACTCCATCAACATCAGATGGTGGGAAAACATACACATTTGATGTTGTAGCAAAAAAGGATGGATTATCAGATAGAAAAGCAATTACAATTACTGTAAATGATGTTATAGGTAATTCAGAACCTGAAACAGAGCTAGAACCTGAACCTAAAACAGATCCTGAAGAACTTGGATTAGCTTCATTTGTTGATGAATCAAAAGATCCACAGAGTTATGTTGACAGGTACAACAATGAGGCAAGCTACAAGAAATGGTTTGATGATAATTTTTCAGAGTATGAATCAATTTATCAGGCTGTAGGTTTGGATGAACCATTACAAATTCCAGCTTCATTTGTTGATGAAGCAAAAGATCCACAGAGTTATGTTGACAGGTACAACAATGAGGCAAGCTACAAGAAATGGTTTGATGATAATTTTTCAGAGTATGAATCAATTTATCAGGCTGTAGGTTTGGATGAACCTAAAGTAGTAGAGAAAAAGTTTGGAATATGTGGTCCTGGAACAAAACTTATCGAAGGTGTATGTACAATTATTGAAAAACAAGTTGTAAAACCTTGGTGGCAATTTTGGTAACTCATAAAAAAGGTTAAGTTTTAATCATAATGTTTTATGAGAATTAGCATGGGTAAGCTAAGTCGAAATCTTAGAATTTGTGGTGATTGTGGTATTGCATATACTTCGGTCAGCTTTACAAAATACATAGACCAATGTCCTATTTGTAAATCAAGGAGATTTGAAGCAATCCCTATTAAAACAGAAAAGGATTAGTTGAAATCAATCAGCATAAATTTGATCATCATTTGATTGTTGACTTAGGATTAAACTTTGGGTATAATCCATAGAACAAGATTGAGAACAAAAATCACTATACCTATTCTCAAATTCAGTATTGCAATGTTTGCAAGTTCTTTTCATAATGAAAATTGTTCTATTTAGCATATAACCAAAAAGTAATTTTTTTCATAGTGCTAATTTATGATTAAATGTGAGGCTAGATTTTTTAGTAGAAGTATATTCTTGTAATCTGTGTCTGAAGATCCAGAAATTCAAAAAATAATGCAAAAAAAACTAGCAGAAATGCTCAACCAAAAAAATCAGCCCAAAATTGAGCCTGGAATCATAGATTTGAATGGCTCTAATTTCGATCAGGTGGTTTCAGCTGAGAATCCAACATTGGTAGATTTTTGGGCTGAATGGTGTGGTCCATGCAAATCTATGCATCCAATATTTGAGAGCCTTTCAAAAAAATATCCTAATGTAAAATTTGCTAGAGTAAATGTGGATCAAAATCAAAATATCTCAATGAAGTTTGGCGTACAATCAATTCCAACATTTATCATGTTCAAGTCAGGCCAGATTGTAGATAAAATGATGGGCGCAGTAGGGGCTCCTGGAATTCATATGATCTGTAAAAAGCACTCTCAATAATTAATAACCATAAATTGGTTCTTTTTCTCTTTGAATTCTAACTATATCATTTAGAACTTCTTGTTCTTCGGGACTTAGCTTATGCATATACTTGGTGAGTAATTTTTTAGCTTCTGGTGATGGAGGAAATGTATAGAAAACTTCTTCTTCGAAAATTTGTCTTCCAATTGTTACATCATTAACAGAGCACGCAACTTCATCCCCTGCCTTTGCAGAAGATACTGTTTTTTTATCAAGCTGTAGTTGGTGAATTGTTCCAACTTTCCGTCCAGACATATTCATAAATGGAACTTTATGTTTTAGATTTCCAACATCCACGCGAACCCCAAATACTGCAGGATTATTATTTCTAAAGATCATTCCTTTTAGAAAACTAAATTTTGCTATTGGAGTTAGTTCTGCAAACATTGCATCTTCTTCATTTGCAGTATCTTCTTCAACCCAAGCATTGTAATTATCAATCAAGCTGTAGATTACTCGGTCTTCGAAAATTTTGATGTGACTATCCTCTGATTCCTCTTTTGCATCAGGTAAAATCTTTACATTAAATGCCAAAATTATTCCAAGATGCCTATCGTTTTCTTTGATTGCTTTTGCTTCCATTACATCTCGTCTATTTACAGGACCAATGTCGGCTTTCGCCACAGGCACTTGTGAGCGTCTAAGCATCTCAATAATCGCTTCAAGTGAGCCTATAGTATCACATTTGAGGATTATTCCATTTGTTTCAGTATCAATAAAGACAGATTTCATTTCAGCCTCAATTAGTTTAGTGAATTTTTCAATCTCAGCATCATTTGTAGCAACATAGAGAGTACTTCCAGGAAGCACACCTTCAAGATCTGGAGATGCAATTTTCAGTCCTGCTGCTGCATCAACTTGTGGTACTGGTTTGAATTTATCTCGAGGATCTCGCATCTCATCAAGAGGTTTTGGTAATAATATGGCCTTGGGTTTTGTAACGATTACAGAATCTCTTTTTGCTACCACAATGCTATTTTCTTTTTTTATTGATCCATCAATTAAAATAATATTGGCAGTTTGTCCTAATCCTACTTCATCATTTACTTCCAAAACAATTCCACGTGGTTCTTTTTCTTCCTGATTGAGCCTTTTCTGGAGATATTGTTGAGTTAATCCCACTAAAACACTCAAAAGTTCTGGTATTCCAACACCAGATCTTGCAGAGATTGGAACAATAGCTATTTCGGATTTAAAGTCTTTAACACGATAGAATGCCTCTGATTGATATCCAAGAATTGACAGAGTACCTACAACATCATAGATTTTTTGATCAAGATCTGTCTGAATTGAAGCGTCTTGTTCTTTGATTGCTTGAGAAATGAATTTTGTATCTGATTTTCTCCAACCAGAAATTTGATCACATTTGTTAAGGGCTACAACAAAAGGAACTTTTCTGCTCTGTAAGATTTTTAAGCTTTCATTTGTTTGTGGTTGAAATCCACGATTAACATCAACCACTAAAATTGCTATGTCAGCTGCTGAACCACCACGTGAACGAAGATTTGTAAAAACTTCGTGTCCAGGTGTGTCTATAACTAAAATTCCTGGTACCTTGTGTTCGGCCTGTTCAAGTTTTTTGTATAGTATTCCACATGTCTCTTTGATTGTCTCAGACGGAAGAAAGCTTGCACCAATATGTTGAGTGATACCTCCTGCTTCTCTACCTTGAACCCCAGTTCCACGAATTCTATCTAAGAGAGATGTTTTTCCAGAGTCTACGTGACCAAGAACTGCCACTATGGGCTGACGAATTTGCAAATCAGATCACTCAAATGCTACCCTCGATTCGTGATCAAAACTTTCTTGTGAATCTGATGCGTGAATAATGTTTTCACTAAATCCTAAACCATAATCTCCTCGGATAGAACCAGGTTCAGCTTCAAATGATTTTGTAGCGCCAATCATAATTCTAGTAGTTGCAATTGCATTATTTCCTTCAATAATTGCTGCAACAACAGGTCCTGAAGTAATAAAGGATGTTAATTCACCAAAAAATGGTTTGTCTTTATGTACACCGTAAAAGTTCTCTGCTTGTTGTTGAGAAAATGTAAACATCTTTAATTTCAATAGTTTGAATCCTTTTTTTTCAAATCTTGATATTACTTCACCGACTAGATTTCTAGCTACTGCATCTGGCTTTACAATGAAAAGAGATTGTTCAGTCAATTCTACTTCTTTCTAATGCCGCCTTTGACGTATTTCTTTGTCCACTTTAATTTTCTTGGATCACGTTTTAGTTCCAGCATATTCTTTTTGCATTTTGAAGAGCAAAACCATAGAACAGTTCCATCGTTTTTGGCAAGCATTGTACCAGAACCTTTGGCTACAGGTCTGTCACAGAAATTACATGGTTTAACTAAAAGACTCATATCATATCACCTATTTGATTTTCTTTGCTTCTCTCTCTGTTTCTCTTAGCATTAGAATTTCTCCTGCTCTAACAGAACCTTTGACGTTTCTTGTAAGTATTCGACCTTTATCTTTACCAGTAAGAACTTTCACTCTAACTTGAATAACTTCACCAGCAATGCCAGTTCTACCAACAATTTGAATAATTTCAGATTGAACTACTTCTTCAGCGTTTTGACTCATTCTTCAGTCTTACCGCCTTTAATTTTAGCAATTGATGATACAACTTGGTCTACGATGTGTTGTGCATCACCAGCATCCAAAATTGCTGCAGCGGCAGAAGTGATATCAATACCCAAAGACTTGCCTAATTCTTGTTTGCTTGGTACAAATGCATATGCTGCACCTTGTTCCTCACATAGAATTGGAAGATGTGCTACTACCTCAGGTGGTTCTACATCTTCAGCGATAACAATTAGTTTGCTAGTACCACGTTCGATTGCCTTTGTGGCTTCGTTAGTTCCTTTCTTTACTTTACCGCTAGTTGATGCTACTCTAACTGCCTCTAAGATTGGATTTACGAGGTCCTCTGGTGTTTCAAATTTAACATAATATGATTTTCCCATACTTCGTCACCCTTAGGGTTCATTCTCCATTCTCTCAAAACGTTGGAATGGTTTTAAAAGTGTTATCGGGAAATGATTGTCTTGACTTTTTCGAGATATTCCGTCATCAAAGAGTCTAGTTTCTCTTGACTTTCAGCTTCTGCATATACTCTAACTATTGGTTCTGTTCCACTAGGTCTAATCATTACCCAGTTTTTGGGATCATCTGAAATTTTGATTCCATCTGCGGTATCGGAGTTTGGGAACTCTCCTTTTAGAGAAGAGATCAATTCATCTACTTTTTCAGAAGGACACGATACCTTGTCCTTGGTAGTAAAGGAAGGGGGTAAAAGTGAAATCTCATCAGACAGTGATTTTCCAGAAGTTGCCAAAAGATCAAGCATTAATCCTAACGTCATACAGCCATCTCTTACTTGATTATGCTTGCCATACATGAATCCACCATTTTCTTCAAATCCAATTAGCGCATTAGTTGGAACCATCTTCCGGGACACTTCAACACTTCCAACTTTAGTTCGGAGAACTTTGGAATTAAACTTCTCAGAAATGTTTTCAATGTTAGAGCCTGAATTCAAACAAGTCACAACCAAAGAATTTGGATTCTTCTTTAGGATATGTTGGGTTAGTAAAAGTGCAGACTTGTCACCAGTTAAAATATTACCTTTATCATCACAAAAAATACTTCTATCCCCATCACCATCAAAAGCAATTCCAACATCTGCTTTTTTTTCAAGAACTGTCTGTGAAAGTGTAGAGAGGTTTTGCGGTGTTGGCTCTGAACCACGACCTGGAAAATTGCCATCAATGCTTTGATTTACCAAAAAGGTTTCACATTGTAACTTTTTACAAAAATCTGGTGCAGATACTGCCTGTGCACCATTTCCTAAATCTAAAACAACTCTAAACTTTTTTGATTCTATAAGGCTAGAATCAATATGAGATAAAATTCCATTCAAGTAGGTCTCAATTGTCCTCTCTTCAGTTCCTGTAGTACCCCATTTGGATGGATTCGTAATCCAATTTTTTTTAAAGTAAATGTCTTCAATGATTAATTCATCATCTCGGGAAATCTCTACACCATCTTTTGCAGCAGGCTTGATTCCATTGTATTGGGATGGGTTGTGCGATGCAGTGATCATAATACCACCAGAATACCCTAAACTCTTTACACCAAATTCGAGACACGGTGTTGGAACAATTCCTGCAACATTGCAGTCAATACCAATTGAGTTAAGAGCTGAGCTTACAACCTTGCAAATGATCGGACTTGATTCTCTTCCATCATATCCAATTAAAATAGGTCCTCTCTCAAAATAAGTTCCAATAGCCAAAGTCATATCATGTACAAATTCTAAAGTAAAATCTTCTGAGAAAACACCACGTATTCCATTAGTTCCAAAAAATTTTGCCATGAAAGTATTCAATAATAGATAAATTTGTGTTTAATGGCAAAATCGTTGCGGGAGTCGCCCAGCCTGGTCAAAGGCGTAGGGCTTAGGACCCTATCTCTTAGGAGTTCGTGGGTTCAAATCCCACCTCCCGCACCATTTTATTTCTGTGAATGATTAATAATGAGAAAATATTCATGAAACAAAGTCATGAAAAAGACAGTAGTTGGAATTACAGTTGTTGGTAAAGACAGAGAGGGAATTGTTGCTGCATTTACTAATTTTGCATTTTCAAAAGGCGGTAACATTGAGAAAGTAAATCAGAATGTAATCAAAGGTCTTTTTGGAATGTATTTGGAAGTATCATTCTCAAAATCATTGGATGTAAAGAAATTTGATTCAGAGATTCAAAGTTTGGGTAAAAAAGAAAAGATGGATGTAAGCACACATCATGAAACTAATTCTCAAAAAAATATTGCAGTATTTGTAACAAAAGAACCATTATGCCTTGAAACTATTCTTAAAAATGCAAAGTCTCTAAAAGGAAAAATATCAGTCATAGTTGGTACTGAAAAAACATTAGAACCACTAGCAAAAAAAGCAAATATTCCATTTGTATCAGTAGAAGAAAAAAATCAAGATAAAGCAGAAGAGAAAATTATTCAAATTTGTAAAAAATACAACATTGATTTGATAGCACTTGCAAGATACATGAGAATTCTTAGCCCCAACTTTGTTTGGAGATATCCAAATAGAATCATCAATATCCATCCTTCATTGCTACCGGCATTTCCAGGTGCATTAGCATATGCACAAGCTTTTGAGAGAGGCACAAAAATTGTTGGTGTAACTTCACATTACGTTACGGAAAACTTGGATCAAGGACCAATTATATTCCAAGATTCTTTCAAGGTTAATCCTAATGATACTCTTGAAAAAATAAAGGCAAAGGGACAAAAACTAGAGGCAGATACTCTACTAAAAGCAACAAAGATGCATCTAGAAAACAAACTAGAAGTTCGTTGGAGAAAGGTTCACATTAAATCTAAGTGAATCAGATGGTAGAAATCAAATCTCAGTTTGATCCAAATCTTAGAAGATCAATTTTAAAGAAAAAACAGATTGCAATAATTCCAGTAGGTTCAATTGAACAACATGGTCCACACTTACCCATATCAACTGATACAGATATTGTAACGGAGGTTGCAAAAAGAATTTCTGAGAAAAATAGGTTTCTTCTACTTCCAACCATTACATACGGAGTATCATTTGAGCACGCACCATTTTTCAATCTAAGTATTAAAGAATCAACTCTCCGTACAGTTCTTTCTGATTTGTGTATGTCATTACTATCAAATGGCGTTAAAACAGTTTTCATAATTAATGGGCATCATGGTAATCTAAAGCCAATAAAAAACATAGATGTCAAACTAAAGAAACTCTCAAAAAACAAGCTAAAGGTTTTCTCGTTATCTTATTGGCATTTTATGAAAAGAGAGTTTGATCATGCAGGATTTGTTGAAACATCACTAATGCTTGCAATCTCAAAAAATATCAAAATGGGTTCAGCCAAAAAAGGGCTAATTACAGACAAAATGACAAAAAAGGAAATTCAAGAACTTGGAAAATTAGCAAATAAATCATTTCCAAAAGCTACCAAAAACGGAATTTGGGGAGATCCAACTAAAGCAACAAAGAAAGATGGACAAGCAATTTTAGCTGAAATCATCAATAATCTATCAAAAAGGTGTCAAACTTGCCTTACTGGGCATAGCTCATAGTTTCACCAATGGAAATTTAATATAACGCCTCAATATCCAAGTCAATAAGTGATTATAGATGTCCGTTGATATGGCAGTAAAAGTATTGGATGAGAGTATCAATCAAGTCGTATTGATAAAGCTCAAAGGAAACAAAACCATTAGAGGCATGCTTCTTGGTTTTGACCAACACATGAACCTGCTACTCGATTCTTCAGAGGAAATTCCTGCTGAAGGCGATTCTAAAAGCCTTGGAAGCATTGTAGTTAGAGGAGACAATGTCGTTATGATATCTCCTCCACCAGCACAGCATTAGGTGATTTGAGATGACTAAAGGCACAACTTCTATGGGTGGTTTTACAAAGAAAAAAGTTCACATCAGATGTAGACGATGTGGTAAAAACTCACTCCATAAGCGTCACCACGAATGTGCAAGTTGTGGATTCCCAGAGGCTAAACGCAGAAAGTATTCCTGGATTAAATGGTATACATAGATGCAAGAAATTGTTTTAATTCTTAGTTCATTAGCAGGTGTTGCAACTGCTGCTGCAGTACGAAAAATGCCTAGAGACAAAAATCAATTACTCAGTTTAGGTGCTAGCTCTCACATTAAAAGTCAAATTAATTCTCTAAAAATAGAAAAAGATATTCTAACCAAAACAATTTCAAGATTATATCAAGCAGATACAGAGTTTTCTAAAATTCAAAAAGACAAACTATTACTCAAATATCAACATCAATTGGGAATTGTTTTAGCAAAGTTAGAAAAACTAGATCAGGCAAGCAAGCATCCTGACTTGGGACCAGTAGGAGATGGTTTGATTACTTTGATGGATCAGAAACTATCAAAATTAGATGATAGATTGTATGAGCTATCATCAAAGATTGTAACTTCTAAAGCTGAGACAGAAAGTAAAGAGAAAGAAGTAAAGAAAGAATCAAAACAAGATATTTCAAAGTCTTTCAAAAATACATTCAACTTTGATATTCCAAAGAAGATAGAGTCAAAACCAATTGAAATTCCTTCTACAAAATCAAGACAATCATTTGAATTAACTACGCTAACAAACATTTCAAAAAGTGAACCAAAATTTCCACTCTTTGAAAAAGAAGAAAAACAAGTTGTCAAACCAATGCCAGAACCAAGAGTAATTCAAACTGAACTAATCAAACCTAAGGAAGAGATTGTTGAAGAAATAATTCAACCAAAACCAAAAGTTGAAGACAAAATAGAGATTATTCAATCAGTAACACCAAAACAAGAAACAAGTATTGAAACTAAACCAGACATAAACAAAGAAGTAGCAAAAATTACAGAACACAAAGCATTACCAGGACCAGAAAAACCAAAGACTACAACAATAGATGATGACTTTGATGATGATACTGATGATTTAGATAAAATCAAAGGAAACATCATGAGAGTTTTATCAAAGCTCGATCAAGCTGAGGTAGAGTAATTGTCCTTCGATAATGCCATCGTGGCATTGTCAAATGATGCATTAAAGTTAGTTAAAGACAATTATGTCATTGGATTAGGCAGTGGAAGGGCAGCTACTACACTGGTAAAATCACTTGGAAAATTAATCAAATTAAAAAATTATAGCATCATAGGAATTCCAACATCATTGCAAATCAAATTGATTGCAGAAAAAGTTGGTATTCCATTAGCAGAGGCTGATCAGGTTAATCATATTGATATCGTATTTGATGGGGCAGATCAAATTGATTCTCAAAAATATGTTATCAAAGGAGGAGGAGGTGCATTATTACGAGAAAATATTTTGTTTAGTCTTGCAAAAAAAGTTGTAGTAATGGCAGACAAGTCAAAGTTTGTAAAAAATTTCACCAGAACTGTTCCAGTAGAAATTCATCCACTTGCAAGAAATTCAGTACTCAGATCTATTGAGAAATTAGGAGGAAAGGCAGAATTACGCTCACTAGATAGAGGATACCCATTCTTTACAGAAAATGGCAACATAATCTTAGATTGTGATTTTGGAACAATTAAGAATCCTAAAGTTCTGACTCAAAAAATCAAACAAACTACAGGAGTTTTAGAGTCAGGTATTTTTCTAAGAAAACCAGATGTCATTTACAGAGCTAAAACAAATGGCAAATTCGATATTATATAAAAAATATCATCTATTTTTCCCAAATTTTCCACGTAATGGAACAAATACATAATGTGATTCGTTTTTAATTTCAATAATTCCTTTGAATGTTTTTTGTAGTAAAACTAATGATTGTGTTGAATTACCAACGGGTGCAATAATGAGTCCACCTTCTTTTAGTTGATCAATTATTGGTAAAGGAATTGCAGTACATGCTGCAGTGATTATAATTCTATCATAAGGTGATCCTTTTTCATATCCAACACTACCATCACCAAGAATTACATGAACATTATCTATGTCGAATTTTTTTAGATTTTCTTCTGCAAATTTTACGAGTTGTGTATGTCTTTCAACAGAATAAACAGTTCCTCCACCGACCAAGTAAGAAAGGATTGCACTTTGCCATCCAGAACCAGTACCAATCTCGAGGATTTTTTGTCCTTTCTTAACATCTAGCCATTCTGTCATTCTTGAAACTACACCTGGTTGAGAAATAGTTTGGTTTTTCATAATTTGGAGAGGTTCATTGTTATACGCATAGTCTAATTCAGATACTGGGACAAATTCATGTCTAGGAATATTTCTAAAAGCATCTTCAATTTTTTTATCATTTAGAAATCGTGAATTTTTTAAATAATCAATTAAATCATTTAATGCTGTTTGGTATTTTTTTTCTATTGGTATTTTTCTCAATTAATTTAATGGGTATTTTTTCCAATTAAAACACTCTGCAAATTATCCTAAATGATTTTAATGATCAGTGTTTGTTTCAGAATGTCTTATAGAATTCATAAATTCAGGATGTTCTAACAATAATTCTATCATTTGTCGACGTAAATCTTCATCATCCATTATTGAATCAAGTATAGGATTCATCATTTGTTCAGACATCTTTGACATGTGTGAGGGATTTTGGATCATTAATTGGTGAATCTCATAACTTATTCCAGAATTAACCCACAACTCATGCATAACATCCATAATTCTATCTGAATTTGAAAATCCGGTAGAAGGAGAACTAGAATCCATCTTGTAACTAGGACACCATGAACATGAAGAACTATGCATTCCAGATTTCATCATTGGGTGATGTACTGAATCCATCCATGCCGAATGCATTTTTAGAGAGTTTTCCATGTGAGAGTGTTTTTTCATTGCTTGAATCATTTTTTCACGTAATTGAGGATCACTTGCCATAGGACCCAAGATATTTTTCATAAATTCAGGATTCACCTTCATTTGAGATATCCAATCATTCATAGTATTCATCATAATAATGGGGTTTTTCTGCATCATCTCATGCCAATGATGCATTAGTTTTTCATTTGATACCATATTTTGCATTAGTTGATTCATCATCTCAGGACGTTTACTCATAATTGATGAATCATAGTTGCCAAATCCTCTATCAATCAGTATTAGATATGTGGAAGGCATCACACAAGTAGGAGTACCATCATTTTTTTGCAATAACAAATGACCAGATTTACAGGTAATAGTATCTGGATCTGCCATATTCTTCCATTGATGATGCGGAGACATATTTTGTGCAAAAGAATTTTCAAAAGATACAATAGAAATGCTAAAAACAATCAAAATTAAAAAAGCTAAATAAAAATTCAACAGAATAAATTTAATTTTTATTCATAAAAAGTCATCGCATAAAATTAGCGGTAAAATTTAATTTATTTTTCTTTCAACTAGTTTGCCGTGTCCAAGTTTACCAATGACTTCAAAGTTATCAGCAATAATTTCTCCACGCACAAGTGTTTTTACGGGCCATCCTTTTAGAATTCTTCCCTCATATACAATATAATCAGAGAACCCTCCAAACAAATCAGATGTAACTTTTTTTTCTTTTTTCAAATCAATCATAGTAATATCTGCATCAGAATTCTTTTCAAGAGTTCCTTTTTGTGGATACATTCCAAAGATTTGAGCAGCATTTTGACTAGTAAACTTCACAAATTGCTCTAGAGTAATTCTATTTTGATTTACTCCATCATTGAGCAGGATTGGAAGTACAGTTCCAATTCCCGGAAAACCTGCTAGGGCCCCCCAAACATCATCTCCACCAAGTTTGAGTTTTAATTGATTAGCAACATGATCTGTACCAATTGTGTTTATCAAATTGTTTGATAAAGCACTCCAAACAGCTTTGGAGTCTTTTTCTGTTCTGATTGGAGGCATTACTTTAGCTAAATACCCTTGTTGTTTCTCATAAGATAGTGTAAGATAGTGAGGGCAAGTTTCAACAAAAATTTTAGTGCCAAGTTTTCTTTCTTCTTCAATCTGTGCAAGAGCCCTCTCAGAACCAATATGCACAAAATATATCACACAATTGTAATCTCGTCCAAATTTAGAAACTGTCTTGATTGCTTTTGCCTCAAATTCAGGAGAGCGACTTTCAGACCAGGCATGCAATCCATCTTGGTTTTTCTCTTTTGCAGTTTTAATTCCACAACCACATGACTCATAGTCTTCAGCATGAACTAGTACTGGACAACCAAGTGATGCTGCAGTCTTTACTGTCTGTTCAACTATTTCATCAGTTACATCAACTTGGGCTGCAACAAGATCAAATGAATCAGGCGGCATATCCATGTAAACATGGCCAATTTCACCGCCTAGATTCATGTAAATCTTAAAAGATGTGATTCCTTTATCAACACAAAAATTCATTTCATTGATTTGAGTTTTAGTAAAAATTGAAGCGTGTATTGCATAATCAACATAATGATACTTTGATGCCGCATCAAGTTGGGCTTGTAATGATTTTGTAAATGGATCTCCCAATCGCAGCATTCTCATCATTGTTGTAATTCCTCCAATTGCAGCTGCATGTGATTCGGTTTTTGCCGCTTCATTAATTGGAGAATATACCCCATAGTGAACATGAGTATCAATTGGACCTGGGACAGAGATCAAACCATTTCCATTAATTTTATTGTCACATGCAGGAGTATCATGTGTTAATCCAACTATTTTCCCCTCATCAATAATTATATTTTTGTCAACCATCCCTTGAGGAAGAATAACGTGTGAATCAATTATCACAGTATCATACGTCATATCAAAACATTATGCTTGCAGTCTATTATGCGTTGAGAAAATGAATAAAAGCGCAACTCTAAGAGATAGTTCATTGGGCCGGTGATTTAGGGGTATAATGCCTCGTTCGCAACGAGGATGTCGAGGGTTCGATTCTCTCCCGGTCCACCATAACTTTTGAAATTAATGTAACATTAGTTTAATTTTTAATTTATTTACCATTCATCTAGGTCATCATCAGTATCTTCAGAAATATTTTTTCTTGAAGGCCTAATTGGAATATAGATTCTCACAAATATCTCACAGAATTATTACACTTAGTATGGTGTTTGGTTAATCTGAAAACTGTGTATGTGTTGAAATAATTGGTCTAGAATAGATACGACAAAAGAGGAAAATACCTAAAATTTCAACTTGTTCTACAAGTAAAATGAAATACAAGTGCTCTAACCACCCACCAGAAAACTCATTCATTATAGCATATGTAATTGAAAATGCATAATCAAATGTAGAGTATATTCGGTTCTCAGAATCATAGACAATCTGAATATTTTTTAGATTGTTTGGATTAATTTGATTCAAATCATTGTTTGAAACTATAGCATCATAAAACATTGCCTTGTCCTCAGAAAAAATAGATTCGCCTCTCTCCATGAAAAATATAGAACTACCAAAATAAAGCAAGGATAGAGCAGAGATTCCTATTACAAATTTTCCAGTCTTTCCAAAAATAGTCTTTTTCATTTGCTTTTCTAAGATACTTCCAATTTTTCCCAGTCTTTCTTTTCTGGCTAAAATCAAAATTACAATACCTAATCCAGTAATTAGACCGAAATTGCCTAGCCAGTGATCAGAGACATATTCCACGAAAATTAATCTCAGAGGCAAAAATACCCCTACAAGGAATCCGATCACAATTAGCTTTTCTAGAACGTCATTTTTTCCCATGCCCCTTAACCCAAACATAATAGCTCCCCATTTAGTTAAAACATTTCGAATGAATGCTATCCAGAAACTATTATACATAAATAAAAAATATAATCTTCATGGAAGTTTTTGACGGAAAAAAGGCTGCACAAGATTACATGTCAAAACATACTTTAGCATTCTCTACACCTGAATTAACTCTAATGAGATTTGCATTTTGGCTAGGTGATTCAGTGCCAGATCCAAAAAATGAGGGAGAGGGAATTCCAAGAATGATGACTTATTTGACAGAGCAGGACTTTCAACCAGTCTTAATTGATGATGATAAATATGAACCATCAGGAGCTGTAAGAAGTTCAGCAGTTGTAGGAAATGCATACAATGAAGTACAGTCAGATGGAAAGTTTTGTTCAGAATGCGGATCTAGTTTATCTGCCACAGCAAAGTTTTGTCCTGAATGCGGTACAACACAATAAAATAATTAAAAATTTTTCAAAAAATTTTATGCTTTAGCGCCACATTTTGTACAAAATTTTGCATTGGCCCTTAATGCAGCACCACATGAAGAGCATCCACCGTCACTAGTTTGTGGAGCGGTTTGTCTTGGCATCAAAGATGGATCAGGTGATGGTAAAGTTCCAACATCTCCAAATGCTTCTTGTGCAGAAACAATTCCTGGTGGACCTCCGCCAACTGGATTTTGTGCAGTTCCTGCTCTAGGTGGTGCACCCATACCTCCAGCCATCATTCCAGGATTGGCCATTCCAGGCATCAAACCTGGAGACTGAGTATTTCCAGAACCAGAACCCATTGATTTTTTCATTTCAAATATTACTTTGATTGCAAGAAATTCTAATGCGGAATATGCCACAGTATAATCACCTAATTTTTGGAAGAATTCTTTGTCACTGATTTGACCCTTTTTGTACATGTTGTTAGTATCTAGAAAAGATTCATAGTAGCCTTGAGATTCATCAAACAAACTCTGTAGTTTATCAAATAACATGTTGAGTGTATCTACTTCGCCAAATGACATATTCTCACTAAAGTTTTGGAATATTAATTACTTTAGGATCAAAAAAGAGGAAAACGTGTTTGAGTTTACGCAAGTGCTCTATCAATCATATTTTTGTATGATTCTTTTGAAGCTGCACCTACTTGTTGGCTAACTATTTCTCCTTTGTTAAGGAGGATTAAGGTTGGAATACTAAAGACATTGTATTTAGATGCCAATTCATTGGCTTCATCAACATTAACCTTGACAAATTTTACTTTGCCATCATAGTCATTAGCCAATTCTTCAACTACTGGACCTACCATTCTACATGGACCACACCATTCGGCCCAAAAGTCTACAAATACAGGAACGTCAGAATTTATCACATCGACTTCCCATGACTTTGCATCTGAAATTTGAGTAATTCCCATTCTAATATTATTGAGTTAAACGTACCTAAAAATGTTCACCAGAATTAACACCATATTTTTTGTTGTACAATAAAATTTCATATATACTTAAATGACGTTTTGACAAAACCCAGACATGAGTTCAGAGCTTAGATTAAAGAAATTACGGGGTTCTGGAGGCTATGTTATGGCTACAGTTTCAGATGAACAACAGATGAAAGGCAACCTAGGCGGTCCAGATCTATTTTTAGCACCAATTGGAAGACTAGAAGCTGAAAGAATTACTAAACATTTTTGCAATACTTGTGAAAAAGAATTTGAGGGCTCTCCAAAGATAGAGTTTGAAAATCCCAATGAAGAAGTTGCAGAAAATTTAATCTTATATGAAAAAGGTCAATACATTTGCAATTCATGTAATGCATCAATTGCAGAATATAGAGAATTTAGAAAACAAGATGAAGCTGGGGATGTAGGAGTTGCAAAGCCATTAGAGCCTTCAGTTGAAAGTACACCACAACAAGTTGTAGAACCTACAGTAGAACCTACAATACAAACTCCACAAGAAACAGTTACACAACCAGGTCCAGCAACATCAGTTAGCTCCATTGAAGGAAGAGGAGTGTATGATGAAAATGCAAATAAGATTGGAACTGCAAAACAAGTTGGAATTGATTCTACACAATCAATGGTTTTAGTTATTACTAAAAATGACGGTTCTGAAGGCAGTATTCCATGGAGTAATATCAAAAAAGTTGGAGAAGTAATTCTTTTAGGAAATCCAGAAGAGATAGCTCAACCCGGAAAATGCTCAAATTGTGGATTTGGAAATAAGGAAGGTTCCAAGTTCTGTGAAGAGTGTGGAACTAAGATTTAGTTAGAAAATTTAATCAATGACACTAAGGCGATAATGTAATTGGCAAAAAAATCCATCTCCAAAGGTGTTATCAAAGATATTGTCATTGTAGGCGTTGGAGTTTTAGTAATTTGGATAGGATTGCAGGTTGCTTTTGGAACCCAAAATCCATTTTATGTAGTTGCAAGTGGAAGCATGATTCCAGTTTTAGAAGTTTATGATGTACTAGTTGTACAGGGACATGAACCTTTTGAGGATATTGAAGTTGGTGATATTATTGTGTTTAATCGGCCATCTGATCATAATAGAGTGATTGTGCATAGAGTAGCGTCAATTATTGATGATGATCCAAAAACAATTAGAACAAAAGGGGATGCAAATCCAGCATCAATTCCAGGAACTGATTTTCCAATTACTGAAAAAGAGTACATTGGCAAAGTAGCGTATACAGTTCCCCAGGTTGGTTATGTAACACAGCTACTAAAACCACCAATCAACTATGTAATCATTGCAGTTGTGATAGGAATAATGGTTGTAAAACAGATGGCAAAGAAGAAAAATGAAAAAGAACTTCCACTTTCAGATCCACTAAATTCAGAAAACTCTGAAACTATTGATGAATTATCTGATATTAATAAAATAGAGAAAGACACTGAATATTCTGAGCATACAGAAAAATCTAAAGAACTTGATGAGTTAGGTGATGTTGATGATTCTGAATATTTAGAAAAAATGGAAGAAATGAAAAAAGAGATGCAAGACATAGATGAATCCATTGAAAAATCAGTTGATGACGATAAAACTGATGAGGAAAAGAAATAGACAAAATTTGATAAAAATCAGGCAAACAGGTTCACATATGCTCTTTAGATTCAAGCAATAGATCGTCCTGTTTGCTTGGTAGTATTATTATGAGAAATTTACTAAAAAAGGATACTCAGAAATTGTAAGTTTCAAGAGTAGGATCATTTATGAATTAGTAAAAATTACAAGTTGAGCATCAATTTGTTAAATTGAATTTGAAATTATTCTAAAGAACTGATTCTTTAGTTTTGAAAACTCGCTTAAAGTATTCTGATGGCTCACGTGGTTCTTCAACATCATTTGTAATTCCAGCCAAATGTTTTGCAAGATTCTTTTTGTATCCTACTTGCATTTGTCTTTGAATTTGAATTCTTTGTGCTTGTGGAGAACCTGCGCCATGCATTGACTCTGTTAGATAGCCAACTGCGTTTCTACCAAGAGTCATATTTTCAATTAATCTTAATATTCTCATCCTATTTTCAATATCAACACCTTTTCTTCCTGCCAGATATTTTTTCAACAGTGGCCCTGCTTCTGGATGTCTAAAGTCCTTTTCAGATGGAAGAGTTACTACTAATCCGCCTGCAATGTCTTGTGCAAGTCTACTAATTTCATATGGGAAGCGTGTCACATTATGTTTGCAAACTTGAGCAAGCATATCATCATTTAGATAAACACCAGATTTCATCTTATGTCCTTGATGAGAGGATGCAAGTCCTGCAGCAAAGATTGTTTCATTTAGGTGAGTCATCTCAATTATTTTGTCTTTGATGTGTGATACCTTTGGAACTCCATTGTAATCAGCAATAGTTGCTGCTGCACCAATTAGTACATCTCCAAGTCCAGTTTTACAGACATAACTTCGTCTATGATAACAAGTAAAACGCTCTATGAGCATTGATGCAAATTCATATTCTCCATTCATGAAAACTTTTTCCCATGGAATAAACACTCTATCTAAAATTATTAATGCCTCTTGCCCACCATATTTTGCATTACCATCATCAATATCACCTTCTTCCATACTACGAGTGTCACATGACTGTCTACCGTAGATGTAAGTGACACCTTTGGCATCAGCTGGAATTGCTCCAACAATTGCCCAGTCTTTATCATTTTCTGTTAGTCTAACTGTTGGCATTAAGATAATCCAATGTGAGTTGATACAACCAGTTTGATGCGCTTTTGCACCAGAAACATAGATTCCTTTCTCATCTTTATCGACAATTCTTGTAAATAGATCTGGATCATCTTGCTCTGCAGGTCCCTTACTTCTATCACCTTTAGGATCTGTCATGGCACCACCAATGACAAGATTTTCTTTTTGAACCATCTTTACAAATTCTAAAAATCTTTTATGATAATCTGTTCCATGTTTCTCATCAATCTCAAATGTAGTAGAGTGTAAAGAATTCAATGCATCCATTCCAACACATCTCTGGAAACATGTACCAGTATTTTGTCCTAGTTTTCTTTGCATTTTATTTTGTAAAACTAAATCCTGAGCACTTTCTGCAATGTGTAAAAATCTATTTACCTTCAATCCAGTAAGAGATGAATTTGCAGAAGCTAGTTCTTCCTCTCTAACTGCTAGATCATAAGTTTCTGCAACTGCGTTAATTGATGGTCTAATCATTGGATGGTCTACTGGTTCTTTTACAAGTTCTCCAAAGAGGTAGATTTTGAGATCCCTTCCTCTGAGACTTTCAATATAATCATCGCCTGTTCTAATTGTCTTCAAGACATTAGCCATCTAACATTATAGGTTTTGATGCTGTATAAATATTCTAAAAGTACATGAATGAATTTTAGGAATGAATTGCGATCAGAGCCCTATTCGTACATCAAGTATACGACAGCCTTTACCCTTTTCCATGACAAGTACTGGATTCATGTCTAATTCTTTGATTTCTTTAAAGTCAGAAACTAGTTGTGATAATCTCTGAATACATTCAGAAAGTTTTACAATATCAGATGGTTTCTCACCCCTTACACCCTGAAGAAGTTTTTGAGTCTTAATTGAGGCTATCATATCATCAGCTTCAAGGTTAGTAACTGGTGCAAGTTTGAATGTAACATCTTTTAGAACTTCCACATAGATTCCTCCCATTCCAAGCATGATTACTGGTCCAAAACCAGGTTCAAGTTTTGAGCCGATGATTAGTTCCTTGCCACCTTTTACCATCTCTACAATCAAAACTCCCTTAATCTCTGCTTTCTTGTTGTATTTTTTAGCATTTTTGATAATTGTTTTGAATGCATCTTTAATCTCTGCATCATTTGTAAGATTCACTTTAACACCACCTGCATCAGATTTATGAATAATCTGAGGTGATGCAATTTTCATTACAACAGGATAGCCGATTTTCTTTGCAATCTTTACTGCTTCTGCTTCATTTTTAGCAAGTGCACTTTGAGGTAATGGTAACCCATATGCTTTGAGAACTTCTTGCCCTTCTTCTTCTAAAAGATTTGGTCTCTTTTCCTTTTTGACTTTATCAAAAATCTTTTTTGCTTTTGCCTTGTTTACTTTGAATTTGGTAATGTTTCCATCTGGAGATTTGATCCAGTTTGAAAATCTAATCATTGCCGAAAGTGTTCGGATGGCACCTTCTGCATATGTATAGTATGGAACATTTCCATCTGCTAAAATTTCCCTGTTTGTAATTCCTTCATCGAGTCCCATTAGACTTGCAAGCATTGTTTTTTTGTATTTTTTTGACATTTCAACAATTACTTCGGCAAGTTTGTCATAGTTGAGAGTTCCAGACGGAGTACACATAGAAATTACAGACCCAACTTTTGGATGTTTTAGTACTCTATCTAGAACATTATGGAATCTATTAAAATCAGCATCACCTACAATATCAACTGGATTTCTAGAACTCCCCCAAGGTGGAATAACTTCATCAATTTTTTTTCTGACACTAGTAATGTCAGCCATTTTAATTTTCATTTTTGAACATGCATCAGTGGAAATTATTGCAGGGCCGCCAGCATTTGATACAATAACTAGATCACCGCCTGTTGGTAACGGTTGTTTTGAAAATGCAGTTGCATAATCGAAGAGCTCTTCCATAGTATCTACTCTAATTGCACCTGATTGTTTTAGTAATGCATCATAGATTTCATCTGAACCCATCAAAGCACCTGTATGAGACATTGCAGCCTTTGCACCCTCTGGACTACGTCCAGATTTGAGCACAAGAACTGGTTTTTTGAGTTTTTTAGTAATATTTTTACAAACTTTAAGAAATTCCTGACCATCACCCATATCTTCAAGATACATTACGATTACCTCGGTTTGTTTGTGATTTGCTAGAATTTTTAGAACATCAACTTCACTCATTACTGCCTTATTTCCAAGACTTACAACTGCTGAGAAGCCAATTCCTTGTGCACTAGCATCTTCAACTAGCGCAGCACATATTGCACCGCTTTGAGATACAAGTGCAATTTTTCCAGACTTTGGTGTAACTTTAAGAAATGTAGAATTCATCATTGTTTTTGGATCAAGATTCATCACACCAAGACAGTTTGGTCCAATAACATGGATATTGTATTTCTTGGCAATATCTTTTATTTCTTGTTCTCGTTTTGCACCTTCTTCATCAACTTCTTTGAAACCTGCAGTGATGATTATTACTCCTTTGATTTTCTTTTTACCACATTCTTCTAAGACAGGTGCAACTAGAGTATTTTTGATTACTACAACAGCAAGATCAATTGGTTTTGGAACATCTAAAACGCTCTTGTATGCTTTTTTGTAAAAAACTGTGTCGCGTGTTGGACTAATTGGATAAACTGAACCCTTGAAACCATTCATAATATTAGACGTAATTGTAGCACCAACGCTTCCTCTTTTATCAGAGGCCCCTATCACAGCAATTGATTTGGGGGATAAAATTACAGAATCTGCCATGATTAATTGAATCTAAGGATTTTGTATAATAAAGTTATTCATAGAAATTTCTGATCTCTAAGTTTTTAGCTTCCCAACATCTTTCCTGCCAGATTCTCTTTTCGTGGAATCCAAATGATTGAAAGATTTGAAAATTTGCCTATTACATTCCAAGCTTCACGTGCGAGATCTCGAAGTTGTTCATTATTTATTGCAAATTCATGATTGAGTTGATTTACGGTATTTTTAGAATCACTGTAAATTGTAATTTCATCATCGGAATTAACAAATTTGTTCAACGCAGAAATTATTGCCATGTATTCAGCCTGATTGTTTGTAATGTCTGGTTTTTTTTCATAAAATGATTCTCCAGTTTCTTTTACGAAAAATCCAAAACCACCATTTGGGCCTCCAGAGCCATCTACGTAAACACTAATTCCCATCTTTGTACAACCTCGTAATCTTCACACTAAGATTAACTACTACCATGTAAATTATTGTTGATATTCCTTGTGATGCAATTGATGCAATATATGGATCATAGTTTATGGTCAAAAAATAATACTGGAAAACCCATCTAACAACTGTATATACAATTTCTGCTATTCCTAATGATGTAACTAATTTTTTTAGATCTGCCTTTAGTTTTGCATTATCAGTTCCTCCAGATACTAAACGATATTTTTTCCTATTATCAAAATAAAACAATCCACTAAAAACTGAAAAATAAATCACATAATCAGCAATTGTGGTATAAGTTGTATTTAGATAATCTGTTTGGTCAGATAAAATTTGTGCAATTAATGCAGAAATAATTATGGAGGCTGCAAATGCAATTAGAATATTTTTGTTAAGTTTCAGATATTCTTGTAACACATTTTTTGATTCTGTTTGTTACAATTAAACTCAATCTAAAGTAATCTTAAGGAAAATTAATAATCCTGCTAGCTCTGCAATCCCCACTCCCAACATGTATGGGAATATCTCATGAGAGAAAATTTCTTCCATTGAGAAATATGCAAGAGAGCCAATTACATTATGCAAAAATAACATACCTGCAACAACAATCATTCCCAATGGAAGCTGTGCACGTGTCTTAGTATACATGTTACCAAATATCGCAATTAAAATTCCTAATATTCCCATATTTGCAATTGAGACAATAGATAAGATCAGAGAAGTAGTTTCCATTTAGTCAAAAACACCTTTTGAGCTTTTATTTACTTTTGTCCAATTTTGCTTCAATTTCTTCAAATGTCTCCATATTTACTTCAAGAAAGTTAGAGATAAAGTATGCAACACCATATTTTTCCCCAACTTTTGTAACCATGTTATTCTTTTCAAGAACCCTAATGTGATGCTGAATAGCTTTGTAATCTAAATTCATCTCTTTAGCTAGTTGATTAGTATTGAATGGTTTTTCCTTTAATTTTGAAATAATTTTTAATCGATTTAATCCGCCTCGAGATCCTGCAAAAACAAACCAAAGTAGTCTTTTTGCATCAGGATCATTTGCCATAAGTTATGAAATTCTTCTGAATTACCACTAAAAGGTATTTTGGGATTAAAAGAAAATGGAAACTATAAAAACAGAAAAAAACAAATTTCTTTGAAAAGTAAGATGTTAAATTATGATGCACCTTTATACAGACCACCATCAGAAGCTAGATCGTTAATTTTTCAGGTAACACTAGGTTGTTCATTTAATGAATGTTCATTTTGTGATATGTATAGATCAAAAGAATATTCAGAAAGGCCATGGGAAGATGTCAAAGCTGAAATTGACATGATGGCAAATTATCTTCCAGATACTAGAAGAGTTTTTCTTGCAGATGGTGATGCGCTAAATCTTGATTCTGAGTATATGATAAAAATTGTAAAATACATTAAAGAAAAATTTGCAAATCTTGAAAGGATTTCATGCTATGCAATGCCAATGAACATTCTAAAAAAATCATCTGAAGAATTAAAGAAAATGAATGAGGCGGGATTAGACATGTTTTATTTGGGAATAGAGAGTGGTTCAGATATTGTTTTAAAAAAAGTTACAAAAGGAGCAATTGGAAAAACAATCATCAAGTCTGTTAACAAAGCAAAAGAAGCAGGTTACATCATGTCATGCATGGTGATTTTGGGACTTGGAGGAAAAAAATATTCTAAAGAGCACATCAAAGGAACTGCCGAAGTCATAAGCGCATGTTCTCCAAATTATGTAGGTGCGCTAACACTCTATTTAGAAAATGGAATCAAACAAGAATTTCTTGACAAGTATAATGGAGAGTTTGTCAGAATTAATGATGATGAATCATTAGATGAACTTCATGATTTGATAAGTCAGATTGATACAAAAGAAGAGATTGTTTTTAGAGCAAATCATGGTTCAAATGCATATACAATCAAGGGTACTTTTCCTCAAGATAAACAAGAGATGTTAGAAAAAATAGAATGGATGAAGCAGCATCCAGAAATTATGCGTCCACAAGGTCTACGTGGATTCTAAATCATATTTTCTTGATTAAGATATACAACTTTGAAAATCTTTACTGAATAATCCCCTTCAAATATTTTGGTGGTGTGGTTTTTGTCAGAATTAAGTATTCTAAATTTGTATTCATAAACACCATCTTCTCCAATATCGGTTTGAGCAAAGTGAACAGCATCATTATTTTTGAAGATTTGAATTATAACAGGATATCCTTCAACATGATTTGCAACTTTTCCTTCAACAAATCCCCATGGCAATGTATTTCCTGAAGGAGCATGGAAGAAAACAGTTGATTTTTCAAGTCCAATCATTGAATTAATTGGAGTAATCTCTGTTAATGGTTCATGAGTGTGATTATTGATCAAAATATTTCCGTGATGTGGATGAGCAAAAGCTGAATCAACAGAAAAAGACAAAAGAATTGTCATAGTCAAAATGCTTGAAAATAAAATGAACTTTTTCATGATAAATCTATAATTAGAGTGATTTAAGAATTTATAGATTAAAGATTTTCAATTATAGATTGTAAGTTTTCTGGAAGTTCAGGAAGCTCAGTATGACTTTCATTATTTTGAATATTTTCTGGACCAATTCGTCTTACTTTTTGAGTTCCAATTAGAGTATCAATATTTCTTTGAATGTCTTTTTCAGGTAAGATATTTTTTAATTTTTCAAGTACTATTTCCTCATTTTCAAATTTTTTAATTGCATATTGAACAAGGATAGTTTTCTCTTCAAAAGTGAAATCAGTCATGTATTTTCTATATCTTTTGTGGCTAAGAATCTTTGGTTGTTAGATAGTTAAAATATGATGAATTGTAAATTATCCTACTTGGTAAGCAAATTACAGTTAATTTCAAATGTTCTTACAACAAGAAGGTATGCTACAATTGCTATAATTAGTGGTCTTGGATTGGGAATAATCTATTATTTTTTGACAATGTCAATGCTAGTATCTCATTTGGAGACCACAATGGAATTGATGCCATCGTATATCATTACGACAGTTGTATTAACAATTATAATTTCAGCTTTGGCTGGGATCAATTTTGCACTAATGGCTTTTAAGATGAAAAGAATGAAGATGATGAATTCCGTCAAGGGTAACTCATCAGCTGTCTTAGGGGGTGCATTTGCAGCGTTTACTCCAGGATGTCCTGCATGTACTGCTCCATTAGCTGTAATTTTAGGAGCGGTTGGAGGATTATCATTATTTCCAATGCAGGGATTAGAATTAAAATTTATTTCAGTAGGGGTTTTGATTTTTTCTATTTTTTGGATTACAAGAGGCCTTCAGAGTAAAAGTTGTTGTAAGATAGGATGAACGAATCCAATATTTCACCATATTAAAGACTAGATTATTCTAATTCAAAGAAATTGTAAAAGATAGACCAGATTGATCAAATCCTAATTTTTTATAAAACTGATGTGATTCTTTTCGTCGATTTCCAGATTCAAGCCTAATTCTATGACACTTTTTCTCTCTCCCAATAGATATGCAGTAATTGATTAGTTTTTTACCTACTCCCTTATGCTGAAATTTTTCACGTACAATTAATTCGGGAATGTATAACTCTAAAGAATTTTGATTAAGTCTTGTCATAAAAATAATACTTACCATCGCAATTATTTCAGTTTCATTATATTGCACAAGAATGATTTTTTTATCATTATCTGTGATGTATTTTTTTACTAGTTTTCTAAAAGAATCTACGTCTAAGTCTGTTTCTGGTTTTGGACGACCAAGTTCATATAGCAATCCAAGAATAATAGGAATGTCGTTATTTGTGGCCTCTCGTAAATCAATATTTTCCATGTAGATCTTATTTCATTATACTTTAAGAACTGCCTGATACTAATAGAATCATGGAAGACGTTGGGCAAATAGTTATGATTGCCTTAATAATAGGAGCTGTTGGGATTTTTGTTGGTTCTAGAATTTGGATGCTTTTTAGAAAATAGTTTGACGTGTTAGCATCAGGTAAAAATTCTGAACAAAGTTAAATATTATTTTGACGTATATATCATAACGAGAAACCGTCATTCTGCGTAGTAGAATGGCAGGTTTGGAAAACAATTCATGTTATAGAAATCGTTCCTAGATTCTATGTTTTCCAAGAATTTCTCGTTGTTTTAATTTAAAAAATTATGGCTTTATTTTAGCTTCAGTGTACTGTTGTGCAAGAGCAATTAATTCATCTACACCTAATGGTTTTGAAATTATTTTGATTAATCCTTCTTTTACAGCCTCTTGATTTTTTGGATCAAGTTGTGAATAACCAGTTACCATAACAACTTTAGCATTTTTATCAATTTGTTTAATTTGTTTGAATGCCTCATATCCATCAAGTACTGGCATATCACCATCCATAATCACTAAAGATGGATTTGCATTTTTGAATTTTTCAACCGCTTCTTCCCCATTAACTGCTGTTTGAAGTTCAAATCCATGTAATTCTAGAATTTCTTTATAAATAGAAATTAGGTCTTCATCATCTTCAACTAGCAGAATGACACTATTCATGATACATCATATACTCATACTTTACTATTAAATACTATGTTTGTTATAATTGGCACATACCAAAATATCTTTGAAAAAAAATCAAGCCTAGAAACCATCGTTGTATAAAAAATACATCTTTATACATTCTCAAATTTAGGTGATTTGGAAGGGCTTAATAGTTGAGTAGTGGTGTTTTATCAAAATCAAGTATAAACCATAAACAAATTTTAATTTTATTAATTTTAGTTTTAGTAGTAATTACTACAATCTATCAATTAAGACCATTTCTTGATGATGAGCAATTTAGTTGGATATCAATTCCAACATATTCAATTCTTCCAGGATTACTCACGGTTTATTCTAGCGTTCTTGCAATAAAATTACACAAGCAAAAACACTTTCAAGCAAAAGCATTTTTTTTCTTCGCACTAGGAAATGTATGTTGGTTTATAGCTGAACAAATTTGGCAAGCATATGATCATCTTTGGAATGAAGACCCATTTCCATCTGAAGCTGATGTTTTTTTTATTGCGTCTTACCCATTTATGATAATTTTTCTATTTCTCTCCATCAAACCCATCCTTAAATCAATTAGTAGAAATGTTTGGTTGTTTTCACTTGCTTTATCTTTCTCATTTTTGATACCATCTGTTTTAGCTGCGTATGATGATATGGTAGGTGAACAAGCATTTGCAACATCTATTGCTCTAACATATCCTATATTATCATCAATTCAATTAATTCCAGCAATTATTGGTTTACTGTTTCTTAGTAAAAAAGGGATAAATTTTTCATGGATGTTGTTATTATCTGGATTTATAATTAATAGCATAGCTGATTCTTTTTTCCTCTTTGTAGAACTTGATGGCTCCTATTATGATGGGCATCCAGTTGATTTGATCTTTGTATATGGTTTCATTTTGTTAATTTTTTCCCTTCACACCCGCTTAAAAATTTCGAACATTCCTAATTCTGAAAATTATGGAATGCTATTTCATGAAAATTTGCAATATGACACAATTCATAAATTTGGAATTCCATTAACTTTATCCATTATTTGCTTGATTGTTACAACAATTTTAGTTCATTCAGTTTTCATTGAATCCGAAGAAAGTATTTCTGCTCAGAGTATTACATTTGGAATTGTTGTAATGCTTGTTGTTTTTGTAACAATTATTTTAACAATCAATAGAAATCTATCAAAATTAGTCAAAATTAGAACTAACGAGCTTGAAAAGCAAAAAAATAATCTAGAACATCTTGTTGAGGAAAAAACTCAAGAATTATTGAAATCCGAACGCCTATCTGCAATTGGGGAGTTATCTGGTCGTCTAGCACATGACATGAGAAATCCATTGTCAGTAATGAAAATGTCTGTAGATTTGATAAATCAGAGTGATGGTGAAACGAAGATTTCTGATGTTAAAGTAGTAGAACGATTAGATTTAATCAAAAAAAGTATTGATAGGATTTCTCATCAAGTAGATGATGTTTTGAGTTATGTAAGAAGATCTCCATTAAAATTAATTTCAGTGTCTTTATCAGAATTGATACAAGATTGTATAAAAAAAATTAATCTACCAGATAATATAAAATTGAAATTTATTAAAAATGATTTACAAATTAAATGTGATCCAGTAAAACTAGAAGCTGTTATCATTAATCTTATTGTAAATGCAATTCAGGAAATTCCAAATGGCGGTAATATCGAGATAAGATCATTTGAAAATGATGAATTTATGGTAATTGAATTCATTGATTCAGGAAAAGGAATATCAAATGAAAGTATTGACAAGGTATTTGAACCTCTATTCACTACTAAACAAAAAGGAACTGGTTTGGGATTGGCTAGTTGTAAAAATATTGTAGAGCAACATCTAGGCAAAATTTCTGTGAGAAATAACCCGACAACATTTACTATAATGATTCCAAAGGAATTACAACAAATTTCTAAAGGTTCAAAGCAATCATAATTTCTTTAGTAAAGTAAATCTTGATTTATCAGGATCTATATCTTCATGCATGTCCACATTACTTACAATTCTTACATTGTAATTTAACCACCTTTTGTAGACATTTCGAAATTTGTGATTTTCATCTATCTGTTTTTCTGTTTCTTCAAATTTTTCACAATTCATAATGTATTTTCCGGCAACCCGATGCATTTCTGCAATTCCTTTATCAAGTGTGTCATCATCTAAATAATTCAATAATTGATGTGTGAAAACAAAATCAATTGAGGAATCCTCAAATGGCAAATCAGTAATACTTGATTTCTTAAAATTTGCAAAGGGTATCTTTAGTTTTGCAATTTCTAATGCATTATCATTTAGATCAACTCCATGAATTTGAAAATCTTTTGTAAATAGTCTCAAATCTATTCCAGTGCCACACCCTATCTCAAGTATGCTGGTGCAATGCAAGGATGTAGCCAAATCTCGAGTAAATTTTGAAAATTCTTCATTGTATCTTGCCTCATTGTCATTAGCATATTTGTCCCAAAATTCCTTTTTGTAACTCATAAAATTATTGATTAAAAGCCGTATTTGATATTAATTATTCAATGCTGGCATTTACACGGAATTAGTTTTGTATCAAAAGTGCAATCATGTGGTCCATCTGATTTGCCTTGAGTGGGAATTTCTTTCATGCAGTCTTCATGACGCCCTTTTCTACAAAACCAGCAAATATCATGAGTTTCTCCAGGTGTGCATGAATCCATAATTTTTTATCAATTTTGAAGGTAAAAAACTTCGTGATAAATTAGATAAATGTCAACCATGGCAAAAATCTCTCATCTTTACCCATTACCACATCAGAAAATGATTTTTGTAGTGCTTTTGTTATGTTGCCCATCTTTCCATTTCCAATTTTTACTTTATCTACCTGAGTCACAGATTTTACTTCAGCTGCAGTGCCAGTCATAAAAATTTCATCAGCTGAATAAAGATCATCTCTTTCAAGATCTCGCTCTATAACAAAACCACTATTCTCTTCAATGATTTGAATAACACTGTCTCTAGTAATTCCTTCTAAACCACCCGCTGAAAGAGGAGGTGTTTGAATAATGTCATCTTTTACTACGAATATGTTTTCAGCACTTCCTTCTGCAACGTTTCCATGTGAATTTAACATTATAGCTTCATCATATCCATTTTCTAATGCTTCCATTCTTGCAAGTGCAGCATTTGCATAGTTTGATGCAGCTTTTGCTTGCATTGGTTGAGATCTTGAATCAATTTTCATCCAGCTTGACATTTTACATTTTGCTCCAGAGAATTTACCTGCTTTTGACTCACCCATTTTCCATTCCCAACATGCAATGGAAACATCTACTTTATTTTCAGTAGGAGTAAGCCCCATTGTTCCGTATCCATAATATGCTAGTGGTCTAATGTATGATTCTTTTAGTCCGCTTGCTTTGACAGTTTTAATTATTGCATCTGAAATTTCTTTTTTTGTAAATTGCATTTTCATTGAATATAGTTTTGCAGATTTGAAGAATCTATCAAGATGTTCAGGTAATCGAAATATTGCTGAACCGCTAGGAGTATCATAGCAACGAATACCCTCAAAGATAGATGTGGAATAGTGTAATGCGTGAGTCAGTACATGGACTTTGGCATCTTTGAACGGTACCAATTTTCCATTCATCCATATTTTACCAACTTCTTTCATAGGAGTCGAAAAAAACAATGCTAATTTAAAGAATTATCTTTTAATGGTATTTTGAGTGAATATGAAACTAAATATCTGATGAAATACAAATAATTCTATGAACTGGACTCTAGGCTTTGTATCAATTGTGCTTTTAGTAGTAGGCTTAGTAGGACAGGCTTTTGAAATGAGAAAAATTCGTTTGACTACATACAAGGATGAAGATGCAGGCTCGGCCAATATTTTCATGAATAAAAGAAATCTAAAATGGTATGCTATTTTGGGGGTTGGAATAATTTTGTGGTATATTTCTGAGCGTATGTAGATTATCTATATAGATCAGCTCTATATACTAGAAATTGTAAGTTATAGTATCGCGTGTTTAGGGTAACGCCCGGACTGAATCTAGATAATGGTCCAAGAACAAACCCTCGATGGCGCTTACAGGTGTAAAAACCCGTACGCCACACTTTTACTAAATAAAATTAATATTTGAAATCTCTTGGTGTATTGCTTTGATTGCATTTTTTATATTGTCGCCAGCATCTTCTACAACAATAATAATTCGTGAAGTCTCTTCTTGTGCATCCATATTCAATATGTTTAATCCAGCATCGCCAATCTTTGCACTTGTCCTTGATGCAACTTGCTGTACTCTCCACATCTCATCACCAATTAGCGTAATAACTCCTCGGTTGTATGTAATTGTTGCAAGAGAATCAAATCCTAAAAGATATTTTTCATTTCTCTTAACATAATCTCCATCTAAAAATAAAATTCTAGAAAATTCAATTCCATCTTTTGTAAATGGAGATAATATTACAAACTCACTGTATCGCTTGTCTTTTTCTAATGAGATTAGTAATTTTTGAATGGAGCTAGTCTCAATTCTAAATATTGCGCAATTTTCTTTTCCAGTAACAATTTTGATGGGATGACCTTTTTGCTCATCCAATATTCTCTTTATGGTAGTAATTTTTTCAGGATTTTTCATATTTGTGATTGTTATCGGAAGATCAACACCATTTTCTACAATTTCTTTAATTGCAATTGGATCTAATATTTTCATTCCAAACATTCCTGCAAGTCTTGCTTCATTGTATGACAATTGAGATACTTCACGTAGATTAGTTTCTACAATTTTCGGATCAGCAGAAACTACTGCACTGTCTTTCTCAAAATCTATACTTGTTTCATATTTTTTATGAAATAATATTCCAAGATCTGCTGCCGTCCTATCAGAACCCCCACGCTCATATGTGGTTAAGACATCATCAATTGTTTTTCCAATAAATCCACCTATAGTAACTACCTCATTTTCATCTACAAGTTGTGAAATTTTATCAATATTTTCTCTTGATTTAGATGCTAGGAAATTGGTAGATTCAATGTTATTATCTGTGATTATTGGCCAATCATCAAAATCTACAGAATCAGATTTCACACCATTACTTTTTAGAATGTAATTCATCATATGAGACATTAGTATCTCTCCAGAAAATGCCAGTGCTCTTGAGCGTGTTTCATCCACAAATTCTTTGTTCCCAAATGCTTCATCTAGTGCTTTTTGTGCTTTTTCTAAATTCAAGTTTAGGATTTTTTTACAATTTTCAATATTTTCAGAATTTATCATTTCAAGAATTTTTTGATATGTCGATGCTACAATATCTAGAGAAGGAGTAATTCCATTCTGTGCATTTTCTCCCTGCTCCAAAATTACATCAGTTAATGACCGTTTTTTTCCATTGTGTATAGTCAATGGTGCAGAAAAAACGGCAATTACTTTTGATTCTTTTTTTAAATTATTAATACGCTGAATAATTTTTGGAATTGATTCACCATTAGGGCCTATTGCACTGCCACCAAATTTTGCAACTACAAGTTTAGTCATAGCACTTTATCAAAACTCAGTGGCCTTCTATTAAGCATTTGATTTTTAGATTAATTTTTCAATAATATTTGATGCCGTTTTTGCACCATCGGAATTTACTGGATTTCTCTTTTCTTCAAGTTTTTCTAAAATTAGAGAATCTAATCTTTGAACATCATCAAAAACAAATCCTTGTTCTCTTGCATTATCTTCTTGTTCAAAATGACCTTTTATTGGAATAAATATTGCCGGAGTTCCATAAGCATTTGCCTCATCTATTGTAGATTTACCTGCCAATGAAATTAGTAAATCTGCTGCAAAAATCAATTCGTGTAAATTATCAACAAACCCCAAATTTGTGACATTTTCGAATTTTCTAGTAATTGCTGGACCAGATATCAAAATGACATCAATGTCTTGATTAATTTTTGAAATAGAATCTAATGCTTTTTCAATAAGAAAAACCCCTGCATCAGTTCCACCTATTGATACAACAATTGTTTTTCCTTTAAATGAGAATTTTTCTCGTAATTCATCTCTTGAATGATTTGTAGTTCTAACGATTGGCCCAACTCTTTTGATATTATCAATATCATCTCCATGTTCAGGAAGAATAACTAGATCACATTTTCGAGATATTTCCTGCATTGACTTGTTCATTTTTTTCTCAATTAATAATGCTAGTCCTCTAGTAAAACGAGTCTCTAAGATATCAGTTATCAGAACTGTTGGAATTCCCATTGTTTGTGCAACAGTCAATGATGCAAAATCTTCATCACTTATCACCAAATTTGGATTATCAATGTACAGAATCTTCTCTGAGATGCTTTTGCAATCTTTGTAATATTTGTAATAATTCCAAAGCCACCTTGCAGGATTCTTTAGATTTCCATTTTCTACAATAAAAGATGGGGGTTCGTATACATCTCGAAAATTAAAATGTAAATTTCCCAGAATTTTAGCAGCTCCACTACCTGTTACAAAATTTGTAGATATTTTTTCAAAATTATTTACAATCGCAATATCTCTAGTTACATGGCCTAAACCAATAGGACTAGAAAAAAAATTACAAATATTCATGAAATGCTTATTTTTTAATCAAATTTCTAGATTCTCCCATGTCTCAAAGTTTAAATGGATTTTAACAAGGTAGGTTTCTGGGCTCATAGTCCAGGTCGGTTATGACGTCGCCCTTACACGGCGAAGATCCGGGGTTCAAATCCCCGTGGGCCCATACCCTATATTGGGACTAAAATAGGACGCACTCGTGCCTAAAGTATGGAAATATCCTTTGATGAAGTAAATTCCAGATCTGATCCTTACCAATTATTCTTGGATTCAATTCGTAGTCCTTCAACTCTACGTCGTTACAAGAATCTATTACAGACATTTCTCAAGCTTGTTCCAAACAAGTTCTATACAGAATCTCTAGGAAAAACTCCACAAGACAGAGAACCTGCAACTCTAGCTAAATTCTTTGTAGAGTTGGCAAGAAAAGATATGAAACTAGCTTCAAACATTATTGCTACATTCATCAAAGCTGACAGAAAGCGAGTTGAATCTGGAGAGATTAGCTCACAAACCATTCCTAATCACATAAAACCAATCAAAGTTTTGCTTGATGCCAATAGTGTTCCAATCCACTGGAAGTCATTAAACAAACTACTCCCACGAAGAGAGGCAAAGTCAAAAGACAGGGCATACACCAAAGAGGAAATTCAAAAGATGTTTGAGGTTTCAAGCAACATTACAGACAGGGTTTTGATTTTGATGTTCTCATCAGGTGGTTTCAGATTGGAAGCTTGGGATTACTTTACTTGGAAAGATATCATATTTTTCAAAAATGATGATGGTTCCTACAAAGGTGCTGCATTGCTAATCTACAGAGGAGATCCAGAAAGTTATTTTACATTTATCACTCCAGAAGCTTGTAAAGCACTAGAAGTTTATCGTGAAAATTGGAAAGCAGACATTGGTGTTTATCCAAAACCAGATGATCCTTTAATCAAGACAGTTGCATCCCCTATGATTCGAAGACTTGCTCAGAAAGGAGTAAGAAAGAGAATAGATAAAGTTGTGACCGATATTGGTTTGAGACCGCCACTACCTCTAGGAGTTAGAAGACATGAAGTCCAGCTTGATCATGGCTTTAGAAAATATTTCAATACAATGCTTAGACGTGCTAAAGTAGATTATTTGGATAAAGAAGACATGATGGGGCACAAAGTAGGTCTTGAAAAACACTATGAGAGATACCAAGAAGAAGATTTTGAGCGATTCCCCGAGTACCAAAAGGCAATTCCATTCTTGACCATCTCTGATGAAGAAAAGATTAGATTTGAAAATGAAAAACTATTAGGGGAAAAATCTGATCTTGAGAAAAAGAATGAAGAGTTAATGAAAATGCAACTTGATATGGACAAAATCAAGCAAAGATTAGATATTTCTGAAAATTTTGAAAAAGTTTAACTATTTTAATTACATACCTAGAATGTAAAAGTAATTTTTACAATAACCTTTCAAGACGACGCTTACCGTCGTGAGAATAGTTCTTTAAATACTATTTTAAAACTAGTTAGAATTTTCTTTTGAAATGTACATTTTGGATAATTTTATTTCAAATTCATTTTCAAATCTAAAGGTATCAAATTAGTTCCTTTAAACAAGTTAATTCATTTAATGAATATGAATCCAAAATCTCACCATATTGTTGTATCTGAAATTAATTTTGAAAAACTAAAACTACTTGGAAACAAAGGTGATTCATTTGATAATATAATATCCAAACTTTTAGAGGTACAAAAGAATGATTTTTGAACCTATTTTTCGTTGTAAATGCAAAAAATCTAAAACAAATAGAATGATTCTTGATGGAGGAACAAAGGGGAATTATACTATTGAACTATGTTCTACTTGTTATAATAACCATAATAAAAAATTCCTAATTTCTGAAGAAATAATTTCTAAATCAAACATTTCTCTCTCACAGAACCAAAATCAAGTGATACTATGAATAGAACTCTTACTGGAAAGATGAAAGTAGAATTTTTTCAGATTTTACTTCGACGTGATGGTGGATTCAATTGTTTCTATTGTAGATGTGATTTACTCAACATATCTTGGGTTTACGAGCACTTGGATAACAATTCTGCACATAGTCAAATTGAAAATATTGTTTTATCATGTCAATCATGTAATGTGAAAAAGAAAAATGATTTTGATATGCAATTATTAGCATTAGAAAAGAAGAAACAGAATGAAAAATCAAACTATCCGTGTGAGAGAGAAAAGATAGAGAGATCAGGCCCAACTTTGAGTCCCGAAATGGATGCTAATCAACAAAATTTTGAAATTACTAAACAATATGTTTCAGAAATTATTGAAACAGATGGTTCTATTGAATTCAAAGATGCGATGGATTCTGTAGCTTACACATGTTTTGAAAAAACAGGTACTGGTAGTCAAGTTTCAGTACGAAGATATCTTGATGCATTATGTTCACAAGCTGGACCATTCAAGATTATTGATAATGAAAAGAAAAAACGCAGTATTGTAAAAAGAACCGGTCAGTAATTTTGGCACAATTACTGCCATTTCACGCCTAATTTTTGTTACAAAATGGCAGTAAAAATTAGAATCGTCATATTTTAAAAAAATTGAGACTAAATGTATCACATTAGGCGTACTTTTTAGGCTAAAATGAGACATAAATTTTTCAGAAAATGAGAAAATCACTGTCATTATAGGCACAATTTTTGCTCAAAAATGACAGTAAGATTATCACAACCCTACGTTCCCAGGATTGTAAGGTCTAGGATGTTTTATCGTATCTAAAAAAAATTATTGTTTGAGTACACTAGGATCTTGAAACACAGATCTAATTGTGTGTACCAGTACTGTAAGATTATCTGTGTCCATTTCTATCCCCAAAAAAGTAGCTGAGTCTCTAAAGAATTGGAATTGAAAACAATCTTTATGAGAAATTTGATTTTTGTTGAATTAACTAGTCTTTTAATAGATTCATAATCTATTATGAATCAAATAAATGAACATAAATTAAAAACAAAAGGAGTATCGAAAAACAAACATGTCCACGATCAATAATCAGTTTTATGATTTTCTAAAAAAATCACAACCATTAGCTTTTCTAGGTTCATTTTCAATGTTAATTGCAGTTTTTGCTGAACCAAATGATGGGATGGAAGCAGTATATCAAAATGCAGCAATGGCATCATTTGTATTTATTTTTTCATTTATTTTTTCATTACTTAGTCAATTTGCAATTCAAAGTGAAGAAAAAGAGGGAATAGAACCAACATTTATTCCAGAATTTTTAAGATATGGAACATATGCATTGTTAGGAATTGGGATATTGTATCTTGTTTTGACAATTTTAGAATTTAAAGAAAATTTCCCGGCATTAGATGGAATTATTGTAGGTTGGGTTTCATTATTTATTGGAATCGTATGGTTATATTCAGTAAAGGGATTTTATCTTTCAATAAAAAAATCTACAAACTTTTTTGGACCTATATTCAAAATTGTAGGAGTTTTTGCTGGAATATCTGCTGCATGTTCACTTATAATTATTGGTGGAAGTGAAATATTTAGTGCAATGTATGGAATTGAAATTCCTTGGATTTTCGTTTTTGCAATGATGTTCAGTGTAGCATATTTTGGTCTTGGATATGCAGTAATATTGTTAATCACTTCAATTTTAAGAAAAACATCAGAAGAGAAATATTCAGATTTTCCAGGAGTCTATGTTAAAAAACAAAGTAAAATTGGTAGAATTTACAGTATTGGGTTTACGGGAATAATGTTAATTTTTATAATATCTTCAATATTCTCTATTAATTCTCTCAATTCAGTATTAGAAATTAATCTTGATGAATTTGTAACTATTACAGACAGCATTATAATAAATCAGTCTTCAGCAAATCCATAATGTTGGAGAAATTATAATCTCCAACTGATTTTGTAAATTCTTTCAAGGATTGGAGTTGATTATCTCCCAAGAAAGGTTCAAGCTTCAACTGGCTCATAATCTTTGATAGATTTTTTGTAATTGTTACCTGAAATTATCTTTGTGAGAGTCAAAAGAGGAATTGATATGATTGATTTTCTAATTGAATATGAAATAAAATTACAGAAAGGAATGACAGTTCCTACAAAATCCTGGAATGTTAGTTTTGATTGTATGAGAGAGTTAGCAACATCTCTTGCAAAATCACATGAAGATAATGGACAAGTTTTGAATATTATCAAAAACGAACTCGTTGGAAAGTGCAAACATCCAAAGAATGTGAGAGATAAATCACCTAATGGTCAGTGGTATTGTATTAATTGTAACGTAGATCTTTAATATTCTTCTTATGATATGAAAGTATTTTTTGGTATTAATATGATGTTAGATGATGCATGTTAATTATTTTACATCTATATTCTATATTATGTTAATTAAAAATTAATAAGCACTTATTCCTTTATAATCATGATTTACTTGAGTGTCGAAGATAATTTATGGGCACATTTAGCTAAAACAGCGATTCTACCATGTAATGATCGTAGTACTATAGAAACCGATCTTTCTGAACATCCATGGGTAGTTCATTCTTTTAGTTTTGATTGTATTACCATCAACGGTGTTATTTTTAGAGATGTGCATGCTACTGTTGATATCAATGGTGTTTCAGAAATAACTTTCACTGGCTTTGATTCTCCTGGACATGTAGATCTTTCTTCTGCTTTACTTAACTTAGATGAGATGGAAGGTAATCTTAGAGAACAATTGCGATCATTTACTGAAAATAATGATGATTTAGTATAAAGAATAAAATAGAAAATGATTATGAATTAATCATTTTTTTAATTAATGGTAAATACTCCTCGAGCAATATCTCTTTGTCCTTTGTCAATGTAAACACTTTCACTGCTCTTGTAACTTTTTTACCACCATTGTCTATGTGACGTACCTGCCATTCACTTGAAACTATTTTCAACTTCTCTAGACTTCGTAAAATTTCTTGTGTAGAGGTTTTACTGCCTGCAACTTTTCCTTGTATTTCATTGAAATACGATCCTTTTTTGTCACATAAAATGGAAATTATTTTTGCTGCTTTCCCATTTTTCAACACATATGCCAAAACCTTCATTTCTGATGTACCTAGATTTTTTGGCAATAATTTTGTGCTTGATGCTTCCATAATACTTCAAGTATCACGCTGATCAGTATAAAAATGCAATGATGTCATATTTGATCTTACAATCAATTTTTGTAATCTTTCTCTCTCTAGGCATGATTTAATCCTATATGTTTATATATATCGGTATTCTAATAATACTTGAAGTACGATGATGAAGTATGATTATGATACTGATGAAAAAAGAATAATTAAGCTAGTGACAAAACAGCCATGTTCATTTAATGAAATAAAATTAGTAGAATCAATTAACTCTCTACGTCTATCTGAAATTCTTCATGGTTTAGAAAAAGAAGGTTCAATCTATTCCATGTGGAAACATGAAAAAATTTTGAAAGATGATAAACCGTATACAAGAATGAGACGCATTTATCTTATTTCTAATTTATTTCAGTTATCAAATAAACATGATAACACTGTCTCTGCAATAAAGCCCTGCAGAACAATCAATTCAAGGATGTGTAACAATGCAAATAGAAAATGAACAATGCACCCGACACTTTAACATATTTGTTAATGCAAGGAGACATTCATGGGAAGACAAAACAATCAATTATTCACAAGTAGTTGATTTAGCATTTCCTCCTCCACATGGACCAAACGAAGTATTCACTGTACAATACAGTCGTGGTCCAAAGGAAAATCGTGAAGGTACTCTTGTAGAGGGACAGGAAGTTGAAATTAAGAGCGGAATGGTATTTGATGTCACTAGAACTGATAAATCGTAATTCTGATCTGCAACAACTTCAAAATGAAGGTTATGAGGTAGAATTTTTTAACATCTACCTCATGATCCATCATGTTCCATATGTGAATGACAAGAAACAAGTAGCATATGGAACATTAGTTTCAAAATCCAGCATATTAGAATCATCTGTAAAACCTGCAGATCATACAACACTTTGGATTGGAGATTTTCCATGTGATTGCAAAGGTTCACGATTACTCAAATTGGGGGATAATAGCGTACAAGAAAAAATTCGAGATGGATTAGTGGCTACTCGTATGTTTTCTCAAAAACCCAAAACTTCCTCAGCAGCATATGCAAACTATCATGAAAAGATGACTACCTATGTTAGGATGTTGGAAGGTGAAGCCCGTGTTATAGATCCTAATGTAACTGCTAAAACATTCTTACCTATTCAACCCACTAAGGAAGAATCTGTTTTTCATTATTTGGATACTGCTTCAACTCGTGCTGGAATTACTTTGATAAACGATAAACTAAAACAAGATCGAATTGCCATAGTAGGATTAGGCGGAACAGGCTCATATATCCTAGATTTTATGGCTAAAACCCCAGTAGGAGAAATTCACCTTTTTGATGGAGATAAATTTTATAACCATAATGCTTTTCGTTCTCCTGGAGCACCCACATATGATGAACTCTTAAACAACACAACTAAGGTAGAGTGGTTTACAGAAATTTATTCTCGTATGCGAAGAAATATCATTCCACATCCACAGATTATTGATGAAACAAACATTGGAGATTTGGATTCGATGGATTTTGTTTTTTATGTGTGGATAAAGGAGAATCAAGGGAATTATTGGTAGAGCATCTAATAAAAAATAAAATTCATTTCATAGATGTTGGAATCGGTCTCATAAATGAAAATAATTCATTAACAGGGTTGATTAGAACAACTTCTTATGATCCAATATTAAATAATAACATATCAGGAAAAATTCCTTTTGACAACAATGAAGATAATGAATATTCCACGAACATTCAAGTTGCTGAGATGAATGCATTGAGTGCCATATTTGCAATTATCAAGTGGAAAAAGATCTGTGGTTTCTATCACAGTTTTCCAAATGAAAATCATTCTGTTTATGGAATTTTTAGTAATACTTTAACAAATGAGGAGGTTGAAAATGAAGCGTAAAATGATTCGACATAAGTTTGTTGATTTAATTCCAGACATGGTAGAAGAAGGAGTAATTTACATATCTATTCCGTTTTCCACAGCTACTCACAAATGTGTATGTGGTTGTGGTGAAATTATTGTAACCCCAATCAAACCTACTGATTGGGAAATTATCTGGAATGGAGACACAGTTTCACTAAACCCGTCAATTGGAAATTGGAGTCTTCCATGTCAATCTCATTATTGGATAGAAGAAAATAAAATTATCTGGTCAAGAAAATGGAATGACTTAGAAATAGAAATAGGTCGTGAAAAAGACACAGTTGCAAAAGCTAAACATTATGGGAAATTTAGAAGGTGGCTTTCATGGATGAAGTAAAACGAACTCATAGTTGGATTTTTGGAGCTTTTGTTGGTGGACTCTTCTATGCTATATTAACAAGAACTGGAATAGATATCTCCCCATCTGGGATTGGCTTGACAATTTTGAGAGCATTTGAGCCATATGTAATTGAGCAAAGCAGAATTGTGTTTAATATTGGAGAAATTGTTTTGTATGCTATTCCAGTGATATCACTTTTAGCTATATGGTATCATCATGGAAGAAATGGATTCATAGCTTATGTGATTGTTATGATTCTAAGCTATGCATTCTTTCTTTATTTTTGGAAAGTGTAATTCACACATATCAGTGGTATTGTATGAACTGTAATTCTGATCTGTAATTACAATATGCTTAAGTTCATAAAATACTCTGAGAGATATGGCTGAAAAGATAATTCATAATGAAAGAATTTTGATTATTATGGCACTTATCCCAATATGGCCCGTACAGCTATATTCTTTTTACATGATCGAAAAAACTAGAAAGTACGGTTTAATCTTACTTGGTATTTTAGCCATATCCATTACTTGTCAAATGGTTCTTCCATTCCCTTATGGTCTTGCAGTAGCATTACCAATTACAATTGCAATTCCTGGTTATTACATGAAAAAATGGGTCAGACAATGGAATGCAAAATTAAATTCATCTTAATATCTTTAAGAACTTCATAAAATTTAGAATATTATGGGCTGTAGTCACAACTATGTTTTCACTCAAGGGTATTTCGTATGCACAAAGTGTGGTAAACGCTCCTATGGACGTTCTTACAAGAGAAAACAAGGAAAGAAAGTTACTGTAGGTGTAATCGTTGTACTAATAGTTGGGATTGCAATATTGGGATTCTCAAATGAAATATTTGAGATTAATCAAAATAATTTAGAACAGTCAATTCAAAATATGCCCCAAAGCATTCAAGAAGTTGGAGAAACTGCCAAAGATTTTGCATCTGATACGACTATCATTCTAAGAGAAACAATTGATAAACAACTAGACAATGTAAAAATGGAACCAATCGATATTCCAGTAGATGATATTCAAAGTGTTCCACAAATAATTCAAAACAATAACCCTACTAATAAAAAACCAATCATTGATAAACTAAAACTTGAACGACAAGTACATCTTCTCACCAACCAATATCGTATTGAACATGGACTTTCTCAATTAACGTGGGATGATAATTTGGCAAATATTGCAAGACATCACAGTCAAGATATGGCAATAAGAAATTACTTCTCACATGATACGCCTGAAGGAAAAGATCCTACTGATAGAGCAACATCACAAGGATATCATTGTCAAAAAAGAGTTGGAAATCTAATTTACAGTGGAATTGCTGAAAACATATTCCAAAATAATCTGTATGATACTGTATGGTATACTAATGGCATTCCATCATCCTATGACTGGAATAATTTGGATGAACTTGCTACATCAACTGTAGATGGTTGGATGGATTCTCCAGGTCATAGAGAAAACATACTAACTGCAATGTATGATAAAGAAGGTATAGGTGTAGAGATTTCCTCTGATGACAAGGTGTACATTACTCAAAATTTCTGTTGATGTAAAATGTTGAGACCATATCTAATTGAAATTCGCTTAATGGGGGAATCAAAAAATCTAACAAAGAAGCTAATCTATGACATATTTCACAAATTTAGAGTTAAAGGTCAGGTAAGAAAAAGACCTGTTCCACATGTAACTTTGTTTGGACCCTTTGCATGCAAGGGTATTCGTCAAGTAATTCATGACATTGGTGAAGTTGGTTCAGAATACGCCGAGTTACCATATGAGATTGATGGATTTGATTATTTTGAATTAAAGAAAAAATTTCTATTCATTACTACTGCATCAAAGAAAAATGTCATCTATCTAAAAATAATCCCCAGTGAAGATCTTAAAGATTTTAGGCATAGGTTAGCAAAAAAATTACTCAAGTATACTGACGCAGTAGAATCTTCTCATGATTCAAAAAATAAATTCAAATATCATGCAACTATTGCAATGAAGGATATACATCATAAGTTTGATGAAATTTGGGAATATCTCAAAGGATATGACATTAAAACAAAGGGAATGTGTTATAGAATTACTCTACTTAAACAAGGCAAAATTATGTATGAATATGATTTACCTACGAAAAGATTGCTTAATCGTAGACAGTCATTGGGTAGAAGAAAAAGAAGATGATGGTTCCTTTCCCTAAGGCATGATTTTTAGACTTAGAATTTTCTATTACATAATTATTGGTTAAAAATTAAGATCAGATTTAATAATGAATAATTCTTGAAAAAAATACTTGAGAATTTCATATTATATTATTCTGGTTTTGGGACTCAGTTTGTTTTTTAGTGCAGATTATGTCTTTGCAGATCATTTAGAAGTTACAATTGTACCAGCAGTAGGTTCTGGTGCACCAGGTTGTGAAGAAACCGCAGATGGATGTTACATTCCAAGTACTGTAACAGTTGATGTAGGTGGCGTTGTAATAATGTCAAACACAGATACAGCAGCACATACATTTACAGCAGGAACAGGAAGTGATGGTCCAAGTGGGGAATTTGATACTGGTTTGTTAATGGCAGGAAATTCATTTGAATATTCTCCAGATACAGTAGGTGAAATCCCTTATTTCTGTATGGTTCATCCATGGATGCAAGGTTTGATTGTTGTCAAAGAATCATCTTCTGGAACTTCATATCCAACTCCTGCTCCAACTCCCGCTCCAACTCCATCATATTCTATTCCAAGAGGTACTGATGTTACAATTGCAGTAGGTTCTGGTGCTCCAGGATGTGAAAAACAAAATCTTTGTTATGCACCATACAAATTCACAACTTTTACTGGAAAAGCAATTGATTGGTTCAATGCAGATTCTGCAGCACATACTGTTACTGCAGGAACTCCTGAAGATGGCCCAAGTGGGGAATTTGATAGTGGTTTGTTTATGGGCGGTACTTCTTTTAGTTATACTCCTGACACAGTAGGTGAAATCCCTTACTTCTGTATGGTTCATCCTTGGATGACGGGTTTGATTGTTGTCAAAGACTTGAGCTCACCAACTCCTACACCAACACCAACCGCCGCAATTTCAGTTTCTACTGATGATTCTCAATACAGTCCTAATGATTTGGTAACAATCAAAGTTTCTACTTCAAAAAGTGCAAATGTTGCAATTAGTGTAGTTGGTCCTGGAGGAGACAGTATCGTATCTCGATCAGTTTCAACGGATTCTAGAGGGAATGGTTCACTTCAATTCAAATTACCTGATTCTTCTCAGAATGGAACATATCGTGTAGATTCAACTGCTACTATTTCTGGAAGTAAGGTATCAGACATTACAACATTCACCGTAAAATCTACGTCTGCTAGAGTCAGTATTGTTTCATTACAGCCAACTGATCAACAGGGTAATGCTGTTTCTTCATTTACAAAAGGCAAATTAGGATTTGTCAAAGTTGTGCTAAACTCTGATTCTAGTATTAATTCTCTTGTAACTATCAATCTATTTGATTCAGAGTTGACTAGTTTGGGTATTGGTTCGTTTAAAACCACTCTTGGTTCTGGTTCTTCTGAAATGACATTATCTTTCTTTATTCCAAATGATGCAAAGCTTGGAAGTGGCGATATTTATGCAAATGTATTTTCTGATTGGCCTAGTCAAGGCGGTGTTCCATTAACAGGTGAATCTGCAACACAGGTGAGAATTCAATGAAAATAGTGTTGTTTTTGTTTGTGATATTTACATTGTTCACAATTCCTGTTGCATTTTCTGAGACTATAACAATTAACACTAACAAGGAACAATTTACAGGAGGAGACACTGTAGAAATCAACGGTGTTGTAGAAAATGGAGATGCTGGAGATTTTGTTGCATTGGAAATCAAAGATCCTAACAATGAAACAATTCTGATTAGAACCGTTACACTTGGTGACGGGGGAACATTTTATCTTAAATTCAAAATTCCAGAATCGGGTCAATCTGGAAGTTATAATATTGTAGCAAATTCAGAACAAGATGGACAAACCGTTACTGAAACAAAAACTATCTCTAAGACAACCATTTCTGAATCATCCAATTCTGAAAAAACCCCAAAAGGTGGTGGATGTTTAATTGCAACAGCAGCTTATGGGACTGAATTAGCACCACAAGTTCAATTCCTCAGAGAAATTAGAGATAATACTGTCATGAGTACAACATCAGGTGCAACATTCATGTCTGGATTTAACCAATTGTACTATTCATTCTCACCAACAATTGCTGATATGGAAAGAGAAAACCCAATGTTCCAAGAAGCTGTTAGGATATTTATCACTCCAATGATTTCAACATTGTCAATTATGACATTGGCAGACGATGGTTCAGAAGTCGAAGTGTTAGGGTTGGGAATATCTGTAATTGCACTTAACTTGGGAATGTACATTGCAGCACCTGCAGTTGTTGCATGGCAAGTTAAAAAACGAGTTTAGTTTTCTGTGCCTATCTGCGTCCATTTTCATACCCAAAATGGTAGGTGAATCCCCGTGGGCCCATTTATTCTAAAAATTATCATTATTAGAGAAGCAATTCAGAGATGATCATCCCTGAATTATCAGCTAAATCTAATATAGTATAATGGTATGATGATCATATCATACTATGACTAAAAGCAATATGAATTACAAAGTAATGATAGTAGATGATTCATCATTTATGAGAACATTGCTTTCAAAAATTTTTTCAAATACGTCAGGGGTAGGAGAGATTTATCAGGCAAATAATGGTGCAGAAGCTCTAACAACTTACAAGGACAAAAAACCAGATTTGGTAACCATGGATATTGACATGCCAGAAATGGATGGAATTGAGGCTGCAAAGCGAATAAAGTCAATTGATCCAAATGCAAAGATTGTGATGGTTTCATCATCTGATAAAAAAAATACCAGGGATGAAGCTGCAAAAATCGGAGTTTCTCAATACATAAGAAAACCATTTGATCGCCTGGAAATAAAAAGAACAATTGAGAGTCTCTCAAACGAGTAGAATCCTGCAAAATTTGAGAATATCAGTATGTTAGAAATGATCACACAAGATTATCTAATCTTGAAAGCAGATATCAGTTTATTGTGAAATGAAAATTATAATTATTAATGATTCAAGAGCGATGCGGCTCTTTATTGAAGAAACGATAAAATCATTTTCAGAGTGCCAGATTATTGGATCATATTTTAATGCAGAGCATGCATTAGATAATATTCAGTTTAATGAACCAGATGTGATAATTTTAGACCTTGAAATGCCTAAAATGGATGGAATCACATTTCTTGAAAGATTGAATGATGGTAAAATGTACCCTACAATTGTATTGAGTAATTATGCTACAGAAGGCTCCAAGATTGTCAATGATGCGATTTCTTTAGGCGCTGTTGATTCACTATTACCGCCTTTATCAAATAGGGATATAGACATTAAAGCATTCAAAATCATGCTTCGTCATAAAATAATAAAAGCATCATTGAGATCTAAACGATACTCTTTATCTTGTCAATAAATTACGAAACAGAATTTGAGATTTATTTTTAATTGATTTGCAGTATGAATTATTCTAAACCAAATCATACCATGCTAAGAGATTTCAAAACAAGATCAAGTTGTGTTAATGAACATGGTTTTTCCATGATTTTAGACACATCAAATGGTCTAATTTTTTCTCTATTCTTTTCATTATAGTGTCCAGTTAATATTATGACTTTGGCATTGGGATTAATTTTTTTGATATTTTCTAGGCCATAAATTCCATCATAGTTAGGCATCGAAAGATCTAGTAAGACCACATCTGGTCTGTACTCTTCATACAATTGAACTGCTTCTAATCCATTGTGACCGCATCCTAGAATGTTAAATCCTTTCATCTGAAGAAATTCACTGAGAGATTCAAGCAAGTCGTCATTATCATCTACTAGTACGACTGAGCCATTCATAAGATTAGAAAGGCAAAAAATTTCTTATAGGTATGAGTATGTATTTTTTAAGACACACTTTTGACATATAACATAAGTATCAGATAAACAGTGAGATAATTAGATGGATGATGAGATAGATTTTGAGAAGTGTGCAGATCCTTTAATGATTATTCAAAATTCATTGGAATTAATCAAACTTCAATATGACGGAGTAATGGATGAAGGAATCAAGGCTTACCTAAATCGTATTGACAAGTCTGCACAAAAAATAGAAAATCTACTCAAAGAATTGAAATTAAAACATAAAATTTACAATTAGGATTTTCAGGATTTTTAATCAATAAAGTAAGATTATTTTTTATTCAAATTCATTGTTAGGATATAGAGCGGGTCTAAAGGGATTCGGACCCTTGACAACCGGATTAAGAGTCCGGTGCGCTACCTGGCTGCGCCATAGACCCACCAAAATTGATATGCCCAGAGTTGTTATTAATCTTAAGATTTTAAAATAAAGTAAAATTTAGTTTTGGGTTTTTGCTTCAATTTCATTGTACTTTTCAATGATTGCTGTAAGTGCAGTTGAAACTGGAACGTCGTTCATCTTTTTCTTTTCGGCAAGAAGTTTTTGGTATGCATCTAGTGTAATGTAAACTGGAATTGAACCATTTCCTTCTAGTAAACCTCTAACGTTGTAAAGAGCAGTCTCCATTCCTTTTTCAGCAGATTTTGCAAATTTTGCTTTATCCAAGATTGCTCCTAATGGACCAAATGGCATTTCATAATCTACTGACATGGTTACTCTAGTGAGATTATTTCCTAATGCTTTGAATTCATTTGTGATTTGCCATTTCTTAAATGGGCCTTCAATTTGTACGGCTGAAATTTTCTCGTTTCTAATGAATTCAGTTGTCTCACAATCCCACTCTAGACGTTTTCCGCTAAAGTCACCGATAATTCTAAAGGTTGTACCAACACCCATTCCTTCTTTGATATCCATAGGAACTACAGTCATACCTACGGTGTCATTTTTGATTTGATCAGAAACATGTTCTGGTCTTGCAAAGTAGGTGAAAACATTCTCTACGGGTGTTTTAATATCGATTGATTTTGTAACGAGGGTCAACGATTGAGATTCTTGCCAATAAGGATTTAAAGGTTTTGAAGATTTTCGTATAATAATTGATTTACAATATATTCATCTAAATTTTATATTATTTGAATGGCCAAAAAGCGATCAGTTTTTTTGATCTTGATTTTGATATTTTCATCTGCCTCAATATTTGATGACGCATATGCCCATTCTATGTTTAATTCTTCAGAGAAATTTGAGGCAGGATATAGAGTACAGGTTGCAACATCACCAGAATTTCCACAAATTAATGAGCCCTCACAATTTTTAGTCAGGGTAACTGATGGAGACTTTAATGAGGTAGAGAGATTCACTATGGGAATTAGAGTATATTTTCATGATCAACAAGTTGATGCAATTCCGCCAAAGTCAATTGAGGGTGCTCATTGGGATTTTGATTATGTTTGGAGACAACAAGGAAATCATATTGTAAAGATTGATTTGTATGATATGGGAGGAAATGATGGAATTATTACTTATACATTTAACATGGGGACACAGAGTCCATTTGGAATAATTTTCTTTAGTGCAATAATTGTAGGTGCCCTAGTTTTTACGGGTATGATGATCTACATCTATTTGCCAAAAATGTTCAAAAAATCTAAACTGTAGATTTTAAAGATATTTTAGAAATTCTAAATGCGAATATCACAGTCAGCAAAACCATAGCAAACAACCAAATCCCAATTCCTAAATGAATTGCAACTAGGACGGCATGAAGTTTGGTATCAATGACTAATGCCCCTAGAGTGATTTGTGTAATGACTAAAGCAGTAGCAAGGGAGCTAGTAATTTTTATTTTAATGTTAGAATTCTTGTTAATCAGACTTGCAACCATAGTTGAGATTACTAATACTCCAGTTGTGGCAGCAATAGTTCTATGAATCCATTCAATTAGATATTCTTCTGATGGCATTACTCCATTAGGACACAATGGCCATTCAGGGCAAGTTAATCCTAATCCTGCTGCTGAAATATATCCACCAATAAACATCAATGAATACAAAACTATCAATGTAGTTAATGCTAGATATTGAATTGCCAAAATTATTCTACGATAAAGCTACCTTGCATGCCTTGTAGTGCATGTCCTGGAACAGTACAAATGTAATAGTAAGTTCCGGGTGCACCAGCAGTAAATGTAACACTACCACCTTCACCTGGTTTTAATGGGTTTGATGCCGATGCAATTGCTGAATCCATTACTATGCTGTTAAAGTCTTCAGGATTTGTAACTACTCCAAATGCGTGAAATGATTTACCCAAATTATCTGAAGTCACAGTAACCTCATCGCCAGAATTTACGCGAATTTCTGGGTTATGTCCATCTTCGCCAGGTAATGCGTTAAATGCCAGAGTTCTGAAATCACTAGATTCTACAAAGTCCAAAGTAAAGTCATGAGATACACCTGTTGGTGCAGCTGCGGCTTGTGAGCCACCACCTTGTGATGGTCCAACAATAATCTCTCCAACCATTCCTTGTTCTCTATGACCAGGAACGGTACAAATGTAATAGTAAGTTCCTTCCTCACCTGCGATAAATTCAGCTGTGCCACTCTCGCCTGGTTTTAATGGGTTTGATGGAGATGCTACTTCACTTCCTGGAATTAATCCGCCAAAACCTTCAGTATCTTTTGTAACACCAAATGCATGAAATGATTTTCCAGCATTGTCAACATTAAAGATTATTTTGTCTCCAACATTCATGTTAATAGTTGGATTGTTATCAGGTTCTCCAGGCAATGCATTAAATGCCAAAGTCCTAAAATCGGATGATTCAACAAATACAAGATCTTGTGTTATTGTTTTTCCAGTTTGTGCTGCTGGTGCTGCAAGATCTTTGTCTCCTGCCATCATTGCTACAACTGGAGGAGCTTCTGAAATCCAATAATCCCACATTGCAAAGAATATGACTCCACCAACAATACAAATGCCTAGCATGATAGCCATCATTTTTCCAGTTCTAGCTGGTGTCGTTCTGTAAATTGTTTGTTGATTATCGTGACTCATTTCATTTATCTCCTAATGTGATGGATTCTTTGCCTCAAATGGATAGTAATACTTGCCACCTACTCCAAATGGATCCTCGGTATTTGCAAGTTTTCCTTTTCCAGAACTGTAGATCATGTTTGCCAAGAAAATTGCCATACTGACACCAATAATCATGGCACCAACTGTTGCAATCTGGTTCATAGCAATCCATTCTGGGATTGGCGGATAATCGAAAATTCTTCTTGGCATACCATACAATCCAAGAACATGTTGTGTAAAGAATACCAAGATTGTTCCTATAAATGACATTACAAAATGTACCTTACCCAATGTTTCATTATACATTCTACCAGTTACATATGGGAACATGTAGTATAGGAATCCAATTGAGCCAAATGCAATAGTACCCATGACAAAGAGATGGAAGTGTCCAACTACCCAGTATGTGTCATGTGTTGAAAAGTCCAAAGGCATTGCACTATTTACTACACCGCCAGCTCCTGCTCCAAAGAATAATGCAATTCCACCAACTGACCACATCATTGGTGATAAGAATTTGATTCTGCCATTCCACATTGTTGCAATAAAGTTAAAGACGTGCATTGCAGATGCAGGTACTGCTGCAAGAGTTCCTACCATAAAGACGGTTTTTTCAGTAAAAGACATTCCGGTTGCAAACATGTGATGTGCCCAAGATGAGAAACCTACAATTGATAACAAAACAAAGGCAAAGATTCCAGAGTTGTAGCTGTAAATTGGTTTTCTTGAAAATCTTGGAATAATTTCATACATCATACCAATTGCCGGGATAACAAGTACGTATACTTCAGGATGGAATGTAAACCAAAACAAATGAGCATATGCAATAGGATCCCCTCCCATTGCAGGATTGAAGAATCCACTAACTCCTAATCTATCAGTAAGTAACATTAGAAGTGCAGCTGCGAATGTTGGAATTGCAACAAGTATAATCAAAGATGATGAAAGGTATGACCAAGCCAATAATGGAACTTGTCCAATAGACATGTCTGGATGTTTACATTTGAGAATGGTAACTACAAAATTAATTGCACCAAGGACTGATGAAATACCAAGAATTTTGAGGCCAAAGATCCACATGTCTGCGGCAGGACCGGGGGCACTAATTATAGAATAGGGCGGAGTAGCATACCAAGTAAAGTCTGCAAAGCCTAACCAAATCAGTGCACCTGATGGAGGAATCATCCAAAATGCAATTGCATTAAGTTTTGGATATGCCATGTCTTTGTATCGAACCATAATTGGAACGTAATAGTTTCCAACTGCAGATGCAAATGGAAGTATAAACAAGAAAATCAAAGTAGTGCCGTGAACAGTAAAGATTCTGTTAAAGGTCATTGCATCTGTAATAATTTGTGCACCAGGCAAAAATAATTCTGCTCTAATTGCAAGTGCTAATGAACCACCTAAGAATAAGAATCCTAGTGAAGTAATTAGATAAAGTAGGCCAACATCAGTATGATGTGTTGAAAACATTATTTGCCAAATTGGACGTGGCTTTTGTAATTCTAGAACCATTAGTTAATCTCCTCACTTGCAACAATAGAAAGTTGTGATAAAAGCGTTATCAAGCTGGATCCTCCACATATAATGTTCCTCGCATGTTGTAGTGAATTAATCCACAGTATTCTCTGCATTGAATATCATGTACTCCTGGTGCGTCTGGTGCAAACCATACAGTGTTAACTCTACCAGGAATTGCATCCATCAAAACAACATAATCGTGAATATTAAAAGAATGATTAACATCTTTAGAGACTATTTCAAATTTGTAAGCTTTGCCTGTTTCAACATGAAGCTCACCAATTTCTTTTGTACCGTCTTCATGTTCAAAAGTCCAGAACCATTGTTGACCGGTAACTATGATAGTTTCTGCATCTTCAGGAACGTGTTCAACTAATCTTTCAGCTTCCCAAGCTTCTGCCCCTACCCAAGTCATTAAAGCAATAACGATACCGACGTAAATCCATTCAGGCCAGTTAGAGTGTCCACCCATTTCTACCAGTCAGTCCCCTCATATGGAGTTGGTTTTGCTTTTGGATGAGATTCTCTAAATCTCCAAACTTGCCAAATCATTGTTCCTGCTACAACGGCTCCAACAGTAAAAGCAACAGTCATCATTCTAAAGAATAAATTCCAAATTACAACTCTACGATCAAGATATTCGCCAGGCTCATCACCTGCAGCAAATGCTGACTCTATAGCTGGAATAACTACTATAACTGCCAATACTAAGAATAATCCGACCAATTTCTTCATTAGCGATTGAATGACGTGGCCTATAATTTCTATTTAAGGGTTTTCAAGATTATTAGATGCTAACGTAGATCGAATCTTGATGGATGCATTACATTAAGTCCCGAAAGAGAAAACTTTCGATCTTTTTCTCGAAATAGATTAAGAGATGCATTCTCTATAATTAGCTCAAATAGATTGGTAGGTGATAGATCAACTATAGTAGAGAGCATTGCTTTGATTGGATCCATATGTGTAACAAGAACTACATTTTCATCTGGATGCTTTTCAATGACATGATCAACTATTCCCAAAACCCGTTTTTTAACTTCTGAGAAGGTTTCCACTCCATTATGAGCAATTTCTAATTCCCCGTTGTAAAATTTCATAAAGACATTTCCATGACTAGTAAAAATTTCATCATATGGAACACCAGTGAATTTTCCCATATCAAGCTCAATTAGACGATCATCAATGGTTACATCAAGCGAGTTATGTTTTCCAACAATTTCTGCAGTGTGTTTTGCCCGCTGAATTGGACTAGAATAGATTGCAGAGACATTCATGTGTTCAAGTAGTTGAGCAGTATGTTCTGCTTGTTTTATTCCAACATCAGTTAGTGGAACTCCTTCTGTCCTACCTGCTAAAATTCGCTCAGTGTTGTTTTTTGCCTGACCATGTCTTAGGAAAATTATATGTCCCAACTTGATCGGAAATTCAAATAAAGATAATAATAAGATTATCAGATGAATTATCATGAAAGTAGGAATTATTGGCGGAACAGGTGGGATGGGAAAAGGTTTTGCTCTAAGATGGTCACAAAATCATGATGTTTTAATTGGCTCTAGAGATGCTGCAAGAGCATCAGAATCAGCAGTTGAATATACAAATCTTGCAAAAGAAGCATTTGGTGAAATCAAAGGAACAATTTCTGGAAATGATAATGTTTCAGTTGCAAAAGAAAGTGATGTTTTGATTTTATCAATTCCTTATGAAAATATTGATTCTGTATGTTCTGGAATATTACCTGAAGTCAAAGACAGTTGTGTTGTAGTATCTCCAATTGTTCCAATGACAAAGACAGATGTTGGGTTTGAATGCATCTCAATTAAAGAAAACAAACCATTTTCATACAAACTCGTACTAAACCATATGAAAAATAAATCAAAATTGGTTTCAGCATTCCATGTGATTTCTGAGAAAAAACTAGTAAATCCAACATTAGAACTTGATTACGACATATTTGTTTGCGGAGATGACAATGATTCAGTTCAAGTGGTTAATACTTTGATTGATGAAATCAAAGGCCTAAGATCAATTTACTTGGGTCCAATAGAATTATCATATCTTGCAGAAATGTCTACACCATTGCTACTTAATGCAATGATTAAAAACAAGATAAAAAATCCAGGTATCAAAATCATCTAAGTCCATTTCATTTATCATGAGTCACGAATACTATAGACGTGGTAGAAATTGGTTTACTGCAATTGGAGTTTTATTTTGTGTGATGGGCGGAATAGTTCTAATTCAGCAGTTATTGATTTGGGGAATAGAATTTGTAGAGGAGTTTTTGGTAAATGCAGAATTTACTAATGAGAAGGTATCTGTTGGAATGCTAGGCTTTGGGATATTTATGATAGTGTTGGGATTTAGAAAACATGAACAAAAGAGATGATTTTCTAAAATCTCAGAAAATATTACGATTATCTACAATTGCTAAAAACAAAACACCTCACATTGTTCCTGTTTGGTATAGATATAGTGGAAAAAAATTCTATATTGGAACAAACACAAAAACTGAAAAAGCTAAAAATGCCAAGAGAAACCCACATGTTGCATTTTGTGTTGATGTAGGTGTAAAATCTCCAGACATTTATGGGCTGATGGGACAGGGAGATGCTAATTTGATTTTAGAGAAAACCAAAGTGAAATCAATTGCAAAAAAGATTCTCTTGCGATACTTTGATTCATTGGAAAACAAGTCTGCAAAAGAACTGCTAGAGGATACTGACTGTATTATAGAAATTATTCCAAAAAAGATTTCAGTTTGGAGTTACTGACTAACAAAGTCTTGGATTTTGTTCATTGCAGAGTCTAGGATTTCAAGACTTGGAAGATAGACCAGTCTGAAATGTCCACTACCATACTGTTCTCCAAATCCTGAACCATGAACTGTTAGAACACCTTTGGTTTCCAATAATTTGGTTACAAATTCTTTGTCTGTTCCAAATTTGTTGTCTTCAATCTTTGGAAATGCATAAAATGCACCTTTTGGATTAGGGCATGAGAGTCCAGGCATTTCGTTTAGTCGTTTTACAACCAAGTCTCGTCGTTTTTTGATTTCAGAGACAAATTCATTAATGTAATTTTGAGGACCACGAAGGGATTCCAAAGCTGCGTATTGAACTGGAAGACTAGTGGCAATTCTCACTCTGGCTAATTTTGGAAGATGCTCTCGTAATGCATCAAGTTTTGATGATTGATTAAATGCAATGTATCCAATTCTCCAGCCAGACATTAGATGGACTTTGGAGAAACCATTAAGGACAATTACCGGTGAATCTCCTGCAACTTTACCAATTCCTACAAATTTATCATCAAAAATTATTTGATCATAAATTTCATCACAAATGATGTATAGATTATTTTGATTTGCAATATTTACTAGTTCTTTGAGGGATTTTTCATTGAATACAACACCAGTTGGATTATTTGGACTGATAAGACAAATTGCTACAGTCTTTGCAGTGATTTTAGATTTTATATCATCGATGTCAGGTGTTGAGTTTTCCAAGTCAACTGCAAATTCTATTGGTATTCCACCATGAAGTCTAACATAGGAGGCATATGGTGGATAATATGGTCCAGGTAACAATACTTCATCTCCTTCTTCTACAATTGACGAAATTACCATGTCCAGTCCTTCAGATACTCCATTTGTAACTAGAATTTCATCTGCACCAATTGAGAGTCCCTTTGCATTTTCTTTTTTGGCAATTTCTTCTCTTAATTCCAAGAGACCTTCTGATGTAGAGTAATAATTTTCACCCTTGTTAATTGCATCAATCAAAGCTTGTTTTACATTGTCAGGTGGCTGAAATCCAAACTGTACAGGATCACCAATGTTTAGATAATCAACTTGCATTCCTTTCTGCTGGACTTTACGTGCAGCAACTACAATATCTCGAATTGCATATTCAACACCTACGACTTTTTTTGATACTTTCAAAGTATCTAGACAGATATTTAGGCCTGTTAAATTCTTACTTGTTTGGACTCGTTGCACAGCCTGGATAGTGCGAGCGGCTTCGAACCGCTAGGTCGAGGGATCGAAGCCCTCCGAGCCCTTTAGATTATCTTATAAAGTAAATGAATAGTCAGTATGGTGAAATGAAAGTATCACCATTGATTGTATCATTAATGTTGGTGATTATTGGAATGGTTTGGGTAACAGGAGTTTTTTATGAAACTGAAAAAACACATGATTTGATTTTATTAAAAGAATCAGATTCTTTTGAATTAAAATCAGAATTTTTAGGTGAGGGTATTGGATATTATAAGATGTACATGCCTGAATTTTCTGGAGAGACAATATTTGTTCAGATATTAGATACTAAAAATAACATAATTCAAGAAGAAAAAATTCAGACAAAACTCTCAGTAGGTTATTTTGATTTTAATGATGATGGTACACATATTTTAAAAATTACAAATATTTCAAATAATTCAATTAACTTAGAAACAGAATTTGGTGATACAAATTCTCAAAATATGCTCCTTCCAGGAATAATGATACTAGTAGGTTCTGTGATTATGATGATTACATTATATTTTAAAATAAAGAATTACAGAATAGAGCAGCCTGAAGAAAATATTTCATAGATTTGGATACATTGAATGGTATGACCAAAAAACAAAACCACATTAAAAATCAGCCAAGTTGCAAAAAACAAGAATGCAATAATTGAGAAGGGAAGGAATATTTTGAGTTTAGTGTGTTCTCTATTTTTTAATATTAAAACTGCCCCTAATGATGCAAGTACTAGTCCTAATTCAAGAGGTTGGTGTGACCAGGATATCAATCCATCAATGCCAAAAATATCATGAGATAAAGAATCTCCAAAACCCGAGACAATTTGTAAAATAGATCCAATAATTACCAGTTTGATTCCAGTTTTAAGAGATCCATGAACTGATTTTCTAAATATTAGCATGCAACCCATTATTGCAGCACAAGCAGTCATTGAGACCCCAAAGTATACTACCATATGAGAAGGACTCCAGAAAAATTCTGGTTCTTGTTGGAGATGCGATATTGCATCCCAAAATCCTGCTGAGACTATAACAATAGGACCAATAACTGCGAGAATTGATACTAGAGAAACTAGAGTAGAGGATTTTGCAAGTGTGGAATTTGATAATCTTTGAATTAGTTTCATTTTATTCATTCAAAGTATTTGGGTTATTTGTAATATTGTAAGAATATTAGAAAAATTCAACATTATGGGTAATTTTGTGAATTAACTATATTAGATGAAACAATGAAAGGAATTGTATGAGTCCAGGAATAGGGTTAATGAAAAGACGGTTAGAGAAAGAAAAAGATGCAATAGCTTTGGCGGTATCAGGTGTTGCAAAAAAATATGATGTAAAACCAGATGACATTCAGACTTTGGAGACAAAATACCATGATGATGCAGGTGATTGGTATGTTGCATTAGGATGGAATGAAAAAAAGGCAGTTATCCAGATGGATTCAGTGTTAGGCACAATTACAGAAATTAAAGAAATTTAATTATCCATAAAGATTTTGAGAGTATTATGACAAGTGCAATTGTTCTTGGAGGTTCGAGAGGAATAGGAAAAGCAATCGCGGATTCTCTAAAATCCATAGGAATCGATGTGTTTGCAACGTCAAAAAAAGATATTGACACTTCAGATTTAGACAGTGTAAAACAATTTCTTGAAAATCATAATCAAACTGATATTTTAGTACTAAATACAGGTGGGCCTGCTCCAATACCATTTTCTGAAATAACACAAGAGGATTGGACACTATACCACAATCAATTGTTTCTAGGATTTTGCACCATTTTACAAAATATCAAAATTAGTAATGGAGGATACATCTTTTTGATCAGTTCAAATGTAATTAAAGAACCAAATATGAAATTAATAATTTCTTCAGCTTATCGTGCTGCATTTAGTGAAGTTTTCAAAGTATTAAGTAAAGAATATGCACAAAATGATATCAGTTGTATCAACATAGCACCAGGCCCAATTAATACAGATAGAACTAAAGAATTAATAGAAAATGTTCAAGAATTTGTTAAATCACTTCCAATGAAAAGATTAGGGGAGCCTGATGAAATTGGAAATTTTGTGAAAGCTATAATTGAAAATAAAATTAAGTATCTATCAGGCGTTACAATAAATTTTGATGGTGCAAATTCCAATTTCATTCATTAATCGATTAAATTTTGATTTTTAAGATTAAAATAATGTTAAATGCTAGATTTTTTGTATTAATTTAATATGGAAGAAAACTACGAACTACTTGAATCTAAACTCAAACATTATTTGAGTCTGTATTGGTTACGACCAGAAAATGGACTTATCACAACCTTCAAAAGTAAAGCATTTGAGAATTTAAAAATTGAATCACCATCATTGGATTTGAGTTGTGGAGATGGAATGTATATGGCAATACATTTAGGAGCTGAATTTGACTTTGATTTTGATTTTTTTAAGTCCACTAAAGCCAAAGAGTTTAGTCATTCTAAATTCATCGATATTTATGATGTATTTGATAAGAATTATGAAGTAGACTTTGTAAAAAAACCTTCAATGCAAATTGACTATGGAGCAGATTGGAAACAAGCAATGTTAGATAAAGCAGAAAAAACTAAAGTTTACAAAAATTTAGTTCATCATGATAACAATAAACTTCCTTTACCATTTGCTGACAATTATTTTAAGAGTATTCACAGTAATTCAGTTTATTGGGTCAATGAACCTGATAAGTTAATTTCAGACATATATCGTATTACTGCTCCAGGTGGAAATGTTGCCTTAGAACTTTTAACTCCACATAGATATGAAACTCTTGTACAATTAGAAAAATTTCTTTCTCATGAAGCAATAGAAATTTTAGATAGAAAACGTAGAGCAAATACCACTGGAATGAGAGAGTATTCAGAATGGAAAGAAATTATTGAAAATGCAGGATTTAAAATTAAACAAGTCAACTCAGTATATCCTGATAAATTAATTATGGATATATGGAATATTGGCTTAAGACCAATTGCTCATTTATTAATCCAAATGGCAGAGGCATTAGATAAAGAAGATCGTATTAGAATTAAAGAAGAATGGGTAGAAATATTCTTTAAATTATTCAAACCATTTCTTAAGATAAATACATCATATACTATTGATAATGCACCATATTTAGCATTCTTACTTGAAAAATAATCATAATTAAAGAAGTAATTAAACAAGATTATCAGGTAAGAGATAACATGCAACAATTTACATCACTGTGCTATCATTATATTCGTACAAAAAATAATCAATTTCCAAGAATTTTGGGGAATGATATTGATGAGTTTATAGATCATATCAAGATGTTACAAAAAAAATACTCAATTATCTCAGCGAATGATGTTCTTAATTTTTATTATAATAATCAAAGCTTCAAAAATAATAAAAATATTCTTATCACTTTTGATGATGGATTATCAGATCATTTTGAAGCAGCAAAAATTCTTCACGAGAATGATATCAAAGCTATGTTTTTTGTTCCAACATGCATTTTAGATGAAAAATTACCAGCTAATCCTATGATCATACATTATTGTATTGCAGAATTTGGAATAACAAATTTTTTGGGTACATTTTATGATATAATAGAGGAGTTGAAAGTGTCTAATAACATAGATTTTAGCATTAATCATTTTAACGAATTTAACAATAGATGGGATAAAATTAGTCAGATAAAAAATATGTTTAAATATAAAATTCAATATTCATTATCACGAAAAATTCTAATTAAGATCTTCCAAAAATTATTTTTAGAAAAATATCCAAATGGTTTGGACATAATACATTTGAATGAAAATAAAATCAGAGATATGATCAAAATGGGACATACAATAGGAACTCATACTCACACACATTTATCTATTGGTGCAACAAAATTAAATTCTAATGATTTTAAAAAAGAAGTGATCAATCCAAAAAAAATTTTAGAAAAAAGATTTGATTTAGAAATTTTTTCATTCAGTTATCCTTTTGGAGAAAAACAAGATTGCTTATCATCAGCAGAATTGCTTAAGAATACAAAAGAATACAAAATAGCTTTTACAGTAGAAGAAAATAAGAATACCAAAAAAACATCCCCATTATTGTTAGGACGATATATGCCTACAAGTAAAGATTCAGCGAAAAAACTATCATTGAAAATTGAAAAAATTTTCAATAGTTAAGAAAGTCTAGATTTATTATTAAAAATTTTCCCATGGAATGTTTTTTCCCAATAAATTTTTCAATTGATTTACATCATTTTGATAAAAATTTATTAAATCTTGTTTTTCTTGTTCCGAGATTTTTGGTTTTTTTCCAGACTCTAAATATTTATTCTCCAGGTTTTTTCTATTCGGTAAAAATGGGAATGTAGATTTTATTCCCATTTTCCATAGTATATCATCAATAGATAAAACTAATTTTGAAGTTTTATTTTTGGGTTTTTTGTATTCGTTAAATATTGTGTTAATTATTTTTGGAGGTTCACTTTTGATATCTAAATATTTTAGTAAATCTTTAAATTGATTTTTTATGTCTGGGAAAAATTCTTCAAAGAATAAAATTTTAACAGAATTTTGTCCAAATGTATTAAGATATCGTTTTACATGTTCAAAATACATTCCTCCTTTTACTACAAGATGTAAGAGATAATCTCCGGATAGATCAGTTTCTAGGGATTTTTTTACTACCATATTAAATGGTTCATTTTTTTCTCTTCTAAGATAATAAAGATAACTTGAGAATGCACGTTCAACTGGATCCCTTAGAACAATAATAATTTTAGCGTTAGGAATCTTATTTTTTATTAAAGAGGGTGATTTTGGATCAATAAAATATCTTGTACTTGCTTCACCAATTGCTTGCTCAGGTTTTGCATCATTAAATAAATTAAGATAGTCATGTTCATTTTGAATTGGTTTTCTACGATTAATGGAAACAGAAAAAAATGCAGGTTCTTTAATTGATGACATAAAAACACCATTAGTTTCATTCAAATATTCATAAAGTGAGCTAGTTCCACATCTAGTTGCACCTACAATGAAAAAATTTGGCCAAGGCAATTTTATAAAATCCTGATTAAATCATCGTTTACCAAGATCAAAAATCTAAATTCTAATTCATCATTATTGAATGAAAATGAATTTTTAGTAAATTTATAGGAAATTTGTTTATTCATCATTATTATTTAAAATAATTAATTAGATTTAATCTCATTGGTTTTAAAGCCAAAATTTATTTTTTAAATTCGACATTTGGTGCATCAGGCTGTCCAACAATAGCAATTAATCCACCTTCACGTAATTGTTGTAGTAACTGCATAACTTCTTTTTCTACTTGATTTCTTTGTAATCCAGTTTGCTGCGCAAATATCTCAACTAATTCTGTAACTTTACGTTGACCATTACAGGATTTCCAAAAATCTACGATTGCTTGATTTACCATAAATCCTTGTTCATGTTCGTTTGCCAATACCATAGAACCATCTTCCTGTTGGACTAGTTTACCAACTCCTTGTGGTAATGCAGTTTCATAGTTAATTGGTGCCGGAGTATTCATGGTAGAACCCATATTTTTTAATTTCATTTTCCCCTCTTCAGTCATTTTATCCATTGACCATGCAGGTTCCCATACAATATCTATTTTGACATTATTCACACCTGGAACTTTTTTAGCATATCTTGTTGCATCTTGAACTAAAGTTTCATGAAGTGGACAACCCTGAGTAGTCATTGTCATCTTGATATTTACATCATTATTTTCTGCTACATCAATGCCATAAATTAACCCCATTTCAACTATATTAAGAGGAACTTCTGGATCCATACATTGTTTTAAAGAATCTTCAATAGCTTGAGCAGAAACTGTATTCATATTCTATGTTAAAGTTTGAAAAACAATAAAAACTTTCTATTAATTAGCTCAAATTAACTTATTTTGGCAAATTGGATTTACATGATAATTTATGAAATCATTTTTCAGTTTAAGATTTAGGATTTAAACCTCAATCATTGTTCTCTTACTTGGCAGATGACCAATATGAGATCCATTAACAATTTCACCATATTGAGGAGGATTGTATAGTCTCTCTATTTTTTTAATGTCAAAATCATTTTTATTTGGATTATTCATATTCCTAAAATTATTTATCTCATTAAAAATCTTAATTAAATAATTTTTTTATAGATTCCTCATAAGGAGGTTTTACAATCCCTTTTTCAGTAATTATTCCAGAAATTAATTCAGGAGGTGTCATATCAAATGCAGGATTAATAACATTGATGTCATCAGGTGCAGTTTTCGTATCACCCATTCCTGTAACTTCAGTTCCTTTTCTCATTTCAATAATTACATCTTCAGCATCACTTTTCATGTCAAATGTTGAAAGTGGAGCTGCGACATAAAACGGAATTCCATGTTGTTTTGCCATTGTAGCTACTTGATAAGTACCAATTTTATTAAAAACATGGCCTGTTTGAACTATTCTATCTGCTCCAACTACCACTTTGTTTACTAATCCATTAGCCATTGTATATCCAACTGCAGTGTCAGGAATAAGACTTACATCAAATCCATCATGTTTTAGCTCAAATGCTGTTAATCTTGAGCCTTGTTGAACAGGTCTTGTTTCTGTTGCAATAACTTTAACATTTTTTCCACTTTCTTTTGTAGCTCTAATAACTCCTAATGCAGTACCATATCCTACTGTTGCAAGTGCTCCAGCGTTACAGTGAGTCATTATTGTATCATTGTTTTGAAAAAGTTCTGAACCATTTTTACCCATTTTTTTATTGATTGTAATATCATCTTCTGCCATTTTTTTAGAAACCTCAATCAGAGAATTTTTAATTTCAGAAATGGTTTTTCCTTGTTTAGCAATATCTAGGGTTTTCTCCAATCCCCATTTGAGATTTACAGCAGTAGGTCTAGTTTGAAGTAAGATTTGGTATGCAGTTTCCAAATCAACAATAAGTTCTTCTTTTGTCATAGCATTGCTTTGTTGGGCAGCTAAAGCCATACCAAAAGCACCTGACACTCCAATTGCAGGTGCTCCACGAACAACCAAGTTTTTGATAGCTTCAGCAACATCACGATAATCAGTATACTCAACAAAAATTAGTTCATTTGGTAGTTTGGTTTGATCTATCATTATCACAGAATTATCCTTCCATTCTACAGTTTTCATATCCATAAAGAATGAAAATTTTTGAGAGCTTATATTGCTTACCGATAAAATGTTAAAATGGACTATTTTTATTGTCGTGTAATATTCATTGATTGATTAATGGATAAAAAATTACTTGATGAAATAGATTCAAAAAAAATGTATAAAGTATATGATGACTGGCCTCAAATAGCAAAATCATGTTTTGGACAGGAAATTAAAAAGATTAAATCTTCTGAAATTGATCATGTGATATTTGCAGGAATGGGTGGTTCGGGAGCTTTAGGTGACGTTTTTTCATCGATTTTATCTAAAACAGACATTCATGTTTGTGTAGTTAAAGGGTATCATTTACCAAAAACAGTAGATTCAAAAACATTAGTTGTGATAATTAGTATTTCAGGAAATACAGATGAAACGTTAAGTATTTTGAAATCTGCTCAAAAACAAAATTGTAAACTAATATGTTTTTCATCAGGAGGATTAATGGAAGAAATTTGTAAAAAGCAAGAAGTCGAATATAGAAAAATTGAACAATTTCATTCTCCAAGAGCTTCTTTTACATCATTTTTATTTTCTATTTTGAATGTTTTATCTCCCATACTTCCAATTAAAAAAGAAGATGTTTTACAATCAATAGAATTTTTAGGATTAATTCAAAATGAAATATCATCAAGTAATCTTAATAAAATGAATCCAGCATTAAATTTAGCAGAATGTATTAAAAAAATTCCATTAATTTATTATCCATGGGGATTGCAATCAGCAGCTATAAGATTTAAAAATTCACTTCAAGAGAATTCTAAATTACATGTGATTGTTGAAGACGTTGTTGAATCTTCTCATAATGGAATTGTTGCATGGGAAAAGAAATCAAGTGTTCAACCAATTTTCATTAGAGGATTAGAAGATCACATAAAAACTAAAGAAAAATTTCAAATACTATCAGAATATTTTGAGAAAAAGAAAATTCAATATAAAGAAATTTTTTCAGTTGATGGAAATATTCTGTCAAAAATTATTTGTTTGATTTATGTTTTAGATTATTGTTCAATTTACAAGGCTGTTTTAGATGGAATAGATCCATCTCCAGTTGAATCAATTGATTTTGTGAAAAAAAAGATCAGAGATACAGATGAATATATTTAAAGAAAAGAAATTGATTACTTTGATTAACATATATCCAATGAATTTTTCATGAAATTATGAATATTTTAGTAACTGGAGGGGCAGGATTTATTGGGACTCACCTGGTGAGTAATTTATTAAAAAATAATTTTAAAGTTAGAATTTTTGAAAATTTTTCTAATTCTAAAAAAGAATCAATTTCTAATTTGATTGATTTGGGTGCAGAAATTATTGAGGGAGACATAACAAACCTTACGGAGGTTCTTGATGCGTCAAAAGATCAAGAAGTAATTATTCATTTAGCTGCAATTATATCAGTCGAAGAATCAATTAAAAATCCAAAAAGAACATTTGAAGTAAATGTTCAGGGAACAAAAAACATCCTGGAAGCGTGTAAACGAAATAATATAAAAAAACTTGTAGTGGCTTCATCATCAGCTGTTTATGGGGAAAGTTCTGAAAATCAAAAATTAACAGAAAATTCAAATTTAAATCCGATTTCACCATATGGTGAAAGTAAATTAAGAATGGAACAAGAAATAAACAATTTTGTTATAAAAAATAAGATTAATGTTATCATTCTCAGATTTTTTAATATTTTTGGAATTGGTCAATCATCAGAATATGCTGGAGTAATAACAAAATTTGTAGATAGAATTAGAGAAAACAAATCTCTAGAGATATTTGGGGATGGAAAGCAAACAAGAGATTTTGTATCTGTTAATGATGTTGTGAATTCAATCAAAATTTCTATAACAACAAAAAATACTGGAATTTTTAATATTGCAAGTGAAAAAGCAATAACAATTAAAGAGCTTGCAAATAAAATGATTGAATTATCTGGAAAGACACTCAATATCATATTTCTTCCAGCAAAAAAAGGGGATATTAAATTCAGTCAGGCAGATATATCATTAGCAAGAACCATGTTAGGATATTCACCAAAATTTGAACTAAATGAAATCAAAAACTTGTTTGACTAATTTTCGTTCAATAAAATACTGGGAAATAGATAATTTATAGCAGATTTTAAAGAAAAAGTGATGATTGGTTGTATTATTCAGGCAAGAATGGGTTCTTCAAGATTGCCTGGCAAGGTAATGAAAAAAATTTTTGAGAGTCATACGGTTCTTGATTTTGTTCTAAAACAACTTAGTTTTTCTAAAAAAATTGAAAAAATTATTGTAGCAACAACTAATCTAAAAGAAGATGATATCATTTGTAATTATTTAAAAGCAAAAAAAATTGAGTTTTTTAGAGGATCTTCTGATGATGTATTAGATAGATATTTTCAATGCGCACAAAAATTTTCTTTTGAGGTAATAGTTAGAATCACTGCAGATAATCCTTTAGTAGATCCTGAAATTGTAGATAATGTAATTGAAAAGTTTTTAAATAATAAGTGTGATTTTGCTTCAAATACATTAATCAGAACTTTCCCTTATGGTACAGAAGTAGAAGTATTTTCAATTGAGTCACTCGAAAAAGCTTGGCAAAATGCTGTTAAACCGTCAGAAAGAGAGCACGTTACACCATTTATTCAAGATCCTAAAAATAAATTTAATCTAGTAAATTTAGAACACAAAAATGATCAATCATTTTTACGATTAACTGTGGACAGGAGTAAAGATCTAAAATTAGTTCAAGAAATTTTGAAAAATATTTCTAAACAACCAATTCTAATGAATGATATAATCAATCTGTATAAAAATAAACCAGATATTTTTGAGATAAATAAAAATGTCAAGCATGATGGGTATATTTCATCTCTAAAAAGAGATGAGGAATTCTTAAAATCAAAAGAATTGGAAAAGAGTCAAAATGTCAAAAATTAAATTATTTGATCCATTTGTGGATGAATCAGAAACGCGAGCAATAAAGAGAGTGCTAGATAGCCATTTTTGGGCATCAGGAGCAGGAAGTGGAAATGTAAAAAGATTTGAGATGAAATTTGCAAAATATATTGGATCTAAAAATTGTGTTGCCGTAAACAGTGGAACAGCAGCACTAAATCTTGCATTATCAATGATTGATATCAAAGGAAAAGAAGTAATTCTACCTTCATTATCTTTTGTGTCTACTGCAAATGCAGTAATTGAAAATGGCGGAATTCCCAAATTTGTAGACATAGAGGAAAAAACACTATGTATAGACTATACAAAAATTTGTGATGCCATTTCTAAAAAGACAAAAATAATTTTGCCAGTACATTTTGCAGGTTATGTTTCAAATCTTGAAAAAATTGCCTCATTATGTAAAAAATTCAATATTGATTTAATTGAGGATGCAGCTCATGCTGCAGGTTCATCATATAATAATAAAAAAATTGGGTCTCATGGAAAATTTGTATGTTTTAGCTTTCATCCAGTAAAAAATCTAGCAATGCCCACAGGAGGATTAATAGCAATAAATCAAAAGAGTTCTAGTAATATTTCAAGAATTCTAAAGGCAAAACGTTGGTGTGGAATTACAAATAGAAGAAATTCGAAATATGATATAAAAGATCTTGGTTGGAATTATTATATGAATGAATTTTCAGCAGCTATAGGATTAGAACAATTAAAAAAATTAGATTGGACGAATAAACAAAGACAAAAAAATGGAAAGAGATACTTTAATGAAATTTCAATTAAAGAAAAAATGCCTTTTGATAAAGGATGCTCTTATCATTTTTACTGGATCAGAGTAAAAAATAGACAAAAATTCAGAAAGAAAATGTTTGAGAAGGGGATTGAAACGGGAACTCATTATGAACCAATTCATAAGTTTAGTTTCTACAAATCAAAAATTAAGCTTCCAATAACTGAAAAGGTTTCAAAGGAAATTGTTACTTTACCAACTCATCCTAATCTTTCAGATTATGATATAGATAAAATCATAAAAACTGTGAATGGATTGTCTTAGAAAAAATCTAAAAACTTGCTTTTTCAATAATTCGAATGTGATGTATCAAGTCAGATAATTGAATTATATCAATAGAAGTAGAAGCATCAGGGCCTTTGGATGTAGGTAATTTCACATGTTTTTCAATTAAGATGTTTTTAGAATTTTGTTGTTTTTTTAATATTGAAAATAAAATTGGAGCTGTTATTCCCATTGTATGATCAGAAAAGCCATCAAAAGTAGTTGCTTTTTTCCAATTTATTTTGTTAAATTTTAAAGGATAATCGGAAATGCAATAACAGAAAGTAGTTTTATTCTTAGAAAAGATATTCTTAATTTTTTTCTTATTACCTCCCATTCCCATACTTATGATTAGTGGTTTGTTTGAGTTAGCTTTGGATTTTAAAGTTTCCAAAGAAAATGGATCTTTTAATAAACAAGTCCTAGAGGCTATTTTGAATCTTTTTACATTTAGAGATTCTAGGAATTGAACTCCCTCAGGAAAAAAGACACTACATATGAATTCAATTTTTAATTCATCACAAATTTTTTTTAATTTTTTTGCTTTCTCAAACGTTAACTCAGATTTTTTGATAACTTTCCAATCAGGATGTTTTTCTGAATAAAGATCTTTTGCTCGCCACATTTGAAATTTTACAGCATCAGCACCTGCTTTTTTACATTCAGAAATAATTTTTTGAGCAATAATTAGACTTCCTTCCCAGTTTGAGCCTATTTCTGCCACAATTGTTGTCTTCAACTATTTTTCCTTAGAAAAGAAAAATTTAACTGTTTTAAAAATCAAAATTTAGAATATTAATGAAAAAAGAAAATGGAACAATAAGACTTCATACTGTAAAAAAATCAGATATACAATTTCTTTATGATTTACTTAAAGAAAGGGATCCCAAAGCCAATATTTCTCATAAAAAAATGCCAACTTTTGCCCAACATGAGAAATTTGTAAATTCGAGGCCATATTCTAAGTGGTATGTAATTTCAGATTCTGGAAAAAATGTTGGTTCCATCTATTTAACAAAAGAAAATGAAATTGGGATTTTCATTAAAAAAAATACACAAAATAAAGGGATTGGGGTTAGTGCAATAACTAAAATGATGGAAAAAAATCCACGTTCAAGATATCTAGCAAATGTAAATCCCAAGAACAAAAAATCTATTCAATTTTTTAAAAAAAATGGTTTTAAATTACTTCAATATACATTTGAATTAGAAAAATCTTAACAATCTACTGATTCAGAATTTTTTATCATTGTGATAAGATCATTTTTTGAAATTCTTTCTGCAATATCAGAAGAATAATTTTTTAAATTTTCAATTTTTTTAATATTTGGATAAATTTCATTAATCTTATTTGCGTGGAAAAGTGGATACAAAGGATTTGTGATCATATACATGTCATTATATTCCCATGTGTGTCGGATTTCATCATCGCCAATTAACACTTCATGAAGTTTTTCACCGAGGCGTATTCCGATAATTTCTTCATCAAAATTACCATATAATTCGTGTAAAGCATCTTTAACATCCATAATATTATATGCACGCATTTTAGGAACAAAAATTTCAGAACCCAATCCAGATTTAGTGGCATTTAGAATAAAATCAAGAGCTTCACACATTGTGATACTAAATCTTGTCATTTCTGGGTCAGTAATTGTTATTTTTTGGTGATTCTTAATTTGTTCAATAAACTTGGGAATTACAGAGCCACTACTACCCATGACATTTCCATATCGAACAGCAACATATTTGGTGGGATGTATTTTAGGATCTTGATAATTGTTAGCAGTTACAAATAATTTTTCCATCAATAATTTTGTTGCCCCATAAGTGTTTAATGGAGAAACTGATTTGTCAGTTCCAATACAAACAGCTTTTTCAACATTATTTTTTAAACATGCATCTAAAACATTTTGAGAACCAATAACATTGGTGTTAATTGCCTCAAATGGGTTATATTCAATTTTTGGCACATGTTTAAGAGCAGCAGTATGAAAAACAATATCAATATCTTCAGTTGCACGAATTAATCTTTCCCGATCTCTTATATCACCTAGTAAAAATCTTAAACGTTCATCATTGAATTTAGACTCCATTTCAATTTGTTGGCTTTCGTTTCTACTGAATATTCTAATAGTATCTATATTAAATTCCAATAACCGCTGTGTTAGAGCTCTCCCTAATGAGCCAGTACCTCCAGTAATTAGAATTTTTTTTCCATCAAACATGATATCGTATCATTAAATTGAATAAATTGGTAGATAATAAATTAACTAAACATTTTGCGCATAAAAAATCTTAATTATCAAAAGAAATTTTTTCGATATTTCCTTCCTGATCACGTAAAAGTTTGCCATTTTCATCTTTTTTAAACAAATCTAAGTTAGTAAATTTGTCACAGATTTCTATAAATTGTTCACGAGAAAGTTCTGCTTGTTCTAGAAATTCAGAAAGGTATTTGGTAGGAATTTTGCCTTCATGTTTTTTTACTAATTCTAATCCTTGGTGACGTGTTATTCTGCCATGACGGATTTCTATTGAAGCATGATCTGTTGCACGTCCAAATCCAAATTTAAGGAATTTAAAGTAGTCATGAAAAGAAGTGAATTTTACATCAAGATTTTCCCAACTATCATAAGTTCCTTCACGAATTTCACTGTCTTCAGAAAAGCCTAATTTTTTAACGATTTCAAGTTGTTTGAAAATATTCCATTCGATATAAGTACCAAGGAAAATTCCAGTTACACCAACTTCTCGAATTTCTTCATCAGATGGATAAATGTAGGGTTTTAGATCCATTAGATCAAAACCATATTTTGTCATATCTTGAGGTTTTATTTTATCTAAAAAATAGCCACCATTTTTTTCATTCCATTCCTTATCAAGTAAAGTTTGTTTTGAAATGTCAGTTGGCTTTCCATATTCAAATTGAGGGTTTTCCCCCCAAATGATTAAAGGAATTTTATTTTTTACTGCAATTTGAATAGGAATTGTAAATATTCCAATGTGTTCGGGCCATTGATAATCACCCAATTCCATCAATCCAAATTTAGCTAATTTTTTGTAAATTATTGGGTTTGGTGAAAATTCAATACAATCAACACCTAAGTTTTTTAGATTTTCAAGATTCTTTTTTCCAAGATTTGTTTGATCAAGAGGATGAAAATTAATAACTAGGGGATTATAACCCAATTCTTCTTTAATGAAATAAGTTTGGAAAGTTGAATCTTTTCCTCCACTAACAGGAATTATACAATCATAATTGGAACTATCTTTACTTGAAAATTTTTTAAGAATTTCTTCAAGTTCTTTTCGTTTTTGTTCCCAATTAATTTCAGATTTTTTCTTAAAATTGGTACAAGCACTACAAATTCCATCATTATTAAATTCTAATTGTGGTTTAGTATCTGGATAAAGACATAATTTGCAATATTTCATAAATTTATAAATTAATTCGTCTGTTAATTAGTTTTCTAAGATGGAGATAAGATTTTTTACAAATATTTCAGAGGCATTTCCAGGTTCATGCAAATAAGATTTTATGAATTTCTGTCCATTTTTAATTAAATCATTTCTATAATTCTCATTGAATACTAATTTTTCAACACAATCGTTCAAATCTGATTTTTCTGAGGCTATTAAAATGGCATTCTGTTGAACATATGGGAAATCATAGAAATGATTGTCAAGGATGATATTCATTATAGGTTTTTGGAGAATCATGGATTCCAAGATAATAGTTGAGGGCCCCCACCCTTCAGGCGTTATTGTAATAACAGAATCAGATACTTGGATTAAATCTACAATCGAAGTCATTAGATGAATAGTGATATTTGGATCCAAATTTTTAGCTAGATTTTTTATTATTTCATTATGAAATGATTGACTAGGATGAAGTTTTAAAATAATTTCAATGTTTCTGTTTTTTAAAATTGAACATAATTCTGTAAATATTTTTTCAAATTTTAGATGGAATTTTGTTTCATCAAATCCTTGAATTTGTGTAATAGGTGTAGGTGCAATTAATATCCGGTGGGATTTATTTTTTTGTTTAATTGTTTTTGTGAATAATTTATCATGTCGAGGACTTCCTGAAACAATGATTTTTTCAGATTTAGTTTTCAAATTTTTCTCAAGAAAATCTTTTTGACTTAAACTCCATACTGCAATTTTATCAGTAAATGAAGGATAATTTGATAGAGTAGAAAATCTTGTTGATTCCGGTAAAAAAATTGCAAAACCATGTTCCAAAACTATTGAAGGAATTTTATTTTTATTAGCAGCTAGAAAAATTTTTTCAGTTTCTCCGACTTCATTTAAAGTCATTATAAATTTAATATTAATTTGTTTAAGAATTTTTTTAGAAATATAATATGTTAAAAGATATTCATGAATTCTTGTTTGATAAATTTTAATTAGTTGGTTTTTGATAATATTCCATAAAGAAAAATCTTCCACTACAAAAATATTTTCAAAGATTTTTTGATTTGAAAATATATGATTTAATTTTTCAATTAATCCTTTCTCTATAGATTTAATAGAATCTTTTTCATTTGATTTTAGTATTTCATCATAATTGATGATTTTTACACCTAAATCCTTTAAAAGATTAATAGATTTTTTATCGGAAATAGCTGGTCTACGTCGATTTAAAAAAATCACATTATAGCCAATTTTAATAAAATTTGAAATTAATTTTTCGTATAACGGAGGATAGAATTCTAAAAAAATTACAGTTTTCTTGTCTGCATCTTTAAAATTAAACCATAACTTGTAAAAAGAGCCAATAGATTTCTCCCAAAAAGATTTTACTTTATGATAATTTTTTCGAGAAAGATTAAAAGAAATTGGTAATTTTCCAATATTTTGTTTTATTTGAATATCTTCCCAAAGTAATTTTTCTGATGAAATAATATCTTTAATTTCAAATTCAAAATCAAATTTTTGATTTAATGTATGTAAAATTTCTGAAAATTTTTCTGTGGAAATAATTTTTTTAGGTTTTATTTTATTTATGATATTCCTTGTTGTAAAAAAATTGATGAATTCATTCATCAAATGTGTATGAAACTCAATAGTGTCAAAAAATCTAAAAAAATTGACTTCATCAAATTCTACTTCTTTTAATTCGCTATTTTTATACCAATGATGAAAACTGGAAACTTGATCAAAAATCTTTAATCTTTCATTTTCTATAAGAAATTCTTCTGCAATTTTATGAGGGATTTTTTTCTCCTCAAGAAGTTTATGTGCACTAATACTAAATGAATAAACATCATTTTCAAAAAATAGCTTCTCATCAATGGATGAAAAATCATTTGCATCTTTAACTAAAATTATAGAATTTGGCATTTTTTTTCACTGTTATTATAAAACAAAATAATTGAAATCATTATTATCCCAGAATCTAAGATAAGTATAAGAAATTTTCTAGGGATTGAATCATTTTTAATTTATTTTGATAATATTTCTTTTAATTCGTTCATTAGATAACCTTTCATAGGCATTTTTTGTCAAACCTATAACAGTATACCCATTTGGTTCATAAACTAGATCTAAGATACGGTATTTTTCAAGAGTGCTCAGAGATTTAAATTTTGACAATGTAAAATTATTTTTGAAAAATTCTGAGATATTTGTTTGTGGCATAGAAAGTTTTTTCTTTGATTGAATGGAAGTATCAAAAAGTAAGCCATTTTTATCTTTGGATATTCCAAAAATAGCAAATCCATAAAGACCCGAATTTTTAAATAAATTTTTTATGTCTTTGCAATCATAAAGGGTTTCATTAGCATGAAGTAAAGAATCAACAATTAGTGAATCTTCTTCATCTTTAGTTTTAAAATTTAGATTCCAACCATAATCAAATTTGTTTAATCCAAGATCTCTAACTAATTTAATTCCTAATTCATAATTTGATTTCTCTTTCCCTAACAAAATTGATACAAGTTCTTTATTGAGCATTCTTTTATGCCCCCCTAATTTTCCATATAAATAAAGGAAAATCATTCCATCTTTTTGTAAAGAACTTACTAAATTTTGTAAACCATTTTCAGGACTGGAAAGATGATGTAAAACACCCATACAAAGAATAAGATCAAATTTTCCTAAACTTTGAACATCATTCATAATATTATGCTGAATGAATTTAATGTTGCCAATTTTTTTTAATTCTTTTAATTTATTTGCAATTTGTAATGATGTTTCAGAAATATCAATTCCAATAAAATCACATTTTTTAAAATGACTTGCTACATTTGTAATTCTATGTCCACTTCCCGAACCTGCATCTAAAATAATTTTATTTTCCAGTTTGATATCGCTTTCTAATTCAAAAATTCTTAAAAGATTTAGTAGTTCATTTGTTTGAGTAATTTCAGTAGATGGTGATGGATATGGATATTTTTTATACATATTTTTTACATTTTTAGTAATGGGATCATCATTATTCATAAGCAATCACGTAACATACTAAGAGATGATTCATCCACATATTTAATTAATCATTATTTCAAAGTAATCTAATGGAATCTATTCTAGACATACTAAAAATTAGAAACGAAAATGAAACTGTGAAAAGGATTTGTGATTTTATTAAAAATGAAATCTCAGAAGATTTTAAAAAGACAGGAGCTGTAGTTGGGTTAAGTGGAGGTATTGATTCTGCAGTAACTGCTGCTCTTTGTGAAAGAGCATTAGGTGCAGACAAAGTTTTAGGTATAATATTGCCTGAAAATGAATCAGACTCAGAAAGTGTTAATGATGCAGAAAATATTGCTAGAAAATATAATATTAAAACAGAAATAATTGATATAACTTCAATATTAAATTCTTGTGGAGTATATCAAACCAAGGAAAAAATCATAAAAGAAAAATTTCCAAATTTTAATTCTAATTGTAAGTATAGAATAGCTGTTCCTTCTAATACAAAGAATTCAATTGGAATGCCATTTTTAGAAATACTAGATGATCAGAATAATGTACATAAATTGAAAATTTCATCTTCTGAATTTCTTACCGTTACAGCTGCTACATCTATTAAACATAGAATCAGAATGACAATGCTATATTTTCATGCAGAAAAAAATAATTTTTGTGTTATAGGAACTACAAATAAATCTGAATACCTACAAGGATATTTTGTAAAATATGGTGATGGCGGAACAGACATAGAGCCTTTAGTTAATCTCTATAAGTCTCAAGTCTATCAATTAGGGAAATTTCTTGAAGTTACTGATGAAATAATATCTAAAGATGCATCACCTGATGTGTGGAGTTATAAAACAAATGATGAAGAATTTTTTTATAGTGTACCTTATCACATTGTTGATTTAATTTTATACTCAAGAGAGAATAATCTACCTGTTAAAGATATTCAACAGATTTCAAATTTATCAGTAGACGAAATTGAAAAATTAGTTAAAACTCAAAAACAAAAACAAATCAATAGTCAACATATGAGAGAAACACCTCATGGATGGGTACCAGATTTTACTTAATAGATAATAATTACATAAATTTTAAAGAGTTAAGAAATTGCATGAACAAAATTAATCAAAATAAAAATTCAGGAGTAAATATTACAAATCCGCTAGTAAGTATTATCATTCTAAATTATAATGCGGGAAATTTGTTATTAGATTGTGTTAGTTCCATTCAAAAAACTACCTATGCAAATTTTGAAGTGATTCTAGTAGATAATGCTTCAGAGGATAAGAGCCACATAGAATGTAAAGAAAAGTTTCAAAGTATCAAATTAATAGAAAATCCTCAAAATTTAGGCTATTGTGAAGGGAATAATATAGGATTAAGAGTTGCTAGAGGACAATTTTCTGTGATTTTAAATCCAGATACAATTGTAGATCCTCATTGGTTAGAAGAATTACTAAAAGCTTACAAAGAAAATGGTAGGGGGTTTTATCAACCAAAATTTTTAGCTACTTCAGATAATTCAATGTTATTAAGTACAGGAAATATGATTCAAATTTTTGGATTTGGGTTTTCACGTTCTAAAGGAAATGCTGATGTGGGAAAATTTGAAAAGTTTGAAAAAATAAATTATGCATCTGGCACATGTCTCTTTACTTCAAAAGAAGTTTTAGAAGAAACTGGTCTTCTTGATCCTTTTTTATTTGCATTTCATGATGATTTGGAATTATGCTGGCGTGGTGCATTAATCAAAATAAATTCTTACTATGTACCAAAATCAATTGTTTATCATCCAATTGAAGGTTCCAGTTTCAAATGGAGTCCTATTAAATTCAAATTAATGGAACGAAACAGAAAATATTGTTTGCTTACATTATACGATCGAAGTACTTTAATCAAAATGATTCCAGCTTTATTTTTAGTAGATATTGCGGTGTTTTTTTTCTATTTAAGTAAAGGATTACTAAAAGTGAAGATTTCAGCAGATCTTGAGATTCTAAAAAATATGAAACTGATAAATAAAAAATATGAAGAAAATCAAAAAATCAAAGAGGTGTCAGACAATGAGATCATTCAACAATTTGAAAACCAGGTAAATGTTCCACATTGGGTTGTAAATAATAAAACAAATCAATTTTTTAATAATTTTCTTGAAAAGATATCAAAAATTACAAGAAGATTTCTTAACTAAACTAACGTTTTTCAGAGACTACAACAGCAACTGCATTATTTTTTTCGTGGCTAACGGAAACAAGGAAGTTGTAAGATAGATTATTCAATAAGGAAACTGTTGGTTTAGAATCTTGATGTTCAGTCATAATATCAAGAAACTCAATTTTTTCATTTATCGACTTTATAACAGATTCCTTTATTGCAAATTTTGCAGCAAATGATTGTGATGAATTATTATTATTAAGACAATATTCAATTTCTGAATTATGAAAAATTTTTTTATAAAAATTTTCATTGTTTTCATAAGGTTTTTCGTTAAATCGATGAATTTCTATTATGTCAATTCCTATTCCAATTTTCTCAATCATATACAAAATATCGAGAAGGTTTATTTATTATCTATTGGTTTTCGCAAATGTATTGACAAGTGATGGAGGGTTAAAAGAAAAAATCAAAGATATTTTCTTTGAAGTGTTTCCTAATATGAATAAAAATGATTTTTTATGGGAAAAAGAACAAAAAGATTATGAAAATTGGGATTCATTTGCTCAATTAAATATAATTACTTTTGCAGAAGCAAAGTTTGACATTGAATTTACGTTGGAAGAATCTTTAGAGATAAAATCTCCAAATGATCTTCTCAAATCGGTTCAATCACATTTATCATGAATATAATTAATCATATTAAAAATAATGCAGATAAACATCCTGCAAAAATAGCTGTAATAGATGAACAAAGGCAAATAACTTTCAATGAGTTGTATCAAAAAATACAAAATTTTTCTACAATATTTTCGTCGAAAAACCAGAAGATAATAAGTTTAGTATCAGAAAATTCTATTTCATTTCTTATTTCATATCTAGGATTGATAAATTCGGGGAAAACTGTACACCTAATCCCACCTAAAATTTCTCAAGACAATCTGCTAAATCAAATAAATTCTTCAGAATCAGGAGCAATAATTTGTCCTAAAATAATAAAAAATGAATGGAAAGAGAATGACTCAACAAATATTCCAATTTTTGAATTTGGGGAAAACATATCAATAAAAGGAAATGATGATAATGAATTAAAAAAGAATGAACTAGCATATCTAATATACACCTCAGGAACTACATCCGAACCAAAAGGTGTTGCAATATCACATTCAATGATAGAATTTACAACAAAAAATATTATTAATGTTTTAGGATATACAAATCAGGATATAGATTTACTACCATTACCACTTCATCATTCTTTTGGTTTGGGATGTGTTCATTCTTCATTAAATGTAGGTTCGACACTTATTTTGTTAAAAAATGCAAGTAATTTAGAACAACTACTTGAATCAATAAAAAAATTTAATGCCACAACATTAGCAGTAATTCCAGCAACATTAACAAAATTGTTGATGTTTGATAAATATATTCTAGAAGATTATTTTACAGATCTACGATTAATTATTACTAATAGTACTTCAATTCCAAAAGATACTGTACAGAATTTTAAAAAAATTATGAAAAAAGGAAATTTAGCAACATACTATGGTCTAACTGAAGCTTCTCGCTCAACTTTTATGATTTTTGATAATGACAATAACAGAGAGGAGTCAGTTGGAAAAGCTGCACCAGACGTTGAAATAAAGATCGATACAAATGATCAAGATGGTATAAACATTGGAGAAATTTTGATTAAAGGAAAAAATGTTATTCAAAATTATTGGAAGAATAGTGAAGCTGATAAAAAAATAGTTAATGGATGGTTACGAACTGGAGATCTTGGATTTTTAGATGAAGAAAAATATCTTTTTCTAAAAGGACGTCATGATGAAATTATTAACATTGGAGGTGAAAAGGTATCACCACTCGAAATTGAAGGGGTTGTTAAAAAACTATCAGGAGTTGAAGATATTGCAGCATTTGGGATAGAGCATAAGATTTTTGGTCAAACCATTAAAGTTAATATTGTAAAAACGAAAAATTCAGATTTAGATAAATCTCAAGTTTTGAGTTATTGTATTAAAAATCTTGAAAAATATAAAATTCCATCAAAAATTGAATTTGTAGAAAAAATTCCCAAAACAGACTACGGAAAAGTTAAACGTTTTATGCTAAAATAACTATAGACATCATGACTAATTCTGACAATTTTAAGACTAATGAACGAGAATTAATGGAATATTATGGGCATAAAGGAATTAGTGGTAAAATCAAACTTCGAATGAAATTTTTAAAAAGTTGGATTTTTCATTCATTAGCATATTCTTCTCCTTTACCATCTTGGAGTATTAAATTTCAAAGAATTAGAGGTGTAAGGATTGGGGAAAATTGTCATATTTCTCCATATGTGCTAATTGATCTGTTACATCCCGAATTAATCAAGATTGAAGATAATGTAACAATTAGTTCTAATTCAATGATCTTTGCTCATGTAAATCCTTCAGCTAATGATTTTTTGAAAAACCACGGATACCCTAGAACAATAAAGCCGATAACAATCAAAAAAGGAGCCGTCATAAGTGTTGGTTGTATAATTATTGCAGGAATCACGATAGGAGAAAACGCAATAGTTGGTGCTGGAAGTGTTGTAACACAAGATGTTCCTGATTATTGTGTTGTTGTAGGAAATCCAGCAAGGGTTGTTAAAAAAATCGATCATTAATTTTAAAAAAAGTGAGAAAATAAATGATTTCAGAAAATAAAAAAATTACTTTTGCAATTACGTTTGTTTTAGTTTTTACAATTTCAATGTTAATCGCATATGAAAAAATAGTTGACCCATCACACGCAAATGATAGAAAAAGAGAACAAAATTTGCTTCTTAATAATCATATGACTAGTCAGGATTTTTTTTCAAGTGATTTTTCAGATGCAAATGTTGTATTTTTAATTGGTTCTAGTCATTTAGGTTCAGCAAATGTTACATCAATTAATCAATTAGTTTTCTCTGAAACGAAGAACTCAGATTCTCCTATTACAGTTTACAATCTTGCAGCTTTTGGAGATTATCCTACAAAGAGAGCAGAATCCATGGAAAACATTATTTCAACATCCCCTAAAGTAATTTTTTACCAGATTTCATACAGAGATTTTCAATTTCCTTATAAAGAAAATAAAGATATCATTCCTATTAATTTTAAAGAACTTATTTTTTCAAAAATATTTTCAATTTTCATAAATCATATTCCTGTAAATCCTCAAGAACTCCTTTTTTCAGTTCTAAGACCAATACAGGATAGTATTTCTCCAACATTAGAAGAGTCACTAATCACTAATGCTAAAACACCCTTTTATCATTATACAAAATTTAAGATTAAAACTCAAGAGGAATTAAAAAGTGAGTTATCTCCAGTTACAGAATGGAATAATGCGGAAATAGCAAATGAAAATTATAGGGCATTAAAAAAAATTATCGAAGATGCTAAAAAAAGTAATATCAAGATAGTTATTTTCACATCCCCATTACACGAATATTATTTAGAAACTCTTAGCCAAAAACAAAAAAAAGATTTCTCTAGAATACTAAATAATTTAGAAGTTGAATATGACTTAAAAATTTATAATTTCGAAGATAGATATCATGATTTAGATTTATGGGGGAATATTTCCCACATATCATATCACAAAAATGTTACAATTTACAATGAAGACATTGCAAAAATGATTATCGAGGAAACATAATGCTTTTCAATTCCCCTGATTTCATCATCTTTTTCATTTTTGTAGTATCAGTAGTTGTAATTTTCAAATATAGAAAGTTTCAACATCTCTTCTTACTTGTTGCATCTTACTTTTTCTTTTATTATACCAGTAACTATCTGATTATTCTACTGATATTTTCTACACTTCTTGATTTTTATGCAGGTAGAGAAATTTGGAAATCACAAAATATTACCCGCAAAAAAATAATATTCTCAATCAGTCTTGCTGGAAACCTTGGATTATTGGGATTCTTCAAGTATGCTGATTTTGGAATATCTCAAATCAATGCAGTGGGAAGTTCGTTAGGATACGAATCAATTCCATTTCTCAATCTTGCATTACCCATAGGAATTTCATTTTACACGTTTCAAACAATTAGTTATACTGCAGATATCTATCGAGGGAAATTAGAGCCTAGTAAAACATTAAGAGAATTTGCTTTGTTTGTGGCATTTTTCCCACAGCTAGTTGCAGGACCCATTGTAAGAGCCAAGGACTTTTTGCCCCAACTAAGAGAAAAGATGGAGAACTTTGGAACCAACAGACTATCTCTGATCTCAATTCATGACAGAAATCTCAAACTAGGCATAACAATTATGGCGTTTGGCTTTCTTAAGAAAATGTTTTTTGCAGATAATATCGCACCTATGGTAAATACTATTTTTCAGGATCCAATTGGAGCGAGTACTTTTGAAATTTGGTTGGGTGCAATAGGTTTTGCATTTCAAATCTATGGGGATTTTTCAGGTTATTCTGACATTGCAATTGGTGCAGCGTTAATTCTTGGATTTAAGATACCAATCAACTTTAACAAACCGTATTTTGCAACCTCTCCATCAGATTTTTGGAGAAGATGGCACATCTCACTGTCAAGCTGGCTTCGTGATTATCTGTACATTCCTTTAGGTGGAAACAAGAAATCATCAGGCAGAACATATTTCAATTTGATAGCTGTGATGTTTTTGGGGGGATTATGGCATGGAGCATCATGGAATTTTGTTGTCTGGGGATTATTACACGGATTATATCTTACAGTTCACAAATTAATTCTAAATAAATTCCCAATTCTTAAAAACAATTCATTTTTCAAATCAAAAATAGGAAAAATAGTTTCAATATCAGTCACACAGTATTTTGTGTTTCTAGCATGGATTCCATTTAGAGTAAGAGATGTGGACAGTATGATGTATTCAATTGAAAAATATGTTTTGATAGATTTACAGTTTAGTGAAATAGCAGATGTTATTTTATCTCATAAATTACCAGTTTTGTTTTTATCATTATTCATAATTTTACATTTTATTTCATATAGAAAAGAAAATATGATTGATAGAATTTCAAAATTTAGTATCAAATATTGGGTAATAGTATTAACAATAATTGCATTGATGATTACTTTTACTTATAGTATTAATTCTCAAGACTTTATTTATTTCAAATTTTAAGCAATTTACACCATGAAAATACATTTATCATTATAATTTATTAGAATAACATGGTTTTTACTTTTAAGAGATTAGAAATTAAAGATCTTATATTAATAGAGCCAACATTGTATTCAGATAATAGAGGATTTTTTTATGAAAATTTTAAAGAATCAGATTTTATTCAATATGGAATTTCTGATAAATTTGTTCAAGAGAATTTTTCACATTCAGTAAAAAATGTAATTAGAGGATTACATTTTCAAAAAAAACCCAAGTCTCAGGCAAAGCTTGTTTCAGTAGTTAAAGGTAAGATTTTTGATGTTGGTGTAGATATTAGAAAAAATTCATCTACCTATGGAAAATGGGTAGGGGAAATCCTCTCAGAAAAAAATCATAGATCATTATACATTCCAGAAGGATTTGCACATGGTTTTTGTGTTTTGAGCGATGAAGCAGATGTAAGTTATAAAGTAAATAACGAATTTTCTCCAGAAAATGATAGAGGGGTGATTTGGAATGATTCAAAAATCAACGTCATGTGGCCGATTGAAAAACCAATAATATCAAAAAAGGACAGTCAGCTGCCTACGCTGGATGAATCTGATAATAATTTTTAATGAAATAAAAAATACATTAGAGTTAAATAATTAATTTTAAATTCGTAATCATGAAAATTTTAGTTTGTGGTGGTGCAGGATTTATTGGTAGCGCATTCATCAGAAATTATTTTAAAAATCATCCTAATGACGAGATAATAAATTTAGATTCATTGACTATAGGTTCTAATTTAGAAAATCTTAAAGAGATTGATAAAAATGAAAATTATTCTTTTTTTAAAGAAGATATTAAAAATGAAAAAATCATTGATAAATTAACAAGTAGTGTAGATACCGTAGTAAATTTTGCAGCAGAATCTCATGTAGATAGAAGTATTTCTAATCCAGAGCCATTTATTATGACAAATGTATATGGAACATACATTCTACTTGAGGCAGCAAAAAAACATGACAAATTATTCGTTCATATTTCAACAGATGAAGTTTATGGTGATGCAGAAAATTTAGATTCATTCACTGAAGAATCTTTGATAAAACCTAGTAATCCTTATTCAGCTACAAAGGCTTCTGCAGATCATTTAGTTGCAGCATATCAGAGAACATACAATATGAAATGTATCACAACAAGATGCACCAATAATTTTGGACCTTTTCAATTTCCAGAGAAGCTAATTCCTAAAACTATCATTAGAGCAAAAAAAGATCTAAAAATTCCATTATATGGAGATGGAGAACAAATTAGAAGCTGGATATATGTATATGATCATGTTCAAGCTATTGAAGATTTAATTTTCAAAGGTATTTTCGGTAAACAATATAACATTACAGCGTGGAATGAAATTTCTAACATAAAAATTGTAGAAAAAATACTTGAATTGCTTGGAAAATCACGAGATTTAATAGAGTTTGTAAAAGATAGACCTGGTCACGATAAGAGATATTCCATTGATTCATCAAAAATTCAAAATGAAATAGGATGGAAACCAAGATATGGATTTGATGAAGCTTTGAGTGAAACGGTTGAATGGTATGAAGAAAATCAAACGTGGTGGGAACCATTGGTTGATGACAAATCATTACATCCACAGCCTTGGACCTTAAACTGGAAATGACTAAAATTTTAGTGACGGGTTCGGCTGGGTTAGTTGGAATACAAGTTGTAAAAGATCTTGTTAGAGAAAATTTTGATGTTTATGCATGTTATAATGAGACAAAGATACAATTTGGCGTACCAACACATTTAGATCTAACAAAAAAAGACATGATAATAGATGTTTTTCATACAATAAATCCAGATTTAGTAATTCATCTTGCTGCTAAAACAGATGTAGAAAAATGTGAACTTCAAAAAGAAGAAACGACTCTTATCAATACAATCGCTACTGAAATTTTAGCGAGAGAGTCAGCCAAACAAAATGCATTTTTTATTTATGTATCAACAGATTATGTTTTTGATGGAGAAGAAGGTTTAAAAAAAGAAAATGACATTTGTGATCCAAAAAATTTTTACGGTAAATCAAAATTGAATGGGGAAAATACAGTAAAAAAATTTGCATCACAATATCTAATTATAAGAACAAGTACACCATTTGGAATACATTCAACGAAAAAAAGCTTTCCAATATGGGTTAAAGAAAATCTTGAATCGGGAAAGGAAATATCAGTTTTGACTGATCAATTTACTTCACCAACATTCGTTCCAAATTTTTCAAAAATGCTTTTAGAGGTTATTAAAAAAAGAATTACTGGAACAATTCATTTAGCAGGTGCAACAAGAATTTCTAGGTATGAATTTGCTAAAATGATTGCAAAAAAACTTAAACTTGATACTATGTTATTAAAAAAATCAGAAATTCAAGAAATGGGTTGGAATGCAACTAGACCCAAAGATTCTTCCCTTGATGTTTCAAAAGCTAACAAAATTTTAGATAACAAGCCTCTAAAAATTGAGATCAGTTTAGAATTATTTTTAGAGCAAATCAAAAATTCTACAAAGTTTTAATTAAAAAAATTACCTGTTTTCTCTTACAACACTTACAATAGAATAAAGAATTGTAGCTGTAATAAGTAAAATCGTTCCTAGAATAACCCCCCCAATACCAATCAGAGCAATGTTGGTCATGACAACTCGCTCTTCAGAATATATTTGCATTGTCCAAGCTCCAAAAATTAAACCTAAAATCAGAAAACATAATCCAGTAACTCCATAATACAAAAGTGGACGTTCAATTGCCACGTGTTTTAGTGTACTCATTACTACAGATGTGCCATGGCGTATCGGCTCTTGAGAATGTGAATTATCGGTATAAGAAATTATAATTGGAACTTCGGTAATTCTTAGTTGCTTTTTTGAAGCTTTGATTAAGATTTCTGTAGATATACCCATACCAGATTCAGTAGGAGTAATTTCATCTAAGGCTTTTTTTCCATATGCACGAAAACCACTTTGTGAATCAGTTATTTTAGAACCTGTTACAACATTAGTCAATCCAGTTATTGTTTTAATTCCAATTTTTCTATATCTGGGTAAATCTTTTGTTTTTCCTAGAAATCTTGAACCGATTACAATATCTGCATTATTTTCGGATATTGGTTTTATCAATGAATCAATTTCTGAAATTTGATGTTGTCCATCAGCATCAAAAGTAACTAAAATATCACAATCACTGTTTTTTGCTTCATTAAAAATAGTTTTTATTGCAGAACCATACCCCATATTTTTTTCATGTTTTACAACATGGGCTCCCATTGATGAAGCAATTGTAGAAGTCATATCAGATGAACCATCATCACAAACAATGATCTTTGCATATTTTTGAGATAATTTTGCAACAATTGAACCAATATTTTTTTCTTCGTTAAATGCTGGGATTCCTACTATTATCTTCATGTGAAATTTCTATCTTGTGTGATTATTTAAGGGGTATGTCAGTTTCTAAAGAAATTATTTTCAAATGGGCTTTAACAAGTTCAGATAACATATTTTTGTTATCATCAAGGAATTGAACCATATCTTTTTCATAAATAGGAACATTTGAGAAAATATCACCAGTAAAAAAAGCCTTGTTTCGTTTAATATGATATTCCAATGTATTACATTTAAAACCTCTATCACCAATTATTTTCTCGTATTGTTCATATTCTGATGGATCTACATTATGATTTAATGCTGATTTAATTAAATCAGGTAGCAAAGTTACATTTTCTACAGTGAATACAGAGGGCATAATCTGAAATGGTATATCGCCAAAAACAATCAAAGGTTTACCAAATTTAATAGATTTAAAAGCTGATGTACCTCTTAATGTAGCAACAATTTTTGAGTTTTTCATCAGTTCATCATTATCAGCATTAGGATGAATTAGTTTTACATTTGGAATTTGCAATATTTCTGAATAATAATCAGTTGAGTTCCAACCTCGGATTCTAGCTCCTTTATGCTCTTTAACATAAAGTGTGAAATCTACAGGGATTGATTTTGCTACATGTCTAATAACTTCTAATTGATCAGTAAAAAACGGGGCATAGTGAAGTAAATTGTATTCCTCAACAACATTCATTGGAAAATAAACATATGGAATGTTAAGATTAGGGGACAATATTGCATATTTTTGTAGAAAATGAAAATTTTTCTTTCTTTTAATTTCTAATGAAATTGCATCTTTAACAACTTTGAACTTAGTTCTACCATAATACATAAAATTAGATTTAATCAATTCAGAATCAGATGTAAGTAGATAATCTTTTAATGCAATTAATTTATTTATAAAATTTGTATTACGATTTTCAAGAAAATTTGAAAATAGTGAATCATACACATTAGTTTCTTTATTGATAGAATGATTATTTTTATCAAAATTTAGATTAGAATTTGGTTTTAATTCAAATGTAGCTCCATCATCAGAAAGGATCATTTTATCCCTTATACCAGTAAAATATACTACTAAGACTCTAATTCCTTTAGCCCTACAAAGATCTTGCAATAATTTTTGATGGTGAAAAACAGGAACAAAAGTCAGAAAATAATCTGGTTTTGATTCATTCAAAATATTTTCAAATAATTTTAGTTCCTGTTCAAGGATTGATAAAATTTCATTTTTTGAAAAATTGTAAAAACGATTATGTAGATAGAAAAATCTTTCATTAATTACATGTTTCCATAAATCAATTTTGTATTTTTTCTCAAAATTTGATAAATAGTTTAGATCAGGTTCTTGTAACGTTTTTTTAATATGATCATGGAGAAACCAATTTTTTTTAAAATTTACGAGTTTTTGCTCTTCAAAAAATTTTTTTGGTTTTGAATTAATATCTATTAATCCAAAAAAATTCCCATCAAAATGAGGTTGTAAATAATATGCAAGACAGAAATGTAAAAGAAATCCATCAAGCGAGAATAAGATATTAGGCTTAGATTTCATGGTACTGACTTTTTGTGTAAATATATTAAAGATTGCTTATATTATTTTTAGAATTTTTTATGATGATTTATTAGAGTGTAATTTTTCAAATTTAATGATTAAGCTTGATGATTCAGCTATCGTTGCTAGTAGATAACTAAATGCAAGACCAATAATTCCATAAAAAGGGCCTAAAATCAAAATAGATATTATGAAAGTAGCTATTGAGACAATTTTACTTAAAACAATTCGTTTATTTTTTTCTCGACCTAGTAATTTGGATGAATATGTAGATGTGATTGTCATAGGTATAAGACTAAAACTGATAATTCTAATCGCATCAATTGCTTCAATGTATTGTGGGAAAAAAATTGGAATAACATAGGGTGCAATAAACATTCCAAACAAAGCAATAATTATTGAAATTATAACTGCAAGTTTTTTTAATTTTTTATTTTCCTGTCCTTGTGCATCATGTGAAATGGTATACTTGAAAACAATCATGGTAAAGATCATCCCTATGTTAACAATTTGTAAGGATAATGAAAAATTTCCCAAAACAGTAAAGCCCAAAAGAGGTACAATAATGAATTTGTTGAGATGCGCATTAATTTTTGTCAAAATATCAATTGCATAGTTGTTAACAATGAAAGTTGAACGATTTTTCAACAACTTGAAATTAATTTTTGTATCTCTAAATTTTCTAAATATTACTATAATGAAAAATATGTATGAGAGTGCAAGTGCATAAAGAATTCCTTCACTTCCAAAAATTATAAAGAACAGAATTCCTAAAGATAGGGTTAATCCTTTTTGTAATAACATATATTTTGAATATAAAGAAAAAGATTTGTTTCCCAAAAGTTGACCTATAGCAAGTGTATTAATGATGTATCCAAATAAAAGAAAAATTGTATCAACTCTGTAAAACAATATCATTATGATAAAAGAAGCTACTACACCTAACATCAGAGAAATAAAATATAATGTGGATTCAATTTGGATTTTCTTTGATACGTAAACAATTAACGTATTTTGATTTCCAAAAAGAACAAATGCGCTTGCAGTTGCAACAATTCCAATAAAATAGAATAATTCACCGTATTGATCTGGAGGAATTTGTGAAGATAGAAAAAGCCAAAAAAATGCAGTTATTGCATTTCCCATTATATCGGCACTCCCTATTTGAGATAATTCTTTTAGTTTTTTCAATTTTTATAAAATTTCTAATTATGAGTATAATTTATGGAGTTTGATAATTAATATTTCATATTTTTCGTATAACGCCTAATCCATTATTATGAAAAAATTTGTAGAATCTTAGATCTTTTCTACCTAAGATATAATCATTAATAGCATCTAAAACAGGTGGACAGGACACAATATCGTGTAGAGTAATAAGCCCACCTTTTTTCACATAGGGTTCAAATTTTTTGAATTCAGATATAGTATGATCATATGTATGAGATGTGTCAATAAAGAGATGATCAATTTCATCATTCCAATCTAAAGTCAAATCGTCTTGTTGGATAAAATTCCAAAAAGAATCTATTCCTAATTTTTTTACATTTTTCTTGGCTTCTTCACATGGATCAATATCAACACTAGTAACTTTTCCATTTAATTCTCTTGCAGCAAGTAGAAAAGCAACCGTAGATTCACCTGTTCGAGTTCCTAATTCAAGAATGTTTTTTAGATTAAGTTCTATTGTAAGCATATGCAATGTTTGAAGATGTTCATGAATATCAGTAGGTTGAATCATTTGAGATTCTAAAGGTGTTTGAGTTTTTTTGATTGAAAAACAAGAATGATTACTAATGTTTTGTAATGTATTGAAGTTTTTGTCACCCAAGATAATGTATTCTAATCCTTTTTTAGGATCTTTTAACCCATTTTTTAATTTAGAGATAATACTCAATATTTTTTATAAAAAAATACAAGAATAAAAGTGCAGTCTTCTTTTTTGGCAATAAATTACAAAAATCCAATTTTTGAGAGTTTTCACACTTAAGAAATAAGATAAGAATAAGTAATATGATTTTTTCTTTGAGGTAAACAAAATGATGAATTCAGATTTAATTGTAAATGATAAAAAAATCATATTTTCATTTTTATCGATTTTTTTTATGGGATTAGGAATTAGGATTTTTTATTTTCCATTCGAATTACCGTTGATAATAGATGCAATGGATAATTTTACTTATGCAACTGCAATCAATTACTACGGGTATTTACCAACAGAAGGATCACCTGCCAATAATGGATGGCCAATATTTCTTTCATTTTGGTTTTCAATTTTGAGTTTTGAAAACACACATGATTTTATGCAAATCCAGAGAATGATTTCAGTTATTTTATCAAGTTTAATCATAATCCCTGTTTATTTTTTGTGTAAAAAATTTTTTGACGATAAAATTGCTTTAGTAGGTGCGGCAATTTTTGCATTTGACCCAAGAATAATTCTTAATTCATTATTAGGAATAACAGAACCATTATTCATATTATTAGGAATTTTGTCCCTAGTAGTTTTTTTAAAATATGATAGAAAATTAATGTTCATAGCTTTTGCTCTTTCAGCTTTTGCGACCATAGTAAGATCCGAAGGAATTTTTCTTTTTTTTGGAATATCAATACTATTTTTTCTAAAATATAGAATTTCCAAAGATATTGTTAAAACATACTTACCTTGTGTGATAATTTTTCTAATTATTCTTTTTCCAATAATGAATTACAAAATTGAAGTTACTGGATATGATGGAATATTTCAAAGAGTTGCTTATGGAACAGGTGAAATTTTAACAATTTCAAATCAAGATAATTCTAATAGCATATTCGAGGGAATAGAGCTTTTTGTGAAATATTTAGGATGGGTAATGATCCCGATTTTTTTGTTTTTGTTCCTTATGGGTTTATAGAATATCTAAAAAATAGAAAAAAAGAAACAAATTTTATTTTAGTTTTTTTGATAATCCCCTCATTACCAATTTTGTATGCATATATTGTTCAAGCACAAGATACCAGATATTTGTATATTCTATATCCGATTTTTTGTTTAATTTCTCTTTTTGCTGTTAAAAGTTACATTTCAAAATTTTCTAGAAAAAATTTAGTGTTATTATTAATCATTATAGGAATTTTTGTTGGTTCAATTGGGTTTTATGAATATAAAAAAATAGACTATCAAAAGGAAATTGAGATGTATAAAATTGCTAAAATTATTACAGATACATCTTCTGGATTAAATTTTCATCCTTCAGAAACAAAATACATTAGAGCTGCAGAGCTACCTGAAAAGTGGCCATTTTTGTTTTTTGGTTCAGGAGTTCATGAAATAAAATCTATTTCAACAACAAATCATAAAAATTTGGAGAGTTTCATTTCAAATTCTAGGGAAGAGTTGACTCATATTTTGGTAGATGATGATTCAAAACTTCCAAAATTTTTGAAAGAGGTATATCAAAATTATGAAGAGTATGAATATTTGAGAAAAGTCTTTGATTCAAAAGATCATGGTTTTGAGCATCAAATAATGCTTTTTGAAATTGATTTTGAAAAATTTGATTCCATTAGTGAAGGATGATTTTACAAATCTTATTTATAGCCAGATAAGAGAAATTATCTAATGAAAGTTGGATGGGCAAGAAGACGATGGTGGGAATTTCGACAGGGACACAGTGTTTATCTAATTTTTGTTTTAACTTTCATTAATTTTATTCTTATTTCTTATAGATTACTTATTGAAAGAGTTTCAATTTTCAAGGAAATGGTACCTGAATTGTGGATTTTTGCATTTATGTTTATTTTAATTTATGTTCCTACTGCAGTACTAGTTGGTTATTGGCATAGGAAAACTCAATTGAGAGTTGAAACAACTCTTGTTCATCAACAAAATCCCATATTGGCAAAAATGATTAGAACATTATTAGATGTTCAAACTGGTACAGCAACAAAAGATGAAATTGAAGAATTTAGAAAAATGTTATCAAAAATAGAAAAAAAGATGGATAATTAAAATGATTTTAAGAAAAAATTTTATTCGAAAACTTTGGATGGACGGAAGAGTAGGGCACAGTACATATCTTATGTTTGTACTTACATTTACAAATTTTATTTTAATTACATTCAATTTTTTCCTTGAAGATAACAATATGTTAAAAAATATTATATCTGATTTATGGATATTTTCCATCATATTTGTAATATTTTATTTTCCCATTTCTACATTAATTGGTAGGTGGCACACAAAAACTCAGATAAGTGTAGATAACACAATGAGATTAGAAGAAGATCCAGTACGAGCAAGAATGATAAGAATATTATTGGATACATATACAGGAAGAGCAACAGAAGATGAGATAAAAAAAATTAGAAAATTTATGCTAAAAATTGAAAAAACAGATATCAAAGAATTCTAGAAAATGAAGAAATTCAGAAAATCAACTTCCAATTAAACATCAAAACGGGTTCTATAATAGATTCATTAAATTATAAGAATTTTTTCATGATAATATGAAAGGGATAATTTTACATGGTGGACATGGAACACGTTTACGTCCTCTTACACATACTGGTCCAAAACAATTACTTCCTATTGCAAATAAACCAATGTCACAATATTGTGTTGAAGCCCTAGTTCAGGCAGGGATTATTGATATTGCTATTGTTATTGGGGGTATTGGTTCAAACAAAGTTAAAGAGTATTATGGAAATGGGGAAAAATTTGGTGCTAAATTTTCATACATAGAACAAGATTATCCTAAAGGAATATCACACGCCATATCATTATGTCAAGATTTTATAAAAAATGAAAAATTTGTTGTGTTTTTGGGTGATAATATTATCCAAAATAAAATAAATGAGTATGTTTCAAATTTTCAATCATCAAATGCTGAAGCATCTTTATTGTTATGTGAGGTAAATAATCCATCACAATTTGGGGTAGCTGAGATAAAAGATAAAAAAATAGTTAATATTGTTGAAAAACCAAAAAACCCAACATCAAACTTGGTAGTAACAGGAATTTATTTTCTTACTCCATACATCTTTGAAATAATTAAAAAATTAAAACCTTCATGGAGAAATGAATTAGAAATTGCAGATGCATTACAAATGTTAATTGACGAAAAAAGAGAAATAATTTATGAGATAATTACTGATTTTTGGAAAGATACAGGAACTCCTATTGATATTATAGATGCAAATAAAACCATACTTGAAAACATGAGAGAGTCATTTCAAGGAAAAAAAGAAGGGAATGTGTTCATAGAAGGAAAAGTATTGGTTGGAAAAGGAACTATTATAAAAAATAATGTAAAAATTAAAGGACCTACAATTATTGGGGATGATTGTATTATTGATGAGAACACTACTATCGGGGAAAATACAAGTATTGGAGATAATTCTCATCTGAGCAACTGTATCGTTTCAAATTCAATTATCATGTCTGATTGTACTATTGTAGGAAAAATGAATATCAATCAAAGTATAATCGCATCAAACTCGAAGATTTTAAGAAAACAGGGAGAAACAGAAAAAAAATTTCTTTTAGGTGAAGGAACTCAAATTTTTATTTAAAAATAGAATTTGAACCTGAAATTAATATTTTTTAGAATAGATTTTTGAAAAAATATCAGCAGCAATTAATTCAAAATATTTTTTATATGTATCATAAAATTTTTTGAATTCCTTTTCTGTTAATGATAAGTCATTTTCATATCTTTGAATAGAGGATATTACATTTCCATCTTTTAACATTGAACTGTATGGTACTAAAAGAGACAAATCATCATATACCTTCATTAAAGCATTAAGTTCAATAGGTTCAAATTTAAAATTTTGAATAAAATTATGAATAGTATTTGGTAGATGATTGAATGATTCAATTTTTTTTACCATTGACAAAGGATCATAGTGTTCATTCGAAAATAAAATTACTGGTTTTTTATGAAATAGTGCTTCAAAACCAGTTGATCCAGAAATTACTATTACACCAAGACTTTTAGAAGTTAATTCTTGATTATTAGTACTTGGATGTACAAGTTTTACATTTGGAATTGATGAAATTCTTTTGTAATCCTTTATTGATCTCCATAATTTTGCCTTTTGGACTGGATGTTCTTTAACATACAATACAGTATCAATGGGTATAGATTTTGCAATATTTTCTGCAAGGGTAATTTGATTGGAAAAAAATGATGAATTTGTTAGAATATGTGCTTCTGGTTCACTTGCTAAAGGGAAATACATGAATTTTTTATCTTCAATTGATTTTATCGAATGTTCGTCTAAATACTGTTTCCTATGCTTTACTTCAAAATAATTCATAATTCTATATTGAAGCATTCTAAAACGTGTTTTACCTATATTTTTGTAAATTTTTTCAGAATTATGAAAGATTTTTCCAATTAAATATTTCATTTTTTTTGACATACTTGAGATTTCATAATGATAACTTAATTTGATTTTTAGTGATTCAGTATGATCTAGATTTTTGATATATTCATCATCATAAATTTCAGAAGAATCATTAAAATTAGAAATTATTTGATTGAATTTATCAGAGATTTCAGAATTTGTAAGATTGTTTGAAATGAGTATTCTATTTTTCATATGTAATACATTTGGCATTAATGTTGTTATTGACATCTTTTTTGCAATTCGATAAAGTAACAGATTAGAAATATTCTCTCCTGCTTGTTGCATAAATACTAATTTTGGTCTATAAGTTTCAAGTACATCCACAAAAAATTCAATAGAATTTTCAATAATAGGAAAAATTTCTTCTTTTGAAAATTTATGGAATTCAGTCCAATATTTATAAAAACTTCGTTCGGTAAAAACATCTAACCATAAATTAAGATTAAATTCCTTTTCAAATTTCTTTATTTTATCTATATTAAAAAAGGGTTTATTTTGATAACATGTTGGATAATAAATCAATTTTTTAAAAGGAATTAATTTTTGATTTTTAAAGAAACTGATGTCTTGTTGCGTAGTTACAATACCTATAAAATTAAATTTTTTTACTTTTGATAATGCAAGTATTATTCCAAAATTTGTATATGCATAAGTATCAAAATCCAACCATACTACAATATTTGGATTTTCTTCATCAATTTTGTTATCTTTGATAGGTGTATTCATGATTATAATATTTATTGTTTTGAATATATAGCGCTATATTAAGAATTAAAATACTATCTAGCAAAAACAATTTTAAACTAATAAAAGAGTCAAACAAAAAATCTTAGGTTAAAAATATTGAGATCATTAATTATGAATTTTAGATATATACGAATCAAATCTAGTAAATTCAAATTCATTCAATAGTTTTTCCATTTTAGAAAATGTTTTTTCAATTTTATGAAAAGTTATAAAATGATTTTTTGTTGGTAATTTTATTTTAGGTATTAATTCTGGAGTCAATTCCCATGAATGAATATAAAAACTCCCAGGGATTTCTTTACGTTCATAAGATTTTATGGCATTTTTAATAATTTTCAAAGGTAGTGTTCTTAAGTAAAATCCTCCAGCTGCAGGTATAGTTTTACCTAAAAATTTTGTAACCAATAAAGGAAATTCTATTAATTTTCCATTATCATTATCTTTATCTAAATTAGAATTAGAAATCATGTAAGGGGACTTGGGTGCTTGTGGCATTCCATACATACTAGTTTTTGCAGGAATTATACTACTATCATATTTGTAATTAGAATTTAATAACTCGTCAATAACCCAAGAACTTTTTTCATTCAAAGAAAATGTAGGTGCTCTAAAACCTATGGATTTTTTTGAAGTTAGTTTTTCAAATTTTTTAATTCTTCTTTAAATTTAGATTGAAAATCAAGAGAATCTAATCTAGTATGTTTCATAGTGTGAAAGCCAATCTCATGTCCTTCGGAAATTATATCATCAAGCATTTCAGGATTAAATTCTAACAGCTCTCCTACAAGAAAAAAAGTAGCTTTAGAATTAGTTTTTCTCAAAAGATTCAAAATTTTATCAAGTCCTTTATACATTATAGGAATTTTTTCTTTTTCCGAAACGAAAGGTTCTACAAGTTGTGGATGATACCAATCCTCAAAATCTATTCCAAGTAAATTCAAATTATATGATCTCCTATTTGTAGTAAAATTTACCAAGATTTATTTTCAACTATGCATTCTTATTTGTATAATTTTCTTTGAATTTGAAAATGATTAAAAAGACTTTAATTAAAAATTTGTTTATATAGAAAAATGACTAAAGTTTTCATGATCACTGAACACAAAATTGATGGAATTAATGCAAGTGGTAACAGGGCTAAATGGGAAGTTGAGGCACTTAAAAAAAAGAATTTTTCAGACATTGAACTAATAGATAAATTTGATAAAACAAAAATTCCTAAAATTTCAAATAAATTAGTTCATGCTCAACAACTAAGTGGGAGATTACTTGAAAATATTCAATATATTGTCGATGCACATGGACTTGAATATGTGTATTCTGCACAAATGTCTCATGGATATCCATTACATTCATGGCGTAGATGGGCCTTTAAAGTAAAATCCTATCATTATGAAAAATTAGAAACAAAAATTTTTAGAAATTCTAAACATATTATATGTGCTGGAGAAAAAATTTATGAAAAAGTTAAAAATATTCAAAATGCTACAGTTGTAAGAAATTCTGTTTTTCCCGAAAATTATATTCCAACTAAATGTAAAAATTTGAAGATAGCTTTAGTAGGTCCTTTCTTACCAGGAAAATTAAACTATTTTGGATTAGATATGATTAAATTTATTGTAGAAAAATTTAACAATGTTGAATTTGTATTCATTGGTCCTACTGACAAAAATTTTCGAGATACATTAAATTTTAAAAACACTACATTTACTGGAAAAGTAAATAATTACATTGAAACATTACGAACTTGCAGTGTTTTATTAGCACCATATCCTGATTTTGCTTATTATTTAGGTTCAAAAACAAAATTTATTGAAGCAGCAGCTTGTCAAATACCAATAGTTACTACACCAGTAGGAAATATTGATTTTCAAAATGATTATGTTTGCATAGGTAAAACAAAAAATGAACTTGTAAATCAAATTCATTATTTAGAAGATGAAGACATACGTACTGATTTAGGAAAAAAATTAAGAAATCTAATTTTGAAAAAGTATAATGCAGAAATCGAAATTGAAAAAGTAATTAAAATTTATAATGAATTACTTTAATAAAAAATATATTTTTATTAATTTATTTTATTTTTCAATATCTTCTAAATAAACAAACTTCTTCTTTTTATTCGACAATCTTACTGCTTCTAAAATTTTAGCTTGTTTTAATAAATCATCTTCAAAATTAAAATCACATTTTTTAATATTTGAGATTTCTTCAAAAAAGGTTTTTATCATAAGAGCAGTTTGATCTACTGGTTCAATCATGATAATTTTTTTACTATCATTTTTTATTAAATGTATTTCTGTTTCAAAATTTTTTGGAACTGCAAATGCACGATTTAATTTAATGTTACCTTTTGAACACCAAATTTCATAATTAGATTTAAAATTTCTATCAAATCCTGATTCGGCATATGCATTTTTTTTATCATAGATTAGAAAGACACTAGAACTAATATCAATGCCTAATGTAGCATCAATCAGTAAATTACTCATCACACCAACAGGTTCTTCATTGAAAATAATTCTACTGGCACAAATTGGATAACAACAAGCATCATTTAATATTCCTCCACCTAATTTTTTTTGCAATCGAATGTTATTATCATTGGGTCTTGGATATCCAAAATTTCCAATAAAATTATGAATGTTTCCTAAATTATGCTCTTGAATTAAATCTAATACTTTTTTATGTTGTGGGTGAAATCTAAATGAAAAACATTCTATAATTCGTGTTTTAGATGATTTACTAGTATTAACCATATTTTTTGCTGATTCATATGATGTTGTAGATGATTTTTCACATAAGACATGTAGACCTGCTTCTGCAGCTTTAATAGTCCATTTTTCATGTAATCCATCGGGTAATGAAATATAGACACAATCAATGTCAGATGAAATAACATCTTCATAGCTACCAAAAGTTTTACAACCTATCTCTTTTGAAAATTGTTTTGCTTTAGAATCTGTTCTACTTCCTACGATATCTATTGAAGCAAATTCTAAAGAGTTTATTGCAGGAATGAATTTATTTTTTGCAACTCTTGAACAACCAATTATACCAATTTTAAAAGTCATTTTATGGCTATGTTGAATTGAAATACGGAGAAGAAGGATCTCCATGATCTCCCTTACCCATTCCCATATCTACATGAATAATAGGATCTTTACAATCATCCCATTTTTTAGTTAACATTGCAACAGCTATACAATCGGTTATTGCCAAAAAAACATGTTTGGTACCTTTTGGAGTATGTGTACAGTGCCCTTTACTTAAAAAAATAAACTCCTCTTCTGTATTTTCATTTTCTCTTGTAACAAGTACGCCCTCTCCTTCTGTAATTAAAAAATATTCATCAAATTCTGGATGATAGTGATTTCCACGAATTTTTCCTGCTTTAATATAATTAAAATTAAATTCTACAATTGGATCTTTTGGTATAAACGTAAAAATCCCACCTCTACCATCCTTTACTGTATTTAGATTTGCTGTAGGAAACAATCTTTCAATTTTCATATAGAAATTTTATTTACAATCAATTTATCTTTTTATGTTAATTTTCAATATGTAATTTCATATTTTGAAGAAATACCACCTCAGATATAGGAATTATATGTGATTTCTAATCCCTTCTTCAAAGAAATCTTTGGTTTCCAATTGAAGTCTGATTTCATCTTAGAAATGTTAGCACAAATATCTGATATCTCGTTTTTCCGGCGTTTTTCTTTAGAAGAAATCAACTTGGGATTTTTATTGTGTATGTTAAAACAGGTTTTTACTAGTTCTTCAATAGAAATGCTTTTTCCACTTCCAAGATTATATACTTGAAATCCTCTTTTTTTAGAATTTATAATTTGAATTAAACCGTTTATTACATCATCAATAAAAATAAAATCTCTTTTAGGAGAAACATTACCTAATTTTACTTTTGAATCATGAATCATTTGATTAATTATATTAAAAACAAGGTTTGATTTTGAACTTGATGGTCCATATACTGAAAATATCCTTGCAACACGTATATCTAAATCATAGGTTTTTGAATATGTTTCACATAGTATTTCACTCATTTTTTTACTTGATGCATAATGGGTAAAAGGATGACATGGATCAATTTCTGCAATTGGAAGTTTTTTTGGATTTCCATATACATGACTTGAACTTAAGAAAATAAAACTGGAGTCTTTTTTTCTTGCAATTTCTAACATTTTTAGTGTCGAGTTTACATTTAATTCATAACATTTTGTTGGATTCAGATTGCAATAATTTACATCACTATAAGCTGCCATGTGAATAATCTTGGAAAAATGATTTTTTAATATAATATTAGATTTAGTAATATCTAGATTATGTGAATAGAAGTTTTTAGAAGATTTTATTTTATTTTTAGATATACCAAAAATTTTATAATTTTTATTTAATGCCGAAACTAGATGATTTCCAATAAATCCAGTAGTTCCTGTTATGAGTATTTCTTCCAAAATTTCAACCTATTTTATTAAATGATATTTTTCAATTTCACTTTTTTCATTTATTATATAACCTTAAAAAGTGAATGTAAGTGGGTATTGTATGACTAGAGCTTTAATTACTGGAATTACAGGTCAAGATGGGGCATATCTAGCACGGTTCTTACTAAAAAAGGGATATACTGTTTTTGGGACATTTAGAAGACAATCTTCCAGTAATTTTTGGAGATTACATTATCTTAAAATCGCTAATAAAATAAATTTAATTCCTGCAGATGTGTTAGATTCAACATCTGTTTATCGTGCCTTAGAAGAATCAAATCCAACAGAAATTTATCATTTAGCTGCACAAAGTTTTGTTGGTGCATCATTTGATCAACCACTCTACACAAGTGATGTCACAGGATTTGGTACTGTAAGAGTATTAGATGAAATTTTAAAATTTAATAAAAAAATAAAGTTTTATCAAGCATCTTCAAGTGAAATGTTTGGGTCTGAAAAATCTCCTGTAAAAAATGAGTCCTCTCCATTAATGCCATCTAGTCCATATGCCATTTCAAAACTATATGCTTATTGGCAAACAAAGCTATATCGTGAGGCATATGATGTTTATGCTGTTAATGGAATTTTATTTAATCATGAATCACCTTTACGTGGATTAGAATTTGTTACAAGAAAAATTTCAAATGAAGTTGCAAGAATTTCTCTTGGAATATCAAAGAAATTAGAATTAGGAAATATTTTAGCTAAACGTGATTGGGGTTATGCACCTGAATATGTTGAAGGGATTTGGAAGTCTTTACAAGCTAAAAAGCCAGATGATTATGTAATGGCTACAAATGAAAACCACACGGTAAAAGAATTTGCAGAAAAAGCATGTAAAATAGCTGGGATATCTACAAAATGTATTTCAGTAAGTAAAAAAAATCTTAGACCATTTGATGTTAATAATCTAAAAGGGGATTACTCAAAAGCTAAAAGAAAATTAGGATGGAATCCTAAAACTAAGTTTAATGGTTTAGTTAAGATTATGGTTGAAGAAGACATCCATAGATGGGAACAAAGATTGAAAGGGGAATATCTTCCTTGGGACGCAGGAACTGCATGATTTCATAACAAATAGAAATTAAATATAGAGAAGTTAAACTTATTTTAATATGAAAATTGTTGTTATAGGGTATGGTTCTATTGGAAAAAGGCATGTAACTAATTTACTCAAAATCTCTAAAACAGAAATAATAATTTGCACAAAACAAAAAATTAAAAACCCTTCTCTTAAGAGAATAAAAATTTTTGAATCCATTTCAGATTGTCTTAAAGAAAAACCAGATATAGGAATAATTGCTAATGAATCAAGTTTTCATATTCCAATTGCAATTAAACTTGCCAAGGCAGGAATTGATCTATTTGTTGAGAAACCATTATCAAATTCTCTTAAAAATTCAAAAGAATTACTTTCAATTATTGAAAAAAAGAAAATAATAACTCAGATGGGATGTCAGTTACGTTTTCACAAATGTATTAAAGAAATCAAAAAAATAATTTCAAGTAATAAAATCGGGAAAGTAATTTCTGTTAGAGCAGAATGTGGTTCATTTTTACCTGATTGGCACCCATATGAGGATTATAAAAAAAGCTATGCTGCAAGAACTGAATTAGGAGGAGGAGTAGTATTGACAAATATTCATGAGATTGACTATCTTTATTGGATATTTGGAGACGTTAAAGAAGTGATTTCAGTGACGGGCAGCTATAGCGATTTAAAAATTTCTGCAGATGATCTTTCTGTAGGGATATTGAAATTTAAGAATAATATTATTGCAGAATTGCATTTGGATTATTTTCAAAAACCCGATTTTAGAAGTTGCAAAATAATTGGAAGTAAAGGTACCGTGTTTTGGGATTCGGATTCAAATATGGTCACATTATATGATAATCAAAAAAATAAATGGATTAAAGTTTTAAAATGGTCCAAATATGATAGGAATTTAATGTATAAAGAAGAACTAATTCACTTTTTAGATTGTGTAAAAAAACGAAAGATCACAATTAATCCTGTTGAGATAGATGGAATTAAAACATTGAAAATTGGACTCGCGATAATAAAATCTTCTAAATCACGGAAAATGATCAAAGTATGAAAAAGCAATATAGTTTGGAATTATTTGATCTTACCGACAAAGTTATAGTTTTAACAGGAAGTGCAGGTCGTTTAGGAACAAATTTTGCACATATCCTTAGTGATGCAGGTTCTAATGTAATTCTTATAGATATAGATAATAAAAAAATAATCAATTAGAAAAATCATTATCTGAAAAATATAATACTGATCCATTTGCATGTAAGATAGACATTACAAAAAAAGATCAATTACAAAAAATTAGTAAACAAATTTTAAAAAAATATGGAAAAATAGACGGATTAGTAAATAATGCATTTTATAGTCCTAGATCAAATGTGAAAAAATCCGCAAAGAGATTTGAAGATTTTCCATTAGATTTATGGAATGATGTAGTGTCAGTAAACTTAACTGGAGTTTTTTTGTGCTCACAGATATTTGGTAAAATTATGTCAACACAAAAATCAGGAGGAAAGATTGTAAATATTTCATCAATATATGGAATTAATGGAGCAGATCAGCGCATTTATGGAGATAGTGAATTAAATTCTCCACCATCATATGCAGCAACTAAGGGGGCAATAGTTAATTTTACAAGATATTTAGCTGCATATTGGAACAGAAAAAATATTCGTGTAAATACGATGACATTAGGCGGGGTGCTTGACAAAGAGTACATGAATAAAAAATTCATAAAAAATTACTCTGAAAAAACAATGATTGGACGAATGGCAAACAATAATGAGTATAACGGAGGATTATTATTTTTGTTATCAGATGCTTCATCCTACATGACTGGGGCAAATCTAATATTAGATGGAGGATGGAGCGCGTGGTAATTAAAAAGAAATCAATTTCTGTTTTATCATCATTTCTGCCAACCTAAATTCAATTTCTGTATCGATCATAAGACCACACTCAGGAGGGATTTCTACAGGTAATGATCGTGGTAAGATAGGTGTTTTGTATTTAAGAAATTGTTTAACATCATATGCAAATAATCCATTTAGTTGATAAACAATGGGTGCATCTTGTCTACGCTTTGGTCTATTTTTTAATTTTTTAGATAACTTGAGAAAACCCTTTGAATCTAATTCCATCATATTAAAATATGGATTAAAGTGCTGTTGATAGACACCATAAACTGCGTATGGTTTTTTATTTTTTAATATTCTTAGAGCATTTTTCATATCAGATATTCTGAAGAAAGGAACAGTACAATCACGATTAACTAAAACATCAAATTCATAACCTAATCCTCTGAGTTCTTTAATTCCATGAAGCATCACATTGGCAAATCCAGCTGAATCTGTTGCGAGGTTTTTAGGACGTTTGAATGGAACTTCTGCACCATATTTTTTTGCAACTTTTGCTATTTCAGTGTCTTCTGTTGAAACAACTACATTGGTAAATATTTTTGATTTGAGTGCAGATTCTATGGCGTAAGATATCAATGGTTTATTATCGAGTTTACGAATATTTTTACCAGGAACACCTTTTGAACCACCTCTAGCCCCAATAAAACAAATTGCTTTCAAAATTACTCTTTTTCTTCAATCCACGTATTAAATAAATTCTTGTTAATTGATTTTTAGATAAGATTAAAAATAGACTTTGTTGTATTGTAGTAATTTATGAGTAAAACAAAGCAAAAAACTGCAATGACTAAAGAATTAAAGAATAAATCAATTTTAGTTACTGGAGGGGCAGGTAGTATTGGTTCTGCGCTAGTTGAAAAACTATTAGAATTTCCTATCCAATCAGTTAGAGTTTTTGATAATAATGAATACGCATTAGCCAAATTAAATAAAAAATTGAAAGATTCTAGACTAAGAATTATCTTAGGGAATATCTTAGATCAGGACAGAGTATCTATTGCATGTGATGAAATTGACATAGTTTTTCATCTTGCAGCAATTAAAAATATTGAGATTTCAGAATTTAATCCGATTGAAACAATTGATACCAATGTAAATGGAACTGTAAATATGATAAAAATGTTAATTGAAAAGAAACCAAAAAAATTTATCAATATTAGCACAGATAAAGCTGCTGATGCATCTACTCTTTATGGAAATACAAAACAGTTAGGTGAAAGACTAACAAGTTGGGCTGGTTCTCATACATATCCACGAACAAAAACCGCAACAGTCAGATTTGGAAATGTTATAGAATCTAGAGGAAATGTTTTTGAAATATGGAATGAGGAAAAAAGTAAGAACAAACCTCTGTCAATCACAGAGCCTTCAATGAAAAGATATTTCATTCATGCTAATGAAGTAGTAGATTTTATCTTAACTGGTTTATTGTTAGCTAAGAAAGGAGAAATTTTTATTCCAAAAATGAAAAAATTTAACATAAAACAACTTGCAGATAAAATATCAAAATCACAAAGAATTATTGGATTACGTCAAGGAGAGAAATTAGAGGAAATTTTATTAAATTCTGATGAAAAAAGTAAGGCGACTGAAAAAAACGATATGTGGGTAATAGAACCAAATAAAGGTAAATTAGTACGTTAAATAAATCATAATTAATTAATACATAGCATTGAAAATTAAAAATTGTTGAATGAGATTAAAATTCGAAGTATAAAAATTGGTTCAAAACATCCAGTTTTTGTAATTGCAGAAGCAGGAATTAATCATAATGGTTCTTTTTCTATAGCGAAAAAATTAGTTGATATGGCAAAAAAAGCAGGTGTTAATTGCATAAAATTTCAAACACATATTACAGAAGAAGAAATGACAAAAACAAAAATTCTACCAGGTAAGATTTCAAAAAAACCATTGTGGGACATAATTAAAAATTGTGAATTAACAGAAAACGAAGAAGTAAAACTGAGTAAGTATTGTAAAGAAAGAAAAATTCTTTTTTTATCTACTCCATTTTCTATCACTGCCGTAGAAAGATTAGAAAAAATAAAAATGCCAGCATATAAAATTGGTTCTGGAGAACTAACAAATATTCCATTCTTAGAACATATTGCAAAAACGAAGAAACCAGTAATTCTTTCTACAGGTATGTCAGAAATGAATGAAATAAAAACTGCAGTCAGATTGTTTAAAAAATATAAAACTCCACTTGCTTTACTTCAAACAACATCAGAATATCCATGTGACTATAAGGATATTAATTTAGGAGTTATAGAAAAATATCAAAAAGTATTCAAAATTCCAATTGGAATTTCTGATCATTCCATTGGAATCTATACTGCATTAGGGGCCGTTGCAAAAGGTGCATGTATTGTTGAAAAGCATATAACATTAAATAAAAAAATGTCAGGACCGGATCAGAAATTATCTTTAGAATATAAAGAATTATCAGAATTAGTTAAAGGGTGTAAAGCAATTAAAGAAGCATTAGGAAACTCTAAAAAAATTCTAAAAAAAGAATTACCCGTTTTACGATTTGCAAGAGAATCAGTTGTTACATTAAACAAAATTTCAAAAAATGAAAAGTTTACCCATGATAATTTAACCACAAAAAGGCCAAATACTGGTCAAATACCTGCAAAAGATTTCCACAAAATTATTGGTAAAAAGGCTAAAAAAGATCTTCATAAAAATAAACAATTGAAATATAGTGATATTATTTGAAAAGAAAAATTTTGTTTGTTACTGAAAGAAGAGCAGATTATTCTAAATTACGACCAGTAATTAGTGCAGTAAAAAAATCAAAAAAATTTGAATATTATTTAGTTGTAACAGGTAGCCATTTATCAAAAAAACATGGAAGTACTATTGATGAAATAAAAAATGATGGATTCAGGATTTATAAAAAATTTCATATGTTTTATGATAATGAGGATGACTCCCCTGCTACAATGACATTAGCATTTGGAAGAGCTATTGAAAATTTAACCAAGATTATAAAATCATTAAAACCAGATATTGTATTTTCTGGTTTTGATATTGGTGCAAATTTTGCTGCAGCAATTGTTGGTGCACATATGAATATTCATGTAGCACATTTAGAAGGAGGAGAAATTACAGGAACAATAGATGAATCAATTCGACATGCAACAACAAAATTTTCACATATTCATTTTACTAGTAGTAAAGAGGCGTCAAAGAGGCTTATCAAGTTAGGAGAATCCCCCAAGAATATCTTTACAGTAGGAAATCCATCATTAGATGTAATAAAATCTATTAAATTTTTATCAAAAAATGAACTTGAGAAAGAATTTGACATAGATCTTAAAAAACCATTTTTATTAGTTGTTCAGCATACAGTTACTACAGAAATCAATAAAATTGACAGATATTTCTTAGAAACAATTAATGCTATCAAAGAATCAGACATACAATCAATTATTATCTCTGGAAATATTGATGCAGGCTCGCAGAGAATAAAAAAGATCATTAAAAATTCAAAAATTTCTCATTATGAACACTTACCATTTAAAAAATACATTAGTTTGCTTTATCATGCTTCAGCAATAATTGGTAATTCAAGTAGTGGAATAATGGAAGCACCATTTTTACATATTCCATCAATAAATATAGGAACTAGACAGGAAGGAAGAAGTAAAAACAAGAGTATCATAAATGTAACTTATAATAAAGAAGAGATTAAAAAGGCAATCAGAAAAATTCTTAATGATAAAAAATTTTTAGTGCAAATTAAGAAGCAAAAACCTCAACATGGTAAGGGTGAAGCATCAAATAAAATTGTAAAAATATTAGAGGATTTAGATTTAGAAAAAATACCTATTCAAAAGAAATTAGCATACTAAATTATGTTAAATACGTAACAAACTAAAATCGGAAATAAATAAAATCTTCAGGATTTCCATCAAAGAAAAATAGAATAGAGGACATAATAATTATTAGAATTAGAATCCAATATGAAAGTCTCATATTAGAAATACTTTCAACCAAATTAGGTTTCTTGAAAGTTATAAAATTCAAAATAACAAATAATATAATCAATCCAATTGCAAATCTATGTTGAGAAGCAGTTGTAAAAAGACTAATTAATTGAAAATCTATCAAAACATATTTTTCAATTGAATACATCATACTGTCTACATCATGTACTCTAAATGGAATCCATGCTAGAAACACAAAATACTGTGTGACTGATATTGAAACTATTTTTCCTATTTTTGATTTGAAAAATGAATTGTTTTTAAGAATTGGGAATTTATTTAGAATTAATTTGTGAACTGCAAGATATAATCCGTGTAATAATCCCCAGACAACAAAATTCCATGATGCTCCATGCCATAATCCTCCTAGGAACATAACTGTCATCAAATTGAAATATGTTCTGCCTGTAGATTTCTTGTTTCCACCTAATGGAATGTACAGATAGTCTCGAAGCCAACTTGACAGTGAGATGTGCCATCTTCTCCAAAAATCTGATGGAGAGGTTGCAAAATACGGTTTGTTGAAGTTCAGGGGCAACTTGAAGCCTAGAATTAGTGCAGCTCCAATTGCAATGTCAGAATAACCTGAAAAATCACCATAGATTTGAATGCCAAAAGCTATTGTGCCTAAAATAATTGTAAATGACTCTAAGCCAATAGGATTTGAAAATATATCATTTACCATAGGTGCGATATTATCTGCAAAAAACATTTTCTTAAGAAAACCAAACGCCATAATTGTTATGCCTAGTTTGAGATTTCTGTCATGAATTGAGATCAGAGATAGTCTGTTGGTTCCAAAGTTCTCCATCTTTTCTCTTAGTTGGGGCAAAAAGTCCTTGGCTCTTACAATGGGTCCTGCAACTAGCTGTGGGAAAAATGCCACAAACAAAGCAAATTCTCTTAATGTTTTACTAGGCTCTAATTTCCCTCGATAGATATCAGCAGTATAACTAATTGTTTGAAACGTGTAAAATGAAATTCCTATGGGTAATGCAAGATTGAGAAATGGAATTGATTCGAATCCTAACGAATGAGATACTGCATTGATTTGAGATATTCCAAAATCAGCATACTTGAAGAATCCCAATAATCCAAGGTTTCCAGCAAGACTGATTGAGAATATTATTTTTTTGCGGGTAATATTTTGTGATTTCCAAATTTCTCTACCTGCATAAAAATCAAGAAGTGTAGAAAATATCAGTAGAATAATCAGATAGTTACTGGTATAATAAAAGAAAAAGTATGATGCAACAAGTAAGAAGAGATGTTGAAACTTTCTATATTTGAAAATTACAACTACTGATACTACAAAAATAAAAAATATTATAAAATCAGGGGAATTGAAAAGCATTATGTTTCCTCGATAATCATTTTTGCAATGTCTTGATTAAAGATAAAACCTTTAGGACCATGAACAATATGGTTTGGTGAACTCCAGATCTCAGATTTTGTGTAATTAGTTAACAATGAATTAACATGTATATCGTATTTATTTTCAATAAATTCAATTATGTTTTCAAAGTTCTTTTTATCAACATCATTTAATGTCTCCAGATATTCTGAATTATGAGGCGTGATAAATAAAATCACATCAATGTTATTATTTTCAAATTGATTTAGCAAAAAAATCAAAGATTGTAATTGTAAATTATTCTCAGGCTCAGGTATCTTAGTTACTTCAGCATTATTCTTATAAAAAATTCCTATGTCTTCAAGATACATGATATTAGAATGTCTTTCAGAATATGGAAAAAAAGGAGTGGATGTCATACTGGTAGCATGAGATGGCGTTACTCCAACAATATTTCTAATAACATTCAAAGTAGTTAGTTTAGGATTTTGAAGAAAATCAGCTTCAAAATAAAAGGAATTTTTAATAAAATTTTCCGGATTAGGAAGTGGATATTCATTATTAATTGGAGTTATGCCTGCAAAATCCCTAAACCCAAGTCCATAGACCACTAGAATTGGTTTCAATGAATGAATTTGTGAAAAATGTTTTAATCTCTTTGTAGGTGTATCAGAACCCTTGGCCAGATTATAGATTTCAAATTCCTCAGAATGATTTTCATTAATAATTTTCTCAATTTCCTCAGAATCAAGCATGCCAACATGACTAGAACCAATTAATAATATTTTATCAGAATCATCAAAAGTTCTGGAGAAAAATTGTGTTTCATTAGTAGTCATTTCTTTTTGAAAAATATATTGAAATGAAACAAAAAGAGAAAATGAGATTAATAATGCTAAAGAAATTGATAATAGAATTTTTTTCAATGTGAGATATTTAAGAATAATCCATTATACATATTTAGATTCAAAAAAAGAATAACTTTTAGAGTAACATAAGGAAGTAAATTTAATGAGGAAAATTCTTGTCACAGGATCTACAGGATTTATTGGAAAAGATCTCACAAAGAAAATCCCCAATTCAATTATTATTAAAGATTTTAGAGAAAATGAAAAAATTAATTTACAAAATAAAAATGATGTAATGAAAATTGAATCTGTAGATACAGTAATTCATCTTGCTGGAAAGACACCACTAAAACAAATAGAAGATATAGAATATTTTAGAAACAATCTTAGTGCTACAACAAACATTTTAGAATATTGTATAAAAAAAATATTAAAAAATTAATTTATGTAAGTAGCTATGTATACGGAAATCCGAAATATTCTCCAATCGATGAAAATCATCCAATTCACCCACATAATGCATATACAGAAAGTAAATACCTAGGAGAAAGATTATGTGAGTTTTTTTCAAAAAATTCAGAATTAAGTGTAATTATATTAAGGCCATTTAATATTTTTGGAGAATCAATGAAAGAAGGATATTTGTTGAGTAATTTGATAAATTCTGCAAAAACTGATAAAAAAATTAAAATCCTAAATAAAAATTCTAAAAGAGATTTTCTATATATTGATGATTTTGTGGATGCGATTTTAAAAGCTTTAGATTATAATTGCAAATTTGAAATATTTAACGTTGGTTATGGAAGATCATTCTCCTTTATTGAAATAATTTCTAAAATAGAAAATTTTCTCAATAAAAAACTCAATATTGAGTATGAATATGATGAAAAACAATTAATCCCAAAAATTGAAGCAAACATAACAAAAATTAAAAATAATTTAAAATGGGAACCAAAGATGAATTTTGAAGACGAATTATTCAGATTGTTAAAATAAATTATTTTATGATTGTGTCAATTTTTTATATAATTCTAGATATTTTTTTCCAATATTAGACCAATCATACTCTTGAACTAGTTCAAAAGCATTGTTAGAAAGTTTTTGTAACTTTTCTGTATTATGTATTATTGAATTTATTGAATTGAGTAACTCAACAGAGCTGTTAGGTTCAATTAAAATTCCAGTCTTATTATTTTCAAATAATTCTACATTTCCACCTATAGCAGTAGCAATTACTGGAGTTTTACATGCCATTGCTTCAAGTAATGTTGCACTAATTCCTTCAGCAAGTGAAGGCTGGATTAATAATTTAGATCCACGGATTAAAGGAATTGTTTTTTCTTTAGGTTGATACCCCAAATAATGAATATTTTTATTAGTTTTAATTGATTCTGTTACAGTTTCTTTTTCTGGTCCATCACCTACAATCAATAAATGAATATCTTTAGGAAGATTTTTTGCAGTTTCAAGTATTGTTAGAATACCTTTTTCTTTTGATAAACGACCAGCAAAAATTATTTGTTTTTCATACCTAGTATCAATGCCAGAAGGTATTGATTTGATATCAATTGCGTTTGGAATGAAAGTGACTTTTGGGCCTAATTTACTATAATATTCAAATGCTTCTTTAGAACCTGCGGTAACAGCATCAGCCCATTCAAAAGCATTTTTTTCGTATTTATTTGAAAAATTTGAACTTGATTGCCCATGAAGCATTCCAATTTGTTCACTATAAATTCCATGAATGGTAAGAATTTTTTTTCCAGAAATATTTTTCATTGCAAGTGCAGCTATTGGATGCTGTGCATGAACTATATCATAAGGTTTCATTAATTTTGCTTTTAAAAAAGAAGAAATCAAAAAGCTGGGATTTTTTAATTTTTTAATTGGAATTACAGGAGTATTTTCTGAAGAAAGTACATCCACATGATGGCCATTTTCTTTAAGAAATTTTATTAAATCTCTAACATGTTGTGCCACTCCACCAATTCCTTTTAATGTTGGTGAAATAAGGAGAATTTTCACATAACAAAATTAGTTGGTGACCTTTTAAGGTCTTGGATTAAAAATCCTTTTACATTGTAGCTTGTGCAGCATCATGGAACATCTGACTCTTTGCACAGCCAGCAGCAAGTTCATCACCTGCTCCACGTCTCATGAGACCACGATATAATCCATCTTCAAGTTTAACGCCTTCTCTTTCTTCCCATTCCTCTACAGTGATAGAATATTTCTTTTGGATTCTGTCTCTATACCATTCTGGAATTACATTGAATGCACAGAATGGAACTATTCTAAGATCTGGAGTTAGATAGTGAATATCACATCTTTGTAATCTTTCAAGATCTTCATTGTATTTGTCTTGAAAGTGCATCATACCAAGGAATAATCCTTTGACATGCCATGAACCAACTGAATCAAATGATCTCTTCATAAGGATATTACCAAACATTTTTGCTAAATCCAATCCTGCTGGTTGTTTCTTTGTATCAACAAAGCCTTTGAGTTTTCTTACAACTTCTAGCATTGTAAAGTATTTGTTTTTACCAGAACGAATCTCTTCTGCTTTATCTTCAAATAATTCTAACATTCCTTGAATGTCACAGAATTTTGTTAATGGGACAAACTTCTTTGTATCTGCATCTTCAAAGATGTATGTTCCTGCACCACAAGCAAAGTGAATTGATAATTCGTATTTTGGTTTGCTTGAGAATGCTTCAATTACATTTGTTAATGGCATGCAACTTGGGACTGGGAACCAGTCATCAACTGTTACTTCCCCGTTAGTTTGTTCCTCAATTCTTTGAACACAATCAGGAACTGTGATTCTATATTTTTCACGTTCAGATTTACCCATTCTTCCAGTTAATGATACTGGTTGAAAGTTTACAGCGTGCACTACATCCATGTTCTTTTGTGCATATCTGATAATCCCACCTAATTCATGATCATTGATTGATTTGATTACTGTTGGAACAAATACCACAGTAGTACCTGTCTTTCTGCAACTATCAAGTGCATATGGAATTTCCCAGTGGTTCTTTGGATTTGTTCTTGCAGTTACACCATCAAAGGAAAGATACAAGTTGTTACATCCAGCAAGTCTTACTTCTCTTGCTGCTTCCGGATCCATGGCGTGTCTAATACCATTGGTATTCATCTGAATATGGTCAACACCTTCTTCTTTCATTATTTTAATAACATCAGCAATATCTTCTCTAAGCATTGGTTCTCCACCAGTAATTTGCATAGAGTTTCCTGGAATTGGTCTTTCAGATCTTAGTGTCTTCATCATTGCTCTGACTTGAGTATGATCTGGTTCATACATGTAAGCGCCTTCAAGGCCTTTTTTTACATAGAAAAAGCAATACCAACATGTCAAATCACATCTATTAGTTACAATCATGTTTGCAAGTCCACTGTGTGATAAGTGATTTGAGCATAATCCACAGTTATTAGGACATGAACATTTGTCAATCATTACGTTTGGAGAATGGGCACCTTTTCCATCCATCCAGTATGTACTAAATTTCTTGTACATTTCATAAGAACCAAAGTATAATTCCTCACATTCACCGTGAGTTGGACAAACTTTAGACATGAAGACCTTGTTATCTCTCTCAAAGACTTCAGCATCCAGAATCATGTTACAGTCTGGACAAATACTTTGAGTGAATCTAATTGTGGATTTTTTACCTAAATTTTTTGTTGATTGATTGGATATCTGAATTAGTGCCATACCTGTAATCGAAATTCTTCTGAAATACTATATAATCCATTTCACACTCACCCCCGTGTGGAATTTAGTAATTAGGCATACCTGATTTAAATACCAAAACTGATCGACTAGATCGCATATGAGTATCTCTGATAAAACAAGAAAGGCATTAGAAAAAATCGGTCTAACTAGTTATGAAATTAGAACATTCTCTGCATTACTCAAATCTGGTGAGTTGACAGCTTCAGATCTTAGTCAAAAATCAGGAGTACCATATTCAAAAATTTACGAAGTATTAGGAACTCTAGAGGATAAGGGATGGATAGGATCAGATGATTCAAGACCAACAAAATACTTTGCAAAATCACCTTCTACCGGACTAGAAACTACTAAACAAAAAATGGAAAATGATTTTTCTCAAAATCAGAATGTAATATTAAATGAGTTAGTTCCATTATATGAAAAAAGTGGAACTAGTGAAAGACCAGATATTTGGGTACTTTCAGGTGCCATTAACATTGCAGCTAAAATTTTAGAGATGGTAGATACTTGTAGAAATGAAGTAATGATTGCATTACCTGAAGCTGGAGTAGATTTAGTAAAACAAGCATTACCAAAATTAAGATCACTTCATGATAAAGGTGTAGACATTACAATTCTTACTTCAGATAAGATGGACAAAGAATCAATCAAGGCAATCAAGCGTGTTTCAACTGTAAAAATAAAAAAAGGTCTATTTGGAGGAGGTATAATTTCTGATAAAAGATATGTTGTAATTTTATTAGGTCCAGAAATAGGAGGTGCCAATACTTCAGAAGTTGTAGCAATTTGGGCAGATCATGCAGGATTGGCAGGATTTGCACGTCAATACTTTGAATATTTATTAAAAGATTCAAAGGTGATATAATATGGATGCAATAGATGAAGAAACTCTTTTTGTAGGTACTGCTGAAGCTGAACATGTAGAGATGTATCTTAAGGCAATCTGGCATATCAAAGAAAGAGGTGAAGATGTTAAGATCAGTACCATTGCAAAAATGCTCAATGTCAGACAACCAAGTGTAGTTCAAATGCTCAAGAAATTAAATTCCAAAAATCTGGTAAATTACAACAAGGCAGGTGTAAAACTTACAGAGGATGGTGAGCGTATAGGTGCGAGTATGATGAGAAATAGTAGATTACTTGAAGTTCTCATGGATAGTGCATTAAAAGTAGAAATTGATGAAGAAATGGTATGTGGAATCGAACACCATATGAATAAACAATTTACAGATGCACTTTGTGTAATGTTGAAGCACCCAAGAAAATGTCCACATGATCACGATATTCCAATGGGCGAATGCTGTAAATCAACATAATTGAAATTACATCCCAAAAGATATATCATCTTAGAAACTAAATTTATTCATGGCATGTTTCTGTGGCTGTGAAATTTATGAAAAAAATGAAGATGGATTCAAAATTGCATGTGTAAAATGTGGACATGGGCCTCAAAATCATGATGAAGAATTCAGAGCCGCTGCAAGAAAGAATGAATCACAAAGTCAAAAGCGTGATGCAGACTTTGGATGATTACTCACCAATTATTTTTACTAAAACTCTTTTTGGTCGTTTACCATCAAATTCACCATAAAAAATTTCTTCCCATGGTCCAAAATCTAATTTTCCATTAGTTATTGCAATAACAACTTCTCTTCCCATAACTTGTCTTTTGAGATGAGCATCTGCATTATCTTCACCAGTTTTGTTATGTTCATATTGAGTGGTTGGTTCGTGAGGAGCTAATCCTTCCAACCATTTCTCATAATCATGAAGCAATCCTCCCTCATTATCATTAATGAAAACACTTGCAGTAATATGCATGGCATTTACAAGACAAAGTCCTTCCTTGACTTTACTTTTTGTTACAAGATTGTTTACATCATTTGTAATATTGACAAATGCTCTTCGTGTTTTAACTTCAAATGTAAGATATTCTGTAAGGAATTTCATATTTTTAAACACAAATTAATCATTAAAAACCTAAGGCAGGCTCAGAACTCAAGATCCTCATCATCATTTCAAAGGGATAGGTTCATCACTGCCTGCATGCATAATTCAGGCAGATTCCTATTGAGTCTTTCAAGAAGCTTGATAAATGGCTAATAGTTCAATCTTTCAAAATGGTTGCAATTGATACTCCCGCCTCATTGGAAAGCTTTAGAAGATTTATAATTTCGAGTACTTGTAAATCCTACGCCCCAAGGAGTTATTTGGAAGATTCGGAGGTGTTTGCAGAAAGAGAAGACAGTCTTGGTGCAATTTACGTAGAAGCAGCTGATAAAGTAACTTTGAAAAAAATAAGAGATATTACATTTGTTAATGCAAGAGATATTCTAGGAATTATATATAATTCAAAAAGTGGAAACACATCTTTGAAATGGCGTCAATTAAGACGAAATAATGGTAAAGTTTCTGGCGAAGCTTCTGCAAACTCTCTTACAAATCTAGCAGAATCAGGAGTTCTTACTTTAGATTGGGTTGAAAATTATCTAAAGAAAAAAACAGAAGAAACAAAGACTAACGAAGTCACAGGCTAAACTCTTTTCTTTTTGTAGATTAAAGCATAATTATGATTACAAAGACTATTGATGATAATTCAATTTCAGTAATAGCAGAAGATTCAGATGACCTTTTGAATTTACGTCGGATTATTAAGAAAGATGATAAAGTTATTGGAGATACAACAAGAGTACTAAAACAAGATAAAGATTATTCAAGACCAGACAAAGGAGAAAGAATCAAAGTAAGAATTGCATTAACTGTTGAAAAAATTTCACTTGATGATGTCCTTGACAGATTGAGGGTTGGTGGAACTATTTATGAATCAAGTAATGAATCAGTACCTCATGGATCACATCATTCATTTATTTTAAAAATTAATGATGGAATAACAATTTCAAAGAAAAAATGGTCACCAATTGAAAAGAAACTTTTAGAATCAAACAATAATCAAATTGCTTTTGTACTTGTAGCTATAGATACTGCTGACTGTGGAATTGCAAGATTGAGAGGAACACATTTAGAATTTATGCCAAATATTTATTCAGGTTCTGGTGGTAAAAGATACAAAACTAATTTTAATATTGAAAAATTCTTTGATCAAGTCCAACAAGCAGTATTATCCATTAGAAAAAAAGAAGACATAATAATAATTTTTGGGCCAGGTGAAACTAAAAAAAGACTAGTAAATTTTATTCAAAAATCACAAAAATTCAAAATTCAGATTGTTGAAGGAATTGATTCAGGTGGTGAAGATGGAATATACACATTCACAAAATCTCAAGCGATGCAGGAAATAATGTCTGATAGTAACTTAGCCAAGTCTTCATCTATTATTAATGAAGTAATGGTTCTTGCAAATAAAAAAAGTAGCAAGTTTACTATGGGATTTGATGAAACTTTTCATGCAAATCAAATGAGCGCTGTTGAATCTCTTGTTTTCTCAGATAAAGCAATACAAGATAATGATGAGCAAAAAATTATGGATTTTCTCAATGATGCTGAAAGTAAAGGAGTCAAAATTTACAGTGTTGATTCATCAACAGATATTGGTCTTAGGGTTTCAGGTTTGGGAGGAATAGTTTCCTTGTTACGATATGCAATTGAATCTTAATTTGTAGAATCAATTAACCATTTAAGATAGGACTTGTTCATCGAAGTTACTTCAACTTCAACTATTTCTGGAACATCATAAGGGTGAGATTCCAAAATTTTCTTTTTTAGCAATTTTTTATTTTTTGTCATGGTTTTAAAAATTGCAAGATATTCTGTTGTATTTTCAATTTTTTTATTCCAAGAATAAATTGAAGAAATTTTTGAAATGTTTACGCATGCAACAATCTTATTATTTACAAGTTCATTTGCAATTTTAGAAATTGATTTTTTGTTAGGATATGTTGAGATAATTACTGTAGGTTTCATAGTAACCGATAAATGTACGTACCTTAAAAAAATTAACAATTAGTTTGGAACTTGATTTTATTACACAAAATTCGATAATCTATGTCTTAATTGCTTGGGTCATTATAGTCATAATTGCAAAAGGGCTAAAATTAGAAAAATATGGTTTTGAAATAAAGGCTTACAGTTTAGTATACAAAAACAGAGGGGTAGATTTAGTTCTAAATAAAATTCTCACTCGAACAAAAAGAGGAATCAGAGTTTTTGCAGATACGAGTGTAATTGCAGGTTTTATTATGATGGGTTTTGCATTTTGGTTTTTGCTCAATAATGTATCAAACTTTTTTGTTGCACAATCTGAATTCTCAGAATTAACAGTTCTTATTCCAGGAGTGACATTAACATCTGCATCATCAATCACATACTTTTTACTATCAATTCCAATTGTTCTCGTAGTTCATGAGGGAGCACATGGAATAGTTGCTGCTTTGGAAAAAATTAAGATCAAAACAGGTGGCTTTGCAATATTTATCGCAATGTTTGCAGGATTTGTAGAGCCAGATGAAGAAGAATTTGATAAGGCAAAAAAGATTTCAAAATTAAGAGTAATAGGTGCAGGGGCAACATCAAATGTAATTTTTGCATTTGTATTAGGAGCTATATTATTAACAAACCCATTTTTTGCAATGGTATTACCTGAACCGCTTCTCAGTGCATTTTATGAATTACCTGACGGAGTTTTGATTCTATCTATCATAGAGAACTCAGGAGCTGAACAAGCAGGATTGCTTGCAAATGATATCATTACATCAATTAATGGTATACCGATCTTGAGTCCAATTGATTTTCCCAGTTTGAATCCAGGTGAAACAGCAAGTGTGACAGTAATAAGAGATAGTCAAACATTAGAATTTGGAGTTGAGATAATCCCATCTCCAGAAGATCCTGAGAGAGGATTAATTGGAATAATGAGAGACAATACATTTGCATACAAACCAATAATGAATTTCATCACATGGAATGATCCAAATGTTTCAATGTTTTTGTTATGGTTATGGATGATTTCATTTTTCATAGGAATTATCAATATGCTTCCTCTACCAATTTTAGACGGGGGAAAATTCATTCATACAATTATTGACAAAAAAATCTCGGATAAATCAGTTAATGTAGTCATGTGGGGAATTTACGCATTCACGTTTACCCTATTTGGACTTAACATTGCATTATCATATTTAAAATCTGGCTGGTTTACAATATAGAATTCACCTAAAGAATCATTAATGAAAAAATATCAAGAAATTCATGATATGTGATAGTTGTCAAAATCCAGCTGTCTATACGAGAAAATATTCAGGTCAAAAATTATGTTCACCATGTTTCTCAAATTCTATTGTTAGAAAAACTGCTAAAACAATTTCAAAATATAATATGATTCAATATAATGAATTAGTAGCTGTTGCTGTTTCTGGTGGAAAAGATTCCTTGGCGTTACTGAAAATTATTCATGAAATGGCATCTACACATCAGTTTAGAATAATAGTAATTACCATTGACGAAGGAATTCCAGGATATAGAAATGAGGCTTTAGAAATTGTTGAAAAATTTTGTTCCGAACTTAATGTAGAGCACAAAGTTTATGCATACAAAGAGCTTTTTGAATTGACATTAGATGAAGCCTTAGATTTACGAGAAAATGAGAAAACTTCATCATGCTCAATATGTGGAACCCTTAGAAGAAGGGCAATAGATTATGCTGCAAAGGATGTAGGTGCAGATGTGATAGCAACTGGGCACAATCTAGACGATACATTACAAACATTTGTCATAAACATGCTTTCAGGAGATACTACTAAGATTGGTTGGATGGATCCAGATACATCCTCAAATTCTTTAAGAAAAATAAAACCGTTTTGTGAAATTTATGAATCTGAAATAGTGTTTTATGCATTTACAAATAATATTCCATTTCAATCAGAACCTTGTCCACACATGAATGAAGGTATTAGAACAGAGATTCGTGAATTTCTAAATTCTCTTGAAACTCAGCATAGTGGAATTAAAAATAACTTGTATCAATCAATTCTCAAAGTTTCTCAAATTGTAAAGACTTCAAATTCAAAAGAAAAAATATCTTGTAAAAAATGTGGAACAGAATGCACTGGGGATATATGCTCAGTTTGCAATATCGTTTTAAAACTAAAAGAAAATCAAACCTAATGCAAATATAACATACTTTTTTTAGAATAAACGGTAGTAGGTAGGATTAGGGTGCCAGCCGTGCCCTGTTCTGAAACCGGCTATATGCAGAGATCAGCAACTGTTGGGTAAATCTCTAGATGGGTAATTCCCGCTTGGTGTGCGGAAATGAAATCACGCCGAGGCGGGTGGTTGCAGGACTAGAAATATCCGAAGGGATAACTTCTAAGACCGAACCATCGAAAGGGATGAGGTCCGGGAGGGAGCAATCCTAAGGTGGAGCATCCACGCTTCCTCGTCAACGTGGCGGATCTTGTATGCCTTGAAATGGGGCTATTCGTCTAGACTGGAACCAGCAGATCTACTACCTTTATAATTTCAATAAAATCAGTATGTTCATGGAAGGAATAATCTCATTTGGAAATAAAAGAGATTATGAAGACTTTAAGAAGCAGATTCCTAGTTCAGTATTACCTCTTTTCAATTCTATCAGAGATTTTTGCTTATCTTTAGGAGATAATGTAGTTGAAGACATTAGGATGCACAGAGTTGTTTTTTGTAAATCAATTACTTTTAGATGGTTTGCAGATGTAGAGCCTCAAAGAGAAGGAGTGATAATTAAAATTCAAAAAAGTAGAAAAGAACCCATTGAGATTATTCAGATCAGTAAAGAACAAAATATTTTAGAATTTGGCAATGTAATTAAAGAAGCCTTTGAAAAAATTCACTAGTATGCAACATCAAACTTTGAAAATTCGCCACTAAATTTTTCATTTCGTATTTCTATATCTTCAACAATTGCATTTGCAGGTCCACCATGAGCCCATTCAACTAATCTTGTAACATTTTCTGTATCACCTTCTAAAACGGCTTCAACACGACCATCCTTCAAATTTTTGACCCAACCATAAACATTGTTTTGTTTTGCTTTCGCTTTTAATGTCTGACGAAAAAAAACTCCTTGTACTCTACCAGTTACAAAAATTCTAATTCGTTGTTTTGACATTAGAGATAGATTTCAAAGAGTCATTAATCAATTTTAGGCTATAGAAAAAAACTATTTCCTTTCTTTGATTCTAGCTCTACCAGTCTTTCTAGCAGCAATACTTCCCACTTTAGCACCTGGAGGGGCATCTCTTGAAACGGTTGAGCTTTGTCCAACATGTTGATGACGACCACCACCGTGTGGGTGAACGTAAGCTGCTTGAGCAACACCTCTAACAATTGGATATTTCTTTCCTTTAGCCTTAAAACTACGCCACTTGTTGCCTGCACTCATAAAGTGTCGTTCACTTGCTCCACCACCAGCTAGAGTACCAATCATAGCCCTATTCTTTGGATTTAGAGTAGTAAATCTCCCAGATGGTAGTTTAACAGTAACTCCCTCATCACCATGAGAGAAAATAGTTGCATCAGTACCTGCAGATTTTACAATAGCACCACCATCACCAAAATGCTTTTCAATATTACAGACAATTGTACCGTCAGGGATATTTTGTACACTAATTACATTACCCTTCTCAATCTTTGATTTTAATCCAAATTGTAAAATTTCACCTACTTTAGCTCCCAAAATTGCTGGAACGTATGATACGGATCCATCTTCAAATCTAATCTTGGCTAATGGTGCTTCTCGTCCACGTTCGTGAACCAAATCGATAATTTCCCCTTCATGTTGTTCTGCAAGTGGAAATCGAGGGTAATTTGCTTTGGAGCCTACTTTTCCAGTAGATGTAGATCTAAACTGCATTCCTCCACGGCCACGTCTTCGAACTAATGGTCTCTTACCCATGTTGATCGTTTCCTACGGAAAGAGGATTTTAAGCTTGTGATGGCTATTGTAAGTTAAGAAAATTACCACAAAGGTATAAAAATTAGACAGAGGGCATTTCTGTATGAGCCAAAGTGGTCTTTCTCTCAAAGTTCTTGAAGCATATACTAGAGATGTTGGGAGAGGAGTAGCAAGAATAGATTATGATTCTATGGATACCCTAAATGCCTCCACAGGCGATGTTATTGAAATTAAAGGTAAAAGGAGAACGGTTGCAAAATGTCTTCCTTTGTATCCATCTGATGAAGGAAAGGGAATTATTAGAATCGATGGGCTTGGAAGGAATAATTCAGGAATTGCAATTGGAGATACAATTTCTGTTAGAAAAATAAAAGCAGTTGCTGCAGAAAAAGTAGTAGTTGCACCATTAGAAGCAATTCCCCCAATTGATGAAAGATATCTTGCAGATGCTCTAGAAAGTGTTCCTTTGATTAAAGGTGATAATGTAATGGTACCATATTTTGGTGGTCGTTTAACTTTTCAAGTTATTGGAGTCACTCCCGCAGCTGATGCTGTTTTAGTTACTCAAAAAACTGTTTTTCATATTGCAGAAAAAGGAGAAACATTACGTGGAGTTCCACAAGTAACCTATGAAGACATTGGGGGTTTAACAGATGAGATTAAAAAAGTCAGAGAGATGATTGAACTTCCCTTAAGACATCCAGAGATTTTTGAAAAGTTGGGAATAGAAGCACCAAAAGGTGTTTTGTTGTATGGTCCTCCTGGAACAGGTAAGACATTACTTGCAAAAGCAGTAGCCAATGAAAGTAATGCACATTTTATCAGTATCTCGGGTCCAGAAATAATGAGTAAGTTTTACGGTGAAAGTGAAGCTAGACTAAGGGAAATTTTCAAAGAGGCTAGAGAAAAAGCTCCATCAATTATCTTTGTAGATGAAATAGATTCTATTGCACCAAAAAGAGAAGAAGTTACTGGAGAAGTTGAAAGAAGAGTTGTTTCTCAAATGTTGTCATTAATGGATGGTCTAGAAGCTAGAGGTAAAGTAATTGTTATTTCTGCAACAAACAGACCAAATGCAATTGATCCTGCACTTAGAAGACCAGGTAGATTTGATAGAGAAATTGAGATCAAAGTTCCAGACAAAAAAGGAAGAAAAGACATCCTTGCAATTCATAGTAGAAACATGCCATTATCTGATGATGTAAATATTGATAAAATTTCAGCAGTTAGTCACGGTTATGTTGGAGCAGACTTGGAATATCTCTGTAAAGAGGCTGCAATGAAATGCTTGAGAAGATTACTACCTATTCTTAATTTAGAAGAAGAGAAAATCCCACCAGAAACTTTAGATAAATTAATCGTAAATAATGATGATTTCCTCAAAGCTTTGATAGAAGTTACACCATCTGGAATGAGAGAAGTTTTCATAGAAAATCCCGATGTAAAATGGGATGATGTTGGTGGATTAGAAGATGTTAAACGTGAACTACAAGAGGCTGTCGAATGGCCTATGAAATATCCTGGGCTTTATGACAAATTAGGCCATAACATGCCAAGAGGAATTTTGCTTCATGGACCAAGTGGAACAGGTAAAACATTACTTGCAAAAGCAGTAGCCACACAAAGTGAAGCAAATTTTGTTTCTGTTAGAGGTCCCGAACTTTTATCAAAATGGGTAGGAGAATCAGAAAGAGGAATCAGAGAGATTTTCAAAAGAGCACGTCAATCTGCCCCATGTGTTGTATTCTTTGATGAAATAGATTCTATTGCACCAATTAGAGGTGCAGGTGGAGAAACAGCAGTTACTGAAAGAGTTGTTAGTCAATTACTTACAGAATTGGATGGAATGGAAAACATGCACGGAGTTATTGTTTTAGCTGCTACAAACAGAGCAGATATGATAGATCCTGCATTATTAAGACCGGGTAGATTTGATAAAATTATTCAAATTCCACTTCCAGATAAAGAAAGCAGAAAGAGTATATTGAAAATTAATGCAGCAAAAATTCCAATAATTGATGATTCAAGTGATCCTCAGCATGTTGACATTGAGAAAATCGCTGATCTAACTGATGGTCTAAGTGGTGCAGATACAGCATCCATTGCGAATACTGCAGTATCTTTAGTTATCCATGAATTTTTGGATTCACATCCAGATACAAAAGATATTGAGAAAACTACAATTGACGCTAAGGTAACAATGAAACACTTTGAAGAAGCAGTCAAAAAAGTCAGAGAACAAAAAGATCTAAAGTTAGGCGAAAAACTAGTTGCATCCTATTACAGGTAGTTTTAATTAAATAACAAATCTAATTCTCATAAATGTCAGAACACAGAGGATATGAAGGTAATTCACTAGATTTTCTTAAGGCAAATAAAATTATAGTGGGGGATTCTGTTAAGATCACTGCAGATATTACGTATTCAGGCATAATAATGCCAAGATATGAACATAGTGATGATAAACATATTGTTTTGAAATTAAAAAACGGATATAATATAGGATTAGAAATTTCTGAAATAAAAAAAATTGAAAAAAGTGAAAGTATAGAAAAAATAATTGAAAAAAGTGAAAGTATAGAAAAAAGTGAAGGGCTACCAAAAATTTTACTTTTATCAACTGGAGGAACAATAGCTAGTAAGGTCGATTATAGAACAGGATCAGTAACTCCTGTATTAACAGCTAAAGAACTTAATGCATCTGTACCAGAGCTTGCTAAAATTGCTAATATTGATGCAGAAGTAATATTTTCAGAGTATTCTGAAAACATTCAACCTAAACAATGGTTACAAATTGCTGAGAAAATAAACCAATATTCAAAATCAGATTATGTTGGAATAATTATTGCACATGGTACAGATACTATGCATTATACATCATCATTTCTTTCATTTGCATTAGCAGGATTTTCAATTCCAATTGTACTTGTAGGTTCTCAAAGATCTTCAGATCGTGCTTCATCTGATGCGGCATTAAATTTGATTGGTGCAGTAAAATTTATCACTACAAGTAATACTAAAGGAGTCTACATTGCAATGCATCTAGATGAAAATGATGAAACAATTGCATGCCATATTGGAACCAGGGTGAGAAAAAATCATACTAGTAAAAGAGGTGCGTTTGAAACAATTGGGGATGATCCTGCATTCATAATTGCAGAAGATCAAATTCAAAAAATATTAAAGAAGATTTTTTTAAAACAAAAGAGTTTCTTCCAAAAATTAAGCTAGATACTAATGTTGCATTAGTAAAATATCATCCTGGATTTAATCCAGATTTGTTAGAAAAAATTATTGAGATGGGATATAAAGGAATAATTTTTGAAGGCACAGGACTAGGACATATTGGGAAAACAATGTACAAAAGTGTAAAAAAAGCTAATGAAAAAGGAATTTTTCTAGGCATGACTTCTCAATGTATTGACGGAAGAGTTAGAATGACAGTATATGAAAGTGGTCGTGATTTGCTTAATTTAGGAATAATTCCATTAGAAAATATGATTCCTGAAGTAGCATTAGTTAAGACAATGTGGGCAATAGGGAATATACAAAATATGGAAGAGGTGAAAAAAATTATGCTTCAAAATATTGCTTCAGAAATATCAAATTGAGAGAGTGAAAAATGTGTCAGAATTCTCAATTAGTGAAGTTGGATTAAAAGTAGGACTAGAAATTCATCAACAACTAGCAACAAATAAGAAATTATTTTGCAATTGTAGACCAATTGAATCAGAAGAATACTCAATTAAATTTCAAAGAAAATTGCGTGCAGTTAAAAGTGAATTGGGAGAATATGATCCAGCTGCATTATTTGAAAAGTCAAAATCTAAAACAATAGTCTACTATGCAAATAAAGAAAGCAGTTGTTTAGTTGAACAAGATGAAGAACCACCACATAACTTAGATAATGATGCAAAAGATCTTGCACTTGTAATTGCAAAATCACTGAATTCAAAAATTTTTAATGAAATTTATCCAATGAGAAAAACAGTAATTGATGGCTCAAACACAACAGGTTTTCAGCGAACTATGTTGATTTCACAAGGAGGTCATATTGAAGTTGAGGGTGATAAAGTAGGAGTGCAAGCTATTTGCCTTGAAGAAGATGCAGCAAAACTTCTTGGTGATAAAGGTAACATTAGAGAATATAGTTTAGATAGACTTGGCGTTCCTCTTTTAGAGATTGCATTAGATCCTGTAGAAGGAGATTCTAAAAAAATTAAGAAAATTGCATTGTCTTTAGGTAGGCTACTACGAAGTACTAAAAAAGTAACCAGAGGAATCGGATCAATTAGACAAGATGTCAATGTTTCAGTTAGAGATGGAGGGGCAGTAGTAGAAGTAAAAGGAGTTCAGCAATTGGATCAATTGGAAAAAGTAGTAGAATTTGAGGCTAAAAGGCAATTTGGATTAGTAAAAATTGCTGAGAAGTTGAGAAATTCTGAGTTTAAAGGAATTTCAAAAAAAGAAAATATTTTTGATATCACTGAAAATTGGAAAAATTGTAAATCTAAAATAATTCAAAAAGCATTAAAAGATAATTCAATTATCAAAGCAATAAAAATTGAAAATTTTTTGGGAATGTTTGGTTATTCCCCATTTGAAGGAATAAGATTAGGAAAAGAAATAGGACAATTAGTAAAGTTTTATGGTATTGGTGGTGTTTTTCATTCAGATGAATTGCCAAACTATGGAATAGAAGATGAAGATATCACGATTGTTAAAAATATTTTAAAAGTAAATCAAAATGATGCATTTTTGATAATTGCTGCTCCTTCTTCAAAAATAGATTTTGCAATTAATTCAATTATTAACAGATTAGAAGTGGCAAAGAAAGGTGTTCCTGCAGAAACTAGATTGGCCACACAAACTGGTGAAACTGTTTTCTTAAGACCCCGTCCAGGTGCATCAAGAATGTATCCTGAGACAGACATTCCACCGATCTCAGTTTCAAATGAAGAATTAGAAAATGCTAGTAAAAATATTCCAAAATCATGGGATGAATCACTTTTAGAATTACAAAAAAAATATGAATTGAATCCTCAGCTGTCTGAGCAGATTTTTGATTCACGATATATTGAATTATTTGAAAAAATTGTTGAAAAAATTAAAGTCAATCCCACTTTTGTAGCATCAATTTTATGTTCAACGATTACTAATTTAGAGAGAAACGGTCTTGATTCTGAACTATTAACAGAAAAAAACATTGTAAAATCATTTCAGTTATTAGAAGAAGGGAAAATTGCAAAAGAATCAATTGAGATAATCTATGAAAATATCATGTCTGGTAAGTCTCAGTCTATTGATGAAGCTTTGAAAAATGCATCAATTGAGGCTATTGATGAAGTGAAAGTGGAAGAAATTATCTTGGAAATAATTGAAAAAAATCAAGAAATTGTAAAAAATCAAAAGGAACGTTCAGTAGGGCCTTTGATGGGTATAGTTATGAAGGAATTAAGAGGAAAAGTTTCTGGTGAAATAGTTAACAATCTTCTTTTAAAAAATATTAAGAAAAAATTAGATAATATTTGATGAAATGCGGGAAGTGGGATTTGAACCCACGAACTCCTAGAAGATAAGGATCTGAACCTTACACCGTTGACCAGGCTGGGTGACTCCCGCAATGTGAATTTTTGAAATCTAGAATAAGTTTCTTTATTATACTATGAATAAAGTATTCAAATCAATCAAGTGAAAAAATGGAATTTAATGAAGTGTATTGTTCAAATTGTAAAAAAGTTTTAGGGCAATATAATGTAAAATTCTACAATGATGAAAAAGTTAAGGAGTTATTGAATACAACTCATTCTTCTCATGTTAGAAATGGGCATCAAGTAAATATTAGAAAACTTGTAAAAGACTAAACAGTTTTAATTTTTTCTATAGCTTCTTCAAGAATTGAAATTCTATGTACATTATTATCAGAAATATGTTGATTCCAAGGTTGTGAGTACAGAATTACTGTTTTGTTATTTTTAAGAAATTTTTTTGTATTTAATGGTGAATCATCAATAAAAATATCATAATCTAAATCAGCTTTCATAGGGCCATCTATTACAGACACATAATTATCAAAAAATATTTTATGATGATTTAACCAATTTTTTACAAAAGAATCTGTCGAACGTTCTCTTGCAGTTACAATATCTACCTGACCTAGTTTCAAAAGATTTTTTGTTACGGAAGATAGACTCTCTTGAGTTGGAGGTATTGAATTCCAATTTTTCCAGCATGAACTTAATTCTGTGTAGAAATCATATTGATTGATTTGATATTTCTTCCAAAAATCCCAATCTGTGATATCATTTTTTGAGATTTTAGGCCTAATTTTATTACTAAAATTTAACCAAGGTACTATTACATCAGCAAGTACGCCATCAACATCCAAAGCAATTTTCATTAATCTAGTCACTATCTTTTTTAAATTCCTCTAGAAGCTTTTTTTGATGCTTACTAAGTTTTTTTGGAATATTTACAACAATTCTAACATATTGATCTCCCTTACCTCTAGAATTAATGTGTGTGACTCCTTTTCCCTTTAGTTTGATTATAGTATTTGGTTGACTACCAGAATCTACTTTAATTTTTTCATTTCCATGTAAAGTTGGAACAATAATATCACATCCTAATGTAGCATCAATCATTGAAACATCCTGATCATAAAAAATATCTTTTCCATCTCTTTTGAATTTTAAATGAGGTTGAACTCTAACTCTTACTATTAAATCACCATTTGATCCTTCTGGAACCTCATTTCCTTCATTAGGAACTGTATAATCTCCTGAATCAATTCCAGGTGGGATTTCAAAAGTTATTTTTTTATTACCTTTTTTCTTCCCTTGACCATTACATTCGTTGCATGGAGTCTCAATAATTGAACCTTGACCATTACATGTAGAACATGGTGCTGCAGTTACAAAAGATGCAAAACCCATGTTTCGAGTTTGTCTTACTTGTCCTTGACCATTACATGTAGAACATGTTTTCTTATTAGTTCCAGGTTTACATCCACTCCCGTTACAATTATCACATTGGACTTGTTTTTCTAAATCAATTTCCATTTTTTTTCCATGTAAAACATCCTCTAATGTTACTGAAGTTTCATATAGAATATCAGATCCTCTTTGCTGATTAAAACCAAATCCGCCTCCACCACGACCAAATATTGATTCAAAAATAGAATCAAATCCGCCTCCACCACGACCAAATATGTCACTGAAATCTCCACGAGCCCCTTGAAAAATATCTTCACTAGAATATCTTCCATCTACACCTTCATGACCATGCTGATCATAGAGTTGTTTCTTTTCAGGGTCGGAAAGCACTGCATATGCTTCAGAAATTTCTTTAAAATGCTCGCTGGCGTCAGAAGATTTGTTACGATCAGGATGAAATTTTAAAGCTAGTTTTCGATATTGTTTTTTTATTTCATCTGTAGAAGATGTTTTTGAAACTCCTAAAACCTCATAATAATCACGTTTTGCTGCCATGAATCATACCTGTACAATTATTACCGTATAAATGATTGAATTTTAAAATTAGTTAGTTTTGGTTTCATCGTTTGAAGATGATTCGTTAGGTTGATTTTCAGCACTTTGTTGTCCTTCAGCACCTGCACTTTGTTGTCCTTCAGCACCTGCACTTTGTTGTCCTTCAGCACCTGCACTTTGTTGTCCTTCAGCACCTGCACTTTGTTGTCCTTCAGCACCTGCACTTTGTTGTCCTTCAGCACCTGCACTTTGTTGTCCTTCAGCACCTGGTGGAGGTGAAGCATTTTTGTATAGTTCTGTAGTTACTTCGTTGACCAAAGTTTGTAATGCTTCAAGTTTAGGTTTTAGTTCATTTGGTTCTTTATCTAAGACTTCTTTCACTTCTTTTACAGCATCAGTAATTTTAATTCCTTGTTCTTGAGAGATTTTATCTTTTAAATCATGATTGACTAATTTTTCTGTAGTGTAAATGTAACTTTCTGCCTCATTTCTAAGATCAATTTTTTCTTTTTTCTTTTTATCTTCATCAGAGAATTTTTCTGCATCTTCTTTTAATTTTTCAATTTCTTCTTTTGATAATTTTGATGTAGATTCAATGGTAATTTTTGCTTCTTTTTGAGTTCCAAGATCTTTAGCAGTTACATTGATAATTCCGTTTGCATCAATATCGAATTTTACTTCGATTTGAGGGATTCCTCTTGGAGCAGGAGGTAAATCAGTTAGATTAAAGCTTCCTAATGAAACATTATCAGTTGCCATTGGACGTTCACCTTGAACAACATGAATAGTAACAGCTGTTTGATTATCAGCTGCTGTAGTGAAGACTTTACTTTTAGAAGTTGGAATAGTTGTATTTCTTTCAATCAGTGGTTCCCTTACACCACCTAAAGTTTCAATTCCTAATGTTAGTGGAGTTACATCAAGTAGAACTATATCGCTAGTAACATCTCCAGCAATAATTCCTGCCTGAATTGCTGCTCCCATTGCTACAGCTTCCATTGGATCAACTCCTGATTCAGTTTCTTTTCCAATAATATTACTTACAAATTTTTTAACTAATGGAATTCTTGTTGGTCCTCCAACCATGACAATTTTATTTATATCAGAATTGGAAAGTTTTGCATCTTCTAGTGCTTTCAATATAGAAGGCTTACATCGTTCAACGATTGGGCCAATTAACTCATCCAATTTAGCTCTTGTTAATCGGAATTCAAGATTTTTTGCACCTGATGAAGGATCATGTGCAATAAATGGTAAATTGATATCAGTTTCCATAACTGTCGATAACTCAATTTTTGCTTTTTCAGAAGCTTCTCTTATTCTGGTCATTGCAGTTGTATCTTGTGATAGATCCACACCTTCTTTCTTTTTGAATTCATCAACAATAAAATCAATGAGAACTTTATCCATATCCGTTCCACCTAACTGAGTATCACCTGATGTACTCATAACTTCGAATACACCTCCACCCATTTCCATAATAGTCACATCTAATGTACCACCACCAAAATCAAAAACGAGAATTTTCATGTCTTCTTTTGCTTTATCTAATCCAAATGCGAGAGATGCTGCAGTTGGTTCGTTAATAATTCTGACTACATCAAGACCAGCGATTGTTCCTGCGTCTTTAGTTGCTTGACGTTGATTATCATCAAAATAGGCAGGTACTGTAATTACTGCTTTTTCTACTGGTTCACCAATAAAAGCCTCAGCATCTTTTTTGATTTTTTGAAGAATGAATGATGAAATTTGTTGAGGTTTGTATTCTTTATCTAAAATTTTAAAAGTGTAATCTGTTCCCATTTTTCTTTTGGCAGCAACAATAGTACTATCAGGATTTGTAACTGCTTGTCTTCTTGCAGGCTCACCTACTAGGCGTTCCCCATCTTTAGAAAATGCTACAACTGATGGGAATGCTTTACCTCCAACAGTGGATCCTTCAGCAGCTGGAATAATGGTTGGCTTTCCACCCATTATTACTGCAGCAGCAGAATTACTTGTTCCTAAATCAATACCAATTATTTTTGCCATTTTTTATCATCCTTTTTTTGAAATTTCTACTAGTGTCGGTCTTATAACTCTCTCATGAGAAATATATCCTTTCCTGATCTCCTTTGTGATTGTGTTATCATCCAAGTCAGGATCAGTAATAATAGAAATTGCTTCATGGAGATTTGGATTAAAGATTTCTCCTAGAGATTCAATAGGAATTACATGATATTTTTTTAATAATGAATCCATATTTTTTAAAATAGAATCTAATCCATCTGAATTTATTTTATTGCCAGACAAGACTTCCTTTGCACGAATAAAATCATCATATATTTTTAGAAAATCCAGTATGAATTCATCTACTTTTGTATTAACACCTTTTTCTATATCAGATTGTGTTTTTTTGTTTTGATTTTCAAAGTCTGCCAATATGCGTTTTAATTTGTCTTCATATTCAGACACTTTTGCTTTTTCTTCATCAAGTAATTTTGTTAGTTCTTCAACAGTTTTGTTACTTGATTCTTCTGGTGAATTTTCAGAATATGTTTGTTTTTCAGATATTATATTTATTGGTATTTCATCAGAATTATTTTCACTTGACAAATCAAAGAAAATAATTTGTTAGCTAATTTATACTATTATTGAATTGTTTCGCATAAGGGGTTAGCTTTCACGATTATTAATTCAGAGCCTTGTTTGGTTTTTTCAATAATATCAAAATCATTTTTTGAACAAGCTACAACAATTGTGGTTTTATCACTATGAAATAAATCAAAATTCGGATCTTCATAGGCTTCAACATCACCAATATAATCACGCAATCTAGATGTCAAATTTTGAAGCATTTCGATTTTATCACCACGCATAGCATGTTGATCAAGAGTCCATGACAATGCAATTTTTGTTCTACTTGCTTTGAGATCATTTTTCTTTAACGTAGATCGAATTTCATCAATTAATCGTTTGATATAGCCATCAATGCCCTTTACACTTCCATTAATTAGGTACATGAGGGAATTTGCACCTTCAAATGAAGAACCCAAGGATTTCAGATCAAAAAGACCGCTGACCATATTATCAAGGAATATCTCCTGAAAATCATCTGAAGAAAGATCATTTTTAGTTATATCATCTTGAGCATATTTGCAAACTTCCAAAACACTACACAAACTAGAAAATCTAGATAGGATGTTGATGGCATGAAAATGTTCTGATGATGAAATAGCTACAAATTTTTTCTCTTTTTTGCCTAGAGTAAGTAAATCATGAAGCACAGGATCTTCCTTTCCATTAAATGAGCCAATGATTTTTGGTTGTTGGTTTAGATCCTCTAACGGATAATAAAAGTAAGAAATGTGTTTTCCGGCCTCAAGACCGGTTACATGTTCAAGTAATGAAATATTCTCATTATTACCACCAAATCCTGTTGGAAGTGTAAAAACAACAGAGCTGTTTTTCTTTAGTGAAGTAACTGCATCCTTAAATTTTGAATGGATTTCAGTTTTGATATCTTGTCCTGTTTTTCTAATTCTTGGTGTAAAGAAAAGATATTGAGCTTTAGAAATGGCCACATCAATTGGCTCCATGGCTAAAAGAGGTTCATCTTCTTTAAGGGAAGATACATTAGGATATGTTTTAGCTATTTCTGCTTTTAGAGAAATTGCTGATGGAGTAGATTCATCTATTATGTAAACATCTGCACCTTTGATTGCCATTTGTGATGCAATTGCATAACCTTCTGTACTGAGACCATAAACGACAACTTTTGCTCCCCCCATACATTTACACTGATAATGGACTAAGAAAAACTTATTGAACTAACTAGAATTATGAAAATAACTTGAAAATATGGATAGATATTCTAACTCCTAAACAATTATTGTTTTCTGAACCAATAATTGAGAAATTAGGAAAAAAACATAAAATTTTGTGTACATCTAGAGACTATAATGAAGTTTCAAAATTAGCAAAAATACGTGATTTTGACCTTATTTTTGTTGGAAAACATGGAGGGGGGGATAAAAAGAGTAAGCTTCAAGCCAGCATTATCAGAATGGAGAAACTTTTCAAAATAATTGAGAAATTTTCGCCAGAAATGGCAATCAGTTTTTGTTCTCCAGAAGCTGCAAGAATTTCATTTGGATTGGGAATTAAACACATGGCATTTTGTGATTCACCACATGCTTCTGCTGTAATGCGATTAACATTACCATTAATTCAAAAATTATTGATTCCTAATGTAATACCAAAAAATGAATTTTCAAAATACGGGATTGATAAAAAAGATATTATTTCATACAATGCTATAGACGCATTTGTTACAATTAAAAGAAAAATTAATCAAAAAAAGGTATCTCCATTTAAGAAAAACAATAGGAAAAATATTTTGATTAGAATAGAAGAAGAGGAAGCATCATATGCTTCAAAATCAAGTAAAATAATTCCAATTATCAAACGAATTGTAAATGAGTATGACAATGAAAATATCGTAATTTTGGGCAGATATACAAAACAAATTGAAAGTATTCAAAATATAATTGGTAAAAAGGCCAAAGTTGTAAAAATGACATTTGATGGAAAACACTTGCTGAGTAATACAGATATTTTTATTGGTTCAGGAGGAACCATGACAGCTGAATCAGCATTAATGGGAATTCCAACGATATCATATAATGCAGTTCCAAACATAATTGAAGATTTTTTGGTGAAAAAATATTTGATTAAAAGAGAGACAAATCCAATTAAAATTTCAAGATATATTAATAATATTTTTGAATCATCAAACAGTAAAAATCAAAAAAGAGCAAGAAAAATAATTGGGCAAATGGAAGATCCCATTGAAAAACTAATCGAAATTATCAATCAATAATTTTAGTTAATTTAAGACTCAAATTCAGCTAAAAAGTTCATTAAGGGAATGAGAGTGCTCGATTTAGCAGCCCGGTAGTGTAGCGGTCAAGCATAGAGGCCTTTGAAGCCTTTGACCCCAGTTCGAGTCTGGGCCGGGCTACTTTTTTTGTATAATATGATTTCGTAACAAGAATATATCACAGATAGTTTTTTTGGAATTAGGCATAATGACTGACATTATTTTGGGAATGGGTGAAGTAGGGGAAACACTATTTCATCTTCTAGAAGAAAAAAATTTTGATAGTATAGGAATTGATGTAGATATTTCAAAATGTAGGAATTATTCAGAGAGTAAAGAGATTGAAAATCCTGAATATCTTCATATTTGCTTGCCAGGAGAAATACCAGAATTTGTGGATGTAACAGTGAATTGGATTAATAAGATTGATGGAATTAAAGTTGTCCTAGTACATTCAACTGTGAAACCTGGAACTACAAAAATGATTCAAGATAAATCCAAAGTCTTAGTTTTATATTCACCAGTTCGTGGAGTACATAGAAGATTTTTAGAAGATATTAAAAAATATACAAAATTTATTTCTTCAGATGAAAAAAAATAGATCCTAAAATTAAAAATGATCTAGTAAATAGATTTGAAAAAATTGATTGGATGTCTACAACAAAAACTGCAGAATTAGCAAAGATATTGGTGGATACTACCTATTATGGATGGTTGATCAATTATGCACAAATAACAAAAATGATTTGTGAAAAAGAAGACGTTGATTTTGATGAGATGTGGAAATTTGCAGATGAAATTCATGAAAATTTGGGTAATAGACCTAAAATGTATCCTGGGATTATTGGTGGTCACTGTGTAATCCCCAATCTAAATTTAATAGACTATGAGAATCTGGATATAATTAAAAAAATAAATGAAATGTATAAACAATTTAAAAAATGATTTTAAATTCTAAAAATCTAATTTAGTTAAAAGTCTAGATGCAATTACAAATAATATTGAAGCAATCACAACAAGAACTATCATTTCAATTATAACAAATTCAGTAACAGTTCCAAATATTCCTGCCCTTATTACATCAACAAGGTATGTTAATGGATTTAGATAAAATGCTGTTCGTAATGGTTCAGGTGCACCACCTGCAGGATAAAATGCTGTACTAACAAAGGCAAAGAAAAGAAAAACAGTATTAATTATTACATTAAATCCTTCACTTGATCGTAATCTAGTAGAAATAATTGAGGCCAGTGAACCAAAAAGTACTGAGCCTGTTATCGCACCAAAAACGATTATTGGGATTGTAACAAGAGAAAATTCTACGGATTCAAAAAATACAGGATATCCAACTACTGCTATTAATGATGCACTAACTAATCCAATAATTCCAATTGTGCAAATATTGCTAAGAATATAATGACTTCTAGTAAATGGACCTGACATAATTTGTTCAAACATTCCATGCTTTCTATCATTCCAAATAATGATACCAGAAATTAGTGTACTGTTCATAATATTAAACCCAATCATTCCTGAAGCTAAGAATGCAGGATAGTCAAGATCTTTATTTCCAAATGGGACTGCACTAATTAATGGTGCATAAGCAAATCCTGCTACAAAAATATAGATTAAAGGAAAAATAACCTGCCAAATTAAAAATCCAGGATTGAGAGAAATTGTTAGATTTCTATTTACTAATCTAATAATTGGATGCATTTTCTCTCACCATGTTTAAAAATATCTCTTCAAGATTTGTTGGAACTGCTGATAGATCTTCTATCTCAATTTTATTTTCATTAAGTATTTTCAAAACTTGTAGTAGAACTAATTCTGATTGTTCTGAACGAATAACTATGTTGGTTCCAGTTTCAAAATCAATTTTACAATCTGAGATCCTAGATAAAAGAGAAGGGATGTCTGATTGTTTTTCTAACAAATGAATTTTAATAGTTTTTTCTTTTCCAAATCTATTTTTTAAGGAATCAGGAGAATCGACGGTTACGATTTTACCTTTATCAATAATAGCTATTTGATCGCAAAGATATTCTGCCTCAGATAAAATATGAGTAGTATAAAAAATTGTTAACCCTGTTTTAACTTTATTTTTTAAATAATCTAACAATTTTCTTCTTGCGCTAGGATCTAATCCAACAGTAGGTTCATCTAAAAATAATAATTCCATATCGTGCATAAATTCTCGTGCAACCTGTACTCTTCTTCTTTGACCTATAGAAAGATCCTCATTTCTTTTTTTACGAATTTCAAGAAGATCAAAGTCTTTCAATAGTTGTTCCATTCTTTTTTTGCATTCAGTTTTTGGAACATTCCACATCATTCCATATTTATCAAGAGATTTTTCAACTGATAATGTAGGTTCATAGCTTGGTTGTTGTAAAACAACTCCTATTTTATGACGAATTTTAAGGGGATGGGCAACAGCGTCAATGCCTAAAATTGACAGGGTTCCACTTGAAGGAGGGATTAGAGTGGTAAGAAGTTTGATTGTAGTAGATTTTCCAGCACCGTTAGGACCTAAAAATCCAAAGACTTGTCCTGCTTTTACCGATAATTTAAGATCATTTACAGCATAAATTGAACCATACGATTTAGACAGATGACTAACATCAATGCAGGACATAACAAAATTGCGATCTTCCTATTAATTTACTTAATGAGGTAAATCAGGTGCATTCTTAAGAAAATTAAATTATCTAAGAATAATCATGAAGAAATTTGATTAAAAGAAGTTTTTTAGAATTTCATCATTAAAAAAAGAAGTTAAAAGCGATCATTCTTCTCATCTAAAAAAATTAGAAACTAATGAAATTTTTATTAATACATCAAGTTTACAGAAAATGAATTGTCAGAGATAGAAAATTTGATGAATAAATTACTTGAGCAGAAACCTGAACTGACAAAAGAAGACATAGAAGAACAAATTAAAATTAAAAAAGAAAAAATTGGTGCTGGGTATCTAACAGATCAAGGGGCAATATTTTTGATTGCTTCTGATTATGGAGTTACTTTATCTGAGCCATTAAAAGTTGAAATGGGTTTAAAAGATCTTTATGCAGGAGCAAAAGAAATTTCTTTAGAAACAAGAGTTTTGAATCTTTCACCGGCAAAACAATTTTCAAGAAAAGATGGTTCTCCATTTTATCTTAGAACAATGACAGTTTACGATGAAAATTCTACTGCTAGTGTGAAATTATGGGATGAAAAAGCAAATTTACCAGGTCTAGAAAATCTAAAACCAGGAGATTTAATTAAAATCATTAAAGCCTACGTAAAATCAGATCTTGATGGCTCACCAACAATAAACATTGGTTCTGGTTCAAATATTGAAACTACAGATAGTCAAAGTGAAATTCCAACTATCGATACTATTACAAAAGACATTAGCGGATTACAAGAAGGTCAAAAAGATCTTGTAATTTCAGGAATGATTGATGGTGTAATTAGCGGAATGGAATTTACTAACTCTCGAGGCATGCCTGGAAAAGCACTTAGAATGAGACTTAAAGATAAAGACGGAAATGGTATCAGAGTAGTGCTTTGGGGCAAAGATGAATCATCTATTCCTAACATGATATCACAATCTGCAAAAGTAAGATTACTAGGAGTTAGAGTCAAATCAGGAAATCAGGGATTAGAAATTCATGGAAATGATGCAACAATTATTGAAATTGAAGGAGGAAAAGAAGCAGAACCAGTTATTGCAAGAGTTCTTTCTATAACACCAACAGAGAAAGGAAATAATATGATTTTAGCAGTAGATAACAAAAAGAACTTATACAACATTAGTGATTTTTCAAATTCAACTAGTATTTGTGTAGAAGGTGATGTAATCGAGTGTATGCCATCAAAAATATATGGGAATTCAATTACACTGGATGATAATTCTTTTGTAAGAAAACTAGATAATGATGATTCTATTCCATCATTATCTCAGATTAGAACAAAAATTAATGATGTCAAAGTAGATGGAAGTTATTGTATTGAAGCAATTATTTTAAAAGTTCCTGAAAGACGTGAAGTTCAAACAAAATCTGGTGAATCAATATCACTTTCAGAAATGTTTGTAGAAGATGATACAGGTCAAATTTGGGTAAAAGGATGGAGAAATCAAGCAAGACTTATTGATAAATGTGAATTAGGTGAAATTGTTTCAATAACTGGATTAAATGCAAAAGCAGGATTAGAAGGTAGAATTGAATTGTTTATTTCTGCATTTTCCAAAATTACTAAGAAAAATTAAGAATCCCAAAACCCTCTTGTTACAACATATTGTCTTTCTGCTTCATAGATTTGTTTGAAGAGATGTTCTTCATCAACCATATTTCGTAAAATTCGTGCAGCTGTGTCAGCACCAACACCATATCCAGATATTACAGTAATGGCTATTTTACCAAAATTTTCCACCAAAGATGAGACTTTCCAGGCACGATCAAACTTGTGTTTTTCATCGGTTGATAGCCTTTTTCCTTCATGTTTCTTTCTGATAATTTTTGGGAGATCATAATCAGAATGATAAGTAGCAGTGATTTGTCTTCCCTTACAATAAGGACAGATTAAGATATTTTTAACTTCGTGCGTTTCAACTAATCGTTCCCATTTACCACATCTCGCACAAATTAGACGATGCTTTGTTTTTTGAAGTCGAGCTTTGACAAGATCAAGAATTCCTTTATCAAGATGTGCAGGGGATGAATAATATTTTGCTGTATGATCTAAGATAGGTTCTGCTAATTTTGAAAAAGTGTCAACTTCTAACCATTTAATATGGATTTGATCTTTACGGATTTTTTTTAAAATATTTTCAGAATTTTTAAGATCATATTTGTCATGAAATAACTCACGAAGTGCTTCACGTACAAGTGCAGTTTTAGAATATCGTTCATACAAAAACCTGGCAGATTTTCTTTCATAAATTGCTCCACGTCCGACAATACCAAATTTTTTAGCAACACACCATGTTCTCCAATTTACATTATGGGTTCCTGTTAGTGATGCACTAATGATTGAATGTAGATCATAGTCATCTTTAATTACTTCAATGAAAAGTTTTTCTGAGATACGCGATCTAGAAGATAAAACAATTCTATAACCATCTGAGCGTGAATCAACTATCGAACCCAATAATGATGAAATAAATGAAGAAAGTAATGTGGATATTGTAGAATTAATTTTAGTTCCAAAACATGAATGAATAACAATTGAACCTTGAGATCTATTTGATTCAACAACAATATTTGTTTCATCAGGAATTATATCAAAATTTAATTTTTCAATTAGTTTATTGTTTAAAATTAATGATCCAGTCTTAACTCTACTACGAAAGTTTCCTACTTTTCTTGCAGTTTTATAATCAATTGGAATACTTTCACCCTCCCAGTATGGAACAGTTATTCCACCTCCTCTAAATGGCTCAACATTTACAGTAAAAGATTTTTCATCCACATTTAATATTCTCCATTGTGAGCCTTTTAGCACAAAAATATTACCAGAATCTCCAAAATCCCCTACAAATCTTTGATCAAGTGAACCAATAATTTTTTTACCTACACTATCAAATACTTTGAATTTTAAAATATCTGGAATTGTTGAAAGGTTCTCAAAATAATATTTGAAAGAACGGCCCTTCTTCCAAAAAGTCATTTTTGTTCGATCAAAAAATATCAGATAATTGGAATCTAGTAAATCTAGTACATCTACAAGATCTTTGATTTGTAAATTCCTAAACGGATATGCTTTAGTAACCAAATCAAAAGCTTGTTCAACTGAAATTTCACCACTTTGCATTGCAAATCCAACTAAATGATGAGCCAAAACGTCCAGGGAACCATCATGAATTTTTTGTTCTTCAATTGAGCCTTCCTGAATACGATCAAGTATTGCTTGTGCTTCAAATTCATCATCAGGATTATTTGTTATAATTAATCCCTTAGCTGATGCGTCACGATTATGTCTACTTCTTCCAATTCTTTGTACGAATTTTGATACTTGTCTAGGCGAACCATAATGAATCACCAATTCAATAGATCCAATATCTAGTCCTAATTCTAATGAGGAGGTGCATACAACAATACCTCTTCTTCCGTCACGTAAAGATGATTCAGTTTCTTCTCTAACTTCTTTTGAGAGTGAACCATGATGTAATTCAATAGGAATTGATGATTTATCTTTTAAAATTGAGGCTAGAAATTCTGCTTCGCCTCTAGTATTAGTAAATAGCAATACAGGGGAATCTAATTCCAATTCTATAACATAATCAATAATTTTTTCTGCAACATCAGAAATTGTACCTTGTACAAATTTTATTTCTACATCATATTTTCTTACTGATGTATCTCTAATTATCTCACATTTTCTTTTAGTCCCAACAACAAATTTTCCTGCCTCCTCAAAATTTCCCACTGTAGCAGATAATCCTATTTTGGTGAGTGGGAATTTGGAATTGAATTCCAATCTTTCAATACTTAATGAGAGTTGAGAGCCTCTTTCGCTAGAAAGTAATTCATGGACTTCATCAATTATTATCCATTCCAAATCAGATAATGCATTGAGCATTTTGATTTGTGTCAAAAGTATAACTAGAGTTTCAGGAGTTGTAATTAGAATATCTGGAGGATTTTCATTGATTTTTTTCCTATTTTTTTGAGTTGTATCTCCATGTCGGATTGCAATAGACAATTCATTTTGTTTGGCATAGTTTGTAATTCTTCGAAATACATCACGATTTAATGCACGTAGAGGAGTTATGTAAAGAGCTTTGATTTTTCCTTGTTTTTTAGATTTTTTCATGATTGAAAAAATAGGAATTACAGCACACTCTGTTTTTCCTGAACCAGTTGGGGCTATTACTAAACAATCTTTTTTTTGTAGAATAAATGGGGAAGCTTGTTTCTGAATTTCAGTTAGTTTAGAAAATCCAAATTTTTTAAATAAAGATTCAAGAATCTGATTCGTCTGTTGTGTTTCTTTGTGATCTCGCATAAACAATAACACCTATCAATCCAAGTGCAAATAGAACAACAGTGATAATTGGAATTGAATCAAAAATTCCTGCCATTGATAAAATATTATGATTGACCATTAAATATCTTCAGAATTGTGTGATAAACCCATTTTATTGATTGTATAAGAAAAAGATTGTTTATCAAATGCCCAATAAATTTGGCCTTGAAATTTTGAGGAGTTTTTAGTTAAATGAATTTTGATGTGTGTAAAAGGATCAACTGCACTTTTCATATTTTCTACTTCTTTATCATCAAGGATTCTAATCATATTAGTAATTATAATTGGAATTTTGTTAGTAATTGCAAATTTTGATAACTGATTCAAATATTTCATAAATAATGAATTTTTTTCAAATATTGATTCATCATTTTTGTATTCATAAGAAAATAAATCAGTAATATTATCAATGACGATTAAAGAGAAATGGTTTTTTCCAAAATTGTTAATTGATTTTATTTGTTCTGAAGTATTTCTAATCCTAGATACAGTAATTTTTTCAAGACAATCAAATTCTATTCCAAACTGTTTCTGAATTTCTAAAATTCTTTCTGGTCTAAATCCACCTGTAGTATCCAAATACAAAACACTTCCACCATTTTTAATTGAATTTATACATAATTGTAAAAGAAGTTGAGTTTTTCCAGTCCCATTCCCACCAAAAATATCAACAATCACGCCATCAGGAATTCCCCCAGACAAGAATTCATCTAATTTTTCTAAACCAGTAGAGATCATTTGTATAATTATTAGAAAAAGAAGAAAAAATTTAAGGAATTTCAATTTTATCAAAGGAGGTAAGGCTTTTATTCAAGAGAAAAAAGTTTCAAAACAAGTGAACAATTAGTGTCCCAATCAAATAGTGCAAAAAGACCTCTAACAACTCTTCAAAAAAGTACAAAGAAGAAAGTTACAGTGAGACTGAAAAACGAAGTAGAGTACAAAGGGAAAATGGACAATGTTGATTCATACATGAATTTGATTATGACTGATGCTGAAGAGCTTCATGATGGTAAAACGATTGCAAATTATGGAAGAGTTATCGTAAGAGGCAATAACGTATTATTTATCAAACTAGAAAATGAACTCTAGTTAATAGGGTGATTTAATGACTAACAGTTTTCTATTCACATCTGAATCAGTAACCGAAGGACATCCAGATAAAATATGCGATAATATTTCAGATGCATTCTTAGATGAATTTCTCAAACAAGATCCAGATTCAAGAGTTGCTGTTGAAACAATGGTAACTACAGACTATGTAGCAGTTGCAGGAGAGGTAACATCTAAAGCTAATTTTGATAAAAAAGCTCAAGAAGAATTAGTTAGAAAGACAATTAGAGATATCGGATATGACAACAAAGATTTAATGTTTGATACAGAAACTTGTGAAATAACTTTACGACTGCATTCTCAAAGTCCAGATATTAGTCAGGGTGTTACAGCTACTGAAGAAAAAGAACAGGGTGCTGGAGATCAAGGATTGATGTTTGGCTATGCAACAAATGAAACTGCAGAGCTTATGCCAATGCCAATTTTACTTTCACAAAAACTTGCACAGAAATTATCTGAAGTTAGAAAAAATCATGTTCTTCCTTGGACAAGACCTGATGGAAAAACCCAAGTTTCTGTTAGATATGAAAACAACAGACCAGTGAAAATTGAAACTGTTGTGGTTTCAACACAACATGCACCAGAAATTTCTCAAGAAGAGATAACAAATGAAATTATTGATAAGGTAATCAAACCAGTTTTAGGGAATCTTTGGAATGATCAAATCAAAATACACATCAATCCAACTGGAAAATTTGTAATTGGTGGCCCACATGGTGATGCAGGCTTAACTGGAAGAAAAATTATAGTTGATACCTATGGAGGATTTGGAAGACATGGAGGGGGAGCTTTTTCAGGTAAAGATCCTTCCAAAGTAGATAGATCAGCATGTTACATGTGTAGATACATTGCCAAGAATCTTGTTGCAGCAGAATTAGCAGATAGATGTGAGGTTCAATTAGCATATGCAATTGGAGTTGCAGAACCAGTATCACTTTATGTAAATACATTTGGAACAAACAAAATTCCAGAAAATCAAATCGAAGACTTAGTTAGAAAGAATTTCGATATGAAGCCTTCAGGCATTATTTCTCAATTAGATTTGAAAAGACCAATTTATAAAAAAACTGCTTCATATGGTCATTTTGGAAGAAATGAGCCTGAATTTACTTGGGAAAAAACAGACAAGGCTGAAGCATTAAAGCAATCTGCCGGATTCTAATAGTTTCATGACAGATTCAAATTTCATACCTGTGAGTTTTTTTAGTTTGGTGTGATTACCTTGGAAATTACCAATTAGAATATTGAGATCGTCAATTCCAAAATCTGATTTTGGATTAGTTATTGCATTATGATAAGAATCTTCCAAATTAATTTTTTTAATATTAGTGTTAGTGCCTTTAGAAAATAGTTTAACATATTTTTCAAAAGTAATAGTCTCAGAACCTACAAGATCAATAATTTTATTCTTAAATTTTTCTTCAGAAAGTGATTTAAAAATAATTTTTACAACATCATCGATATGAATTGGTTGAATTGAATACTTTCCAGAGCCGGGAATTTTGATTTCACCCTTTTTAACTTGTTTTTTTAGATATTTTGTAAAATAATCATCTTTTCCAATAATATATGATGGTCTAAAGATGGTAAAATTTAATCCAGACTTGAGAATTTGCTGCTCAGCATTATATTTTGAAATAAAATAACCTATTGAAGTATTTGAAGAAACGCCTAATCCACTCAAATAAACAATTTTTTTAATTTTAGCTTTTTTACTCAAGTTAACCATATAGTTTGTTAATCCAGTATTCACTATATGATAATCAGTGTTAACAGATTGTTTACCTATTCCTACAAGATGAATTAGCACATCTGAATTTTTAATTTTTGTAAGAAGATTCTTTTCATCAAAATAGTTTGAGATAATTTTAGATTCACATTTGAATTTTTTGAAATCATTTCTGGATATTGAGATAAATTCAATGTTCTTTGCAGATAGATGTTTCCTAAGATTTTTAGCAATGAATCCACTTGCTCCTGTTACAACAACCTTCGGATAATTAACCATAATTGAACCTAGTTTGATTTAATTTTAAATCTATTTAGTTGATTCTCAAAAATTTTGAAATAAGAGTTAATACCATAAAATGAAATTAACATATGTGGAAGAAGAAAAGGTAAAATTAAAGACAGGTTACACTACAGGAAGTTCAGCTACTGCTGCTGCAAAAGCCGCATTATTATCAATAATTAATCAGGAAAAAATAGAAAGTATAGAGATTCTATTACCAAAACGATCTTTTATTCAGATTCCTGTACATTCATGTGAATTTGAATTGAATAATGCAAAATGCTCTGTGATTAAAAATGGTGGAGATGATCCAGATGTCACTCATGGTGCAGAGATTATTGTAGAGTTATCAATAACTAAGAAAATTAACAAAATTGAAATTGATGGTGGAGAAGGAGTTGGAATTGTAACCAAACCAGGGTTAGGTTTGGAAATTAATAAACCGGCAATAAATCCTGTACCCAAAAAAATGATTACAGAAAACTTAAGAGAAATAGGAAAAGAAATTCTTTTGAAAAATGGAATTAGAGTCTTAATCTCAGTTCCTAAAGGTAAAGAGTTAGGGCCTAAAACAGATAATCCTAGATTAGGAATTATTAACGGAATTTCAATTTTAGGAACTAGTGGGATAGTAATTCCATTTTCAACTGCATCTTATGCAGCATCAATTAGGCAAAATCTTGATGTTGCAATTGCAATGGGAAATGATACAGTTGTACTTACAACTGGTGGTAGAAGTGAAGATTTTGCAAAAAAAATTGTAGATTTGCCTGAACATTGTTTTGTGCAGATGGGTGATTTTTCAGGGTACACTATTCAGCAATGTGGTAAAAAAGATATCAAAAAAGCATATGTTGTTGGTTTTATTGGAAAACTTGCAAAAATGGCAGCAGGTGTTAAACAAACACATGTTAAGGGATCAAAAGTTGACATGGCTTTTCTATCTGAATTAGCAAAGAGATGTGATGCAAATGAAAACGTTATTCAAAAAATCAAAAAGGCTAATACAGCAAGACATGTGTCAGAAATAATTATTGAAAATAAGATAGAAGGTTTTTTTGATTTAATTTGTAGTGAGACGTTTAAACATATGAGAAAACATTCAGAAGAAAAGGTTCCAATTGATGTCATATTATTTGATTTTGATGGAAATATTTTGGCTAGAAAATATGAAGAGTAAGGTATTTTATTAAAGCTGGGAGATTTTGATTATGGAAAAAACTTCATTACTTGCTATTACAAAAAATGGAGTAAAAATTGGTGAAAAGATAAATGAGCTATTTCCAGACTGGAAAATTTTTGCACCTTCAAAACTATCAAATGGGAATAATGGAATAATATGGTATTCTGAGCCTACATCTGAGAAAATTATTGAACTTTTCAAAAGTAGTAATGCATTAATTTGTCTTTTTTCATTAGGTGCAGTAATTAGATTAATTGCACCACATTTGAAAGATAAGAAAACTGATCCTGCAGTAATTGTAATTGATGATAAAATGAATTTTGTAATCAGTGTTTTATCTGGACATATTGGAGGTGCAAATGAACTTACAGAAGAAATTGCAGAAAAACTTGGAGCAATATCGGTAATTACTACTGCAGCAGATGTAAACAAAACTATAGCTGTTGATTTGGTAGGAAGGGAGTTTAATTGGAAAATTGATGATGATTCTACTGTAACAAAAATTAGTGCACACATGGTAAATGAAGAGCCAATCGGCGTTTTTCAGGATATAGGAGAGAAAAATTGGTATAAAAAATTACCAAAGAATGTTGTGATCTATGAGAATATAGAAGATTTAAAAAAATCAAATTCAAAAGCACATTTGATAATTTCTGATAAAATAATTGATGATGATATTATAAAAGAATCTGTAATTTATCGTCCACCAAGTTTAGTTATTGGTATTGGATTACATTGGGATACTTCAAAAGAAACTATTAGAGAGGGGGTTGAAACTTGTTTGGAAAAATTCAAACTTAGTTCAAAATCCATTGTAAAATTAGTTTCAATAAAAAAACCACAAGATGTACAAGGGTTGATAGATCTTGGAAAAGAAATGGGAATTCCAGTAGAGTACGTAGACAGAGAAGATCTGGCAGAAATTTCTGCACCAAATCCTTCTGAAACAGTTAAAGCATTTGAGGGAACTGCAAGTGTTTCTGAAGCTGCTGCAATTAAGGTTTCAGGAGGAGAATTAATCGTAGAAAAGCAGAAATTCCCACCAAATTTGACTATAGCAATAGCGAGGATTATGAATTGAAACGAGGATTATTACTTATTGATAGAGGAAGTAGAGAAAGAGAGGCTTCTGAAGAATTAGAGGCGATTTGTAAAGGAATCAAGGCTAAAGGAGAGTATGTTTTTACTGATTATTGTTTTCTTGAGGTAGAACCACCATATATCGAGGATGGGATTCCTAAATGTCTAAAACAAGATATAGATTCGTTAACCATAGTTCCATACTTTTTGTATCCTGGTAAAAAAGTGAAAAATGCAGTAACAGATGTAATGAAATTTCAAAAAGATACCAAAGTGAAATTTCTAGTTACAAAACAAATGAGCATGCATAAAACTTTGGTAGATGTTGTTGAAAATAGAATATCTACAACACTAAAAGAAAAGAAAATTACACTTTCAAATAAAGAAGTAGATGTTATGATTATTGGGCACGGTAGTAAAGATCCTAATGCACAAAGATCATTGGATTACATTGTAAATGAATTAACAGACTCCTACAGAAATGTCAGTAGATGTTGGCTAGAAATAGAACAACCGGATATTTTTGAAGGAATTAAAAAATGTGAAAAAGATAAACCCAAAGTATTGATAATTGTCTTTTATTTTCTTCATGAAGGTGCACATGTAAAAACTGATATTAATAATGATTTGATACCAGCCCTTGAAAAATCTACTATAGAAAAAGCATACATTACAAAACATATAGGAACAGATCAAAAAATGATAGATTTGATATTAGAGAGAGCAAAAGAGGTTGAAGATGCAAACTAAGAAAGGTCAATCAATCGAAGATGCAAGTATGCAAATGATCGAAGATGAAATAGGATCACATGAATTCAATGAAAAAGAATGGCCTATTGTTAGAAGAATTATTCATTCAACAGCTGATTTTGATTTTGCAAACAAAAACAAGTTAATTTTTCACAAAGATGCAATTCAAAGCGGTATGAATGCTTTGAAGAATGGGTGTAGCATAGTAGTTGATGTTAATGGAGTAATTGGAGGAATGAATAAGCAAAATCCTATAGATTTTGGAAATAACATTGTTTGTAATATTTCAAAACCAGAAATTATGGAATTAGCAAAAAAAGAAGGTAAAACTCGTTCCCAAGTATCCATGAGGGAAGCTATCTCAGACATTGATGGAGGAGTTGTAGCAATAGGAAATGCCCCTACAGCACTTCAAGAAGTAATTCAAATGGTCAAAGAAGGCATAGTAAGACCTGCTCTAATTATTGGAATTCCAGTAGGATTCATCTGTGCTGCAGAATCAAAAGCAGAGCTAGCAAAGTTGGATGAAGCCCCATTCATCACAAATATTGGAAGAAAGGGTGGTAGTTCTTCAGTATCTGCTACAATTAATGCTCTTTTCAAACTAATAAGAGCAGAATCATCCCTTTGAATACTTTATACAGTTTTTAACAAAAATTTCTGCATAGTTTGAGCTATCAAAATAGAGATGACCATACGATGCCAAAGTATTGTCTTGAATTAATCCATCTTGATGATTTTTAATTCCTTCACCTATTTTTAAAGAATAAGCAAATTTTGAATCAGACGATACAGAATCCAGTTGTGAGTAGTGAAATTCATGTCCTTGAAAACTATGTAATTTTTCAGATATAGGATTTTTTGAAATAATCTTACCTTTTGTATAATTTAATCTCATTGTCTTTGTCATTTTAGTTTCAGCATCAAATAGACCAATCATTTTGTATTTTTTATCTTTAGATAATATGGATTTTGTCAAATACATCAATCCACCACATTCGGCATAAATAGGAATGTTATCTTCAGATAATTTTTTTATTGCTTTTTTCATTATTTGATTTTTTTCAAGAGAATCACCTAAAACTTCAGGGAATCCACCACCAATGTAAAGACCATCACACTTTGGGATTTTTTTATCTTTGACAGGACTGAAGAATTTTAATTTTGCACCTTCACGACGTAATGCTTCTAAGTTATCTTGATAATAGAAATTAAATGAGGTATCAAGTGCAACTGCAATAGTAGTTTTTGGTTTCTTGTGTATTGGTTTAGATATTTTTGTAAGAGCAGATAAATTTTTTGCGATTTTAATAATTTGGTCAATATCAATATTTTCTGAAATAATTTTAGATATTTTTTCAATTTGTTTTTTGAGAATTTTACTCTCCAATGTTGAAATTAATCCAAGATGCCTAGCTGGCATTTTCAATAAAGAGTTTTTTGGAATTACACCAATTATTGGGATTTTAGTTTTTTCTAGAGCAGTTTTACACAAAAGTTCATGTTTTTTACTGCCTATTTTGTTAAGAATAATCCCAGATATGCGAGAGTTTCTATTAAATTTCAAAAATCCAAGTGCAGTTGCAGCAATGGAACGAGAAGTTTTGCTTGCATCTAGAACCAAAATAACAGGGGATTTTGTTAAAGATGCTACATGATGAGTACTTGCATAGTTTGAATCACCGCCAAATCCATCATAATATCCCATTACACCTTCTATAACAGAAATATCAGATTTTGAGTTTGAAAGAAAGCTATTCAAAAGTTGATTTTCGCCCATTAACCAAGCATCCAAGTTGTATGTTTGATGTTTAGAAATACTTGATAGATAACCGGGATCAATATAATCAGGCCCAACTTTAAATGGTTGAACAGTAAAACCTTTTTTTTGTAATCCATAGATTATTGAGCAGGTAATTGATGTCTTTCCTACTCCACTAGTAGCACCTGCAATTACAATTCTAGGGATTCTCAATTGTGTGACTAGGACCAATTTTTATTTAAAGTGATAGATTGCTAAATCCTCAATGTTTTTAGTTAGAATCATTTGTTGTAATTTATGGAAGAAGATGGGCTAATCATTGTTTATACTGGCAAAGGTAAGGGTAAAACAACTGCAGCTTTAGGAATTGCATTACGTGCAGCAGGATATGAAAAGAGAACCTGTATGATTCAATTTATCAAAGGTTCATGGCATTATGGTGAAATGGATTCATCAAAAAAACTTGAACCAGAATTTGAAATGGTTGCAGTTGGAAAAGGGTTTGTTGGCATAATTGATGATAAAAGTCCAAAAGAAGATCATCAACAAGTTGCAAAAGAGGCCATAAGGATCAGTAATGAAAAAATTCAGTCAGGAAACTATGACATAGTAATTTTAGATGAGATTAACTATGCAGTAAATCTCAATCTAATTTCAGTTGATGATGTTTTAAACATTATAAAATCAAAACCAAAAGGCATTGATTTGATACTAACTGGCAATTATGCTAAAGATGAAGTGATTGATGCTGCTGATTTAGTTACAGAAATGAGAGAGATAAAGCATCCCTTTCAAAAGGGCATAAAGGCTAAGAAAGGCATTGATTTCTAGCCAGCAACATTAATTTACGTATTGAAGAGTTTTAGAAGAAATGTCTACTGAAATCCAAGAAATGCCAGAGCAAGGAGAGATTATACTTGCCACAGTTACCAAGGTAATGGATCATGGAGCATATGTAACATTAGATGAATATGATGATATCCAAGGATTTTTGCATATTTCAGAGATTGCTCCAGGTTGGATTAGATCAGTGAGTAGATTTGTCAAAGATGGTGAAAAAAAAGTCCTACTAGTAAAAAAAGTCAATTCTAAAAGGGGAGATATTGATCTCTCATTAAAACAAGTATCAAAAGATCAGAAAAAACAAAAACTAAAAGAAGTTAAAAAGTTTGAAAAGGGTAAAACGCTATTACAAAATGTACAGGACAAGGCAAAACTCACGGATGAGGAAATTGAAAAATTAGAGGATAGTATTTATTCAAAATTTGATTCTGTATATGATGCATTCATAGAGATTGCAAGAAATGGCATAGAATCTGTAAAGGATCTTAAACTTGCAAAAAAAACTGCAACAGTAATCGGTGAGATATGTTCTAAAATAAAACTTCCATCAGTGGAAATTAGAGGAATTATGGAGATTACTAGTATTAAATCTGATGGAGTTGAAATAATTAAAAAGGTTTTACTAGATGTTTTGAAAAAAGATCCGACAATAGATATTACATATTTAGGAGCACCAAAATACAGACTGTCGATTACTTCTGAGAATTTTAAATCAGCAGAAAAATCATTAAAGCCAATCATTGAAGAAATTCAAAATAATATCGAAAAAAAGAAAGGCTCATTCAAATTTACTAGAGAAGAATCAAAGAAAACAAGAGAAAATTAAAATGAAATTTCAATTAAGAAAATGTATTAAATGTAATCAATATACTTTGAAAGAAAAATGTACAAAATGTAATGAAAAAACAATTTCAGCACATCCAGCAAAATTTTCACCTGATGATAAATACATGAGATATAGACTAGCTGAAAGATATAATTAAAAAAATTAATTTATGGAGTTTTCCTTATTAATTTCATAAACAAATACTCCAATAACTTGTCCTCCTTTTTCAATGTCAAAGCTTGGTGAAGAATATACTAATCGTAATGGTCCATCTCCATCTTCTGGGAATTTAATATCTTTAGTATAAATTCCAGTAAAACCTGGTTGATAATTTTGAGATTGTTGATTAGTTGCAAGATTCACATAGCCTAAAGGAGTGAATGGAATCATTTTACCCAATAATGTCTCATTCCAGAAATAATCGGTTCCACTAATTCCATCAGATTGTAGATATTTAGATACAGGCTCATTAGCAATTTTCATAAACCATTGTTTTTTTGATTCATCCCCACCACCACCAAGAGTGTAAAGAGGCTGATCACCATTATCAATCCCTAGTCTTTGACCAACAATAAAAATAACAATATAATCAGATTCCATTTGAAGTAGCATATTTTTACCCTCATCAGGAGGACTTAGAAAAGCAGTTGCAATTTTTTCGATTATACTGGTAATCAAGGTTGAATTATCTGCAAGAGTTGCACGTTCTGCTTTAGTTTGAATCCAATACCCATAATCCCACCACGTCGCTATTACTGCATCTTTTTCAGTATTGTTCTTAATCCAATCTAAAGTGTCAACCCAGTCAGTAGTACTTACTCTATATGAACTTCCACCATTTAAAATTGTGGGAGGATTATTGACAGTAGAAAAAATATTTCCATTAACAGGAAAAAGTAATGGTACTATCAGTAACAACATAATTCCAATAGCAAATGATGATTTAATTACAATAATTTTAAATTTTTTGATTTCTATTTTATTTGAAAAAAATTCTTTAAATAATGCTGATAAACCTAAAGAGGATAAAATGATTATAGATAATGATGCAAATACTTCTAATCTTACAAATGCAGAACTTACATAAACGCCAATTAATCCAAAAATTAATGCAAATGATATCATATCATTTTTTATAAAATTTGATTTGTTATGATTTTTTAAAATTAACCATATACCAATTCCAGCAAATATCATCAATACTGAATGGAAGAGGAAAGATTGAGATATTGTAGTTGTTGCATGCTCGGAGACTGAATCAACTAGAGGATCCGTAGTTGTTAACAATGGATTTATTGCATTTAGATATCTATGAGTAGGTAAAGGAATGAATTGTGAATCATGATTTAGTATAAGTATACCAGAAGAAATAATCAAAATTGCTGCTAGAAAAAATAAGCCATTTCTATTTTTAGTATACTCATTACTTTTATTTTGGATAAAAATACAAGTCACTAAGAAAATTGTAGGGATAATTAATGATAATCCTCCTAATCCCACTACAAACTGTATTCCTAATCTTTCAAATCCTAATGATGCAATTAAAGAAGATATTGTAAAGATGGGTATGATCCATATCAAAAATTTGTGATCTTTTCTTAAGAATGGTAAAGTCATTATAAAAAGTCCTAAGGGTATAATGAAAAATTGATCCCCTCCCCAAGCAGACAAACCAAATACAATAAAAATTCCAGCCGCAACCATTTTTGGAATTGTGATTTTATAATTTTTTGATTTTAATGCACTTAAAAAAAGATAAACTGCTAGAATACTGAAAAATAATCCAAGTGGTTCTGATTTGAACCAACCTACTTGGCCTCTAATAATTATTGGGAGTGAAATAGAAAACAATAATGCAGAAAATAATCCGGATGTCGTCCCTCCAATTGTTCTAACTAATGCAAAAACTACAACAGTTGTTAAAGAACCAATAATTACTGGAAATAAAATTGTAAAATCATAAAGATTTACACTACTGCCAAATATCCAATAAGTTGTTGCTGCTGTAATGTGTAACATCACTTGAGATGTATGAGAAACATCTCTTCCATGTGGATACCAGCTTAGATCATCATTCCATTGAAAATATGAATCAAATCCATTTTCAACAATATATTGTGTTGCTCGGTAGTTAAAGTAAGGATCAAACTCATTTAACTCCCATCCATAATTTGCAGGTTCTGATCTAATCATAAATGACATTGAAAAAGAAATTGCTAGAATTCCAATGATCAACAGATGTTGTAATTTGAAATCAAATTTTCCAATTGAAAATATATTAGCATGGGAATTCAATATTTTGGATGATTACTGTGTGTTTATTACTCTTTATAAAAAATTAATATTCTTTTCAAAAATCAAGTGTTCTTATGGAGCATATTTTCCTTCAAGTTTTGTTTCAGTAAGTATATGGTTTTTTATGGAATTCTCAACATCTGATTTTGTTGAATTCTTTTCTAAATCAAGCTGAATATCTAGAGCATAAAGTTTGAAAACATAAAGATGTTCTTTATCGGGAGGCGCAGGTCCACCATAACCAATTTCATCAAAATCTGTTTTTCCCTCAATTGAATTTTTTGGGATAGAATTTTCAGGAACTTCTTGAGTATTTGGAGGAATATTCCACAATATCCAATGGACCCAAACTTTGCCAACTGCACCCATTGCATCTGGATCATCCATTATCAAAACTAGGGATTTAGTTTTTTCAGGAACTTCACTAATTATCAATGGAGGGCTTAAATTCCCATTTTTGTATCCAAATTTTTTTGGAATTGTACCACCATGTTGAAATGCAGGGCTCTCTAAAATCAATATGATCATTAATCTTAGAATATTCTTCAAGTTAAATTTTTCTAAGATTCTAAGATAATTTTATCATTTGACAAAGAAAGTATTGAACCCCCAGCTTGTTTAATTTGTTTTTTTAATGCTTTATCCATTGTTCCAATTATTGAGTTATAATTTTTAACATATTCTAATAATTCCTTATCAGCAAAATTCCCATTTAGAGGAATTATCTTCAAATTCTTTATAAAATTTAAAGTCATTGTAACATATTTTTTTTTTGCAGGTATTTTTTGTAATTTCTTTAGTTCTGTTATTACCACTTCTGGAACAACAAAAGAAATTGAGCCTATTTCAACATCAAGATTATCAATATTTTTTATTCGTTTAGTTGCTAAATGGATTAGAAAATTTGTATCACAGAGTACTTCAACCAATTATTCCTGCACCAATAAGTCTCCATCTTTCATCTATTCTTCTACTGATTGCCACATTTCCACCTTCGAATATACAAGCTGGTCGTCTAAGCTCAATTTCAATATTTTTTGATTTTAATTTAGTGACCTTACCTAATACTGGAGCAGTTCCAATATTGAGTCTAAGTAGTTCACCAGATTGAATTGGTTTGACTTTAATATCCTCAGTTATTCCTACTGCTACATCAAATAGATTTACTTCTAGTTTTAACAATGTAGAGTTTTCCGGAAGAGTTCCTGGTTTTCCAATGACTGAACCAATAAAAGAATCACTTCTAGTCATGGAAGGATCTAGTTTTGTTCCAATGGCAACTAACCCACCAGGTTTGACTGATTCAACTATCCCTGCAGCAGTTCCCAAAGATGTTATTTCTGTTAGTAAGGGTTCGTATGATTTTTTCTTTTCATTCATAATTCCAGGTTTTATTTCAATTTCATCTCCAATTTTAAAAATTCCTTGTGTTAAGCTACCACCAATTACACCACCTTTGATATCTTTCAATTTTATTCCAGGTTTGTTTACATCAAAAGAACGTAAAACATGCATTACAGTATCCTTCTTTTCATCTCTTTCTGGAGTTTTTATTGTTGATTCAATCGATCCAATTAATGCATCAATATTCAATCCAGATTGAGCAGAAATTGGAATGATTGGTGATTTTGCAGCAAAAGTTCCTTTGACAAATTTTGTAATATCTTGATAGTTTGCCATCACTTCCTTGTAAGGTAGTAAATCAACTTTATTTTGAACTACAACTATTTGTTGGATTCCAAGTGTTTGAAGAGCTAAAAGATGTTCTTTGGTTTGAGGTTTTGGAACTTTTTCATTTGCTGCAACTAACAGCAAAGCTCCATCCATTAATGCAGAACCTGACAACATATTTGCCATTAAACTTTCGTGTCCAGGACTATCTACAAAACTTACAACTCTGGATAATTCGCTTTCTTTTCCACAATTATTACATTTTGGTGTTGTGGAATAACCTAAAGGCTCCTCACAACTTTTACATTTGTAAAATGCTGCATCAGAATACCCTACACGGATTGTAATTCCTCGTTTTAATTCTTGACTATGAACACTTGTCCATGAACCAGTTAATGCTTGAATTAGAGTTGTCTTTCCATGATCTACATGCCCTGCAGTTCCAATGTTAACACATGGTTGATAACCATATTTTTTTATGTACCAATCAGGAAGTGTTTCTCGCCAATGCATTATTCAAAATGAAGAATCGGTATATGTTAAGTTATTCTTTTTTATCTTCAGTTTTTTCTTCTGTAGATTCTTCTGCAGGAGCTTCAACTGGTAATTCTCCATCAAATTTACAATTTACTTGATAAATTTCTTCAGATACTGTATTTCCACGCATTAATTTTCTCTTTCTTTGTCCAATCTCTGCATCCTGTAGACCTACGCCTTTAGAGAGTAAAACTTTTTTTCTTGCAGAACCATGAACATCATTTCTCATTGGAACTCCAGATTTATCACTCCCTCCAGTGAGTTTTAATTTCCCTGACAGTCCAACAATTGATGCGTCAGTTTCATTTCCAAGTTGTAATCCCAGTAAAGGATTGGCATCACTATCTTTTAGTTCCTTAGAAACTGACTTTCCTTTAATATCTGAAATGGTAACTTTGAAGTTTGTCAATTATTCCAAAAAAAAGTTGAACGACTAATTAACCTTTGGACATTATTTTTAAATCAAGATACACTATGAAGTATATGGCTGAAGATATCAGATGTCCAAGGTGTGAGAAAATCATGGTAGATATGCAAGCTTGTCATATGTTTTGTCCAAATTGTGGAGCTCATTTAGATTGTTCTGATAAAGGAAATTATTGGTAATTACATTCCAGGTCGATCTGGAATATAGTCGGATGCCATGTTAATTGCCTGATCTTTCATGATTTCAAGATACGAATCGTAATCGGTTTCAAAGTTACAATGAGGACATTTAACATTGGAAATATCATCGTCTAAGATTGCAACTTTTTCACATTCAGGACATTTTGCATCCATATACTAGTTTTCCAATTAAGATATTTAATCATAATCAATCAATTGGTCTTAAGCGGAGTTAGTTTAGTCTGGTATGACGTCAGCTTCCCAAGCTGAAGGCCGCGGGTTCAAATCCCGCACTCCGCATTATAACTCTCTAATTGCCTGCTCAATTACTCCTCTATCAGGAGCCTTTGGATTAAATTTTAAATAATTTTTAAGATCATCTTTTGCTTCAGCATTCTTGTTTTGTTTTTCTCTTAGATATGCCCTATTTTTATAAATTTTAGCAGATCTTTTTGGATTAATTTCGATTGCTTTTGTATAATATTTTTCTGCTTTTTCAAATTGATTTGTTTTAAGATAATAATTTCCAAGACCATTACAAGTCAAATATGATCTTTTATTTATTTCCAAACATTTTTCATAAAATTTTACACATTCAGGGGAACTTTGTTGATTCATTAAAGATCCTAATTGTTGTAAAGCAGTAGAATTTTCTGGAGAAATTTCTAAAGATTGTTTTAATAATTCTATTGCATCTGAAGAATTTTTAAGAATATTTTGTCGTTCAGAAATGAGACATAGTCGATTTGATTTATCAGTAGAATCATTTTCTAGTTTTAAAGAAGATAAAATATCAATTGGTGCTAACAATATTAATAATCTCCCATCTTCAGACCATTCTTTGTCAAAAATGTTTTCAGGTATTGCTCCTTCCTGTTGTTCACCTTCTCGGTTACCTTTCTGAATATAATGCAGAATAGTTTTTTCTTCTTTATCATAACCTGTAATGATTGATGCATGTTGTGTAATTTCTGGAATCCCTGGCAGAATGACAATTGGAGGTATTCCAGTATCAATAATTTTTTTTAGTTCGGATAAAGATGAATTTACTATCTTACATGTTAGGCCATATCTTTCAGCTAATTCTATTCCTTCTATAATTATACTACCATTAAATTCTGAATATTTTTTGGCAGTCTCAATAGCTTCTGCCATTGGTAATTCTACATTCCAATATTTTGATACGACGTTAATTGGTAATGGAAGACAGATATTTTCTTCGTCAACTAGAGGTAAAAGTAATTCGTGATCTTCTTGCTCCATTAATCAAAGAAATTTTTAGAGTTATTAAAATCAATCATAGAAAACAGAATTTTTCAATTAAATCATTACCATCATTTGTCATTTCGGGATGAAATTGGGTTCCAAAAATTGGTTTTTTATCATATTGAATAATTTCATATTTACAATTATTTGATTCTGCAAGAGGAATTAAAATAGGAGGTAGTCGTGATATCTCGAATCCATGACTCTCAAAAACATTAAGGGATCCATTACAAACTAAATTCTCTTTTGATATACTGATTAATTCATTTCCTTTTTGAAGTAATTTAGTTTTTCGAATTGTTCCACCTAATGTAAGGGCCAAAATTTCTGCACCATAACAGATTCCAAGTAATTTGATATTATTTTTAATGGAAAAATTAATAATTTTGGAATTGATTTCGTTAATCTTTTTTTCATTTTTTCTTCTTCCAGATAGAATAAAACCATCATAATTTGAAAGAGAGTTCAGGTTTAGAATGTGAGGAGTTTGTTTTTTAAATGAAATATTTTTTTGAGTTAGAAATTCAGTTAAATTTTTTGTGTAGATAGAACCGTTATCAACAACTAAGATCAATTAGTTGCCTACCTCAATTGAGACATAATGTATCTCAGATATTCCATCCTTGACAAATATTGTTCCAATGTTGAGATTATTTTCTTCTTGCCACATGAATACTCTATCGCTACGTGGTTTTACAAAGTCATCAATGAATTCATGGAGGAATTCTTCAGTATTTTCACGATCACTTTCAGTAAAGAAGAAGATCTCACCTTCGTTAAATGATAATGGAATCTGAATTGATGTTGGTTCAGATACAGTAATGTTACTTTCTTCAAATACCGATTTTATTATTTTAATCCTATCACTCCTAACTAATTCAACATAATTGTCATCTGCTGTAGTTACAGTTGGTGCTACTCCAGAAACTTTTTTGAGATAAGCTTCAAAGGCTTTTTCCTGAGTTTCACCTAATCCAACAAAATATTCTCCATTAAATGCTGCACCTACTGCTGCAATTGTACCTAATTGTGCAACTACACCACCAGCTCCTGCAGTATATACTGGAATAAAGTAGATATCATGATCACCTACACGATACAAAATATTATCACCAATTCTTGGATTTCTCAAGAGTGTTTTTAGTTGAGCAAATTCTGGATCTCTATCAAGTGCCTCTCTAACTGCGGTAGGACCAATTAATTTGGTTGTAGAGTTTAGTGGAACTTCATAGAATTGGAGATTTCCTAGATTAGTTAGATCATTTTCAACTACCATGTATCCTGCAAGGTTCCTTCCTTGAGAACCTCTTAATTCTAATGATAGTAAGCCCAAGAATTCAGTTTGTGCAAAACCAGGAGGTTTTGCCTCAACATAATAGGTATCTAATCCACGTGGAATTTCATAGAATTCATTAGCTTGGATAAATGTCTCAACATTAGTAACATGGTAGATATTGTACATCTCTGTTTTCCAATTAAATAATTCAACAGGGTATCTGATTTGTTCTTCTAGCCAGGTAGGCATTGGTTTGAATTGGTCAGAATATTGACTAGCAAACATATCTGAAAAGAAATCATCTCCAGTCTTTAGTAATTGAATATCACCATTGTAAGTGTCTACTAGTGCATATCCAACCAAACGTAAGTATGGATTTCCAACAGACCATGGAACATCATTTGTATCAAATCCAATAATTAATGGAATTAGCCAATAGGAATTAGTTCCATCAGTAACAGGAAGTGAATCTAGTTCTTTTCCAAATAAATCATAAAGAAAGTAAGGATACAATATTTCCATTCTATCATGCACATCTTTGTATCTCATAATGTGAACTGATTCAGCAGGAAATGAAAGTAAAAAGTTTGGCTCAAATATCCAACTTAGAGGTGGTGAAACATCCAATCCACCTAAACCAGAATAAGATACTCCTCCTAATTCTGCACTGTTTTGACTATCTCGTGAATTTGGATAGCCAGACCAAGTTTGCTCAAATAATCCACCTTCACCATAGTAAATCTCTCTTTGTTTGAAAAATTCACCACTATCAACTATTTGACCATCAGTTGCTTCAAGGGTTAAGAATCCATTAGGAACGTGAGTGTAAACTAGATGTTCGTTATACCATCTATTTTCAAGACTAACTGATGTTGGTAAAATTGGTTTCATTGAGGCTGTCCAATAAAGCGTATTGTTAAATCTGAGAATATCATTATCCTCAAAGTCTACATAAGGAATAAGACCAATTTCAGGCTTTAATTTGGCAAAAGCTGCTTCCCAATCCCAAACTCTAATGACATCTAATACATCGCTATGTTGATTAACATAATTTTTTATATTATTTGCAGAAACAGATGTTAGTTTTACATCATGAATATTTTCTTGTATATTGTTTAGTTCGCCAAGATATCGATTCACTCCTATTTGTTGAGCTGTGTATGGACCCAAAAATTCTATCTTTTTGGCATCAGCTATACTGTTGTTTACGGATACAACTCCTGCAACTATTATTGCAATTGCAATAATAGTTAGAATTCTAATGTAAACATCTCTCTTAAACATATGAGTTAGAACTCGTGCTCTAATTCTATCAACTACTGAAAATGCAATTAGTGCAAATCCAATGAAAAGTGTTCCACCAATTACATATCGTGTATTGTAATCAATTTGATCAGTAAAGAAAAGATTAAAGCCTGCCCAAATTATTCCAATTCCAATTATTCCTTCAATTGTTGAAACATAATTTAGATATCTTGGCTTTCCATCATTAGAGTCTTGTAAAAATGAAGTGATTACATCAATTATTCTATGAATTCCGACATACAAAACTAGACGTAATCCAATTGCTGCAAGTAGTGGTGGAATCAAAATTACTAAAGCAGGGATCATTGGAACAACATTTTCTGCTGCAAAGTTTGGATTATTTTCAGGAGTTACAAATGGTAAAGAGAATAATTTTGGTAAATTTTCAATTCCTAGATAATTACCATCGATAAATGATACTGCTGCAAACCCAAACATTATATTTGCAAAGAATGCCCCAAAGAGCAAAATTTTGGTTATTTGCCAAATTAAAAATTGTGGGGGAGAGAGTTTGTAATTTCTGAAACTTGATATGTTATTTGAGATCGGTTGCTGTCCACCACTTCCAATAAATCCAATTGCTGTTCTAATAATATACCAGAAAATTGACGATCTTCCAGAAATATTTACACGTACTAAAGCAATCGCAGATAGAATAATTGTAGAGACCAGTGTGTAATAGAGAGGTTTTGTGAACTGGTCGCCAAATTCTGTAAAATTCATGGATAATATTACTGCCTGATTTCCAACCATGGCAAAAATTACAATTCCAATAATCGCTACAATGCCTAATCTGATGAATTTTCCAGCATCAGGAGGCGGAGCTTGCTTATCAGTAGAGGCGCTATACAAAGTTAAATTTTGTTAAGATTTGGTAAATTAATGTCTTATTAGCAAAATTAAGCAATTTTTGCCAGTTTTTTGCAAATCATATAGACTGCTGCAAATGTCGGAACTGCTACTTTTTCATTGTTATATGGCCCAAATTTTTTGTTTTTTAATTGAAATTCAATTGGGGAATTGGCTAAAACTTCTATCATATCGTCACTAAGAAATGATGCTTCAGTGTATGGATCAAACTTTACTATATCTTTACAGTGAATTTTCGTAAGACCACTTTTGCTGTTAATGGATCCTGGTAATCTAAAGATTCTATGAATATCCATAGTTACATTTGGATCAATTTTTACTCCAATATTTTCTGATACATCATCTAAAGTTTTTTGGAAAGAAGAATAACCATTTGTAAGAAGTTCTGTAACTATTTTTGAGCGCTTTGATTTTGAACCAAAAATATATTTAGAGAACCTTCCTCTCCATCCTTTTTCATTAAAATCAGGAAAAGCTGCACGATCTTGTTTGAATTTCCTCATTCCAAATGTTTCAGGGATGGCACCACGTAGTGAGATATAATCTGTCAATTCTGATCTCTCTCTAGAACCAATTTCTTGAAATTGTGAATTATATACATAAACATGAAATCCTTCGTTCCCTGAAAAATATACTTGAATATTTTCTTTATCTATTGCAAAATCCTCATTTAGAATTTCAGATAACTTTTCTACTTGGATTTTTGATTGATCAATACAATTTTTACACGGTAATGATTTTTTTTCTAATTTTGTTGAATTACATTTTCTGCATTGTTTTGAATCCTTTGAAATTTCATTGCATTCATTACAAATTGATACTGTATGATTTGCTCTACACATCAAATTGAGATCTTTGGCATCGATATCAAAAATAAGATCTGCCTCTTTCCAGTCTTTTTCATTCATGGGTAGATTAGGAAATGAATAGTAAGCATTTGAGCAATAAACATCAGAGGGGACATTTTGCATAAATAATAAATGTAATTCCTTATCATCTTTGATTTGTATATGTCTAGTCATTCCTGAGTTGAATTTCTGGAAACCGAATTCTCTTTCTGATGTTCGTTCAGGGACTCGAATTAGATCAAAATGCTCAAAATAATATTTTTTGAATGATTCTTCTAGAAATTTTATATCAGCTTCTTGCATTATTTTCTCTTCTTTCCAAATTGTAACGGGTTGATAATATTATCGCATTCAGATGTTGCAAAACAGAGACTTTGTGTTTTTAGTTTCTCACATGAGGGACAAGAATACTGAGTTCCACTTCCAGAAGTTCCTGCTAGATGATTAAGTTGGTAAAGAGTGACACGAGGGTTGTAATCAGGTGCATTTTTGAACAAAGGTGCTATTTGTTGAACTGTTTGACCCTTTGAGAGAAGGAAAGTTGCCAACATAAATCGTCCAGAATGAGGCAGGTTTTCACCCTTTTCAAGTACATCAATTGCATGCTTGATGCAAGGTGGATACTCTCCGGTAGTTACTGTAAAAGTTGCAAATTTTTTTGATAACATTGAAAGTTTGTTAACTGAATCCTCAAAACCCGGAATCATTGTAGGGGTTTTTGCATTAATTATTTTAGAATTAATGTATGTTCCCAGTTCTTTTCTTATCAATCTAACTGTTTCATGTGGAGTTAAAAATACTAATCCATTTTCAACATGTCTGTTAATTAACTTCCATTCTCTTTCATGAAAATTTATAGAGTGTTTGAGATAATCTGATGCCGGAATTACAAAGTAATCATCCTGTTTTTCAATCTGAACTGAAAAGAGATCATCAATTACTTTGATTGCTAGTTCTTTTTTTGAATCATCTGAAATGTTTGATAGATCTCGTTCCAGATACTTTTCTGCACGTCTAGCCTCTGCTAGTGCAAATCTCTTGATCAGAGTATGCATACCACATAGTTTTAGCAGCACTATTGCTAGAAGAAATGAGAATACCTCCCTTGGAAGTGCTGCTTCTTTTGACACATGATCTCCTATTAGATCAGATTTGTAGATTTTCCCATCAGCTGCAACTAATATTCTATCATATGCTTTATCGATTAGCTGCTTTAGATCAGGATCTGTTCCAAATTGTTCAAGCGAGAATCCTTGATCTTTGAGATATTGACCAGCATCTGCCAAAAATGGATATTTTGCAATTTCATCCTGCCCTAATGCAATCATGATAGTGATTCACTTAATTTACTTAAAAATCTGGTTTTTGATGCTGGTTTAAATTATGTTTTAAGAAATTGATGGTATATGCAGATCGGCTGTCATGTCTCAATTTCTGGTTCAATTGACAAAGCAGTTGATAATGCAGTTGAGAGGGAATGTACTGCTTTTCAGATATTTACTAGAAACCCAAGAGGATGGAATGCAAAAGAACTATCCAAGGAAGATATTGCAAATTTTAAATTAAAACTAAAAGCAAGTAAGATTGATAGATTTGCAACATGTGCACATATGCCATATCTGCCAAATCTTGCATCCCCTAAAGATGACGGATTTGAAAAATCAATTAAAACTTTGATTAATGAAGTTGAGAGATGTGCACAATTAGGAATTCCATATCTTGTTACACATCTAGGTAGTCATTTGGGGACAGGGGATGAAGCTGGAATAAAAAGACTAGTTGAAGGGCTAACAAGAGCAGGAAAGACAAAAAATGATGTAATGATTTTATTGGAGAACACTGCAGGTCAAAAAAATTCTGTTGGCTCTGACTTTAAGCAGCTTGGTGAAATATTCAAGCAGTTAAAACCTGCAAAGAAATTTGGTGTTTGTATTGATTCTTGCCATGCATTTGTTTCAGGATATGACTTGAGAACAGAGGAGAAAGTAAAAAAAGTGTTTTCTGAATTTGATAAATTTGTAGGACTAGAGCATTTGAAAATATTACATCTAAATGATGCTAAAGGTGACCTTGGATGTAATTTAGATAGACACTATCATTTAGGGTTGGGAGGAATTGGAGAGAAAGGAATTTCAGCCATTGTAAAGTTTGCAAACAAGAAAAAAATTCCAATAATTTTAGAAACGCCAATCGATGATGAAAGAGATGACTTTGAGAATATCAGAGTAGCAAAGGGATTTGCGTAGAAATTTATTTCATGAATGAGTGGATTGTACAATGAACTATGAAGAAGTAATGAAACTAGCACTTGAGCGTGGATTTTACTTTCCTAGCTGTGAAGTGTATTCAGATGCACAGGCTGGATTTTGGGAATATGGGCCATCAGGTGTTGGATTGAAAAATAAATTTTTAGAATTATGGAGACGTGAATTAATCAGGCGTGACGGAATGCTTGAGATTGACGGTTCTCAGATAATGTCAAAATCAGTCTTTGAGGCATCAGGACATTTAGGAAATTTTGCGGATCCCATCATCCAATGTACAAAGTGTAATTCAACATTTAGAGCTGATAGAACAATTGCAGAGATTTCACAAATTGAAATTCCTGAAAGTGCTGATTTGGAGGAATTTGATAATGCCATTATTCAAAATAACATAAGGTGTCCAAAATGCAAAGGGGATTTTGATAAGACTAGGAAATTTAACATGATGTTTAGAGTTGGTATTGGTCCTCAAGAAGAAGAAGCATACCTTAGACCAGAAACATGTCAGTCTATTTTTGTAGATTTTCCACGACTTTTTAAAACAATGAGAGGGAAATTGCCTTTGGGAATTGCTCAAGTTGGAAAGAGTTTTAGAAATGAGATCGCTCCAAGGCAGAGTTTGTTACGCTTAAGAGAATTTTATCAGGCAGAAATTGAAGTATTTTGTAATCCATCTAAATTACAAGAAGTGGAAAATTTTTCAGAAATTGAAAATACGGTAATTCGAGTTCAAACAGATGCAGATCCAGTCTCTATGACATGCAAAGAGGCAGTAGATTCGGGTGTTATTCCAAACAAATTTGTCGCATATTACTTGGGCATGTTGATGGAATTTTATGAGAAAACAGGTATTGATGTTACAAAAAGTAGATTCAGAAAACTTGGAGACAAAGAAAAAGCATTCTATGCTGAAGTTGCATTTGATTTTGAAGTAGAAACTACAATTGGATGGCTCGAGCTTGTTGCATGTAATTATAGATCAGACTATGATTTGTCAAGTCATGCTAAAATGAGTAAAGAAAAATTTGAGGTAATGGATAATGATGAGAAAGTCTTGCCTCATGTCTTTGAGATTTCAATGGGAATTGATAGAAGTCTTTACACCATTTTAGAGCACAGTCTAAAAGATGACAAAGAGCATCAAAGAGTCGTGTTATCTCTCAAGCCATATCTAGCTCCAGTTCATGTTGGAGTATTGTCTCTAGTTAAAAAAGATGGATTGAAAGAGAAGACAGATGAGATTTATCTTAAAATCAAGCGCAAATGTGATGCATTTTTAGATCATTCAGGAGCTATAGGAAGACGATATAGGAGACTAGATGAGATAGGAGCTCCATTTGCTGTAACTGTCGATCATCAAACAGTAGAAGATGAAACAGTAACTATTAGAAAGCGAGACTCTATGGAACAGTCTAGAGTGAAAATTTCAGAATTAGAATCAATTATTATTTCTGATACTAGTTTTCCTTAACTCATTCCCATTGATGTATCAATTCGGAAATTAGATTGAACTGTTTGTCTTTCTGCAAAGAAGATATCAATATTATAATTAGTTCCCGGAACTAATCCAAGAGCAATTAAATCTGCTGATGTAATTTCAGCTGATTTCTTTGGATGCACTCCACCCAAATCTATTACCAATTTATCATCAATGAAAACCCAAACATCATCATCACCAGTAAACTTGAACATTTGTCCTGGTTCAAATTCAATTGTAGAATGGAATTCTATTGTAAAGTGGTAGTTGTGTGAAAGTCCTTCATTTCCAAACAATGAAGAATCGCAATCTGTGCATCCATCATCAATTGGGAAGAATCCTGGTCCTGATTCAAATGTATATACTGTAGGATCTAATGTAATGGTGTTATCAAGTTCAATAGTAATAGGCCCACTCAAATTAACAGAGTCATCATTATACCATTGATTAAAACTAGTGGCTCCAGTAGGGGTAGAAATTGTACTAGTGTTGAATTCTGGCTTTCCATCAATTCCTAATGTAGTTTTAACAATACCTGGTTCAACTGATGAGCAAAGTCCACCACTGCAACCTTGTTCCATATCAGGATGGGAGGAATGAAAGTCTCTAATTGTTCCAGTTAATTCTTTAATGTCTGGGATTACGGTATTTGGATCACCTTTTTCACAGTTAATTATGGTGTCATCACCTCTGTTACCCTTACAATAATCATAATCATCACCACCATCAATCATGTCATCACCGTTACCTCCAGAAATCTTGTCATTTCCAGCATCTCCAAATAATTGATCATTATGATTATTTCCAGTAATCTTGTCGTCTCCATCTCCGCCGTGAATTTCATCTAATCCGTTGTTTCCGGTGAGATTATCATTTCCAGCATCTCCAAATATTTTATCATCACCAGCATGTCCTCTAATCTTGTCATTTCCATCTCCACCATGAATTTCGTCATCTCCAGCATGTCCATTAATGTAGTCTTTGCCATCTCCACCATAGATACAGTCATCTCCTTTTTTACCATTAATTTTGTCCTTACCATCCAAACCTAAAATCAAATCATTTCCGTCAGTTCCTTTTAGTTTGTCATTACCATTTGTTCCTTCTATGACATTATAGACACTAACATCATTGCCACAAAATGATTGTGTCAAAGTAACAGTAGATTCATTACTCTGAGTAACTCCATCTTCATCTAATATAACATAAGTAAATGAAACAGTTCCAAAGAATAAATCTGATGGAGTAAACACAAAGCTTCCATCGGCATTAACTAGTAAACCTGGAGATGGTGTTGATGTTTCAATTATAGATACAGTCATTGATATATCATATTGATCATTATCTAATACACCAGGAGCAGATACAGATATTCCAGAATCTCCATCTACATCATAGGAGTCATTTACTGCATAAGATTCATCAACATCGTCATCACAGTTGTTATCTATATCATCTCCCCAAATTTCAATTGCATCAGGATTAATTGTTACATCTGCATCATTACAATCAAAAGTAGAGCCAATTCCACCAACAAATCCATCATTATCATCATCATTATCTAGATATGTTGGAATACCGTCACCGTCAGTGTCATCGTCAAACCAATCACCGTTATTGTTTAGATCTTCGTTAAATGTTGGTATGCTGTCACCGTCATCATCTGTATCCAAATAATTTGGTGTTCCGTCACCGTCAGTGTCATCGTCATTAGGATTACCGTTATTGTTTAGATCTTCAAGTGAGTTTGGTACACCGTCACCGTCAGTGTCATTATCAGATGTTGCATCCAAATAGTCTGGAATACCGTCACCGTCAGTGTCATCGTCTGTTAGATCACCATTATTATTGGCATCTTCATCTATTGTGAGAATACCGTCACCGTCATCATCATTGTCTAGGTAATTTGCAATAGTATCACTATCGGTGTCATCGTCAAACCAATCACCGTTATTGTTTAGATCTTCGTTAAATGTTGGTATGCTGTCACCGTCATCATCTGTATCCAAATAATTTGGTGTTCCGTCACCGTCAGTGTCATCGTCATTAGGATTACCGTTATTGTTTAGATCTTCAAGTGAGTTTGGTACACCGTCACCGTCAGTGTCATTATCAGATGTTGCATCCAAATAGTCTGGAATACCGTCACCGTCAGTGTCATCGTCTGTTAGATCACCATTATTATTGGCATCTTCATCTATTGTGAGAATACCGTCACCGTCATCATCATTGTCTAGGTAATTTGCAATAGTATCACTATCGGTGTCATCGTCAAACCAATCACCGTTATTGTTTAGATCTTCGTTAAATGTTGGTATGCTGTCACCGTCATCATCTGTATCCAAATAATTTGGTGTTCCGTCACCGTCAGTGTCATCGTCATTAGGATTACCGTTATTGTTTAGATCTTCAAGTGAGTTTGGTACACCGTCACCGTCAGTGTCATTATCAGATGTTGCATCCAAATAGTCTGGAATACCGTCACCGTCAGTGTCATCGTCTGTTAGATCACCATTATTATTGGCATCTTCATCTATTGTGAGAATACCGTCACCGTCATCATCATTGTCTAGGTAATTTGCAATAGTATCACTATCGGTGTCATCGTCAGTTGGATCTCCATTAATGATTTCAACGTCCTCATCAATGTGAGAACAGAGTCACCGTCATCATCTGTATCCAAGTAGTTAAGAACAGTATCACTATCGGTGTCACCTTCTGGAACTTCAGTTATTGTGAGAACAGAGTCACCGTCATCATCTGTATCCAAGTAGTTAAGAACAGTATCACTATCGGTGTCACCTTCTGGAACTTCAGTTATTGTGAGAACAGAGTCACCGTCATCATCTGTATCCAAGTAGTTAAGAACAGTATCACTATCGGTGTCACCTTCTGGAACTTCAGTTATTGTGAGAACAGAGTCACCGTCATCATCTGTATCCAAGTAGTTAAGAACAGTATCACTATCGGTGTCACCTTCTGGAACTTCAGTTATTGTGAGAACAGAGTCACCGTCATCATCTGTATCCAAGTAGTTAAGAACAGTATCACTATCGGTGTCACCTTCTGGAACTTCAGTTATTGTGAGAACAGAGTCACCGTCATCATCTGTATCCAAGTAGTTAAGAACAGTATCACTATCGGTGTCACCTTCTGGAACTTCAGTTATTGTGAGAACAGAGTCACCGTCATCATCTGTATCCAAGTAGTTAAGAACAGTATCACTATCGGTGTCACCTTCTGGAACTTCAGTTATCGTGAGAACAGAGTCACCGTCATCATCTGTATCCAAGTAGTTAAGAACAGTATCACTATCGGTGTCACCTTCTGGAACTTCAGTTATTGTGAGAACAGAGTCACCGTCATCATCTGTATCC